>NZ_JAJJOD010000003.1:0-295031 GCF_020907385.1 Arthrobacter sp. zg-Y916 | reverse complement strand
CCACACAAAAATTTTACGACCGGGGGCCCCACAACAAAAATGGGTGCCCCCGCCGCTGTTCTGTGTCTCTCGTTTCCTGCTTCGCTCTGCTGTGTCCTGCGTCCTGCTTCCCGCTAGCCGATCGCCATGGTGTAAGTCCGCCCCCGGCCCACCAGGGAGAAGCCGCGGGCAGCGCAAAGGTCCTGTCCCGGCGCCGTCGCGTTGACGATCAGGTCCTTCGCACCCGCGGCTTCGGCAGCAGCAGCGGCGGAACTCAGCAAAGCCGTTCCGAAGCCGCGCCGCCGGCTCGACGCTCCGACAGCCAGGGAAAAGATTCCGCCGACCTCGGACAGCCCGGCAATCCCGCTGGGATAAAAGGCGTAGGCCCGCCCGGTCATGCGGGCGGAATCACGGGCAGCGATATGCCAGGCCTGCCGCGGCTGCGAATGCCCGACCCGCAGCTCCTCGGCATCTGCGCCGGAGACCTCCGGCGGCTGGATCTCCACCGCGGCGGCCGTGCCGGGCCACGCCTGCGGTGCATGCACGGGTGCCGTCATCCAGCAGGTCTGCGGGCCGCGGCGGAAGCCGAAAGCCTCCAGCGGTGCGGGGTCCACGGACCCGCCCAGCCACGCCGTAACTGAGGAAGCCCCGAGCCGGGATCCTTCAGCCAGTCCGGGACGGATTCCTGCAGCCGAGATTTCGTCCGGGAACATCAGCATGAGCTGGCGGCGGGCCGGAAGCCACACCCAGCGTGACTCATGTGTTCCGAACGAGCGGCCGCCTGTCGCTGATGCCAGGGCGGTAAACCAGGCATGCTGCAGGCGCTGGCAAGACGCGATCGTTGCCATGGCCTCAGGACAGTCCTCGGCGGGCCAGCAGCGGGCCGATTTCCGCGTCCCGGCCCCGCAGGTTGCGGAAGGACTCCAGGGGATCGGCCGAGTAGCCCTTCGAAAGCAGCTTGCTCCGGAACGCATCGCCGTTGGCGCGCGTCAGACCGGCGTTTTCCCGGAACCACTCCACGGTGTCGGCGTCGAGCACTTCGCTCCAAATGTAGGAGTAGTACGCAGCCGAATAGCCGCCCGCGAAAATGTGCTTGAAGTATCCGGTCCGGTAGCGCGGCGGCACCAGCGGGAGGCTGACTCCTGAGTCGGCCAGGGCTTTTTCTTCGAAGGCTTCCGGATCCGTTACCGCTTCGCCCGCGGACAGTTCGTGCCAGGCGAGATCAAGCAGGGTGGCTCCCAGGTACTCCGTGGTGCGAAAGCCCTCGCCCCAGAGCGATGAAGCATGAATCCGGTCGAGGGTTTCCTGCGGAAGCGGTTCGCCGGTTTGGTAGTGGCGGGCGAAGTTGGCTGCCACCTCGGGCCAGAGCATCCACATCTCGTTGACCTGCGAGGGGTATTCCACGAAGTCCCGCGGCACGGCGGTTCCGGAGAACAAGGGGAATTCGACGTCGGAGAACAAACCGTGCAGGGCATGGCCGAATTCATGGAAGGCGGTGACGACCTCGTCGAAGGTCAGCAGCGCCGGTTCGCCTTCGGAAGGACGGGAGATGTTGAGGTTGTTCACCACAACCGGTTTCCTGCCCAGAAGCCGGGACTGGGACACCAATTCGTTCATCCAGGCGCCGCCGCTCTTGGTCTCCCGCGTGAAGTAGTCGCCCAGGAACAGGCCAAGTCCGCTGCCGTCCTGATCCCGGACTTCCCAGATCCGGACGTCAGGATGGTAGCCGGTGAGGTCCGGGCGTTCGGTGAAGGTGATCCCGTACAACTGGTTGGCGGCAAAGAAAACGCCGTCGTTCAGGACCCGGTCCAGCTCGAACCAGGGACGCAGCGCATCCAGGTCCACGGCGAATTCTTCCCGCCTGACCTGCTCGGAGTAGTAGGCCCAGTCCCACGGCTGCAGCTCATGGATTCCGTCCCTCGAAGCCGCAACCTGCAGCTTCTGCGCCTCCGCGCCGGCATTGCGGACCGCCGGGGGCACCAGTTTGGAGAGCATGTCATGGACGGCACCGATCGTAGGTGCGGTCTGGTCCCCGACCGCGTATTCGGCGTGGCTGTCGTAGCCCAGCAGGGCTGCACGCTCGGCGCGGAGGGCTGCCATCTCGGCGGCGATGCCGAGGGTGTTCCCGTCGTTGTCCCGGAAACCCCGATTGACCGAGGCTTCAAAAAGCCGCTGCCGGGTGCTGCGGTTCTTCAGCCGTGCCAACGCGGGCTGCGGTGTTGCCAGGATCAGGGTCAAAAGGTACTTCGAGCTGGACCCAGCCTCGCCGGCAGCTGCGGCCGCGGCGGCGATGTCATCGGGGGAGAGGCCCTGCAGCTCGGACTCGTCATCCACCGCCAGGGCGGACTCATTGGTGTCGGCCAGCAGTTTCTGCGAGAACGCCGTCCCCAGTTCCGCCAGGCGGGTATTCAGCTCACGCATCCTGGCCTTGCCGGCGTCGTCCAGTGCGGCGCCGGCGCGCAGGAACCTGCGCCGGTATTCAGCCAACAGCCGGGCAGACTCATCGTCCAACCCGTCCCCGGGCACGGAGCTGACGCGTTCGAAGAGCGCGGAGTCCTGGTAGATGGCATCTTCGTGGGCCGAAAGGAGCGGGCCCACCTGCTTCTGAACTTCCTGGACCTCGGCCGTGGCGTGGGACATCGCCGCGTTGAAGAACACAGCGGAGGTCCTTGAGAGGATCTGGCCGGACCGCTCCAGCGCGGCAATGGTGTTCTCGAAGGTTGCCCGTTCCGGACAGGCGGTGATGGCGTCGATCTCCGAACGCTGTTCTTTCATCCCGGCTTCAAAAGCAGGGATGAAATCCTTGGCGGCGATGGCCGTGAAATCCGGCAGTTCATACGGCAGGGCGCTGGGTGAAAGAAGGGCATTGCTCATGAAAACCAAGACTTTCATACGCGCCCCCGCGCAACCAGCCGACGGGCCGCGTATGCTCATCCCTGACCACCAGAAGGTACCCGCACGGGTGCTCCGCAGGCGGTCACGAGTGTTCCGGGGGGAACGATGAAGACGACAGTTTGGACCGCCGCCAAACTCGCGGCAACTGCTCTGGCCCTTGGACTGGCACTGACCTCGTGCACCGCGTCCTCCGGAGACGAGGAGACGCCGTCCGCTGCAGCGCCGTCCACGACGTCACAAGCTCCAAGCCAAACTCCCGAACCGGTTGTGACACCGGGAGCCGGCGCCGAATGTCCGGGCATCCGCTGCACTACCGTGATGCTCACCGGTGACCTGCTGGTGCATCCGCAGCTCTGGGACCAGGCCGCCGCCGATGCGCGGACGGGTGGAAAACAGCCGCTGGACTTCGAACCCCTGCTGGAGGGTATGCGCGCCTACGTCGCGGGCTCCGACCTGGCCGTCTGCCACATGGAAACCCCCGTTGCCGAAGCGGACGGACCGTACGCCGGGTATCCCATGTTCAACGTACCGCCGCAGATCCTGACAGCGGCTGCCGCCGTCGGATACCAGGCCTGCACGACGGCCAGCAACCACACCATCGACGCCGGCACTGAGGGGCTGAACAGAACGCTGTCGGTCCTGGACTCGCTGGGACTGGAACACACCGGATCCTACGCATCGGAGGAGGACTCCCAGGTCCCGCTGATCATGGACACGTCCGGGGCCCGGATCGGCATTATTGAAGCGACCTACGGTTTGAACGGACTGGTCGCCGAGTACCCCTGGCAGGTGGACATGCTGGACGCCGAAGACATGATCCAGCGGGCCAAGGCTGCACGCGAACAGGGGGCAGACCTCGTCATCGGGGGGATTCACGCGGGCGACGAGTATGCTTCCGCACCCAACAGCCAGCAGATGGAAACCGCCCACGCCCTGGCCGACAGCGGAGAGTTCGACCTGATCTACGGCCACCACACCCACTCCGTGCTGCCGATCGAGAACTACAACGGCACCTGGATCATCTACGGCCTGGGCAATGCCGTCACGGAGCTCTCGCCCTGGTACGCGGTGAACAACGAGGGCCTGATCGTGAGGGCGCAGTTCGTCCAAGAGGACGACGGCGCCGACTGGCGCGTTTCCGACCTGGCCTGGGCGCCGTCCGTCATTGTGCGCGACCCGTACCGCTGGTGCTCCGTGGCAGCTGACCTGCCGCAGGGGCCGTGTGCTTCAGAAGGGCAGCAGGCCGAGGTACGCCAGCGGACGGTTTCCGTCGTGGAGTCGATGGGAGCGGGCGAGGATGGGGCGCGCGAATGGCTGGTGTCGGAGGATGTGGCGAAGCGGTGAGCTTTGGCCGTCCACTGGCCGGGTCCGCGGCGGGCCGGACCGCCGCGGGTGCCGCCGCGGCCGGACCGCCGCAGGCCGGACCGGAACGGCGGCAACGAAACTCCCTGCTCGCAGGGCTCGCAGAGAGTATTAAAGCCGCCTAACCCGGACCGGCCTGCGGCTGCGTGGGTGCCAGCGGGACGCATCCGTCGCCTGGCCCGGTGTGGACTGTGGGTGCGTAGGTACCGGCGGCAGTCGCACGGCCCGGTGTGGTCTGTTAGTGCGTGGGTGCCCCGGCGGACAGCGGGGGGGGGCGGTACGGAATCTTGGGCCGTGAAGGGACAGCTGCTGTTAGCCTCGGCTGGTGAGAATGACGCTACGACCCTGGCAGCCGGATGATGCAGCCTGCCTGTTCGCTGCTGTCCAGTCGACTCCTGATCTGGATACCCAGTTGGACCGCTCGGCCGTCCATGACGTGGACGCCGCAATGGCTTTTATCCGCTCCACGTTGGCTTGGGACCCGGACTCCGGTATGTGCAGCTTCGCCATCGATGTGGACGGACGGGCAGTCGGAAACGTTGGGCTCAGCCACATAGATCGCCGGCACCGCACAACCTGGCTCGCGTACTGGATTGCCAGTGATGGCCGAGGACTTGGACTCGCCGGGCGTGCTGCTGCGGGTGTGGCGAGCTGGGCTTTTCAGGAGCTCGACCTGTTCCGGATTGAGCTGGGGCACCGGCTGAATAACCCGGCGTCCTGTGCCGCGGCAAAGCGGGCTGGTTTTCTTCCTGAGGGGATAGAACGGTCAAAGCTGGAGTACGGAGGCGTGCGTTTCGATGTGGAAACACATGCCCGGCTCGCCACCGATCCTGCTCCTGCGCTGGATCTCGCGGCCGTCAGCCTGTAGAACGGCCTGCAACTAAGCGCCGCCTGGTCCAACGGCTGGCCGAAAAAGGAGCAGGCAATGGCAAACGTGCTGATTCATGCAACGGTGACGCTCGACGGGTACATGGCAGATCCGGACGACGGAGTGGACTGGATGTTCGACGTCGATGCGGGTGACGAGGACACCGCACTGGTGAACCGCGTTGTCGGCGAGATCGGCGCCGTCGTCGGTGGCGCTAACCGGGCCCGGACAGTCGAAGACGGTGAAGAGCCCTACGGCGGCCTGCCGGGAGTGCCGGTCTATCTGATGACGCATGAGGCGCAGGAACCCGTGGTCAAGGACGGGGTGAAGTACACGTTCGTCGTCGATGACATCGCCGGTGCTGTCGACATGGCCATGGCTGACGCCGGGGACAAAACGGTGAGCCTGCTGGGCGGCAAGATCTCCCGTCAGTGCCTGCAGCGCGGACTCGTGGACGAAATCCAGCTTCACGTCGTTCCGATCCTGCTGGGTGCCGGCATCTCGCTGTTTGAAGGGCTGAACCAGCGGATCAACCTTGAGCTGGTGGAGAACGCGTCGTTCGGCAACGGCGGCGTGCATCTGCGGTACCGGGTTCTTCGTTAGGTCCTGCTGCTCCGGGGCGGGCGGCTCCGCCACAGTCCGGCTCCACCGGGCGGGCCGGAACGGCGGCAACGAAACTCCTTCGCTCGCAGAGCTCGCTTGGAGTATTAAAGCCGCCTAACCCGGCCCGTCCGGCGGTCTCGAGGCGTCACCTTACGGGGTTGGCGTGCACAGATCCCACTGCTTGTGGCGGGTGGTGCCTGCTGGGGTCCCATTTGTCACAGGGGTAACGAGGGGTGGGAAGCGCGGCACCCGGAGGGAGAGAATCCGCATCGGGGAGACCCCCGGCACAAACTACCGGGGGCGGTTGGCAGCGTGGGAGCGGGCCAGTTCGGACAGGCGGGCCAGTTCGGCAAGGTCCGCATCAGGGACGGGAGCCGGTTCATAGGAACCGCAGCGCCGGGTGACGGCCTGCTCAATCAGGAAGTCAGCAATGGCCGGGTTCTTGGGCAGCAGTGAACCGTGGAGGTAGCTGGCCACGACGTTCTGGTAGCGGGCACCCTCGGTATCGTCCTTGGTGTTGTTGCCTTCACCCTTGCGGACCAGCGCCAGGGGTTTCGCATCCGGGCCCAGGAAGGTCTGCCCGCTGTGGTTCTCGTAGCCGTGGATGTCACCGAACTCATCGCTGACCGAGTGCACATTGCCGATCAGCCGGTCCGGACCGCCGTGCGTTTCAATGTCCAGCACACCGATGCCCGGGATGAGGACGCCGTCGTGGGTCTTGAAGAACCGGCCGAAGAGCTGGTAGAGCCCGCAGATCACCAGCATTGGCAGGCCGTCGTCGGCCAGGCTGCGCAATGTCGGCGCCAGGGCCTGCAGGTCCTGCTGGATCACCACCTGGCCGCTGTCCTGCCCGCCGCCGCCAACAATGAGGTCGACGTCGGCAGGGAACTCGTCGCCGGGGTTGTACTCGGTGACAACCGGGTTGTAGCCCTGCCATTTCAGGCGCTGCTTCAGGACCAGGACGTTGCCCCAGTCGCCGTAAATGTTCATGTCCCGCGGGTAAAGCTGCAGGATGTGGATGTCGCGGCTCATGAGACAACCTCAACCTTCGTGATCTTGGAGAGTTCCCGGCGTACGGCAAGCATGGCCGTGTAAGTGCAGAAAATCCGCATGGGCTGGCTTCCCGCCGAGGAGATGAATTTCGCCAGCGCATCGGGAATGTCAGTGTCGACGCCGCGGACGGGAACGTCGTCGTACTTCAGGCGCAGCGCCATGTCATAGGCGCGGACGCCCGCCACCATGTCGACGCCGCCGGACAGGGTGTCGAAGTCCACGTCCCACAGCCAGGACATGTCGCGGCCGTCGGCGTAGTTGTCATTGATCGCAATCATGGTGGCGTAGCCGTGCGCCGCGAAGGACTTCAGGCCCAGGCGGAAGCCCGAGGGGTTCTTCACGAGCACCAGTTCCAGCGGCGCCCCGTTCACGGTCAGCGATTCCCCGCGCCCGAACGCCGGTTCCACGTTGGCCAGGGACTCGAACAGCTTGGCACGGTCTGCCTTCGGCCCGAGGATCTGCCGGGCAAAGGCCAGGGCGGCGGCAGCGTTGAAGATGTTGTACACGCCGCGGAGCTTCAGCCCGGTGGTGGTGGGGGTTCCGTCCACCACGAAGTCAGCGTCAGCTTCGGCAACGCGCGTCAGCACGACGTCGGCGGGCTGGGCAGCGGCGATGGCTTCGGAGCGTGATCCGCGCATCTCGTCGTCGTTCGGGAAGGTGCTGCGCAGCGACGCGTCAAGCCCGAAGTACGTCACTTTCTGGCTGGTCAGCGAATCGGCAATCGACGCGACCCTGGGATCCTCACGGTTCAGGACCACGGTGTCCGTCGTCGCCAGGGCGATCTGCTCCAGCAGGCGGGTGGTCTTGTCTATCTCGCCGAACCGGTCCAGCTGGTCGCGCAGGACATTGAGCAGGAGGGCGTAGCGCGGCTGGATCAGCTTCACGAAGTGAACAGCGTGCGCTTCATCGAGTTCCAGCACCGCAATGTCAGCATCAAGGCGGCCGCGCAGGTTCACCTCACCGAGCAACGCGGCAGCTACGCCGCGGGTGAAGTTGCTTCCCGTGCGGTTGGTGAAGACCTTCAGGCCCTGGCCTTCGAGCAGTTCCACCACCATTTTGGTGGTGGTCGTCTTGCCGTTGGTTCCGGACACGACGGCGACGCCGAGGGGCAGGGTGGAGAGCGTCCGGCGGATAAAATCCGGGTCGATCTTCTCCACCACCAGGCCGGGAAGGGCGGACCCTCCGCCGCGCAGCCGTGAGGCGCCGCGGACCAGTTTGCCGACCAGGATGGAGAAAGAACTCATGGATACCGAATATATCCCACGGTCACTAACCGGACCGGAAGGCACCCGGCAACCTAGACTGGTCAAATGACCGAGATCACCACCAGGGCCACCGCTGCACCGCTGGTGGGAGTGCTTGCCCTGCAGGGCGGTGTCCGCGAACACGTCCAGGCGCTGGAAGCAGCGGGCGCACGGACCATTCCGGTCCGGCGGGCGTCCGAACTCGATGCCCTGGACGGGCTGGTCCTGCCCGGCGGGGAATCCACCACGATCGACAAACTCATGCGGCTCTACGGCATCGCCGAGCCGCTGCGGGCAAAAATCCGGGATGGGTTTCCGGTCTATGGCTCCTGTGCGGGCATGATCCTCCTGGCGGACCGGATCACGGACCCGGCCCTGGACGCAGCGGGTGAACCTCAGCAGACCCTTGGCGGCCTGGACCTGACAGTCCGGCGCAACGCCTTTGGCCGCCAGCGTGAGTCGTTCGAGACCACCCTGGACTTCGACGGGCTCCAGGACCTCCCCTCGCAGGAGCCGGGACAGCCGGCTGCGCCTGTGCACGCAGTTTTCATCCGCGCACCGTGGGTTGAGAAGGTAGGCTCCTCGGTGCAGGTCCTGGCGAAGGTCCTCCCGCAGGCGGCCTCCACGGAAGCCATCGCTAAGGGGAGGGATTCAGTCGCTAGAATTGTCGCAGTGCGTTCGGGGAAACTGCTGGCCACCTCGTTCCATCCGGAGGTAACGGGGGAGCGCCGCATCCACGAACTATTTATCCAGATGATCAGAGGAGACGCGTAAAGCATGTCGGGCCACTCGAAATGGGCAACCACCAAGCACAAAAAGGCCGTAATTGATGCCAAGCGTGCCAAGTCCTTTGCCAAGCTGATCAAGAACATCGAAGTAGCCGCGCGTGCCGGCGGCGCTGACATGGCCGGCAACCCCGGCCTGGAACTGGCCGTGCAGAAGGCCAAGAAGACCTCGGTCCCCATCGACAACATCAACCGTGCCGTCAAGCGCGGCGCCGGGCTCCTGGGCGAAGCCGTCGACTACCAGACCATCATGTACGAAGGCTACGGACCCCAGGGCACTGCTCTGCTGATCGAGTGCCTCACCGATAACAAGAACCGCGCCGCTTCCGAGGTGCGCCTGGCTGTTACGCGCAACGGCGGCAACATGGGCGACCCGGGTTCGGTCGCCTATATGTTCACCCGCAAGGGCGTGGTCACCCTTCCGAAGAAGGACCTCACCGAAGACGACCTGCTGATGGCGGTGCTCGACGCCGGGGCTGACGAGGTCAAGGAAGCGGGCGAGAACTTCGAGATCATCTCCGAAGCCGCGGACCTGCGGGCCGTCGTTGCTGCCCTCGAGGAAGCCGGAATCGAGTACGACACCGACGAAGCAGAGTTCCTGCCCTCCATGCACGTGGAACTCGATGCAGACAACGCCCGGAAGTTCATGAAGCTGGTCGACGCGGTGGAGGACCTGGACGACGTCCAGAACGTCTACTCCAACGCGGACATTTCAGCAGACGTCCTCGCACAGCTCGAAGAAGACTGAGCACCGCGTGCCTCTCCGGGTCCTGGGAGTTGACCCGGGACTGACCCGCTGCGGATTGGGCGTCGTGGACGTCGAAGGCAACCGGCGTGCCACCCTGGTGGCCGTCGGTGTCGCGGGGACCGAAGCCGGTACAGCGCTGGACGCGCGGCTGCTGGCGATCTCCGAAGCCATTGAGCTGTGGCTGGATACGCACTCCCCGGACGTTCTTGCCGTGGAACGGGTGTTCAGCCAGCTCAATGTTTCCACGGTGATGGGCACGGCCCAGGCCTCCGGCGTCGTTATTGCTGCCGCTGCCCGCCGTGGAATTCCGGTGGCGCTCCATACCCCGACCGAGGTGAAAGCCGCGGTGACCGGCTCCGGCTCTGCCAACAAGGAAGCCGTGGGACGCATGGTGACCAAGATTCTGCGGCTCACCGAAATGCCGCGGCCGGCCGACGCCGCCGATGCGCTGGCGCTGGCCATCACCCATGCGTGGCGGCGCGGCGCGCTTGGACCGGGGCAGGCAGCCACGCAGGGATCGGCCTCCTCCGGCGGCGGTCCGGTGCAGGGCGGGCTGACTGCGGCGCAGCGGCTTTGGGCCGAGGCCGAGGCCAAGGCAAAACGCGCCCGCTTCTAAAGTGCCGGAAATCCCTGCCGGACCAGTAGGCTGTTCGTAGATATGTTCTATTCTGCAATCGGATCAATGCACGGAGTCTCCCCATGATCGCCTCGCTGCGCGGTGTTGTATCGCACGTCGGCCCTTCTTCCGCCGTCCTCGACGTCAACGGCATCGGCATGCTCGTCCAGGCGACGCCGCAAACCCTCTCAGGGCTCCGGCCCGGGGCGGAAGCACAGGTGCACACGGCGCTGATCGTGCGTGAGGACTCCATGACGCTCTTCGGGTTCGCGGATCCGGGGGAGCGGGAAGTATTCGAGGCGCTGCTCAGCGTCAGCGGGGTGGGCCCCCGGCTGGCCCTGGCAGTCCTGGCGGTGCACAGCCCGGAGGCTATCCGGGTGGCCGCGTCCACCGGGGACGACAAGGCATTCAGCAAGGTGTCCGGCATCGGTCCCAAAGGGGCGCGCCGGATTGTGCTGGAACTGGCGGACAAGCTGGTGCCGCACGGCACCGAGGAAGCTCCCGCCGGCGTCCCGGCCTGGAGTGACCAGGTGCTCTCCGCCATGACCGGCCTGGGCTGGTCGGAGAAGGACGCCGCAGCAGCAGTAGACGCCACCGCTGCGGAGCATCCCGACGCCGCAGCCTCCGGCAACGTAGCGGAGATCCTCCGCCTGACGCTCAGGCGTCTTGGCCAGGACGGCACCCGCCGGGCACCGCAGAAGCAGGCCGGCTAGAGTGTCTTCCGCCGAAACGCTCACCACACCGACGCCGGACCCCGACGACAAGGCCGTCGAAGCCGCGCTGCGCCCCAAGAACCTTGACGACTTCGTGGGCCAGAAGCGCGTCCGCGAACAGCTCTCACTGGTGCTGGAAGCATCCCGGCTGCGCGGACGGAGCGCAGACCACGTCCTGCTTTCCGGGCCGCCGGGTCTGGGCAAGACCACCCTGTCCATGATCATTGCCGCCGAGATGAATGCACCGCTGCGGATCAGCTCCGGCCCAGCGATCCAGCACGCAGGCGATCTCGCCGCCATCCTCTCCTCCCTCACGGAGGGCGAGGTGCTCTTCCTGGACGAGATCCACCGCATGTCCCGTCCCGCCGAGGAAATGCTGTACATGGCGATGGAAGACTTCCGCGTGGACATCGTGGTGGGCAAGGGCGCAGGCGCGACGGCGATCCCGCTCGACCTCCCGCCGTTCACCCTGGTCGGCGCCACCACCCGCGCCGGCCTGCTTCCCGGCCCCCTGCGCGACCGTTTCGGCTTCACCGGCCACCTGGAGTTCTACTCCACGCCCGAGCTGGAACTGGTCCTGCGCCGCTCCGCCATGCTCATGGACATGAAGGTGAACTCGGCGGGCTTTGCGGAGGTCGCCGGCCGGTCCCGCGGTACGCCGCGAATTGCCAACCGCCTGCTGCGCCGTGTGCGTGACTGGGCGCTCGTGCACGGCATCGACCAGATCGACGCGCGCTCTGCCGGGGCCGCACTGGACATGTATGAGGTGGACGCCCGCGGCCTGGACCGGCTGGACCGCTCCGTGCTCCATGCGCTGGTCACCAAGTTCGGCGGGGGACCGGTGGGACTTTCCACCCTGGCCATCGCCGTCGGGGAAGAACCGGAGACTGTCGAGACGGTCGCCGAGCCGTACCTGGTCCGCGAAGGACTGCTGGGCAGGACACCGCGGGGCCGGATTGCGACACGCGCGGCCTGGGAACACCTCGGGCTGCAGATGCCCGACGCCGCCGCGCAGCTCCTGCCGGATCTGCCGGTTTCGGGTACTTCCGGGGAGAACTAAGCCGGGATGCAAACGCCGCCGAAGAGATGCAGAATGAAACTTAAGCGGCTGGCGCTGCGTTGTCCCTTAGACTGATCAAACGCTCGCGCCCTCCGGCGTGCCCTCCTGCCTGCGCAGGGTGGGCAGCCCGGAGCGGCAGGCAGCCGCGCAAGATCGACTAACCGACCTTTACACCGCAACAGAAACGGAACCCTTCGTGTTCTTGAATGTCTTGGCCCAGACCAGCGAAAACACCAACCAGGGTGGTTTTGACCTGACGAGCCTTCTTCTGCCCGTTCTTCTTGGCCTGTTCATCATCATGATGTTCCGAAAGCAGAAGAAGACCCAGAAGACCGTCCAGGAGCAGCGGACCCAGATGGTTCCGGGCACCGAGGTCATGACGCAGTTCGGCCTGTTCGGCACCATCGTCTCCGTCGACCAGGAAGAGAACAAGGCTGTCCTGGAACTCTCGCCCGGCAACACCGCAACCATCCACCTGCAGGCCCTCACCAAGGTGGTCACGACGACTCCGGTGGAAGAAGAGACGGAAACTGTCGTACCGGATGATGCTTCGTCCCTGACCGGTGAAACTCCGCGCACGGAAACTGCTGACGCCGCACGCGACGACGCTGCCGCGCAGGAGGAGACTGCCGAGGAAACTCTCGAGCGCCTGAACCGCGAGAACAAGAAAGACAACTAGACTCTCCGAGGGCCTGCGGCTTCACTGATGCCGCGGGCCCGCCGGACCACACTGTCTCCGGCGCTTACGCCCTAAAGGAAAACCCTTATGCCTCGAAACGGCTCCGGCCCGGCCGCGAAAAAGACGCTCATTTGGTTGGGCGTCCTTTTTGCTGCCCTGGCCCTTTTGCTCGGCGGCGGCTCCATGTGGAGCAACGCCACCTGGACTCCGAAGCTTGCCCTGGACCTTGAGGGCGGCACCCAGATGATCCTCGCCCCGAAGGTTACCGGCGGTGATACGCAGATCAGCCAGGAGCAGCTCGACCAGGCTGTGGAGATCATCCGCCAGCGGGTGGACGGAAGCGGTGTCTCCGAAGCGGAGATCACCACGCAGTCCGGCCGCAACGTCGTCGTCTCGCTCCCGGGTACGCCTTCCGCTGAAACCCGTGCGTTGATCCAGGCCTCGGCTGCCATGGAGTTCCGCTCGGTGATCCTGGGCGGGCCCGGACAGGCTCCTGCCGCGGAGACGCCGACGCCGGATGACCAGCTGCCGGCACCCACGGCCGAGCCGGAAAACGGTTCGGACATGAACTGGGTTACGCCTGAGCTGTACAAGGAATTCGAGAGCACCAACTGCCTGGACCCGGCAGCGCTTGAAGCCTCCGTTGAGCCCGCCCCCGCGGACCAGGCCATGGTTGCCTGCGAGCCGGGCACCGCCGGCAAGTACATCCTCGGTCCGGTGGAGGTCCCCGGATCCATGCTGGAAGACGCCAGCTTCGGGATGGCCCAGACCGGCCAGGGCCAGTCCCTGAACGAGTGGGCAGTCAACCTGGACTTCAACGGCGAAGGTACGGAGAAGTTCCGGGCCGTCTCGGAGCGTCTGCTGACCTTCGGTGACGGAAGCCCGCAGAACCAGTTCGCCATTGTGCTCGACGGCCAGGTCATCTCCGCACCGTCGATGAACGTGCTGATCACGGACGGCAACGCACAGATCACCGGCCAGTTCACCCAGGAGAGCGCAAAGGCGCTTTCCGAGCAGCTGAAGTACGGCGCCCTGCCCATCAGCTTCGACATCCAGAGCGAACAGCAGGTTTCCGCGACCCTCGGTGCCGACCAGCTCCGCATGGGCCTGGTCGCCGGCATCATCGGCCTGATCCTCGTGGCGGTGTACTCACTGTTCCAGTACCGGGCGCTGGGCTTCGTGACGATCGCGTCCCTGGTTGTCGCCGGCGTCCTGACTTACCTGGCCATCGCGATCCTCGGCTGGTCCCACAACTACCGGCTGTCACTGGCCGGCGTCGCAGGCCTGATTGTGGCCATCGGCCTCACAGCCGACTCGTTCATCGTCTACTTCGAACGAATCCGCGATGAGCTGCGTGACGGCAGGGGACTGGTGTCCGCCGTGGACAACGGCTGGAAGCGTGCCAAGCGCACCGTCCTGGCCTCCAAGGCAGTGAACCTGCTGGCCGCCGTCGTGCTCTACTTCGTGGCTGTCGGCAACGTCCGCGGCTTCGCATTTACGCTCGGCCTTACGGCTATCGCCGACCTCATCGTCGTCTTTATGTTTACGCACCCGGTGATGGTCCTCCTGGCCAAGACCAAGTTCTTCGGCAAGGGCCACAAGTGGTCCGGACTGGACGCAACACGTCTTGGTGCAGTCCCGGTGTACCGGGGCGCAGGACGCCTGCGCGAGCCGGCGCCTGCAGGTGATGCAGCTGCGAATGCCTCCGGGTCCGCGGCAGCACCGGCCGCGGCCAAGGGCAAGAACAAGGGCGCAGCACGCGAGGCTGAACGCCGCATGACCATCGCCGAGCGCCGCGCAGCCGAGGCTGCCGCCCAGCGTGAGGCCGATGGCGGCAAGAGCTCCACGGCCGCAGCGCCGGACGAGCAGAACAAGCAGGATTCCATGGCCGGTCCCGGCCGCGATGCGGAAAAGGAGGGCAACTGATGAGCGAGCTCCCCAGATTCGCCAGGTTCGGCAATGAGCTTTACACCGGCAAGCGCTCCTACAACTTCGTGGGCCGTTACAAGCTGTGGTTTATCGTCGCAGCTGCCGCCATTCTGCTCTCGATCCTGATTCCCGTCGTCAAGGGCGGGTTCAATCTCGGCATCGACTTCAGGGGCGGTTCCGAATTCACCGTCTCGGGTGTGGAAAACACCGAGGTCTCCGTGGGCGAAGAAGCGGTAGCCGGCGTCGTCTCCGGCTCCGATCCCCGGGTCACCAACATTTCCCCGGGCACCATGCGGATCCAGACAGAGGAACTCAGCGACGACGAGACGCTGGAGGTCAAGGCCGCACTGGCCGAGGACTACGGCGTCACCGAAGACAACGTGACCTCTACGTTCATAGGTCCTACCTGGGGCAATGACGTCAGCCGCCAGGCATTGGTAGGCCTCGTCGTCTTCGTGGCCCTTGCCGCCATCTTGATGGCACTGTACTTCCGCACCTGGAAAATGTCCCTCGCGGCGGTCACCGGACTGCTCGCCGTCATGATCACGACGGCGGGGCTCTACTCACTCAGCGGATTCGAGGTGACGCCGTCGGCGATCATCGGCTTCCTGACCGTGTTGAGCTACTCGCTGTATGACACCGTGGTGGTCTTCGACAAGATTCGGGAGAACACGGCGAACCTGGAGAAACAGACCAAGCGGACGTTCGCGGAACAGGTGAACCTGGCGGTCAACCAGACCCTGGTGCGGTCCATCAACACGTCCGTGGTGGCAGTGCTTCCCGTGGCGTCCGTGTTGTTCATCGGTGCCTACCTCCTGGGCGCCGGCACCCTGAAGGACCTGTCGCTGGCCCTGTTCATCGGCATCATCCTGGGCACCCTGGGAACTTTGTTCGTGGCGGCACCCCTTTATGCTTGGCTGCGCCGGAAGGAACCGGAGATCGTCAAGCAGGCCAAGCGCGTCAATGACCAGCGCGCACACAGCGCCCGTTCGGCTGCAGTTCCCACCGCAGCAACGTAGGGCTTCCAGCTGGGCTCAACCGCCGGTTCCGTTCCTTCTCCCCGGGGGAAGAACGGAACCGGCGGTGTAAGCACAACAGTTTGGAGGCATAGACTGGGCAGATACCGGGAAGAGAGGGCAGCAGTTGGCCGACAGCGCGACGCCTGCCGATGAGGCAGGAAAAAACCGGGGTGCATCCGCAGCCCCGGGCACGGTGAATCCGCCGGAGCCAGAATCCTCGAAGAACGGTTCGTCCGGCCTCCAGCCGGTTTCCGGATCCGCGG
The DNA here is from genome assembly GCF_020907385.1 of Arthrobacter sp. zg-Y916. Classification (NCBI taxonomy): domain Bacteria; kingdom Bacillati; phylum Actinomycetota; class Actinomycetes; order Micrococcales; family Micrococcaceae; genus Arthrobacter; species Arthrobacter sp. zg-Y916. The sequence continues at coordinate 279,215 of NZ_JAJJOD010000003.1, read as the reverse complement.
AACCGGCATCCAAGGCTGCCCAAAAAACGGCCCCGAAACCCCCGGTGCCCGTCCGCCGTCACGGCACCCGGGCGCGCCTTGCCCGCCTGGCCGGCCGCGGCGGAACTGCCTATTCGCCCATGCTGGAGCCGCTGCTGCGCACTGTCCGGGCCAATAACCCGCGGGAGGACCTGGACCTCATCCAGCGTGCCTACCTGGTGGCGGAACGCAGCCACGAGGGCCAGAAGCGCAAGAGCGGCGATCCATACATCACCCACCCGGTAGCTGTGGCGACGATCCTCGCCGAGCTCGGCATGACGGGCACGACCCTGGCTGCGGCCCTGCTGCATGACACGGTCGAAGACACGTCCTACACCCTGGATGAACTCCGCAGCGACTTCGGTCCCGAAGTCGCCATGCTGGTCGACGGAGTCACCAAGCTGGACAAGGTCACCTTCGGCGACGCAGCCCAGTCCGAGACCGTGCGCAAGATGGTCGTGGCCATGGCCAAGGACATCCGTGTGCTGGTCATCAAACTGGCGGACCGCCTGCATAACGCACGGACCTGGCGCTTTGTCTCGCCCGAATCTTCCGCCCGCAAGGCCCGCGAAACCCTGGAGATCTTCGCTCCGCTTGCCCACCGGCTGGGCATGAACACGATCAAGTGGGAGCTTGAGGACCTTTCGTTTGCCGCCTTGTATCCCAAGGTCTACGAAGAGATTGTCCGGATGGTCGGGGACCGCACTCCGGAGCGCGAGAAATACCTCGCCACCGTCCGCAGCCAAATCGCCGACGACCTGCACGACGTGAAGATCAAGGCCACCATCACGGGCCGCCCCAAGCACTATTACTCGATCTACCAAAAGATGATTGTGCGGGGCAAGGACTTCGACGACATCCATGACCTGATGGGCGTCCGCGTCCTCGTGGATTCCGTCCGTGACTGCTACGCCACCCTCGGCGCGCTGCATGCCCGCTGGAACCCCCTGCCCGGGCGTTTCAAGGACTACATCGCGATGCCGAAGTTCAACATGTACCAGTCGCTGCACACCACGGTGATCGGCCCCGGCGGCAAGCCGGTGGAAATCCAGATCCGCACCCATGACATGCACCGGCGGGCCGAGTACGGCGTTGCCGCGCACTGGAAGTATAAGGACAGTGCCAAGAACGGTGCTCCGGCTCCGGACAACTCAGACATGGGCTGGTTGCGCTCCCTGGTGGACTGGCAGCAGGAAACCTCCGATCCGGATGAATTCCTGGATTCGCTGCGTTTTGAAATCAATGCCCGGGAAGTCTTCGTGTTCACGCCCAAGGGCGAGGTCATGGCACTTCCGGCAGGCTCCACGCCGGTGGACTTCGCCTACGCGGTGCACACGGAGGTGGGCCACCGCACCATCGGTGCCCGGGTCAACGGCAAGCTGGTACCGCTCAACAGCGAGCTCCAGCACGGTGACTGGGTGGAAATCTTCACCTCCAAGGCAGAAGGCGCCGGTCCCAGCCAGGATTGGCAGGGCTTCGTCAAGAGTCCGCGGGCCCGTAACAAGATCCGCCAGTGGTTCACCAAGGAGCGCCGCGAAGAGGCGATCGAGAAGGGCAAGGACCTGCTCACCCGCGGGATGCGGAAGCAGAACCTCCCGCTGCAGCGCCTGATGACGCACGACGCCCTGGTAGCGGTGGCCCAGGAACTCCATCACCAGGACATTTCGGCACTGTACGCCGCTGTCGGAGACGGCCACACCTCAGCGCAGAACGTGATCGAACACCTGGTCGGTCTCATGGGCGGGCACCAGGGAGCCGAAGAGGACCTGGCCGAGACTCCGGTCTCCTCCGCCAACGCCCGGCGGCCCAAATTCTCCGACTCCGGCGTCACCGTCCGCGGAGTGGGCGATGTCTGGGTGAAGCTGGCCCGGTGTTGCACGCCCGTTCCCCCTGATCCGATCGTCGGGTTCGTGACGCGCGGTTCCGGCGTCTCAGTACACCGCAACGACTGCCGTAACGTCCAGGAACTGAGGGACCAGCCGGACCGGATCGTTTCGGTGGACTGGGCACCTACGCAGTCCTCGGTGTTCCTGGTGGAAATCCAGGTTGAAGCGCTGGACCGCAAGAGCCTGCTTTCGGACGTCACACGGGTGCTCTCCGAGAATCACGTGAACATCCTGTCCGCGAGCGTCAACACCTCCAGCGACCGGGTGGCTATGTCGAAGTTCGTCTTCGAGATGGGTGATCCGAAGTACCTGACCCATATCCTCAGCGCCGTCCGGCGGATCGACGGCGTTTACGACGTCTACCGCACCACGGGCAGCCAGCGCCGCGTCTAGCCCGGGGGCCCAGCGGCGGCTTCTACGGCTTCGAGGGCCCGCTTGGTCCCCGGCACGCGGCGCATGCTGAGCAGCAGGGACCGGACATAGACCAGCGAAGCGTTCAAGCCGGGCTCACGTGCCATCCGCGCCAGGGCATCGACGGCGTCCGGAAGCGGACAGTGCAGGGCGACGTCGACGGCGGTCCGCAGCGGCTGCGTCACGGCTGCGCCGCCGAGATCCAGACGGTCAGCCGGACCCAGTGCCACCTCGTGCAGGACGGCGCCGCTGAACGGCGGCAGCGCTGTCCCGCGGTGGCGGTTATCAGCCAGCAGGGCCAGCCGCGCGGGCGGGGGAGCGCAGCCGAAGATCCATGCTGCTGTGAGGCGTCCGAACACGTAGCGCCCGCGGACAGGTGCAGGCAGCGCGTGCTGCGCCGCCAGGGCCCTTGCCAGCGGGCCGGGGCGGACGTCCCACCGCACGTACGTGGAGCCGTACACGCGGGTGAGCAGCCCGTCGCGGCACATCCCGTGCAGTTCCGGCCCGGAGAAGAGTTCCCCCGCGTGGAAGAGCGCCCCGCCGGTGGACGTGATCTCTGGGATAGTGCCGGCTAGCGGCCATGGCTGGGACATCCCTCCAGACTGTACCGGCCGTCCGTTAAAGCGAAAGGTCCGGTCCCCGCCTGTGGATAAGCGGGGACCGGACCTTCGTGCCGTGTCAGTACAGGCTGTGCCTAGGAAAAGTCCTGGGCGGAACGGCGCAGAGTCTCAAGCCACTGCTCACGTGCGGCCAGCGCTTCGCGGGCATCAGCGATCTTCTTGGCGTTGCCGTTCTTTTCGGCGGCTGCGAGCTCGTCCTTCAGGGAGGCAATAGCGGCTTCCAGCTGGCTCAGCGCGCTGTTGGTGCGTGCCTTCGTCTCCGGGTTGCTGCGCTGCCAGTGCTCGTCTTCGGCAGCCTTGACGGCTTCCTCAACCTTGCGGATACCGGCTTCCATCCGGCCCATGTCGGCACGGGGAACCTTCCCTGCTTCTTCCCAGCGGTCACGGATCGACTGCAGGGCCTTGCGGGCGGCGTTGAGGTCCGTGACGGGAAGGATCTCCTGCGCTTCCTTCAGCAGTGCCTCCTTGACGACCAGGTTCGCAGCGAATTCCTCGTCGATGACCTCGTTGGCAGCCTGGCGTGCTGCAAAGAACTTGTCCTGCGCGGCACGGAAGCGGGCCCACAGTACGTCGTCGTCCTTGCGGCTGGCACGCTTGGAGGCTTTCCACTCATCCATCAACAGCCGGTACTCGGCGGCGGTGTTGCCCCAGTCCGTCGAGGTGGAGAGGGCTTCGGCGCGGGCGATGAGTGCTTCCTTGGCCTTCTTGGCTTCGGCATTCTCGCTGTCCAGCTGAGAGAAGTACGCGCGGCGGTGCCGGTCGAAGACGGTGCGGGCGGAACGGAACCGCTTCCACAGGGAGTCCTCGTTGCTGCGTCCCAGGCGCGGACCGTTCTTCTGCGCGGCCTTCCACGCTTCGAACAGTTCGTTCATCCGGTTGCTGCTGGTCTTCCACTGGATCGTGGCGGGATCCTTGGCAGCGATCTCCTCGGCCTCGGCCACGATTGCTTCACGGGCTGCAAGCTCGCGGGCGCGGACGGCCTCGGCTTCGGCACGCTCAGCGGCCTCGGCTTCCTTGATGCCGTTCTCCAGGGAAGCGATGCGGGCATCGAGCGCCAGGACGTCGCCGACCATCTTGCGTTCGGCAACCTGCTCGGCGAGGTGTTTGAGGGTCTTGTGCATGTCACCGGCCGGCGCCTTCGCAGCCAGCCGCTGCTCCAGCAGGATGACCTGGCTCATGGCGTCGTCGTACTTGCGTACGAAGTAGGCGAGTGCCTCTTCGCGTGTCGCATCGGGGTACTGCCCAACCGGGAATTCCTCGCCGTTGACGAGCAGGAAAACGTGTCCGTCGTCTTCGATGCGGGCGAACTTGGCGGCTTCATCAAGCGCAGTGGTGTGGGTCGCCGGAGCGGCCACCACCGGTGCCGCTGTTCCGGCGCCCGGGCGGGGCGCTGCCGGTGCCGGTGCCGGGTGCCGTGCCGCAAAAGCGGCAGGACTCGGTGCCGAAGGGCGCTGTTCAACCGGAGCAGCTCCGGTGGTTTCGTCGGATTTCTGACTGTCTGTCACCGCTAAAAGTCTTTCACTCGATGGTGGCCGCTGAGCGAATCCCGCTGAGCCATTACTTCAGGGTAAACGAATCTATCGTCACCGGTGCCAGAGGCGTGCCGTCCTGGGTTTCGCCGGCGACCCCGGATGCGGCGATCGTCTCCAAAACCTCAAGCCCTGACGTTACCTTACCCATTATCGTGTATCCGCCGGTTTCCTGCGTTATGACGGAGTCCTTGTAGGCGATGAAGAACTGCGTGCCGTGGGAGTCGCCGGTGGCACCCCGGGCCACGGCGATGCTTCCTGCCGGGTAGACACCGTCCGCCGGAGTATTCTCCACCGGACCCCACTGGTACCCCGGGTCGGAGGCGCCCGTGCCGTCGGCGGAGCCGCACTGCAGCACTCCCATCGTCTCGGCTGTCACGAGCCGGTGGCAGTCCTTGCCGTTGAAGAACCCCGAGTCGGAGAGGGACTTGAAGACGGCTACGGCCTGAGGCGCCGCGTTGCCGTCGAGTTCAACCTCCACTTCTTCGCCGTTCAGTTCCAGGGTGCCGTCGAATACCTGCCCTGCGGCAAGGGAAGGATCCGGGATAGCGGAGGGCGCAGACGTTGCCGGGGCGGCCTCCGCGTCCCGCTGGAGCAGTTCCAGATCCTCGGCCGTCGGATTCGAGGAGAACCAGAAAACCTGCAATGCGATGGCCAGTGCCAAAACGAGGGCCCCGGCCGTCAGGGCATAGACGTTGTCCATTTTCCGACGCCGGCCCTGCTGCGCCGCCAGGGCACGGCGGGCTTCCATCCGGGCCACGCGACGCCGGGTTTCACGGTCGGTGCGGTTGTTGACCTTCACCGCTGCCTCCTTCGAAGGGACAGGTCCTGGGGGCACCGCCGGGCGGCGCCTTGCTGATGCGCTGCGGCACCCGCGCAGCCGGAGAGGCTAAAATGAGTGCCGCACACAGTTTAGGCACGCCGCAGGTGTGCATTCCCAGTCATCCGGCCGCAGCGCAGCAGTGCGTCCGCCGCCGGAGCCGATCCACTCTCAAGGAGTCAGCCCGCATGGCACGCAAGGCCTCACTGTCCGGTTTCCCCGAATGGCTACCGCAGGAGCGTCTCGTGGAACTCCATGTGCTGGACGTCCTGCGGCGGACCTTCGAGCTCCACGGCTTCGCGAACATCGAAACCCGTGCCGTGGAAACGGTGGGCCAGCTGCTCCGCAAGGGCGAAATCGACAAGGAAGTCTACGCACTCAGCCGGCTGCAGGCCGAAGAGGGCGAGCCCGCCGGTAAGCAGGACCCGAACCAGCTGGCCCTGCACTTTGACCTCACTGTGCCGTTCGCCCGCTATGTGGTGGAGAACGCCGGCCACCTTGCCTTCCCGTTCCGCCGCTACCAGATCCAGAAGGTCTGGCGCGGTGAGCGCCCCCAGGAAGGGCGTGCCCGGGAGTTCACCCAGGCGGACATCGACGTCGTGGGCGACGGCGACCTGCCGTTCCGGTACGACGTCGAGCTGGCACTGGTGATCGCCGAGGCCCTCGGCGCGCTGCCCATCCCGGATTTCCGGATCCGCGTGAACAACCGCAAGCTGGCCGAGGGTTTCTACCGCGGTATCGGTCTTGAGGACACCGCCGGCGTGCTGCGGAGCATCGACAAGCTGGAAAAGGTGGGTCCGGCACGGGTAGCGGAACTGCTGCAGGAAGAACTGGGTGCCACACCCGGGCAGGCTGAACTGGCCCTCAAGCTCGCCTCCATCCGGTCCGAGGACGTCTCCTTCGCGGATGAGGTGCGGGCGCTGGGCGTAACAAACGAACTTTTTGAGACCGGCCTGGATGAACTGGAACAGGTGATCGCCGAGGCATCACGCCGGGCACCGGGCAAGGTCATTGCGGACCTGTCCATTGCCCGCGGCCTGGATTACTACACCGGCACTGTCTACGAGACGGTCCTGGTGGGCCACGAGCAGCTTGGCTCCATCTGCTCCGGCGGCCGCTACGATTCCCTCGCTTCCAAGGGCAGCCGCACGTTCCCCGGCGTCGGACTCTCCATCGGTGTCACCCGCCTGGTGATGCGCATCCTCAGCCAGGACTTCGCGGAAGCCTCCCGTTCAGTGCCCACCGCGGTACTGGTGACGCTGGCCGACGACGATTCGTGGTCGGCAGCCCAGGATGTTGCCGCTGCCCTGCGCGGGCGGGGCATCGCCGTCGAGGTTGCCGCCAAGGCAGAGAAGTTCGGCAAGCAGATCAAGTACGCGGACCGCCGCGGCATCCCGTTCGTCTGGTTCACGGCAGAAGACGGAAGCCATGAGGTCAAGGACATCCGCTCCGGAGACCAGAGCGCCGCCGATCCTGCCGTATGGACACCTCCCGCGGAGGACCTGCTTCCGCAGATCGCTTCGCGGGGTGCAATGTTGCACAGCTGAAACATGCCGGTCACGGATTGAGCTACGGGGCTGGCCTATAGTGGCTGCATGAAAACCCCCTTGCGGATCGGCTATGCGGCCATGCTCGAGCAGTTCCATCCGACCGAGGCCGTGGCACTTTCCGCGTATGCCGAGGAGCGAGGTTTTTCGGGCGTCATGGCCGCAGACCACTTCCAGCCGTGGGTCCCGGCACAAGGACAATCCGCGTTTGTCTGGAACGTGCTGGCAGCCCTGGGGGAACGTACCAAGGGAGATATCGGGCCCGGCGTGACAGCTCCGACCTTCCGCTGGCATCCGGCCATGGTGGCCCAGGCCTCCGCGACCCTGGCGGCCATGTACCCGGGCCGGCACTGGCTGGGCCTCGGTTCCGGCGAAGCGCTGAACGAACACGTCACGGCCCAGTACTGGCCCGAGGCACCCGAACGCATCAACCGGATGTTCGAGGCGATTGAGATCATCTCCAAGCTTTTCGCTGCCTCGCTGGCCGGCAAGGATGTCCGCCACAGCGGAACGTTCTACAAGATGGAATCCACCCGGCTTTGGACCATGCCGGAGGTTGCACCCGAGATCCTGGTCGCCACCGCCGGTCCGGTCACGGCCAAGCGTGCCGGGAAGCACGCCGACGGCCTGATCACGGTGGGAGCACCGCTGGAGAAGATTGAGGGGCTGTTCGCACGCTTCGACGCCGGTGCCCGCGAGGCAGGCAAGGACCCCGAAAACATGCCCAAGGTTCTTCAGCTGCACATGAGCTGGGCGCCCACGTATGAGCAAGCGCTGGCCAACGCCATGACCGAGTGGCCCAACGGCGGCATGAAGTTCCCCAAGGCTGACATCCGCTCGCCCTTCGAGCTGGAGCAGATGGCCCGGCTCGTCCGGCCGGAGGACTTCGAGGGACGCCTGCTGATCTCAGAGGACCCGGACGTCCACCGCGCCTACATCCAGAAGTTCCTTGACCTTGGCTTCGACCGCGTCTACCTGCACAACGTGGGCCGCAACCAGCGTGAATGGATCGACACCTTTTCCCGCGACGTCCTCCCGGAGCTGCACCGATGAACACTGCGCCGTCTTTTCCCAGCGCACCCGCGAAGCCAGAGCAGGCGTCCATCCCCGCCGGCGATTCCTCCCCGGCACGGCGGCTGGTCATCACGCCGGTGCGCGGCATCGGCGAAGTACGGGCCGGAGATGACCTGGTCGAGCTGATTGGCCGTGCCTGCGGCCGGGAGCTGCGGAGCGGGGACATCCTCGCCGTCACTTCCAAGATCGTGTCCAAGGCCGAGGGCCGCACGGTTCCGGCGGACCGGCGCGAAGAAGCCGTTGAGCAGGAAACGGTTCGCGTGGTGGCCAGCCGGGAGACCGGGAACGGCACCACGCGCATCGTGGAGAACCGGCTCGGCATCGTGGCGGCGGCCGCCGGAGTAGACGCCAGCAACACCGCCGAAGGCACGGTGCTGCTGCTTCCGCTGGATCCGGACGCTTCGGCCCGCGCCCTGTGCCGCGGCCTGAAACGGGACTTCGGCGTCGACGTCGGCGTCATCATTACCGACACGCTGGGCCGGCCGTGGCGCCAGGGCCAGACGGACGCCGCGATCGGTGCCGCAGGCATCAGCGTGCTGCTGGACCTGCGCGGGCAGCCGGACGGCTCGGGCCGGCCGATGTCCGCCACGGTGTCCGCGGTGGCAGACGAGATCGCTGCGGCCGCAGACCTGGTCAAGGGCAAGGCAGCTGGCCTTCCCGTGGCGCTGGTCCGCGGACTGGACACGCTGGTCACCGTGGGCGGTATGGACAAGGACCCCGGAGCGCGGGCGCTGCTCCGTCCTGCCGCTGAGGACATGTTCCGGCAGGGCAGCACGGAAGCCTACGAGGACGGCCGGCGGTCCGGCACCAAAACCGGATACAACGCAGGGTACGACGACGGCCATGCGGCTGGATATGAGGACGGCTACGCAGCAGGGTATGCAGCGGCTGCCTCCGAGGCACGCCGCCGGGCACGCATCAGCGCTGACTAAAAGCGATGAACGGACGTCCTGTCTGCGGATGGGGAACCATCGCCGCGTCCACGCCGTAGACGGTCCGGATCAGGTCCGGGGTGAGGACGGCCGCCGTAGCCCCTGCCGCCGCGACCCGGCCGCGGTGCAGCACGATCACGTGGGAGCAGCTGGCTGAGGCATGGTTGATGTCATGCAGCGCCGCGGCGATACCCATGCCGTCCGCGGCAAGTTTCTCCAGCAGGTCCAGTGTTTCCAGCTGCGCCCCGATGTCCAGGTGGTTGGTCGGCTCGTCGAGCAGCAGCAGTGACGGGTCCTGCGCCAGGGCGCGCGCCAGTTGTACCCGCTGGCGTTCCCCGCCGGAGAGCGTCTCATACATCCGGTCTGCCAGCGCCGCGGCTCCCGCCGCCTGCAGGGCCCGGTCTGCGGCGTCGTGGTCCCCTGGCCCGTCGGCGGCGAACAGGCTCCGGTGCGGGGTGCGGCCCAGCAGCACCAGGTCCCGCACCGGCTGGGCGACGTCGGTGGGCAGGGCCTGTTCGACCAGGGCGATGCGCCGGGCCCGGGCGCGCCGGCCGACGCCGGCCAGGGGAACACCGCCGAGCAGTACCGTCCCTGAATCGGGAATCAGGATTCCGGCCAGCAGGTGGAGCAGCGTCGACTTCCCGGCACCGTTGGGTCCCAGGATCCCGGTCAGCGTTCCGGACCGGATGCTGCAGTCCACTCCGTCAATGAGCATCCTGCCGCCGCGGGCCAGCGTCACCCGGCTCGTGTCGAGGCTCTGCGTGTGCTTCATCCAATCCTCCTGCGCCGCAGCAGCAGCATAATGAACACCGGTGCTCCAATCAGCGCCGTGACGATCCCCACCGGAATCTCCCGCGGGTCAAACACGGACCGGGCCGCCGTATCGGCCAGCACCAGGAAGAGCGCGCCGGCGAGGGCGCTGAGGGGGAGCAGCACGCGGTGCCGGGACCCGGTCAGCAGGCGGACGGCGTGCGGCAGCACCAATCCGACGAAGCCGATTGACCCGCTGACCGACACCATGGCACCGGTCAGTACCGCCGTGGCGCCCAACAGCACCCACCGCACCGCCGGAACATGGATGCCCAGGGCAGCGGCGGCGGTATCACCGAAAGCGAAGGCGTCGAGGATCCGGCCGCAGAGCATCAGGGGAAGACCTACGACGGCCAGTACCGGCAGTGCAATGGCCACCGTGTTCCATCCGGTTCCGGCGAGCGATCCCATCAGCCAGCCCAGGACCTCGCGGTAGGAATCCCCCTGCGCCGTCCAGAACACCACGAAGGAGGTGGCAGCAGCTGCCAGCGAGGAGACCGCCAGTCCGGCCAGTACGGTCCTGGTGGGCGTGATGGTGCCCAGCGCACCGGCGAGGCTCAGCGTGAGCACCATGGCCAGCATGGCCCCGGTGAAGGCTGCGGCCGGAAGGACGACGGCGGCACCCAGGAGCAGCACGGTGACGGCGCCGAAGCTCGCGCCGGAACTCAGTCCCAGCAGGTAGGGGTCGGCCAGGGGATTGCGGGTCAGGGCCTGGATGACCGCCCCGCACAGCGCCAGGCCGGCGCCGACGGCGGCGGCTGTGAGGATGCGGGGAAGCCTTAGGTCCCGCACAATGGCTTCCTGCAGCGGAGTCAGCGAGCCGCTGCCCGGTGCGGTCAGGGCCAGCCACGCCTCGCGCACGCCCAATCCTGCCGGCCCGACGGTCAGCGCCCAGAGGACTGCTGCCGCCAGAGCCGCGGAGAGACCGGCGGCCACCAGCCAGCTGCGCCGGGAAGCGGTGCGGGGTGCGGGCTCCCGGCGCCCTGGGACGAAGGTCCGGGGGAGGGTCTCAGTCAAGGGCAGCCAGCTGCTCGCTAAGGGACCGGACCGTCTCAACGTTGCGTACCCCGGCCTCCGACGCCGCGAAGGGCACCACCAGGTAGCGTCCTTCGCGAACGGCGGCGAGCTGCGAGATGACCGGATGGGCTTCCAGGACCGATTTCTTCTTGTCTGTGCTGCCCCACGCCGAGTCAACGAGCACAATCACGTCGGGATCCGCTTCGGCAACGGCCTCCCAGGAATAAGGACTCCATCCGGCATCGATTCCATCGGCAATGTTCTCCAGTCCGGCCGCTTCCATCAGCAGAGCCGGCGCTCCGCTTCCGGCGCCCACAAAGGGCGTGTCGGATCCCGAGCTGTACCAGAGGGCGCTGTAGCCCTTGCCGGAGGGAACAACCGCATCCAGCTCCGTCCGCTGTTCCCGAACCAGTTCGGCAGCAGCTTCCGGCGCCCCAAAAACGTCCCCGGCCTCCTCAATCGAGGCGAAGACATCGTCGAACGTGAGCGGACTGGGCCGGTAGCCGTTCCCCTGGCACGCGGCAGGCGAGACGTAGCTCTGCACCCCCAAGTCCGTCAGCTGGCTGCGTTGCCCCGCCCCGTCGGCGGAGAAGTTGGATTCCCATCCGGCGAAGATCAGGTCAGGTGCCAGCGACAGCACCGCCTCGAGGGACGGAACTTTCCCGGCGAGGACCGGAGGGGCGTCGCCGTCCCAGGCCTGCGGCACCGGGCCGTCGGAGAACGCCGTGCCCACGATCCTGTCCCCAAGGCCAAGTGCCAGGAGCAGTTCGGTGGAGGTGGATTTGATCGTGACCACCCTTTCAGGCGGCGCCTGCAGGGAGACAGCGGTTCCGCAGTTGTCCAGCTCCAGCGGGTAGTGCACGCCGGTGCTGGTGGTCTCGAGGGTGCTTCCTTCGGCGGCCCGGGCGGTGTCTGCCGGAACGGAGCAGCCTGCCAGGAGCAGGACGCCGGCCGCTGCAGTGGCGGGGAAGAAAATGCGTCTGGCAGCTCGATGGTGCAGGGCGGAACGAAACAAGGAAGTCATGGGACCTCGCTGGGCTTCTCTGGGCGGGCGGTCCCGCGGGAGCTGCTGCGCACGCGGGAAAGAAAAAGCGGCCAGGGCCCAAATCAAGGCCGGCAGATCCCAGCAGACCAGCCGGGCATCAGATGCCAGCCGCCGGAATGAAAGCGGACCGGCGGCGATTTCTACACTCTTGCAGAACTCGTCCGGTTAGCCAAGGATGTCGGGCACGGAGAACACAGTTGCTCCACAGCTTTAATGCCTCCGAAACGCAGGAGAAATGTTGGAGGCAAATTATGGACAAAGACCTTCACCGGTCTTTTCGAAACAGGCGGCAGCACTATGCCGGCCGGAATAGGGAGTCTGCTTTGACAATCGTTCGAACTGCACTGACCCAGACCACTTGGACCGGCGACGAAGAATCAATGGTCGCCAAGCATGAGGAGTTCGTCCGCCGGGCGGCCGCTGAGGGTGCGCAGGTTATTTGTTTCCAGGAACTGTTCCACGGGCCGTACTTCGGAATTGTCCAGGACAGCAAGTACTACGAATATGCACAGGCTGTACCCGGTCCGCTGACCGAGCGCTTCTCGAAGCTCGCGGCTGAACACAACATGGTCATCATCCTCCCGGTCTATGAGGAGGACCAGCCCGGCGTCTACTACAACACCGCGGCAGTCATCGACTCCGACGGAACGTATTTGGGCAAGTACCGCAAGAACCACATTCCCCACGTGGAGAAGTTCTGGGAGAAGTTCTATTTCCGGCCCGGAAACCTCGGCTGGCCCGTTTTCGACACCGCTGTCGGCAAAGTCGGCGTCACTATTTGTTATGACCGTCATTTCCCCGAAGGGTGGCGGGTCCTGGGACTCAACGGCGCCCAGCTCGTCTTCAATCCCAATGCTTCGAAGCCGGGACTTTCGAACCGGCTGTGGGAACTCGAGCAGCCTACTGCAGCGGCAGCCAACGGTTACTTCGTGGTGGTGCCGAACCGGGTGGGCGAAGAGACCAATGAATTCGGCGAAGAAGCCGTGGACTTTTACGGGACCTCCTACATCGCCGATCCGCAGGGCAACTACGTGGGTGAGGTCGGGGCCCGGGACGGCGAGGAACTGATGATCAGGGACCTGGACATGGAGCTGGTCCGCACAGCCCGGAACAACTGGCAGTTCTACCGGGACCGCCGCCCCGACGCCTACGACCCGATCACCGCCCCGTAGCTGCACCCCCGGACTGGCACAGAGAGAGGCAAGGAACAGTTACATGGCAACAATACTGATCTCCGGCGGCACCGTCGTCACCGCGACCGGCCGCAGCGCTGCGGATGTCCTGGTGGACGGAGAGAAAATCGCCGCGGTGCTGGCACCGGGCTCCACCCTGCTGGGCCACGACCTCGCCGGGTCGGTGGATACGGTCCTGGACGCCACCGGCAAGTACGTGATTCCCGGCGGCATCGACGCCCACACCCACATGCAGATGCCCTTCGGCGGCACCGAAGCCTCCGACACTTTCGAGACCGGCACCCGGGCGGCTGCCTGGGGCGGCACCACCACCATCGTGGACTTCGCGATCCAGCGCTACGGCGAGCGGGTCATGGACGGCCTCGCGGCGTGGCACGAAAAGGCCGCCGGAGAATGCGCCATCGACTACGGATTCCACCAGATCATCGGCGACGTCAATGACGACTCACTCAAGGCCATGGAAGCCCTGCCGGACGAGGGCGTCTCCAGCTACAAGCTGTTCATGGCCTACCCGGGTGTCTTCTACAGCGATGACGCGCAGATCTACAAGGCAATGCGCGTGGGAGCCGAGACCGGGCTGATGACCATGATGCACGCCGAGAACGGCCCGGCGATCGACGCCATGGTCGCGGAGCTTCTGGCCCAGGGCAAAACCGATCCCTACTACCACGGCGTCGCGCGTGCCTGGCAGATGGAGGAGGAAGCCACCCACCGGGCGATTATGCTCGCCAACCTCACCGGGGCGCCGCTCTACGTGGTCCACGTTTCGGCGAAGCAGGCCGTGGAGCAGCTGGCCGCGGCCCGGGACAACGGGCAGAACGTCTTTGGGGAGACCTGCCCGCAGTACCTTTACCTCTCCCTGGAGGACCAGCTCGGTGCGGACGGGTTTGAAGGTGCCAAGTGGGTCTGTTCCACGCCGCTGCGGTCCAAGCACGAACACCACCAGGACCACATGTGGCAGTCGCTGCGCACCAATGACATCCAGATGGTCGCCACCGACCACTGCCCGTTCTGCATGAAGGGCCAGAAGGACATGGGCGTGGGGGACTTCTCCAAGATTCCCAACGGGATCGGCTCGGTGGAGCACCGGATGGACCTGATGTACCAGGGTGTCGTGGACGGAAAGATCAGCCTCGAACGCTGGGTCGAAATCACCAGCACGACGCCGGCACGCATGTTTGGCATGTACGGCACCAAGGGCGTGATCGCCCCGGGCGCCGACGCCGACGTCGTTATTTACGATCCGAACGGACATACCTCGATCGGGCTGGAAAAGACCCACCACATGAACATGGACTACTCGGCCTGGGAGGGCTACGAGATCGAGGGCCATGTGGACACGGTGATGTCCCGCGGCAGGGTGGTCATCAACAACAACGAGTACCTGGGCAGCAAGGGACATGGGCAGTACGTCCGCCGCGCAACCAGCCAGTACCTGGTCTAGGGGGGAACATGGAATTCGGAGCGGTACTGCAGTGCAATCCTCCCGCCCAGCGGACGGTGGCACTGGCCAAGAAAGCCGAAGAGCACGGGTTCGACTACGTCTGGACCTTCGATTCGCACCTGCTCTGGCAGGAGCCCTACGTGATCTACAGCCAGATCCTGGCTGAGACCCGGTCCATCAAGGTCGGCCCGATGGTCACTAACCCTGCGACCCGGGACTGGACCGTGACGGCGTCAACCTACGCCACGCTCAATCAGATGTACGGGAACCGGACCGTGTGCGGGATCGGCCGCGGAGACTCGGCGGTGCGGGTGACCAACGGCGCGCCGACCACGCTGAAGACCCTCCGCGAGTCGATCCATGTGATCCGGGAGCTGGCCAATTCCCGCCCGGTTGAATACAACGGCGCCACCCTGCAGTTCCCGTGGAGCAAGGGTTCCGAGCTGGAGGTCTGGGTGGCGGCGTACGGTCCGCTGGCACTGAAGCTCACCGGAGAGGTGGGCGACGGGTTCATCCTTCAACTGGCCGACGTCGATGTTGCAGAGTGGATGATCCGCACCGTCCGGCAGGCAGCCGCCGACGCCGGCCGGGATCCGGACAGCATTTCCTTCTGCGTAGCAGCGCCCATGTACATCGGCACTGACCGGGAGCATATGCGGAACCAGTGCCGCTGGTTCGGTGGCATGGTGGGCAACCATGTGGCGGACATCGTGTCCAAGTACGGTTCGGATTCCTCCGTTCCGCAGGCCCTGACCGACTACATTGCCGGGCGTCAGGGCTACGACTACAACGAGCACGGACGGGCCGGGAACACCCATGCGGACTTCGTGCCGGATGAAATCGTGGACAGGTTTTGCATCCTGGGCACTGCCGAGGAGCACATGGAGAAACTCGAAAAGCTTAAGGCCCTGGGCGTCACGCAGTTCGCCGGTTATCTCCAGCATGACAACAAGGAAGAAACCCTGCGCGTCTACGGGGAGACGGTGATTCCTGCCCTGCGGGACCACGTGGCTGCGAAGGCATGAAAACGGAAGTACGACGGCGGTGGCGCCCGTCCGTAATCGCGTGGGGGCTGGGAGGGGTGCTGCTGCCGGTCCTTCTCTGGGAGCTGTACAAGGCACTTGGTCCGGCAGAAGGGGTAAGCATCGGAGGCACACCGGTGCTGCCCCGGACTACGGACCTGGCCATGCCGCACGTCTGGACCATGCTCACCCGGCTCTTCGCTCCGGAATCCTCAGCCGCCTCCGCGGACGCTATGTGGGTATCCGTGCTTCAGGCAGCGGGATTCACCCTCGGGATTGCCGGTGTGGGGTGGCTGCTGGGCGTGGTCGTGGGGCTGGGGCTGGCGATGCTGATGCAGCGGTTCCGCAGTGCGAACTCGGCCATGCTGCCCTGGATCATCCTGAGCCAGACAGTGCCGCTGATTGCCATTGCACCGCTGGTACGGCGCTGGGGATCCCAGCTCGAGTTTGGCCCATTCACCTGGGAAAACTGGATGTCCGTTGCCGTGATCGCCTCCTATCTGGCGTTCTTCCCGGTGGCGGTGGGGGCGCTGCGCGGCTTCAGCGCGCCGCAGAAAGCCCACGTGGACCTGATGCACACCTACGCCCTGGGCTGGTGGCAGACGTTCCTGCGCCTAAGGCTGCCGGCCAGCGTTCCCTATCTGCTGCCTGCCCTGCGCCTTGCCGCTGCCAACGCCGTCGTGGGAACCGTCGTAGCGGAGGTGTCCATCGGCCTGCGCGGCGGGATTGGCCGCATGATCGTTGAATTCGCCGCAGCTGCCGGCGGAGACCCCGGCAAACCCTGGGCGCCGATTTTTGGGGCCGTGGCGCTGGGCCTGGCCGCGGTTGGATTCGTTGCTTTGATCGGCGTTTCGCTGCGCCGTTACCGCAGAGGAGAACAGGCAGTATGAGCGCCAGTACAGAACAGCCCGCCGCAGTCGAAACAGCGGGCGTGACACGGGTCTTTGGATCGGGCCGAGGCGAAGTCCACGCACTCCGGGATGTCAGCCTCACGGTCGCCGAGGGGGAGTTCGTCTCCCTGATCGGGCCGTCCGGCTGCGGCAAGAGCACGCTGATGCGGCTGATCGCTGACCTGGACACACCCAGCTCCGGGGCGATCACGGTTTTTGGAAAGTCAGCCCGGCAGGCACGGCTGGACCAGGATTACGGCATCGCCTTCCAGCAGGCGGGCCTGCTCCCGTGGCGGACCGTCCGGGGGAACATCGAATTGCCGCTGCAGACCCACGGAGCTTCCCCGGCCCGGCGGCGGGAGCGGACCGATGAGCTGCTGCAGATGGTCGGGCTCTCCGATTTCGGAGAACACTATCCGGACCAGCTCTCCGGAGGCATGCAGCAGCGCGTCGCGATTGCCCGTTCCCTGGCGGAGTCTCCCAAACTCCTGCTGATGGACGAGCCGTTCGGTGCGCTGGATGAGATGACGCGGGAACGGATGCAGAACGAGCTGGTGCGCATCTGCGCGGAGACGGGCTGCGCCGTCGTGTTTGTCACCCATTCCATTCCCGAGGCTGTGTTCCTCTCCGACCGGGTGGTGGTCATGTCCCCGCGGCCCGGCCAGATCCGGGACATCGTGGACATCACGCTTGGGACCGCCGCCGCCCGGGGAGCGGCCCTGCGTGAGGAAGCCGTGTTCTACGACGCCATCCGCGCGGTCCGCGAGGCACTTCACGGAGCGGAACCTGCTGTGGTCCGAGGAGCTGAGACACTGTGAGTGGAATCGTTCAGGATCCGCCGACGGCGCCGGGAACACGCCCTGCGCCGCGCCCGCGGGGTGCGGCGGGGGTCGATCCCGGACAGCTGTCCGGGCTGGGGCGGAACCTCGCTGCTCCGCTGCTGCTGGGGGCAGCGGCACTGCTCCTCTGGCAGGGGGCCGTGTGGCTGCTGGAGATCGAGCCTTTCATTGTTCCTGGGCCGCTGGCCATCGCGGAGGCTGTCATCGCCAACGCAGGGAATGTGGCAGCGGCAGCCGCCGTAACGGGAGCCAACGCCGCCGTCGGACTGGTGGCCGGAGCCCTGCTGGGCGTGGCAGCCGCAGTGGCTGCGGCAGCGGGACCGGTCCTGGACCGTCTGGCCGCACCGCTCGTCGTTGCGCTCTCGGTGATCCCGATCGTGGCGCTGGCACCGGTGCTCTACACGATGTACGGAGCGGACCAGCAGGCTACGCGGCAAATTGTGGCCGGCATTGCGGTCTTCATCCCGGTGTACGTGAACTCGCTCCGCGGCTTCCGGCAGGTGGCTCCGGTGCACCGGGACCTCATGCGTTCCTACGCCGCCGGGACCTGGCAGATCACCCGTTCCGTCACGCTGCCCAGCGCTGTGCCCTTTATGTTCACCGGGCTGCGGATCGCGTCGTCGCTGGCCGTGGTTTCCGCGTTGATCGCGGAGTACTTCGGCGGACCTGTCGGCGGGCTGGGCAAGTCTGTGACCTCAGCAGCATCGAGCAGCAACTACACACTGGCCTGGGCCTACGTCGTGGGTGCAGTCCTGCTGGGACTGGTGTTCTACGCCGTCACCGCGGGGCTGGAAATGTACTTTTCCCGCCATTCCGGCGGTGCCCCCTGAGGCTCCGCAGGATGGTCCACCGCACCACACTTTCTGCACCACCACACCTTCACCACCGCACCACACCGTCCGCAACGAGGGGAAGAACATGAATACACGCAGGAAACCGCTGACCGTCCTGGCCGCCGGGCTGGCTGCCTCCGCACTGGCACTGGCCGGGTGCGGCGGCGGCTCCGGAGACGGGGGAGAAGCAGCCGATGAGCTGACCCCGGTCAAGCTGCAGCTCCAGTGGTTCGCCCAGGCCCAGTTTGCCGGTTACTACGCAGCCCTGGACCAGGGCTTCTTCGAGGACGAGGGCCTCGACGTCGAAATCCTGGAAGGAGGCGCAGACATTGTCCCGCAGGACGTCCTGGCCTCCGGCGACGCCGACTACGCCATCTCCTGGGTGCCGAAGGTGCTCGGTTCCATTGAGCAGGGAGCCGAGATCACCAACGTCGCCCAGATCTTCGAGCGCAGTGCCACCCTCCAGGTCGCGATGGCCGATTCGGGGATCGACGGGCCGGAAGACCTGGCCGGCAAGAAGGTCGGCTCCTGGGGCTATGGCAACGAATGGGAACTGTTCGCCGGGATGCAGCAGGCCGGCGTCGAAATCGATGACATCGAGCTGATCCAGCAGGCCTTCGACATGAACGGCTTCCTCGCCGGGGACATCGACGCCGCGCAGGCCATGACCTACAACGAGTACGCACAGGTGCTCGAAACGGAGAATCCAGAAACCGGCGAGCTTTTCCAGCCGGAAGACCTCACCGTCATCGACTGGAACGAAGTTGGCACGGCGATGCTCCAGGACGCCATCTGGGCTGACACCCAGCGGCTGGAGGACGAGGAATACCAGGAGACGACCGTCGCCTTCATCAAGGCAGCCATCAAGGGCTGGGCCTATGCGAAGGACAACCCTGAGGAAGCAGCGGAAATCGTCACCGGGGCCGGGTCCACGCTGGGCCAGAGCCACCAGCTGTGGATGACCAACGAAACGTCCAAGCTGATCTGGCCCTCAACCAACGGCGTCGGCCTGATCGACGAAGCAGCGTGGGACAAGACGGTCGAAATTGCCATGGGCACCAAGAACGAGACCGGAGCAACCATCATCACCTCCGAACCGCCGGCCACGGCCTGGACCAACGAATACGTGGAGAAGGCCCTGGCCGAGCTTGAAGAAGAAGGCGTGGATACCAAGGGCGCCGACTATGAGCCCATCGAGGTTGAACTCCAGCCCGGGGGCAACTAACCGGTTTGAACCCGGACTGGCCTGGCCGGCGCACCGCTAATCAGGCTTATCTGTGGATCCGCCCGCTGGGCGGACCAGACCCCAGACGACGGCGGTGCGCCGGCCAGGCTTTTTGTTGCAATGCCGCCGGTCAGCCCGGGGTGTCCACCGGCTAAAAGCTGTAGCGTTTGGGCTACCCTCACCGCGAATTAATGCGGGCGGGGTATATGCGAATCGGAGTTCCTAGGCCTGATGGGGCGGCGGGGCGGAGGACTCCGGGGAGTGCCGCTGCGGTGAGGGACCCCCCCCACTAGGACGCCTCTGGATGGCCTGAGGTGGGAGACAGAATCTCTGAGCCCCAGTCTTATTCATGGTCTCGGCCTGGGTTTTGCAACGATGGGCTGAACTCACCGTCGACTCACCAGATGCCCAGCGGCGGTACTCGGAACTCTTTGATCCCCGGGGTGGAAAACTGCGCAGAGTCAGAAGAAGTTGATGAGTGTCATTGCAAGTTCGTCGGGGGCTTCTTCTGCCATGTGGTGGCCGGACTCGACGCCGTGCCCACGAAGGTCGGACGCCCAGTCCTTCCATATGTCGAGCGGATTACCGTACAGCAGTTCCAAGTCATCCCGCAGGGACCAAAGCACCAGCAACGGCATCTGCAGAATCTTGCCAGCCGCGAGATCCGCTTCCTCGTGTTCCCGGTCGATCGTTAGGCCGGCACGGTAATCCTCCAGCATTGCCCGGATTGTCGCCGGATTTCGGACTGCCTGACGCCACTCGTCGTAGTTCTCCTGCCCCATGATCACGGGATCACCCTGGTACCAGCTGTCGGGGTCGGCGGTTATGACCCGTTCAGGAATCTCCGGCTGGGCGTAGAAGAACCAGTGCCACCACCTTGTTGCGAAGTTCGCGTTGGCGCGTGAGAGATGTTCGCTGATGGGGATACAGTCCAGCAGTGCGAGCTTTGACACCGCTGACGGGTAGTCAAGGGCAAGACGGAGTGCGGAGTAGCTGCCCCGGTCATGGCCGGCTAGAGCAAACTGTTCGTGGCCCAGCTGGTTCATGAGGTGAAGCATGTCCCGCGCGGTGGCACGTTTGGAATGTGCTGAATGATCACGAGTGGGCTCCGGTTTGCTGGACCGCCCGTATCCGCGTAGGTCAGGGCAAACAACTTGGAACCCGGCCTCGACCAGCCTAGGTGCTACTCGGTGCCACGTCGCCGAAGTTCTCGGGTGGCCATGAAGCAGCAAAACAGGTGGCCCTTCCCCTCCAACTCGAACGAAGAGCTGAGACTCTCGATCTCGGACATCAACTGTCAATTCGACGAATTGTTCAAACATGCCTTCATCCTGCCTCACCAACAAGTTCCGCCAGCGGATCGCCTAATAGGACCCCTCAAGTGCTTACCTTCGGCGTGAGTCCTGCACCGTCCGCTAGGCTGGGGCCGTTGCACCGAGGGGGTGCAGCAGCGGGCCAGGGGACCACCATTAACAGAAAAGCGTCAGTAGGAATGATCGTTGGACTATCGATCTTGGGTGGCTTTGCCCTCGGGATAGCCACAATGCCTGCGTCGGAGCTCGATGAACCCGCTGCACAGCCCCGCCTGGGCACGGCGGCTGCCGAACTGGCTGCCCTATCGGGGTCGGCAATGGAGCCTTCTGGACTGACGGATGATCCTACGACAGCGGTCTACGAACCGTTCATCGCTTGTTCTGCTGATTATCCCAACGGTCCCGGCGCGGCCCTGGACCGGAGCAACCTGATCGGGCCGGAGAACAGCGTGATGGCTTCACCCGAGCAGCTGAGAGCTATGGGCCTACCCGAATCAGAAGTCACCGCCCAAGCACACACATGGCAAGAGTTGAACCCTGAAGTGCGCGCAGAGCAGTTGTGCCGTGCCACTTACGAGAACGCAGCTGTGGATGCGCTGCGTTGAGTACCCAGCGCAGCGCGACGGGTTTCAAGCGGCAGGGCAGGTCAACCAGGCCTGATCTCCTCGTGTCAGTTGTGGTAGTCGTAACGCTTCTGCCCATCCTGCTTTCGGTCGTCATGTTCGCAGTAACTCTTGTTTCCTTTGTCCAGCGAACGGGTGCAGTGTGGACCCAGGTAGCGATGTACCTGCCATTTGTCGCATTGGCATTTGCGGCTCTTCTGACCTGGAGGGCCATGAGACGCGCGGAGACAAACTGGAAGGCATGGGCGATGTGCCTTTTTACGGTGACGCTGCTCATCATCGCAGCCTTCCCGCCCGTCTATAGCTTGAGTAAGGCAATGGCCGAGGAGCTATGCGAAAGCGCGCCGGGTGGCCGGGGATACGCAGGGGCATCACTTGAAGCTCCGGGCATTTGCGACTGGGCCAGGGACTAATCGCAACTACAGTAATCACTCTTGGCTATAGGGCGAGGTTGAGGCGAGGCTAACTGCAAAGCGATATCGCTCGCCAGGTCGGCTCACCTGCGTCGCGCTAAGGGATCCCTCAGGGGGCGCATGACGCGCTTTTCAAATGCTGAGGTTGGCCACCGGCGACCTGGTCCTCGGTAGATCTGGCAGCACACTAGAGGACTTTGCGCAGTCCTTCCGACGCATCCTGAAGATGATGCTCGACCTCGTGGAGGACAAAGCATGAAAAGGACTGCACTGTGAATTCTTTGCCATCCCCACGGAGCCCTGCGCGTTCCCAGGAACTGGAGGGAACCTGGTCAAATACACGAGCAGCAAGTTCCAAGTGGCTTTCTAGATCTGCAGAGAGGGCGAGTCTGTCCGAGTTCAGATAGTCGTTGATTTCGGCTTGTTCGTCTTGATCCCAGTTTGAAAAAGTCGG
Organism: Arthrobacter sp. zg-Y916; assembly: GCF_020907385.1. Lineage (NCBI taxonomy): Bacteria > Bacillati > Actinomycetota > Actinomycetes > Micrococcales > Micrococcaceae > Arthrobacter > Arthrobacter sp. zg-Y916. The sequence goes on along the minus strand of NZ_JAJJOD010000003.1, from coordinate 257,257 downwards.
CACGCTTTCTGCCAGCATGAGCCTGACTCGCTCACATGCCAGCCGGCACATGTCACGGACATGGGCTGCGTATTCGAGAGGCGACCATACATGGGCTACGGGTCGCTGGGAAGCTTGAGGATGGCTGAGGAATTCTCTCCAAGCGGTCGCGGTATGGCGAAGGCGGCTCCCGGTCTCCTGACCGAAGTGGGGCGAATATCCGCATTCAGAACAGCCTTCATCGGCCACGAATGACCAGTCCTTTGTCTCCTTGGGAATTGCATTCAGATTGGTCATGCGCCGATCCTATCGCTGGCTCGTGGGATCGGATGTATTAGTTCCCTCGACTGAGTTGTACTTGTTTAGCAACACTCAGAGGGCGATGCCATTGCCCCATGCCCACAGGCGAAGCGGACCAAGTTCCGCTGGGCATATTCCGGCTCGCCCGTGCCCATGAGCTGTTGCGGTGAAGGATCGGCTAATGGGACGCCTCTAGTCCTTACCTTCTTTCCCACTGTGCGTCGCGCTGATGGACCGGCTTACGGGACAGGGTGCGCGCCGCGGCGCTCACGGTTCAGCTTCTTGAATCGCTGCGTGCTCGGTGAATGAGGGCGGATCGACGGCCGGAGTAGGGGACTACGCTTCACTCAGCCGAGTTCTGCGCCGATCTCGATCGCGAGTAGCAGGGTAGCGGCAAAGAACGGAGCGGTGCCGAGCGTGAACCCAATCCAGGACCATTGCCTGTGCTGACGTTGGCCTTTCATTCGCTGGATCAGTGCTGATCCAGCGACGAGAAGTGTTACCGGTATGTACAAGAAATGCGCCCAATTCCCGACGTGGAGTCGCTGTGCAAGCGAAGGTGGGGTCGGCGAATCATGCAGGCTTGAGGCACCTATGGTGAGCACGGTCAGGATCCATATGCTGACCATGCTAAGCAGCATCAAGACGACGAGGGACCATGCGGGGACGGCGGGACGCCTGTTTGGGAAGTAGGAGGTGGCCAGGATCCCGAGTAGTCCGAAACCTGCCATCGCAACGGCACCCCATAAAGCTGCGTCACCCAGTGCCGCAGCAAGTCCTTGGGAGCGGGTCTGAATGGCATCTGTGGATAGGTAGGCAAAATGATGCAGGAGGAGCACGTAAGCGGGAATTAGGGCCAAACCAATTAGCGTTCGCGTCCAACTGGTTGACCACCAGGGCGTGCTGCTCCGGGAAAGATCGGTTGTGGTTGGTTGCACCGTCGGAAACCTAACTCTTCTTCTGGAAATCCGCATTATCGTCGCGATAGGCTCTGTGCCACCCTAAACGAACCGTTGGTGGATCCGAACAAGCTCCATCCAAAGGCCCCTCGAATCCAGGTACCGATTAGCATTCGTAAGAATTCACCCTTGATGGAGAAATCCATGTCGTCCAATCCGTCAGGTTACGGACGAGTCCGCTCGTTCATTACCATTCTGTTGGATGCGGCAAGCGTCGCGGTCAGGGATCGGCTAATGGGACGTCTCAAGTGCTGACCTGCCTTCCGCTGTGCGTCGCGCTGAAGGACCCTCAAGCGGGACGGTTTCCCGGGTGATGAGCAGCGCGTGTTCCTTCGCCGGCTGGCAGCACCTAGGGGACCGGCATCCTCGGCGTATATAGCAGTGATCTAGAACCATTACTTTCGAGTGATCGCGGATGCACGCACGGCTGCGTGGGCTCTGATCCAATGCAGAGTTTCTTCGCCGGTGGGCATAACGTAGTGTGCGAGACAGCAATATCAAAGCTGCCGGCCTGGTCAGGAGGAAATCGTGATCAAGCGGGGAAAACGTCGTTTCAAGTGGCTATATGCTGCCATTGCGGCGTCGATTGCAGGCGTGGTGGCGATGTTCTGGCGGGCGGGAACCTGTACTGACTTTGTTGCCGTGGCCGGTGAATGCAGTCCTGGGCCGTCGCCATCCACCATCATCGTCGCGGTACTCCTTTGGGTCCTGGCGGTGTGGCTTCTCTACGTATGGTGGAGCGCCGATCGGCGCGCATGAGGCCGGCCCATGGAGCACGGCCCTCCGTGCCGGTTCCATGCATGCTGGAACCCAAACGACTGTGCTCCTAAACGCCTAGTCTTCGAATGAGCGCTAGAGGATCCCTCTGCGCGTCAACGGGGGCCGCAAAATGGGTGGTATGTGTTATTCGGCCAGGGGCGTCCAGCCTGACGGCAAAGGTCCGCTGAATACTCCCCGCTCAATGTCTGCCTCAGCTGACCAACCTTGTGCTGCTTGCCCCGTGTGAAATGCCCCTTTGGCCACTCGCATGCCGACGTCGGGATGCTTCATCCCCGGCCCTCCGCCCCGCCGTGTGGACGCCCGGACGCTCCATCGCTTATCGGCGAATCCACCTCCGCGGAAAACCCGGTAGTCCCCATAGCGTGCTGGGTCGAGCAGATCCCAGCACCATTCCCAGGCGTTCCCCAGAGTGTCATACAAGCCGAAAAGGTTAGGCTCCTTCGACCCGACAGCCTGAAGTTCTTCCACCTCATCCTCGGCCGTCCACGCGATGTGCGCGAGGGGCCCGTAGTGCGGGCCGGTCGTACCTGCTCGGCAGGCATACTCCCACTCAGCTTCCGTTGGCAGCCGGTACCCGGAGACTTCGGTCTGCCAAGTCACGCCTTCCTTGTTCACTAGGTAAACGGGTGCGAGGCCGTCCCGAACCGACGCAGCGTTGCAAAACATGACCGCATCAAACCAGCTCAGGTCGACCGCGGGCGAACGTGCAATCGATTCGCCAGTTCCCATCCCCTGCGCGTATTCGGCCTTAGTGATAGGAACGACTCCGATCTCGAACGGCTCGAGCTCCACGGACCAGCGGCGTCGGCGTCGCTCGTCGTGCAGCTCAACCTCTCCCGCGGGCAGAATACGCAAATCGAGAGTAGCCATTCCGTCATACTCCCACCACAGCAAGTAGAAATGTCGTGTCGCGGTAGCCGATCCCCTTTTTGGGCACAGAAGTGTGGCCGTTAGCTTCGGATCGTGAACCGGACCTGGATCCGTTTGAGATCAGCGCGTGGAAGTACTGCGGTCACGACGCCGCCGCCAGCGAGGCGGGCTCCGATGCCGTACACGAACGGGTCAGTATCGACCTCTGCACCGGGTACGTCGACTCCGTTGATAACGGTTCTGGCTGGGCTGTTGACCATCCGGCCGGTCACTGCGGGTGCGTGCTGGTCCCAGGGTTTACCGCCGGGCCAGAGCTCCTGCCGATACTGGTTCATCAGGATGTGGTTGACATGGTCAGCCAGGAGGCTCTGAAGTGAAGAGCACTCGGACGGCTCGCGGTGCCAAGTGGTTCGCACGGCCTCCCACAGCTGCGGGTAGCGCATTCGCTCCACTTGTTCGATCAGCCAAGGGGGCCGGGGCCATGGCGGAACTTCTTCGAGCGCCCTTCGGGTCTCCTCGTCGAGGTCCGCGAGGTTAGCCGGGTCTGAGCGATCATCCGGGTTTCGCCAGAGAGTGTAGGTGATGCTCGCTGTCATTTCGCTGTACCCACGGTCATCCAGGGCGTAGTTCAGGCTGACGGAGTCCGTGTCCTCCAGTGACGGCTGGGGCATAAGCCCTAGCACCGGAATGGGCATGCGCGTCAGGTTCTCGACCCATTCAGCGCGGGGGTCGGGGGCGTCTTCGGGGAGAGTGCCAACCCATCTCATGCCTAGACTATGAATCAAACGAGGATGCCTGTAAATGGGAATGAGTTCAGGCCCCAAAAGTCCCGCTGAGGATCCTTGACCGCCACATCCATCGCCTCGCCCACGGCAACCGAAACGGCAGTGGCAGCATGTCCCTGCCGCCGCAGCCCCGGCGCGGTGAGGACGCCCATGTGGGCCAAGCTGGCCCTCCAAATGTCGTATCCGCATCCTGCCAAAGGAAGTTGCGGCGGCTCATCGCCGTCCAACAGAACGAACTTATTTTCCATCTCGCTCAAGCCGACTTCTGCCGCGTCGTCCTGAGAGCATGCGCGCTCCAACGCAAGAGCCTGTCGTCCGCCTCGCAGTGCGACCCAATGGTCAAACACCCTTTACGTACAGTCCGCTTGACAGTACAGTTTCCTTGACAGGTGGGTTCCGAACCGGAGAAAGGCTGACTGATGAGCGTGGAGAATGCCCGGAGCAAATGGGGCCGTGCGCGGTTTGGCGGCAGCACCGCCCAGTTGCTGGCCGCCTCGCTGGCCGTTGCTGTGCTTGTGTCAGCTGCACTGGGCTGGCTCTTTATGCTGCTGCGGAACGGAGACCGCCCGCTGCTGGCCTTCGGTATCATGGCCGTCTTTACGCTGCCTATCGCAGCGGTGCTGGCCTGGGTGGTGCTCGTTGACCGCTCAACTATCGCCGGTGCCATCGAGAAACCCGAAGACTCCGTCGAATCCGCCTGGTATGACAAAGCGGCCAGCGGCGCGTTCACGGACATTCTCCTGGTTGGGGGACTGGGCTGCGCCGCCCTCACGTTCCTGGGAACCGAGGGCACTGCCGGGCTGGTCCTGGGAGGCGTGGTGGCCTTCGCCATGCTGGACTTCGGCGTGCGCTACCTCTGGCAAAAGAAAACCGCTGCCTGATGGAGAACTCGCTGAGCCGCCGTCGTTCAGAGCGCGGCTGGTCCCAGCAGTACCTCGCTGACGAACTGGGAGTCTCACGGCAGACCATCATCTCCATAGAAAAGGGCCGGTACGATCCGTCACTGCCGCTTGCCTTCCGGCTGGCCGCCGTTTTCGACTGCCGGATCGAGGACCTGTTTACCCCCGGACAGGCCGCCGCCGAATGACCTGGCCTACATTGAGAAAGGCGCCTCGATGAACCATCCCATCCTGCCCTCCCGCCTGCCGATTGCCGCTGCACCCATGGCCGGCGGACCAACGACGACGGCGCTGGCCTCCGCCGTTGCCGAAGCTGGCGGGTTTCCATTCCTGGCAGGCGGCTACAAAACGCCGGAAGCCCTCGCCGTGGAGATCAGCATGCTCCGAGCCAGTGGGCATCCCTTCGGCGTGAACCTTTTCGTTCCGGCCCCGGATCCCGTCGACGAAGCTGCCTTCCGCGCCTGTGCCCGGCGGCTGCAGCCCGAAGCAGACCGCTACGGGCTGACCCTCAGCGAGCAGCCAGTGGCCGACGTGGACTTCTGGGAGGAAAAAATCGCGCTCCTTCTCCGCGATCCGGTCCCGGTTGTATCGCTAACCTTCGCCCTGCCGGAGCCGGCGGATATTGCCGCGCTGCAGGCTGCCGGGACCCGCGTCCTTGCCTCGGTAACCTTGCCCGCGGAAGCACGCCAAGCGGAGGCAGCGGGTATGGACGGGCTGGTGGTGCAGGGCCCCGACGCCGGCGGACACAGTGCCACCTTCGACCCGGCGCGCAGGATTGAGCCGGTTAGCACCGAAGACCTGGTCCGCTCAGTCAGCGCCGAGACGGTTCTGCCGATCATTGCCGCGGGCGGCGTCGACGGACCCGCTGCGGTCCGCACACTGCTGGCAGCCGGTGCCGAAGCGGTGGCCGTGGGCACGCTGCTGCTGCGCGCCGACGAAGCCGGCACCTCACCAACGCACCGGACAGCCCTGGCCGACGATACCTTCACCGAAACCGTCCTTACCCGGGCCTTCACGGGCCGTCCGGCACGGGCGCTGCGCAACGGTTTTATCGACCGGCACGAGCCGGATGCGCTGAACGCCTATCCCGCCGTCCACCACCTCACCCGCGCCCTGCGCCAGGCCGCCGGTAAATCCGGCGACGCCGATACCCTCCATCTGTGGGCTGGAACCGGTTGGCGCAGCGCTCCGAGCGGACCTGCGGCCGGCGTCGTCGGCTGGCTGGCCGGCGAACAGCCGGAGCCGTCACAATCCTCCCTGTAGTTTCCGGCCACCCGGGGTTGTTCCCGGGACGCTGACGCGCAGCTTCCCTGTCCGCATTCCCGGAATGGTCTCCGCGGCGAAGGCAACCTAGGCTTAAGAGGACGGCGCGGCGCGCCACGCCGGACGGAACTTTTGAGAGGACCCCCTTGAGCAAGCTGCCCTGCGCCGAACTCCACCTCCACATTGAAGGAACGCTGGAACCGGAACTGATCTTCGAACTGGCTGCCCGCAACGGCATCGAGCTGCCCTACGCGGATCTGGACGAACTCCGAGCCCGCTACGAGTTCACGGACCTGCAGTCCTTCCTGGACCTTTACTACGCCAACATGGACGTGCTGCGGACCGAAGCGGACTTTGCGGACATGACCCGCGCCTACCTGGCCCGCGCCGCGGCAGCCGGCGTCCGGCACGTGGAACTGATGGTGGACCCGCAGGCGCACCTGGCCCGCGGCGTCGCGCTGGAAACCTGTATTGGCGGTGTGGCCTCGGTGCTGGAAATCTCCGAGGCGGAGTACGGCATCTCCACGGCGCTGATCGCAGCCTTCCTCCGCGACCGTCCGGAGGAGGAAGCATCCGGGGTCCTCGCAGAGCTGCTGGCCATGAAGGCCCCGATCATCGGCATCGGCCTGGACTCTGCCGAGCTGGGCAACCCGCCGGAGAACTTTGTGCCGCTCTATGAGCAGGCCCGTGCCGCCGGCCTCAAGCTGGTCGCGCACGCGGGGGAGGAGGGGCCGTCGCACTACATCGAACAGGCCCTGGACCTGCTGCTGGTGGACCGGATTGACCACGGCATCCGCTGCATGGATGACCCGGAGCTGGTCGCCCGGCTGGAACGTGACCAGATCCCGCTGACCATCTGCCCGCTCTCCAACGTCCGGCTCCAGGCCGTCGATTCACTGGAATCCCATCCGCTCCCGCTGCTGCTGGAACAGGGTCTGAACGTCTCGGTGAACTCCGATGATCCTGCCTACTTCGGCGGCTACGTCGATGACAATTTCGCCGTCCTGCGGGAGACCTTCGACCTCAACCCCGCGCAGCTGGCCAGGCTCGCGGAGAACTCCATTACGGCGTCGTTCGCGTCGGATGAGCGCAAAGCGGAGCTGCTCGCGGAAGTGGAAGCCTGGCTGCTGGTGGCGGGAACCGCCTAAGCGGCAGCGTGCTTACGGGCCAGCAGGACCGACAGCAGAGTCAGAAGGACCGCGATCGCCAGCAGGGCTGAAGCGGTCCAGACTAGGGCGCTCTTTTCCGGAATAGAGAGATTCAGGACCAGAGCCAGCGCCAGCAGCAGGAGCTGGGGGACCAGCAGTTTCAGACCCGGAACCTTGGTGAACTTCTGCACGTAAACCCCCATGTCATAGACGTGTTGCTGGCTTCCACGATACAGGGGCAGTCAACGTCCCCGCCGGAACGTCAGCCGCACCACGGCACCGGCAACAACCGCCATCAGCCCCAGCGCGATGTCCAGCAGCGGAAGGGACAGCGCCAGCAGCAGCGCTCCGGCAAGGCCCAGCACATTCAGTGCGCGCGGCGTATACCAGCGCCGCGAGTGCAGCGTGAAGGCGATCGCCGCGGTGCCCCCGGCATAGAGCAGCCCGGTAAATGCCGCGACCCCCAGCAGCGTGGGCGCCGGGAAGGCCAAGATGAGGACAATGACGACGCCGGCTCCGGCCACCATGCCGACCCAGGGCGTTTCCGGACGCCCCCGGAGGACGGACCGCTGGCTGCCGAACAGCCGGGGGAGTTCGCCTTCGGCGGCCATGGACGCAGCGATGCGGGCGCAGCCCGCGTTCAGGGCAGAGAGCGCGCCGAGCCCAGCGGCAGCCGCGGCAATCAGGACGACGCCGGTCCCCACGCCGCCGCTCATGTCAGCCACCGGGACCACCATGGGTGCGGTTTGCCCCGCGAGTCCCGGCGCTCCGAAATAGCTGAGAAGCGATTCACCGAGCACCAGGTACAAGCCCAGGACGACGGCGATAGCTGCCGGCAGCGCCAGCGGAATGTTGCGTCCGGGGGAGCGGACGTGCGGCCCCAGCGAAGCCAGATAGCCGTAGCCAATGAACGCGAAGTACAGCAGCGCCGAGCTTTCCAGCACCCCGGTAAAGCCGGGTTCAGGCAGCGTAGCGAGTTTCGGGATCCCGCCGGGCTGATCCGAGTTGAATGCCACCACGGCAACGAAGGCAAGCACGGCGATCACGAACGCGACAATGAACCGGGACACCCAATCGCTGCGCGTGGCGCCGGCCAGGTTGAGCAGGGCAGTTCCTGTGACCGCGCCTATTGCCACCGCAACGCCATAGTCCGGCAGCAGGTAGGTGCCCAGCATCAGCGCCGCCACCGCAGCTGCCGCCAGCCGGGAGCACAGGAAGATCCATCCGGTGACGAAAGCCGCAGTGGGGCCAAGGATGACCCGCGCCGCCCGGGTGCCGCCGTCGTCGTAATTGGCCTGGCCCTCATCCAGCGCCGCGCTGATCTGGAAAATCGCGACGCCGCACGCATAGGCGACGACGGCGGCGATCGCCAGCGGCAACGCCAGCGGGCCGCCGTCCGCAGCCACGGCCGCGGGGAAGACGACGAAGACTCCGGCGCCCACGATGGATCCGATGCCGGCAGTCGTCGCGTCGAAGCCGCCCAGCGGGCGGTGCATGGCAGCGTTGCCGGACACTCATCCTCCGATCAGTCTGCCCTTGGCCGGGAACAGAAGGTATCACCGGTAAACTCAAAGAAGATCTCTACTCACAATGGGCGGAAACAGGTGGTTTCCGCAACCAATCGAAGTTGAAAGGACTGCTGTGCTGCGCACACATGCCCTTGGTTCCCTGAGGGCCGAGCATATTGGACAGACCGTCACCCTGGCCGGCTGGGTAGCCCGCCGCCGGGACCACGGAGGCGTGGCCTTCCTCGACCTGCGTGATGCCTCCGGTGTCGCCCAGGTTGTTGTCCGTGAAGAGGACGTCTTCCACGGCCTGCGCAACGAGTACGTCCTGCAGATCACCGGCAAGGTCGAGCGCCGCCCCGAAGGCAACGAGAACCCCGCGCTGGCCACCGGCGAGGTGGAGGTCATTGCCGACGACGTCGTCATCCTGAACACCTCCGATCCGCTGCCGTTCCAGATCGACGAGCACGTAGAGGTCGGCGAAGAGGCCCGCCTGCGCCACCGGTACCTCGACCTGCGCCGCCCGGCCCCGGCCGCCGCGATGCGCCTGCGCTCCGAGGCCAACCGCGTAGCCCGCGAACTGCTGCACGGCGAGGGCTTCGTCGAAATCGAAACCCCCACCCTCACACGTTCCACCCCGGAAGGCGCCCGCGACTTCGTGGTGCCTGCCCGCCTGGCACCCGGTTCCTGGTACGCGCTGCCGCAGTCCCCGCAGCTGTTCAAGCAGCTCCTGCAGGTAGGCGGCTTCGAGAAGTACTACCAGATTGCCCGCTGCTACCGCGACGAGGACTTCCGCGCCGACCGCCAGCCGGAGTTCACCCAGCTGGACATCGAAGCGAGCTTCGTCGAAGAGAATGACATCATTGCCCTCGGCGAGCAGATCGTGAAGGCACTCTGGAAGCTGATCGGCGTCGAGATCCAGACCCCGATCGCCCGGATGACCTACGCCGATGCCATGGCCCGCTACGGTTCGGACAAGCCGGACCTGCGCTTCGGCCTGGAACTGACCGAGCTCACCGAGTTCTTCAAGGACACCACCTTCCGCGTCTTCCAGGCACCCTACGTCGGCGCCGTGGTCATGCCCGGCGGTGCCTCGCAGGCCCGCCGCACCCTCGATGCCTGGCAGGAATGGGCCAAGCAGCGCGGTGCCAAGGGCCTGGCCTACGTCCTGGTTCAGGAAGACGGAACCCTCACCGGACCGGTCGCCAAGAACCTCACCGACTTCGAGCGCGAAAACCTGGCAGAGAAGGTCGGCGCCAAGCCCGGCGACTGCATCTTCTTCGCCGCCGGCGACGCGTCCTCGGCGCGGGCCCTGCTTGGCGCTGCCCGTGTTGAAATCGGCCACCGCACCGGCCTCATCGATCCGAAGGACTGGGCTTTCGTCTGGATCGTTGACGCCCCGATGTTCGAGCCCGCCGCCGCGGCCGTTGCCGCCGGTGACGTCGCCGCAGGCGAAGGCGAGTGGACTGCGGTGCACCACGCCTTCACCTCCCCGAAGCCCGAGTTCATGGACACCTTCGACGCGGATCCCGGCTCGGCCCTGGCCTACGCCTACGACATTGTCTGCAACGGCAATGAGATCGGCGGCGGTTCCATCCGTATCCACCAGCGCGATGTGCAGGAACGCGTGTTCAAGGTCATGGGCATCTCCGAGGAGACCGCCCAGGAGCAGTTCGGCTTCCTGCTCGAAGGCTTCAAGTACGGCGCTCCGCCGCACGGCGGCATCGCCTTCGGCTGGGACCGTGTGGTGGCCCTGCTGGCCGGCGCCGACTCGATCCGCGACGTCATCGCCTTCCCGAAGTCCGGCGGCGGCTACGATCCGCTGACCTCCGCTCCGGCGCCGATCAGTGCCCAGCAGCGCAAGGAAGCCGGCGTCGACTTCAAGCCGGAGAAGAAGCAGGACAAGCCGGCCGAGGCTCCCGCTTCCTAGCCCGACCCAGCCTGCATAAGGGCCCGGCCGCCACTTAGGCGGCCGGGCTCTGTGCTTTAAGCGTCTGTGCTTTTTAGGGTTCTGCGGGTAGAGCGCTCATGCCCGCCTGACGGCGCAGGTGCTGCCGCAGGCCCGGGATGGCGAAGTCCACTTTGCCGTGTCCGGTGGACTCGATAAGTCCGGCTGCCAGCAGCCGGGACCGGTAGTTGGCCACCAGGTTGGTTTTCGCGCCAAGGCGGCGGCCGATGTCGCCGGCCAGGGACGGGCCGTCATCCACCGCCATGGCTGAGAGAAATTCCCGGTCCTTGGCCGACGCCGTCGCCAGGGCTGCCTCAATGACGGTGCGCGCGTTGCGCCGGTGGGCTGCGTCTATGGCCCGCTGGACGGCATCCGTTCCGAGGTGGCCGGCCTGCGTCTCCGCCTCCCGCCAGAGGAAGTAGCCCACCAGCTGGATCAGGAACGGATAGCCGCCGGTCGCCTGTGCGGCGCGGCTCACCAGATCGGGGCTGATCTGGAAGCCGGCGCCGGCAAAGGTTGAAGCAAAGGACTCTTCAACCTCCCGCACAGCAGCGGCATGCAGGTCGATCTTGTCGGCCCGGCGCAGGAACGTCGCCACGCCCTCGTTCAGCAGATCCGAAACTGCCGCTGGCAGCCCCGCGAAGACCAGTCCGATCGGCAGCCGGGCCTGGATGAAATGCTGCACGCTGGCGGCAAGCTGCGCGAGCTCGCTTCGGTCAGCGGCGTGGATCTCGTCCACGCTGATGATGAGGCCGGTGCGGTGTTCGTCCAGGAGGGTCAACAGTTCCTCCCCGACACCGCGCCACGCGACCTGCCGTTCGGGCGGCAGCTGGGTCGTAATGCTGAAACCGGCAGCTGCGAGGGCGGTGATGCGGCGGGTCTTGGGCCCGTCCCCCAGTTCCTCGGCCAGGCGGCGCATCGATTCGCCAATGCGGCCGACGAATCCCGGCGTGGCGGTCTCGGAGATGACAGCCCAGCCGCTTTCGCGGGCCAGGTCATGTGCGGCGCCGAGCATGACGGTCTTGCCGATGCCCCGTGCACCGGTAAAGATCGTCAGCAGGCCGGGGGCGCCGGACCCCAAACGGAGTCCGTACTGGAACTCATCCAGCACGCCCTCCCGTCCCAGGATTTGCGGGGGAGTGGCCCCGGCGGAAGGTCGGAACGGGTTTTCCATGCGGACAGACTCCTGTGAGTCGCTGTGTGCTTTGTGAGTTTGCGCGGGCTCGATGAGTCTATATGAGTTCTGTGAGTTTGAGGCTGGTCAGGCGAAGGCAGGGACAGCCAGATTGCGGAACGCCGAACCGTGGAAGACCAGCGGCTCATGGGCGCCGTCGTGAGTGGAATAGCCGTGCACCCGAAGCAGGACGACGGCGTGGTCCCCGGCCGGAACCTCGTTTTCGACCGAGCATTCGAGCCAGAGCGCTGCCTCGTCCAGGAACAGTGCACCGGTCTCTGCTTCGTGCAGGCTCAGGCCTGCAAACCGGTCGCCGTCCCGGGAAGCGATCTGGCGGCAGACGCCGTCGTGCCCCGTGCCCAGGATGGACACTCCGATCCGGCCCGCCGAACGCAGTACCGGCCAGGTGCGGGAGGTGTTCTGCACGGCGAACATCACCAGGGGCGGATCCATGGACACCCCGACAGTAAAGGAGGAGGCCACGATTCCCTGCGGGGCGCCGTCAACTTCGGCGCAGAGTGCTGCGATTCCGGACGGGAAGCGCCCAAAGGCCTGGCGCAGTGCATTTGGCTGGAGATCGGTTTCGAGTGCCATGAAGATTCCTCTGCCTGACGCGCAGCCTGCGGCAAGGAGCCGGATGCGGCGCTGTACTTGCGGCACCGGGAAATCCGCCGGAGCCGCCGAATCGTCACCTGGAGCACCCCGCTACGGCGAGAGGGTTGCCGTCCAGCCGGCCAGGGCCTCTGGCTGGAACTCTTGATTCTGGCTACCAATCTAGGGGCGCGGTATCCCGCGCGCAAACCCGCGCTGTGAGGCGTACACACGCCGCAACAGTTCGTAACGGGCTGTCTTAGGGCGCGCCCGCTATTCCGGCAGCAGCTCCAGGGATGTGTCCGCCGCGGCCGAACCGGGACGGTCCCGGACGCCTATCTTCGCCAGCGCCAACGGTCCCAGCACACCTCCAGCGAGCAGAACTGCAGCGAAGACCAGGCAGGCTGCCAGCCAGGAGCCCCCGGCGTAGAGGAAGCCCGCCAGCAGCGAACCAATGGCCGAGCCGAGCTGGCCCGCGTTGCCTAGGATGCTCATCGCCCGGCCGAGGCGGCGCGGGTTCAGTTCCGCGGCGACCTCCCCGTACATCGGCGGCAGCAGTGCCAGGAAACGCTGGTGAGTACCCAGAGCGCGGCGGCGCGTCCTGGACCGGCCCGGGATCATCTTCCGGCGACGTCGGACGCCTGCGCGGAGCGCAAAGCAGCACGACCAAACGCTTCGGAAGAGAGCAGGCCAGCCATGGAACCTGAGTCACGGTCCGGGAACTCTGCGGCAAGGGCGCGGATGGACACCCAGAAGAGGGCCCCGCCCACACCGCCGAGGATCGCTGCGCCGAAGGCAACGGACAAGGAACCGGCCAGCGCGTAGCCGAGACAGCTCACGGCATAGAGCAGGGCGCCGGACGCCGCGGTGACGGTCCTCGGGCGCTTATCCGCCAGCCAGCCCGCTGCCGGCCCACAACGGAACAAGGAAATCGAGGATCCGCGGACCCGCCAAGCAGCACGGCGGCAGTTCCGGCTGCTTTCCTCCCGGCGGGCGCTCTGTTCATGCGCCGATCCCAGCCAGCAACGGACACGGGAATAGGAACGGTACCGCCCCGGCCAGCCATTACAGTGTCCGCATGAGACAACGCTGGTTCAAACAGGTAGACGTCTTCGGCAACAAGCCGTACCAGGGCAACCCGCTTGCGGTAGTGCTGGACGGGGAGGGCCTCGACGACGAGCAGATGCAGCAGTTTGCCCGCTGGACGAATCTGTCGGAGACGACCTTCGTGCTCCCGGCCATCCAGGACGAGGCTGACTACCGGGTCCGGATCTTCACGCCCGGAGGGGAGATACCGTTCGCCGGGCACCCTACGCTGGGCACCTGCCACGCCTGGACGGAAGCGGGAAACACCCCGATGAAACCGGGCCTCGTGGTCCAGGAATGTGGAATCGGCCTGGTTCCCCTGCGCGTCAATGCCGGCCTCGCTGCGTTCGCGGCGCCCCGCCTGATCCGCACCGGACCCGTGGAAGAGGACATTCTGGCCAGGGTCACAGCCGCCCTGGGCCTGCGGCCGGACCAGGTCAAGGGCCACCAGTGGGTGGACAACGGTCCGGGCTGGCTGGGACTGCTGCTCCCTGACGCCGAAACGGTGCTGTCGCTGACGCCGGACCATGCAGCGATTGGCGGCCTCCGGGTGGGGGTCATAGGCCCGCAGCCCGAATCGGCGGAGACGGACTTCGAGGTACGTGCCTTCGCGCCCGGCCTGGGTGTCTCGGAGGACCCGGTCACGGGCAGCCTCAACGCAGGCCTGGCCCAATGGCTGATCGGCCAGGGCATCGCCGAAGAACGCTACACCGTCACCCAGGGCACAGCCGTCCACCGTTCCGGCCTGGTGCGGGTGTTCACCCGGGAGGGCCGGATCTGGATCGGCGGCGAGTCGGTCACCTGCATCGACGGTTCCGTCACGCTCTGACCCGCGAGAGGCCAGTTACGGCTCGTTTCAGCGCTGAAAAGAGCCGTAAGTGGCCTCTCGGCGGGGCGGTAGCCTTGAAGCGTGAATGACTTGTTCAGCAGCGATGAGGACCAGGACCCCGGGGACGGCGGCGACGCGGCCGGGGAACGGGACGACGACGGGGCCCGGCAGCGCCCGCGCAGCCCCCTGGCGGTACGCATGCGCCCCCGCAGCCTGGATGAGGTGGTGGGCCAGCAGCACCTGCTCACCCCCGGATCACCGCTGCGGACCCTTGCCGAAGCGCCGCAGGGCGGACCTGCGGGCCCGTCCTCGGTCATGCTCTGGGGCCCTCCGGGAACCGGCAAGACCACACTTGCCCACGTGGTCGCCCGCGGCCCGGGCCGCAAATTCGTGGAGCTCTCGGCAATCACCTCCGGCGTGAAGGACGTCCGCCGGGTCATGGATGAGGCCCTGACGTCCAGGGACCTGCACGGCGTCACAACCGTGCTCTTCCTCGACGAGATCCACCGCTTCAACAAGGCACAGCAGGATGCGCTGCTGCCCGGGGTGGAGAACCGCTGGGTGGTCCTGATCGCGGCGACCACGGAGAACCCGTCCTTCTCCGTTGTTTCCCCGCTGCTCTCACGGTCACTGCTCCTGACGCTGAAGCCGCTCACCGAAGAAGACATTGCGGCGCTGCTGGTCCGCGCCGTCAAGGATGAACGCGGCCTCGCCGGCCGGGTGGAACTCAGCGACGAAGCACTCGAGCACCTGGTCCGCCTCGCGGCCGGGGATGCCCGGCGCGGGCTGACCGCGCTGGAAGCCGCAGCCGGCGTCGCCTATTCCGAACGTGATCCGGACGTGGAGGTTCCTGCCGTCCTCCTTGAGCATGCCGAACAGGCCCTGGACGTCGCGGCCCTGCGCTATGACCGCGCGGGGGACCAGCACTACGACGTCACCAGTGCCTTCATCAAGTCGCTGCGGGGCTCCGACGTCGACGCCGCCCTGCACTACCTGGCCAAGATGCTCGAAGCGGGGGAGGACCCGCGGTTCATCTCCCGGCGGCTCATGATCTCGGCTGCCGAAGACGTGGGCATGGCGGACCCGACCGCGCTGCAGACCGCCGTAGCCGCCGCCCAGGCGGTGCAGATGATCGGCATGCCTGAGGGCCGGCTGATCCTTGCCGAGGCGGTGGTGCACATTGCCACGGCGCCGAAGTCCAATGCGTCCTACAAAGCCATCGGCGCCGCGACGGCGGACGTGCGGGCCGGCTATGGCACGGGCGTTCCGCCGCACCTTCGCGACGCCCACTATCCCGGGGCCAAGCAGCTCGGGCATGGCAAGGGCTACATCTATTCGCATGACCAGCCGCACGGCGTGGCCACCCAGCAGTACGCTCCCGACGATCTGGTGGGCAAGGACTACTACCAGCCCACAGCCAACGGTGCGGAGCGGGACATCTCTGCCCGGCTGGAGCGGCTGCGCGGGATCATCCGCGGCAAGTAGGCCGGACGTTTCCGCGGCGTACCGCCGCAGCAGCAGGCTCCGGGTACAGGCGCCTGCGTGCTAGGATTGATGGTTGACTGGCAAGCGCAACGCCGGAACTCCCCACCACGACGCCGGATACCCTCCGGAGCATGGTGGATCTGTGTCCCGGCAGCTGCGTTGCAGCAGAAGGCAGCGGTTGGCCGGAGCTCTCCCTAATGGAGGCCAGTGACTACGTATTAGCCGTGTACGGCGGGGCAACCCGGCGGCACACGGCAAAACCGCCAAACAGTGAAAGGTGAACGTGGCTAACAACACACGTGCACGCCGTCAGGCCCGCGCTTCGCGCGCCCTCGGCATTGCTTTGACCCCCAAGGCAGCAAAGTACTTCGAGCGCCGGCCTTACCCCCCGGGTGAGCACGGCCGCGCCCGCCGCAAGCAGGACAGCGACTACGCAGTCCGCCTGCGCGAAAAGCAGCGCCTGCGCGCACAGTACGGCATCCGCGAAGCACAGATGACCCGTGTCTTCGAGGAAGCCCGCCGCACCGCCGGTCTGACCGGTGAAAACCTGATCGAGCTTCTCGAGATGCGTCTTGACGCCCTCGTGCTGCGTGCCGGCTTCGCCCGGACGATCGCCCAGGCCCGCCAGCTTGTTGTGCACCGCCACATCATGGTTGACGGCGCCCGCGTGGACCGCCCGTCGTTCCGCGTGTCCGAAGGCCAGCTCATCCATGTGCACCA
Source organism: Arthrobacter sp. zg-Y916 (assembly GCF_020907385.1). NCBI lineage: Bacteria > Bacillati > Actinomycetota > Actinomycetes > Micrococcales > Micrococcaceae > Arthrobacter > Arthrobacter sp. zg-Y916. Next base: position 240,936 of record NZ_JAJJOD010000003.1, on the reverse strand, counting down.
GCGCAGCGAGACCATGACGCCGTTCCAGGTTGCCGCTGCCGGCGCCCACCGCGACGTCCTGCCCGCTGTTCCGGGTTACCTGGATGTCTCCCTGGACAAGCTGCAGGCTCGCCTGGTTCGCCGCCCGAAGCGCTCGGAAATCCCCGTGACCTGCGAAGAGCAGCTCGTGGTGGAATACTACGCACGCTAATTCGACTGCGCTCCCGCCTGCGGGAGCCAAGGCGAAACTGGAACAGCCCGCGGCCTTTGCGCCGCGGGCTGTTTCGTTTCCCGGCCGTGTCCGCGCACCGGCCGGGTGGGGAACGCGCCGCCGCCAAGTAAGTGTCCGGCCCCGTCAATGGGTAAGGTACATAGCGGAAACTCTTCGAAAACAACCCAAGGAGAACCATGTCAGGTGGAGATATAGCCGGTCTGATCGCAGCCGGGGTTTTTGCCGTGCTGGTTGCGCTGCTGGCCGTCCCCATCCTCAAGCTTGGGAAGGTGTTCGACGAGCTTCGCGGATCGATCAAGACCTTGAGCGACGAGACCACCCCGCTGATCGACGAAGTGACGACCACGGTCTCCACCACGAACCTCCAGCTGGCAAAGGTCGACGGGATCTCCTCCAACGTTTCCGACGCCTCAGCCAACATTTCGGCACTGACCTCGCTTGTCGCCGCCACGGTTGGCTCGCCGCTGATCAAGGTCTCCGCCTTCACCTACGGCGTGCGGACAGCACTGACTTCCCGCCGGCCCGCAGGCCGCGGCCGCCGCAGCCGCTAGTCCCACAGACATGCAGTCCATAACAGGAGCAGACCATGATTAAGCGCGTCTTTTGGATGTCGATCGGCATCACCATTGGCGTTATTGCCGTCCGCCGAGTCTCCGAAGCGAAGGCCACCCTTGGGCCTGCCGGACTCAACCGCGCCGTCGGCACTGCTGCCGACGCCCTGCACGATTTCACCGATGCCTTCCGCGACGCCATGACCCAGCGCGAGGGCGAGCTCCGCTCCGCCCTGGGCCTGGACACCGCGGACACGGTCGCCGACACGATGTCCTCGGCCCGCCGCTGACTTTCTCTCACCGCGCAGCTGCCCTGCGCGGAATGATTTACCAGAAGGGTAAGAAACACCATGAAGTCCCACGAGATCGCACGCCGCTGGCTGGATTTCTTCAGCAGGAAGGGCCACACGGTCGTTCCCTCCGCGTCGCTCGTCACCAACGACCCGTCGCTGCTGTTCACCGTTGCGGGCATGGTGCCCTTCATTCCGTACCTGACGGCACGGGAAACCCCGCCGTACAACCGCGCAACCAGCGTGCAGAAGTGCATCCGGACCGCTGACATTGAAGAGGTCGGCAAGACTGCCCGCCACGGTACCTTCTTCCAGATGGCCGGCAACTTCTCCTTCGGCGACTACTTCAAGGAAGACGCCATCACCTTCGCCTGGGAGCTGCTGACCAGCCCGGTGGCAGAGGGCGGCTACGGCCTGGACCCCGAACGCCTCTGGGTCACCGTGTACGAAGACGGCGACGAGCGCGACGATGAAGCGCGTGCGATCTGGCGCGACAAGGTCGGTGTGCCCAACGAGCGCATCATCGGCACCGGCAAGGCTGACAACTACTGGAACACCGGCCAGGCAGGCCCCGGCGGACCCTGCTCCGAGATCTACTATGACCGCGGCCCGGCGTACGGCCTCGAAGGCGGCCCCGCGGTCGACGAAACGCGCTACATCGAGATCTGGAACCTGGTCTTCATGCAGTACCAGCTCTCCGCCGTCCGGTCCAAGACCGACTTCGATGTGGCCGGGGAACTGCCGCAGAAGAACATCGACACGGGCCTCGGCCTGGAACGCCTGGCCATGATCCTGCAGGGTGTCGAGAACATGTACGAGACCGATCAGGTCCGTCCCGTGCTGGACAAGGCCGCCGAGCTCTCGGGCAAGACCTACACGTCAGCCGAAGACCCCGCAGATCCGCACCACTCCGACGACGTGAAGATGCGCGTTGTCGCCGACCACGTCCGTTCGGCGCTGATGCTGATCTCCGACGGCGTCACGCCCTCGAACGAAGGCCGGGGCTACGTTCTCCGCCGCCTGATCCGCCGTGCCGTCCGGGCCATGCGCCTGCTGGGCGTCGAAACCGCCGTGCTGCCGGAGCTGCTGCCTGTCTCCCGCGACGCCATGAAGGGCACCTACCCGGAGGTCGAGACCGACTTCGCGCGGATCTCCCGCATTGCCTACGCCGAGGAAAAGGCGTTCCTGCGCACCATCGCTTCGGGCACCGAGCGCCTTGATGCCGCTGTCCAGGAGTCCAAGGCCGCCGGCCGTCCGCTGTCCGGCGCCGATGCCTTCGCCCTGCACGACACCTACGGCTTCCCGATCGACCTCACCCTGGAAATGGCCGAGGAAGCCGGCCTGAAGGTGGACGAGGCCGGATTCCGGTCCCTCATGCAGGAACAGCGCCAGCGTGCCCAGGCTGATGCCCGCGGCAAGAAGCACGGGCACTCGGACGTCTCTGTCTTCAACGAGCTGCTGAAGTCCGGCCAGACGGTCTTCACCGGTTACAACGAGCTCACCACCGAATCCGCCGTGCGCGGAATCGTCTCCAACGGCGAGTCCGTTTCCCATGCCGGTCCGGGAACTGAGATCCAGCTGGTCCTGAATGAAACACCGTTCTACGCCGAGGCCGGCGGCCAGGCCGCCGACGTCGGACTCATCACGGGTGACGGCTTCGTCCTGGAAGTGTCCGACGTCCAGCGTCCGGTCAAGGGCCTGACCGTCCACAAGGCAGTCGTCCGGGAGGGTGAGGTCTCCGCCGGCGCCCTGGCACTGGCAGCTGTCGACGCCGAGCAGCGCCACGCCGCTGAGCAGGCGCACTCCGGTACGCACATCGTGCACGCCGCACTGCACCAGATCCTCGGCCCGGAAGCACTGCAGCGCGGCTCCTTCAACAAGGCCGGCTACCTGCGTTTCGACTTCTCCTGGGGCGAAGGCCTGTCCGAGGCCGCCAAGTCGGAAATTGAAGAGGTTTCCAACCTGGCCATCCGCAACAACCACAAGGTCGAGACCAAGATCATGTCCCTAGCCGAGGCCAAGGCACTGGGCGCCATGGCGCTCTTCGGTGAAGCCTACGGCGACGAGGTCCGGGTCGTGGAGATCGACGGCGACTGGTCGCGTGAGCTTTGCGGCGGCACCCACGTGGACTCCACCTCCCGGATTGGAAGCCTGACCCTGCTGGGTGAGCAGTCCGTGGGATCCGGCAACCGCCGCGTGGAAGCTTTCGTGGGAATGGACGCCTTCCGCCACCTCGCCGCCGAGCGGGCACTGGTGAATGAGCTCTCCGACCTGCTCAAGGTCCCCTCGGTCCAGCTGCCCGAACGCGTGTCCGCCACGCTGGCGAAGCTGAAGCAGGTCGAGAAGGAACTCGAGCGCCTGCGCCGCGAGCAGCTCGCTGCGTCTGCCGCAGCACTGGTGAACACCGCCGTCGATATTGACGGAGTCCGCCTGCTGGCGCACGACGCCGGAACGGTCTCCGGAGCGGACGACCTCCGCACCCTCGCACTGGACCTGCGCAGCAGGCTTGGCAGCGAGTCGGCAGTGGTCGCGGCCGCAGGTGCAGCCAACGGCCGCCCGGTCGTCATTGTCGCCACCAACGAGGCAGCACGCGCTGCCGGCGTCAAGGCCGGCGTCCTGGTCAAGACTGCTGCCGGCGTTCTCGGCGGCGGCGGCGGCGGCAAGGACGACGTCGCCCAGGGCGGCGGAACCGACGCTTCGAAGGTGTCCGAAGCACTGACTGCCATCCGCGCAGCGGTGGCGAACCGGAGCTAGCGGAAAACCGTGTCAGCGTATCCGCGCGGAAGAAAGCTCGGCGTTGATGTTGGCCTGGCGCGCGTCGGGGTCGCTTCGTGCGATCCCGACGGCGTCCTGGCCACTCCGGTACGCACGTTGAAACGTGATGCCAAGAAGAACAGCGACGTCAGGGTGCTTGTCCGTGAGGCAGCCGAGCAGGAGGCCGTGCAGGTTTTCGTCGGACTTCCGCAGAGCATGCGGGGGACCGAAACCGCATCGACGCAGATGGCCCGGGAGTATGCGAAGGTCCTGGCTGAAGCACTCGGGCGTGCCGGCCTGGACGTCCCGGTCCGGCTGATCGACGAGCGGCTGAGCACAGTCAGCGCACACCGGTCCCTGAGAGAAGCTGGCTTGGAGACAAGGAATCACCGTAGAGTGGTAGACCAAGTGGCCGCTGTTGGGATATTGCAGCAGGCCATTGACATGCAGCGTTCCCTAGGACGCGATGTGGGGGTGCCCGTCATCACTGGCCGGAGTGAGCAGCTTGATGCTCCGGCCCCGAACGAGGAGCAAACAATTTCCGAGGACATCCGCCCCGAAAGCGACTCTGCGTCGTGAGTCACAGCTACCCCGGGCACCGTGCCTCCGGGCACGAATCGGAACCTGATCCGCGCGCCGGCACACAGGGCGACGGCTATGTTGCCGACGGCCAGGACTACGGCACTGCGGACGGATACCACCAGGACGCCCACCAGAGTGATGCACGCTGGGAAGACGGCGGACAAGACTACGGGAATCACCCGGAGGACCAGCACGATCCCGGCTACGAGCCCGCGCCGGTCCAGCACTTCTTTGCCGAAGAGCCTGCCAGCCGCCGAAGCCGCCGTCCTTCGCGAGACAAACAGCGCCGGCGGCGGCGCCGCACACTGGTCATGGCGGTTGTGCTCGCTGTCTTCGCCGGTGTGGTGTTCGGCCTGACCGTGTTCCTGCGCGACCTGCTGGGGATGAACGAAACCAAGGACTACCCGGGCCCAGGCGAAGGAACGGTTTCCTTCGTGGTCCATCCGGGCGACGGCCCCCTGATTATTGGCAACAACCTGGTCAGCGAGGACATCGTGGCCTCGAGTGAAAAGTTTGTCGAGGCCTTCCAGCAGGGATCGGACGGGCGCGAGATCCAGCCCGGTACGTACGAGATGCGCTACCAGATGTCCTCCTCCGGAGCAGTCACGGCCCTGCTTGGAGACGGCGGCACCGCTGTCCATTACGCGGCGATCGACCGGGATCTGCGGTTGAACGAAACCTTCGACAGACTGGCCGAATCCACCGGCATCCCGCTGGCGGAGTTCGAGGCACTTGCCGCGTCCCCGCAGGACTTCGGACTTCCCGCCGAGGCCGTGAGCCTGGAAGGCTACCTTTTCCCGGGGGAGTACCGCTTCCCGGTCGACATGACCGCCGCGGAGATCATCGAGGAGATGGTGGCCAACGCATTCACTGCGCTGGAAGAATCGGGCGTCACGGATCCTGCCGAGCAGTACGACGTGCTCACCAAGGCCAGCATCATCCAGGCCGAAGCCGGCGAAGCGGATTACGCCACGGTGGCCGGAGCCATCGAGAACCGGCTGCGCGGCGACAACACGGAAACCAACGGCCTGATCCAGTCCGATGCCACAGTGACTTACGGCCTGAACCGGAAGAGCTACAACCTCACGCCGGATGAGAAGGCAGACACTTCCAATCCGTACAACACCTACGCGAACCCCGGGCTGCCGGTCGGACCCATCGGCTCACCGAGCGTCGAGGCCATTGACGCGGCGGCCAATCCGGCGGACGTGCCCTACTTCTACTGGGTGACGGTCAACCTGGACTCCGGCGAGACGAAGTTCTCCTCCACCCTCGCCGAACACGCCAAGTACGTTGCCGAGTACCAGGAATGGTGCGGCACCCAGAAAGCCGGAAGGTGCGAGTAAATTGTCCACCCGCCTAAGGGCAGCGGTCCTGGGGCATCCGATCGGGCACTCCCGCTCGCCCCAGCTTCACCGGGCCGCATACCAGTACCTCGGATTCGACTGCTCGTACGAGGCTATCGACGTCGAAGAATCGGCGGCGGCAGAGTTCGCTGACGCTGTCCGGCGGGAACCGGGCTGGAACGGCCTGTCCGTCACCATGCCGCTCAAGGCTGTTATGGCTGCTGCGGTAGACAGGCTCGATCCGTTGGCCGAGACGCTCGGCGTCCTCAACACCGTGACGTTCGAGGCCACTCCAGAGGGAACGGTCCTCACCGGGTGGAACACCGACGTCGCCGGGCTGGTTAACGCGCTGCGGCACGCCGGTGCCCGGGAGGCGCCCCGCGCAGTTGTGCTGGGCGCCGGGGGAACCGCCTGTGCAGCAGTCGCCGCGCTGGCCAAGCTGGACAGCCCTGCTGTGGACGTCTATGCCCGGAACTACCGGGGCAGTGCCCCGGGCGTCGCATCAGTCCGGGACGTGGGATCCCGGCTTGGCGTGACCGTCAACCTGCACGGCTGGGACGAAGCGGCACAGGCGTGTGCCGGTGCCGACGTCGTCATCTGCACACTGCCGCCCCGCGGTGCGGACGCAGTGGCGGACGAATTCCAGGCGCTCGGTGCGCAGTGCGGCGGAGCTGTCCTGCTGGACGCTGCGTACGACCCCTGGCCCAGCCGGATCGCCTCCGCCTGGGAGTCCGCAGGCGGGAAGATCGTGCCCGGCTTGGAAATGCTGCTTTACCAGGCGGTGGAACAGGTGCGCCTGTTCACCGGTCCGGCCTTTCGCGACGAGGCCGCCGTCATAAACGTGATGTGTGACGCAGTGGGGCTGCCTCCGCGCTGAAGCCCCCTGCCGAACGTGGCAGTATTGAATCCATGTTGCGTTGGTTGACCGCCGGTGAGTCCCATGGGCCTGCACTGGTCGGAATTATTGAGGGCGTCCCCGCGGGCGTCGAAGTAAGCACCCCGTCGATCCAGGAAGCGCTGGCACGGCGCCGTCTTGGCTATGGCCGCGGCGCCCGGATGAAGTTCGAGCAGGACCAGGTGCGCATCCTGGGCGGTGTGCGCCACGGACTGACCCAGGGCGGCCCGATCGCCATTGAGGTGGGCAACACCGAGTGGCCCAAGTGGGAGCAGATCATGGCTTCCGATCCGGTGGATCCCGAGGTCCTCGCTGACCAGGCGCGCAACGCCCCGCTGACCCGGCCGCGTCCGGGGCACGCTGATTTCACCGGCATGCAGAAGTATGGTTTTGACGAAGCCCGGCCCGTGCTGGAACGCGCCAGCGCCCGCGAAACCGCCGCGCGGGTAGCGCTGGGTGCCGTCGCCTCGGCTTTCCTGAAGGAACTCGGCATTGAGCTGGTGAGCCACACGGTGGGCATTGCCGCAGTGAACTCGCCGGAGGGTTCTACCCTGCCGCTTCCTGCCGACGTCGCGGCGCTGGACGCTGATCCGATGCGCTGCTTTGACGCGGCCGTCTCCGAAGCGATGGTCGCGGAGGTCGACGCCGCGCATAAGGAAGGCGAGACCCTGGGCGGAGTCGTCGAAGTCCTCGCCTACGGCCTTCCGCCGGGACTGGGAAGCTACGTGCACTGGGACCGCCGGCTGGACGCCCGCCTGGCAGGTGCCCTGATGGGCATCCAGGCCATTAAGGGAGTGGAAGTCGGCGACGGTTTCCTGACTGCTTCGCGCCGGGGATCTGCCGCCCATGACGAAATCCTCCAGGATGAAGAGGGCCGGGTCATTCGTTCGGGTAATCGTGCAGGCGGCATCGAAGGCGGAATGAGCATCGGCGAGGTGCTGCGCGTGCGTGCGGCAATGAAACCGATTGCCACCGTGCCCCGGGCGCTGAAGACCGTGGACGTCAGCACCGGCGAACCGGCCCGCGCCCACCACCAGCGTTCGGATGTCTGCGCCGTACCCGCAGCCGGCGTCGTCGCCGAGGCCATGGTTGCCCTGGTCCTGGCTGAGGCCGTGACGGAAAAGTTCGGCGGCGATTCCGTGGCCGAAACCGCCCGGAACCTGCGCACTTACCTCGAGAACATCCCGGCCTCGCTCGCCTCGACCGGTACCGGCAGCGGTGCCTGAGCAGCAGCATCTGGTCCTGATCGGGTTGATGGCGGCCGGTAAATCCGTGGTCGGCCGCCAGCTCGCCGCCCGCCTCCGCCTGCCGTACGTCGACACGGACCAGCTGGTCGTCGCCGAACACGGACCGATCCCCGAGATCTTCGCCCGGCACGACGAGAGCTTTTTCCGCCGGGCTGAGGCACGCGCTGTTGCCGGTGCGCTGGCTTCCCCGGTCTGGTCCGTGATTTCCCTGGGCGGGGGAGCAGTGCTGGATTCCGGCACTGCCAAACTCCTGGCGCAGGCTACCGTTGTCTTCCTGGACACTGACCTGGCGACAGTCCTGCCCCGGATCTCCCGTACCGCGCACCGTCCGCTGCTGGCCGGGGACCCGGCCGCACGCTGGACCGCGCTGGCAGAGGTGCGCCGGCCCATCTACGAATCGCTGGCAGACATAGTTATAGACAGCAGGGGGCTTTCCGTCGCGGAAGTCGTGGAACGCATCACCGCAGCCCTGGCCGAAGGAGAGCACTAATGCCCGCAGAACCCACTGTCATCCAGGTGACGGGCGACAAGCCCGCAGAGAATTACGACGTCGTCATCGGCAACGGCCTGCTGGGCCGGCTGCAGGGGATGCTGGGGGAGCGCGTCCGCCGCGTCCTGGTCATTCACCCCCGCGCCCTGCGCACCACGGGGGACACCGTCCGGGACGAACTGGCAGAGGCAGGGCTTACGGCCCTGACCGCCGAAATTCCCGATGCCGAAGAGGGAAAGCACATCCAGGTTGCCTCCTTCTGCTGGCAGGTGCTCGGGCAGAACGATTTCACCCGCTCCGACGCGATTGTGGCCGTGGGCGGGGGCGCCGTCACCGACGTCGCCGGCTTCGTGGCAGCCACCTGGCTGCGCGGGATCAAGGTAGTGCATATCCCCACCAGCCTGCTCGGCATGGTTGATGCCGCCGTTGGCGGGAAGACCGGAATCAACACTGCCGAAGGCAAGAACCTCGTTGGCGCGTTCCATCCTCCGGCCGGCGTGCTGGTGGACCTCGATGCACTGGGGACCCTCCCGAAGAACGAACTGCTCTCCGGCATGGCCGAAGTGGTCAAGTGCGGCTTCATTGCCGATCCGGCCATCCTGGACCTGATCGAATCCAACCTGGACGCGGTCGCGGACGGAAGCTCCGACGTCGTCCGTGAACTGGTGGAGCGCGCGGTGCGGGTCAAGGCCGGCATCGTCTCCGGTGACCTGCGCGAAGCCGGACGCCGGGAGTTCCTGAACTACGGCCACACCCTGGGCCACTCGATCGAACTGGCTGAGCGCTACCAGTGGCGCCACGGCGCGGCTGTTTCCGTCGGTATGGTCTTCGCGGCGGAACTTGGCCGGATGGTCGGACGGCTCGATGATGCCACGGCCGACCGGCACAAGGAGATCCTCACGTCCCTGGGCCTGCCCGTGACGTACCGGAAGGACCGCTGGAGCGCGCTGCTTGACGGCATGCGCCGGGACAAGAAGTCCCGCGGTGACCTGCTGCGTTTCGTGGTCCTCGACGGGCCGGGCAAACCGTCCATCCTGGAAGTGCCGGACACCTCGCTGCTGTTCGCCGCGTACCAGGAGATCGCCTCCGAGCCGGAGAGCGGCATCCGGCTCAGCCTGTAGGCATTTCCTGAACAGGTAGAATGGTCGACGGACCAGACACGCAGATACGCGAAACGACGAAAGAGAAACTGTGGCTACGACCAACGACATCAAGAACGGCACAGTGCTGAAGCTTGAAGGCAACCTGTGGAGCATCATCGAGTTCCAGCACGTAAAGCCGGGCAAGGGTGGTGCGTTTGTCCGTACCAAGATGCGCAACGTGCGTTCTGGCAAGGTCGTCGACAAGACGTTCAACGCCGGCATCAAGATCGAGACTGCCACGGTTGACCGCCGCGACTACCAGTACCTGTACAAGGACGGCGAAGACTACGTGTTCATGGACACGTCCGACTTCGACCAGCTCACCGTCCCCGGCTCGATCGTGGGCGACTACGCCAACTTCATGCTCGAGTCCATGATGGTGACCATCGCCCTCCACGACGGTGCTCCGCTGTACATCGAGCTTCCGGCATCCGTCGTCCTCGAAATCACGTACACCGAGCCGGGCCTGCAGGGCGACCGCTCGACCGGCGGCACCAAGCCCGCCACCGTTGAGACCGGGTACGAGATCCAGGTCCCGCTGTTCCTGGAATCCGGAACCAAGGTCAAGGTCGACACCCGCACCGGCGACTACCTGGGACGCGTTAACGAGTGAGTGCACGCACCAAAGCAAGAACCAGGGCACTGGAAGTGCTCTTCGAAGCGGAACAGCGATCCATGTCTCCGCTTGAGTCCCTCCGTTCCCGCCGGGAAAAGACGGACCAGGTCATCAATCCCTACACCATGGACCTGGTGGAGGGTGTGATCGCCAAGCAGGAACAGATCGACGAGTTCCTGGGTACGTATTCCCAGGGCTGGGCGCTGGACCGGATGCCGGCAGTAGACCGCATCATCCTGCGCATCGGCAGCTGGGAACTGCTCTACAACGAGGAGATCCCGGACAAGGTCGCTATCAGTGAGGCTGTTGAACTGGCCAAGGCGCTCTCCACGGATGAGTCGCCCGCATTCGTCAACGGACTCCTGAGCAGGCTCCACCAGCTGAAGGACTCCCTGCTGGCCTAAGCCGCAGCGATGCTTTCCAAAGCCCGGCAGGTTACTCCTGCCGGGCTTTGTGCTGTCCTGAACCGCTCGGCGGCGGCAGCTATGCCCGGCGGGACACGGCGGCCTGCAGAAGTGACTCGCGGGTGCGGGTCAGTTCTTCCAGCAGCCGTTCTTCGCGGGCCGCATTGCGCCTCGGGTCCCGGCCGTTGACCAGCTGTTGCCGGGTCAGTGCCAGATTGGTCGCCTCCCGGATGAACGCCCTCATGGGTCCCCTGGCGCCGAACTGGGCGGACCAGCCCACTGCCCGGCGGCGACCGTCCGCGGTGGAGAGCATCTGGACCTCCGTCGGCGTGAACCAGCCGGCGGCACAGTACTCACTCAGCCGCTCCCTGGTGAGGCGCTGCTCAGCCTTCCTGAGGTACGCAACCCCTGCCACGGCCAGGCCGAAGAGCGGGACCTGCATCAGGAAGTAGAACAGGAAGAAATCGTCATAGACCAGTGCCATGCCGCCGTTCCAGAACATGTGGCCGGCCACGGCGGCAGCAAGCCCGGCGGTGAATCCCGCAGCTATCCGTCCGCCACCCGGCTTCCGGACTGCGATTCCCAGGGCCAGGCCGATCGCAGCGGTAAAAAGCACGTGGGCGAAAGGCGAGAACAAACCGCGCAGCACAAACACGAATCCCAGCTGCAGCCCGATACTGCCGGCTTCCAGCAGGGCGGCGCTGAAATAGAGGATGTTTTCGATGAAGGCAAAGCCGGCTCCGATAACTCCCGCGTAGACAATCCCGTCCAGGGGGCCGTCAAAGTGGCTTCGGCGCACAAAGACAAGCAGCAGCACCCCGAGCCCCTTGGCCACTTCTTCCACCAGGGGCGCCTGGACCACTGTGGCGACGATGTCCGCCGGCGTCAGGGGGAGCAGCGTCATGAGGACCTCATTGACCATGCTGCCCAGCAGCAGGGTAATCGCCACAGAAACGCCTGCGCCCCAGAGGAAAGCGAACACCAGTGCTCCGCGTGGTTCGGGCTCCCAGCGGTCGATCCAGTGCAGGCCCAGCAGGCAGATCCCCAGCGGGATGAGGGCCAGGATGCCGCACAGCAGGAAGGCTTCGCTTCCCAGGGCTGCGAACAGGAACATTCCGACGCCGGCCACCACGGCGGCCGCTGCAATGAGCAGCAGCACGTTGAGCACTCCTGCGCTGCCGCGCCGGGCGGGCCGCGGCATGCCGAAGCCGGGCAGCTCAGCAGCCGGATGTCCCGGGTGCACTGGCTGACCAGGATGGCCCGGTTGCCCCGGCAGTCCCGGCTGGCCGGGCTGCGCTGGCTGCTGTGGCTGCCCCGCGGGCAGGGACGTCATACTCCTGTGCCTGTCATCGCCCCAGAATATACGGCTCACCTGCTGTGATAGTTTTGGAGGGCATTCAACCTTTAAATCCGTCCTGTGAGGCGGGGAAGGAGGAAGCAGAATATGGGTCCCAGTGATCCGCCGCAGGCCGTTATGCCTGCCCGCACCGTTCTGGCTTCAGCTGATATTGACCGAGCATTAACCCGCATCGCCCACGAGATCCTCGAGGCCAACAAGGGCGGCACCGACCTGGTGCTGATGGGTATTCCCCGCCGCGGCTATCCGCTGGCCCGCCGCCTCGCCGCAAAAATCGCAGCCGCTGATCCCTCCGTGGATGCCGCTGCCATCACCGGGCAGCTCGACGTCACGATGTTCCGTGACGACCTGGCACGCCAGCCCACGCGTCCTCCGCACCCCACTGAACTGCCCCCCAGCGGCATCGACGGCAAAGTCGTCGTATTGGTTGACGACGTGCTCTTCTCCGGGCGGACCATCCGCGCGGCCCTGGATGCGCTGATCGACCTGGGACGGCCGCGCGCGGTCCGGCTGGCGGTCCTGGTGGACCGCGGGCACCGGGAACTGCCGATCCGGGCAGACCACGTAGGAAAGAACCTGCCCACAGCCGCCGTTGAAACGGTGCGCGTCCGGCTGGCCGAGACGGACACCCCGGCCGTGGACGAAGTAGTCATTGAAGGCACCGTATGAAGCACCTGCTCTCCACTCTGGACCTCTCCTACCAGGACGCCATCTCCATCCTGGACACAGCGGAGGCCATGTCCGCAGTAGGGGAGCGTGAGGTCAAGAAGCTTCCGGCCCTGCGCGGACGGACAGTGGTGAACCTTTTCTTCGAAGACTCCACGCGTACCCGCATTTCCTTTGAGGCCGCAGCGAAACGGCTGTCGGCCGACGTCATCAACTTCTCCGCCAAGGGCTCCTCAGTGTCCAAGGGAGAGTCGCTGAAGGACACGGCGCAGACGCTGGCCGCTATCGGCGCGGACGCCGTCGTCATCCGCCACGGCGCCTCCGGCGCTCCGGCGCGGCTGGCCGGCTCCGGCTGGATCGATGCCGCCGTGCTTAACGCCGGAGACGGAACGCATGAGCACCCCACCCAGGCACTGCTGGACGCTTTCACCATGCGCCGGCACTGGGCGCGGCTGCACGGCACCGGCTCACAGGGAACGGACCTCTCCGGCATGCACGTGGCGATCGTAGGGGACATCCTGCATTCCCGGGTGGCCCGGTCCGATCTGTGGCTGCTGAAGACCCTGGGCGCGGATGTCACCCTGGTGGCTCCCCCCACGCTGCTGCCCTTCGGCGTCGAAACGTGGCCCTGCACGGTCAGCTACTCCCTGGACGAGACGCTGGAGACCCGCCCCGACGCCGTCATGATGCTCCGCGTCCAGGCGGAACGGATGCATTCGGCCTTCTTCCCGACGGTCCGTGAGTACTCCCGCCGCTGGGGTTTCGACGACGTCCGCCTGGACCGGCTGGATGCCCTGGGGCTGGAGGACACGATCCTGCTGCATCCCGGCCCCATGAACCGCGGATTGGAAATCTCTTCCCGCGCCGCCGATTCGCGCCGTTCCACCGTGCTGGAACAGGTCAGCAACGGCGTCTCCGTCCGCATGGCCGCCCTCTATCTCCTGCTCTCCGGCGAGGGCACCTCACAGCGCACACCACAGGAAGCTTCCGCACAGTGACTACTGCAACACCCGCACCCTCCGTAAACCCCGTCCACTCGGCATCCGGTTACCTTCTCCGCGGCGCCTCGCTGCTGGGCGCCGAACGTGCCGACCTCCTCATCCGCGGCGGCGTGATCGCCGCCGTGGGCCAGGACCTCGAGGCGCCCGAAGGCGCCCTGGTAATCGACGCCGACGGCCTCGTCGCCCTGCCCGGCATGGTGGACCTGCACACGCACCTGCGCGAACCCGGACGCGAAGACGCGGAAACAGTTGAAACCGGTACCCGCGCCGCCGCCCTGGGCGGCTTCACCGCGGTCCATGCCATGGCCAATTCCAACCCGGTGGCTGATACCGCCGGCGTGGTGGAGCAGGTATACAGCCTGGGCCTGAAGTCCGGCTGGGTCGACGTCCGCCCCGTCGGTGCCGTGACCGTGGGCCTGAAGGGCGAACGCCTGGCCGAGCTCGGCGCCATGGCCGACTCACGTGCCCGCGTCCGCGTCTTCTCCGACGACGGCATGTGCGTCCATGATCCGGTGCTGATGCGCCGCGCGCTGGAATACGTGAAGGCGTTCGACGGCGTCGTCGCCCAGCATGCCCAGGAACCGCGGATGACCGACGGCGCCCAGATGCACGAGGGCGAGGTCAGCGCCATCCTCGGGCTGCCCGGCTGGCCCGCCGTCGCCGAAGAATCGATCATCGCCCGTGATGTCCTGCTGGCCCAGCACACCGGCTCACGCCTGCATGTCTGCCATGTCTCCACCGCCGGCTCCGTGGAGATCATCCGCTGGGCCAAGGAACGCGGCATCAGCGTCACCGCCGAAGTCACGCCGCACCACCTGCTGCTGACCGACGAGTCCGTGCGCAGCTACGACCCGGTGTACAAGGTGAATCCTCCGCTGCGCACCGAATCGGACGTCCAGGCGCTTCGCCGCGGCCTGGCCGACGGAACGATCGACATTGTCGGCACTGACCACGCCCCGCACCCAAGCGAGCACAAGGAATGCGAATGGGCCCAGGCAGCCATGGGCATGACCGGACTGGAAACCGCGCTCTCGGTGGTCCAGGCGACCATGATCGATACGGGAATGATGACGTGGGCGGACTTTGCCCGCGTGACATCGGCCACTCCGGCAGAGATTGGCCGGGTTGCGACGCAAGGCAGGCCGCTGGAAACGGGGGAACCGGCCAACGTCATATTGGTTGACCCGGCTGCGCGGCGTGTGGTGGACCCGCATAAGATGGCAACCATGGGCAAAAACAGTCCTTACGCAGGCCTGGAACTGCCCGGAGCGGTTCGCGCGGCTTTCTTTGCCGGACACCCCACCGTCCTGGACGGGGCCTTGAACGCACCGCGCCCCGCACCCGCTGAGGAGACGCCGTGGATTGGCTGATATTTCTTATCTGCGTCGTCATCGGCGCGGCCGTTATCCTGGCGCTTTTTGCGCTGGGCTGGCGCGGCCGCCGGCAGCGGCAGGCGGATATTCCGCGGCCCCGCCCGCTGCCTGACGGCCTTGACCTTCCGCGGTTCGAGGCAGACGGCCAGTATGTGGCCACCACCACCGCCGGAGACTGGCTGGACCGGGTAGCGGTCTACGGTCTGGGCGTGAAGTCGGTCGCCACCGCTGCCGTGTTCGACGAGGGACTGCTTTTCGCCCGCAAGGGAGCACCGGACGTCTGGATTCCCCGGGCCGACCTGCGCGATGTTCGCCTGGAACGCGGCATGGCCGGAAAGTTCGTGGAGAAGGAAGGCCTGGTCCTGGTGACCTGGCAGCTCGGACCAAAACCGGTCGACACCGGGTTCCGCACCCGGGCAGCCGACCACAAGACACCCCTGGTTTCGGCGATCAAGGCGCTGCTGCCGGAATCTGCAACATCTAGCGAGGAACAACTGTGACAGTGAACCAAACGCCCGCCCCGAGTACAGCTGTCCTCATGCTGGAGGACGGCCGGACCTTCCGCGGCCGCAGCTACGGCGCCAAGGGAACTGCCTTGGGCGAGGCCGTCTTCGCCACCGGCATGACCGGGTACCAGGAAACCATCACGGATCCTTCCTACGCCCGCCAGCTGGTGGTACAGACCGCTCCGCACATCGGCAACACCGGTGTAAACAGCGACGACGCCGAATCCCGCCGCATCTGGGTGGCCGGCTACATCGTCCGCGACGCCGCCCGCAAGCCCTCGAACTGGCGCTCTGAGCGCACGCTCGACGAAGACCTCGCCGCCCAGGGCGTCGTCGGGATCTCCGGAGTCGATACCCGGGCCATCACCCGCCACCTGCGTGAACGCGGCGCCATGAAGGCAGGCATCTTCTCCGGCGAAGCAGCACAGCGCACCGACGCCGAACTGCTGGCCGAAGTCCGCGCCCAGGAGTCCATGGCCGGTGCCCGGCTCGCGGAGGAAGTGAGCATCGAGGCGGCCTACGTCGTCGAGCCCGCAGCCCACGGCTGGGAAGGCGAGCCGCTGTTCACCGTCGCCGCACTGGACCTTGGCATCAAGTCGATGACCCCGGTCCGCTTCGCCGAGCGCGGTGTGCGCGTCCACGTGCTGCCCGCCTCCGCCACCCTCGAGGACGTCCAGGCACTGAACCCGGACGGCGTCTTTATGTCCAACGGTCCGGGCGATCCCGCTACGGCTGATGACCAGGTGAAGCTGCTGCGCGACGTGCTGGACACCGGCACCCCGTTCTTCGGCATCTGCTTCGGGAACCAGATCCTCGGACGGGCCCTCGGCTTTGGCACCTACAAGCTGCCCTACGGCCACCGCGGCATCAACCAGCCGGTCCTGGACCGCCGCACCGGCAAGGTGGAAATCACCTCCCAGAACCACGGCTTCGCCGTCGACGCACCGCTGGACGGGCCGGTCACCGCTCCGGAAGCCCGCTTCGGCAAGGTTGAAGTCAGTCACATCAGCCTCAACGACAACGTGGTGGAAGGCCTCGCCTGCCTGGACATTCCGGCATTCTCCGTCCAGTACCACCCCGAAGCCGCCGCCGGCCCGCACGACTCCGCCTACCTCTTCGACCGCTTCGTCGACCTGATGGCCTCCAGCAAGAACAAGGAATCCCGCTAATGCCCCGCAGAACCGATCTCAAGTCCGTCCTGGTGATCGGCTCCGGCCCGATCGTCATTGGCCAGGCCGCCGAATTCGACTACTCCGGCACGCAGGCACTGCGCGTGCTGAAGGAGGAAGGCCTGCGGGTCATCCTGGTCAACTCCAACCCCGCCACGATCATGACCGACCCGGAGTTCGCCGACGCGACCTACGTCGAGCCGATTACCCCGGAAGTGGTCGAGAAGATCATCGCCAAGGAACGCCCCGACGCCGTCCTGCCCACCCTCGGCGGACAGACGGCGCTGAACACCGCAATCGCCCTCGACAAGAACGGCGTGCTGGAGAAGTACAACGTTGAACTCATCGGCGCCAACATCGAAGCCATCGAGCTCGGTGAAGACCGTGAGAAGTTCAAGGGCGTCGTCGAGCGCTGCGGTGCCGAATCGGCGAAGTCGATCATCGTGCACAGCATGGACGAAGCCTTCGCCGCGGCGGACGAGCTGGGCTACCCGATGGTGGTCCGTCCCTCCTTCACCATGGGCGGGCTCGGCTCCGGCCTGGCCTACAACGCCGAAGACCTGCGCCGCATCGCCGGCGCGGGCATCCAGTACAGCCCGACCTCCGAGGTGCTGCTCGAAGAGAGCATCCTCGGCTGGAAGGAATACGAGCTGGAAATGATGCGGGACAAGAACGACAACGTGGTGGTTGTCTGTTCCATCGAGAACTTCGATCCCGTCGGCGTGCACACCGGCGACTCCATCACCGTGGCCCCGGCCATGACCCTGACGGACCGCGAGTACCAGAACCTGCGCAACATCGCGATCGCCGTCATCCGCGAGGTGGGCGTCGACACCGGCGGCTGCAACATCCAGTTCGCCATTGAACCGGACACCGGCCGCGTCGTCGTCATTGAAATGAACCCTCGCGTTTCGCGCTCCTCCGCCCTCGCCTCGAAGGCCACCGGGTTCGCGATCGCGAAAATCGCCACGAAGCTCTCGCTCGGCTACACGCTGGATGAGATCCCGAACGACATCACCAAGAAGACTCCTGCCTCCTTCGAACCGACGCTGGACTACGTTGTCGTGAAGGTGCCGCGCTTCGCGTTCGAGAAGTTCCCGGCAGCCGATCCCACGCTGACCACCACCATGAAGTCCGTCGGCGAAGCCATGGCCATTGGCCGCAACTTCACCGAGGCGCTGCAGAAGGCCCTGCGTTCCCTGGAACAGAAGGGCTCCCAGCTCTCCTTCGACCCGGTGGACCCCGCCGCGGTGCCGGGGCTGATCGAAGCTGCCAAGCGTCCCACGACGCAGCGCCTGGCCCAGGTCCAGCAGGCCCTGCTGGGCGGCGCCACCGCCGAACAGCTCTACGAAGCAACCGGCATCGACCCCTGGTACCTCGACCAGCTGGAACTGATCAACGAGGTGGCGCAGGAAATCGCCGCCGCCGGCCAGATCACCGAAGAGCTGCTGCGCCTGGCCAAGCGACACGGATTCTCCGACGAACAGATCGGCAAGCTGACCAACCAGCCCGAGTCCGTGGTCCGCGGTGTCCGGCACGTGCTGGGCATCCGTCCGGTGTACAAGACGGTGGACACCTGCGCCGCGGAATTCGCGGCCTACACGCCCTACCACTACTCCTCCTACGACGAGGAGGACGAAGTTGCGGCGCACGCCAAGCCGTCCGTGATCATCCTCGGTTCGGGCCCGAACCGCATCGGCCAGGGCATCGAGTTCGACTACTCCTGTGTCCACGCCACCATGGCGCTGCGCGAAGCCGGGCACGAGACCGTGATGATCAACTGCAACCCCGAAACGGTGTCCACGGACTACGACATCTCGGACCGTCTGTACTTCGAGCCGCTCACCCTTGAGGACGTCCTCGAGGTTATCCACGCCGAGCAGCGCACCGGCGGCGTCCTGGGCGTCTTCGTGCAGCTGGGCGGGCAGACCCCGCTGAAGCTGGCGCAGTCGCTGGCCGACGCCGGCATCCCGATCCTGGGCACGTCCCCGGAGGCAATCGACCTGGCAGAGCACCGCGGTGCCTTCCAGCGGGTCCTGGACGAAGGCGGGCTCATCGCCCCGAAGAACGGCACCGCTGTCTCCTTCGAGGACGCCAAGAAAATTGCCGACGAGATCGGGTACCCGGTCCTGGTCCGACCGTCCTACGTCCTGGGCGGACGCGGCATGGAAATCGTCTACGACGAGGCCAACCTCTCCCGCTACATCGCCAACGCGACGGAAATCACCCCGGACCACCCCGTCCTGGTGGACCGCTTCCTCGAAGACGCCATCGAGATCGACGTCGACGCCCTCTTCGACGGAACCGACCTGTACGTCGGCGGGATCATGGAACACATCGAGGAAGCCGGCATTCACTCCGGTGACTCGGCCTGCGTGCTGCCGCCCATCACGCTCGGCACCGATGTGGTGGACCGCGTGGTGGAAGCCACCCGTGCCATCGCCTCCGGCGTCGGAGTCCGCGGCCTGATCAACATCCAGTTCGCGCTGGCCTCGGATGTGCTCTACGTGATCGAAGCCAACCCGCGTGCCTCCCGCACCGTGCCGTTCGTCTCCAAGGCCACCGGCGTGCAGCTGGCCAAGGCCGCAGCGCTGATCGGCATGGGCACCACGATCGCGCAGCTGCGCGCCGACGGAAAGCTCAAGGCCACTGGCGACGGTTCGGCCCTGCCGTTGGACGCTCCGGTGGCGGTCAAGGAAGCCGTGCTGCCTTTCAGCCGCTTCCGCACCCCGGAAGGTACGGTCGTCGACTCCCTGCTGGGTCCGGAAATGCGTTCCACCGGTGAAGTCATGGGTATCGACAAGTACTTCGACACCGCCTTCGCCAAATCCCAGGCCGCAGCGAACTCGGCCCTGCCCACGGCGGGGAAGGTCTTCGTCTCGGTCGCCAACCGGGACAAGCGCGCGATCATCATGCCGGTCAAGCTCATGAGCGACCTCGGCTTCGAGATCCTCTCCACCGGCGGCACGGCCGACGTGCTGCGCCGCAACGGCATCCAGGCCACCACCGTCCGCAAGGTCGGCGAGGGCACCGGACCGGACGGCGAAGGCACCGTGGTTGACCTCATCACCGCCGGGGACATCAACATGGTCATCAACACCCCCTCGGGCGGTCAGGCCCGCGGCGACGGCTACGAGATCCGCGCCGCCGCGACATCGATCGGCTGCCCGGTCATCACAACGGTGTCCGAGTTCACCGCAGCCGTGCAGGCCATCGAAGCGATGCGTTCCTACGAGTGGGATGTCTGCTCGCTCCAGGAATACGCGGCCAAGCTCCAGGCCTCCACCGTTGCCTGAGGATCAGGCCGGTAACTCTGCCCGCAGGCGCGCACCGTTTGGTGCGCGCCTGCGGGCGGCGATGGACGCGCGCGGCCCGCTCTGCGTCGGAATTGATCCCCATCCTGGCCTGCTGGCTGCCTGGGGACTGAACGACGACGCCGCCGGCCTCGAGCATTTCTCGCTCACCGTCCTGGAGGCGGTGGGGGAGCGGGCTGCTGCCCTGAAACCCCAGGTGGCGCTGTTCGAACGCCACGGCTCCGCCGGCATTGCGGTGCTGGAGAAGCTGCTGGCAGCCTGCGCTGAGTCGGACGTCCTGACCATTGCCGACGCCAAACGCGGGGACATTGGCTCCACCATGGCGGCCTACGCTGATGCCTGGCTGCGAGAGGGGTCACCCCTGGCGGCGGACTCGGTGACGCTTAGCCCGTACCTGGGTTACGAATCGCTGCGTCCGGCACTGGACCTGGCGGCCGCCACCGGCCGCGGGGTGTTCGTACTGGGCCTGACGTCGAACCCGGAAGGCGCCTCCGTCCAGCACGTCGGCGGGGACCGCTCGGTCGCAGCGCGCATCGTGGATGCCGTGGCTGCCGAAAATGCCGGCGAGCTGCCGCTGGGTTCCACCGGCCTCGTGGTTGGCGCCACCGTCGGCACGGCGCTGGCGGATCTGGGCATTGACCTGGAAGCTGCCAACGCACCGATCCTGGCTCCGGGCCTCGGCGCCCAGGGCGCCACTGGCCGGGACCTGCAGTCCACGTTCGGCGGCGCCTACCGCAACGTCCTGGCCACCTCCAGCCGGGAGATTCTCCAAGCGGGGCCGGACAAAGCGTCGCTGCAGGCCGCAGCGGAGCGGACGCTGGAAGGGCTGCCCCGCGCGTAGGGGTTCGCAGTGGCTTTCGAAGCCGGTATCCGTTGCAAAGCGGACACCTTGCGGATAGGTTCGGACACTAGCCAAGTAACCGACTGACCGCCGGGCCAAACAGGGACCGGGCGGGCTGACTTCGTCCGGGAGAGTCAATTGAACCTCAAACCACTGACCGAAGCAGAGCGCACCAGGGCGCGGGAAAAGGCCACCGCCGCCCGCACTGTGCGGGCTGAGATTAAGTCCAGGATCAAGTCCGGTGAGCTTTCCATCGAAGAGGTCATCGTTTCGCGTTCCAGTGAGGAAGCCGTGGGGCGCCTGAAGGTAGTGGACCTGCTGCGTGCACTGCCCGGTGTGGGGGAGCGGCGCGCAGCTGGAATAATGGCTACCGTGGGTATCGCCCCGACCCGCCGCGTGCGGGGTCTCGGTGTCCACCAGCGCAAGGCGCTGATTGAATTGCTCGAGTCCGACTGAGCCTGTTCCGCGCACCGCGGGCGGCGGCGTCGGACCTTCAACAAACCAAGTGAGGTCTACGTGTCGCAACCGCGGCTGACAGTTCTGGCAGGTCCCACCGCCGTTGGCAAAGGCACTGTGTCCACCTATATCCGGGACAACTATCCGGATGTCTGGCTTTCCGTATCCGCCACGACCAGGGCTCCGCGCCCGGGCGAAGAAAACGGCGTCCACTACTTCTTCGTCAGCGGCGAGGAGTTCGACCAGCTGGTCGCCGACGGCCAGATGCTGGAGTGGGCCGTCGTCCACGGCCATAACCGGTACGGGACGCTGAGGCGGACGGTCGAGGCAGCGATGGCAGAGGGCCGGTCCGTCCTGCTGGAGATCGATCTGCAGGGAGCGCGCCAGGTCAAGGAGTCCATGCCCGAGGCCAATTTCGTGTTCCTGGCACCGCCGTCGTGGGACGAAATGGTCCGCCGTTTGGTCGGCCGGGGCACGGAAACACCCGAAGAGCAGCAGCGCCGGCTGGAAACCGCTAAACTGGAACTTGCTGCCGAGCCCGAGTTCGATCACACTGTCATCAATGATGACGTTCAGCGGGCTGCAGCAGAGCTCGTTTCACTCATGGGGATCAGCCCTCGCCAACGCTGAGCTGCTGTTCTTGATCCGCACGAAAACTTTGGAGATCTTTTGTCTACCCAGCCTGAAGGCATCATCAACCCGCCGATCGACGACCTGCTGACGGCCGCTGATTCCAAGTACGCCCTGGTCATCTACGGCGCCAAGCGCGCCCGCCAGATCAACGCCTACTACTCCCAGCTGCACGAAGGCCTGTTCGAATACGTTGGCCCGCTGGTGGAAACCAAGCTCAACGAGAAGCCGCTGTCCATCGCCCTGCGCGAGATCAACGACGGCATGCTGGTGGTCCGCGCGAACGAAACCGCGGAATAAGCCGAATAGCGGAACCACCGCAAGGGAGGTAGGGCAGGCGTGCGCATTGTCCTGGGGGTAGGCGGCGGCATCGCCGCCTACAAGTCGGCATCGCTGCTGCGCCTGTTCACTGAAGCCGGCCACACCGTCCAGGTGGTGCCCACGGAGGCGTCAACGCGTTTTGTCGGCATCGCCACATGGGAGGCATTGTCCGGCCACCCCGTCAGCACTTCGGTGTTCGACGCCGTGGACACGGTGAACCACGTCCGGCTCGGCCATGAGGCTGACCTGATCGTGGTGGCACCGGCTACCGCGGACCTGCTGGCGCGGGCCGCGGCAGGACTGGCCTCCGACCTGCTGACCAACACGCTCCTGATGGCACGCGGGCCGGTGTTCTTCGCCCCGGCCATGCACACGGAAATGTGGAATCATCCCGCTACGCAGGCAAATGTGGCCGCCCTGCGGTCGCGCGGGGCGGTCGTCATGGAACCGGCATCGGGCCGGCTCACCGGCAAGGATTCAGGTCCCGGCCGGCTGCCGGAACCGTCGGAGATCTTTGCCGCTGCCCTGGCTGCTGCCGCGCCAGTAGGGGCCGCTGCGGGCAGGCTGGCCGGAAAAACCGTAACTGTCACCGCCGGAGGTACCCGGGAGCCCCTGGATCCGGTCCGCTTCCTCGGCAACCGCTCCTCCGGAAAACAGGGCGCTGCCGTCGCCGAAGCTGCCCTGGCTGAGGGCGCCCGCGTCCGGCTGATCGCCGCCCATATGGAGGTCCCCGTTCCGGCCGGCGCTGAGCTGGTGCAGGTGGAGACCGCCCTGGAACTGCGGGTCGCGGTGCATCAGGCCGCAGCGGAGACGGACATCCTGGTGATGGCTGCCGCAGTCGCCGACTTCCGCCCCGGCGAGCTGGCCGAAAACAAAATCAAGAAGCGCGACGACGGAGCCGATCCGGTCATCACCCTGGTGCGGAACCCCGACATCCTGGCTGAGGCTGTGCAGCGCCGTGCCGAACTCGGCAGCGGCCCGGCCCTGATCGTCGGCTTCGCGGCCGAAACCGGTGACGGTACGTCCTCTGTCCTGGAATACGGCCGCCGAAAACTGGAACGCAAGGGCTGTGACCTGCTGGTCCTGAACCAGGTGGGCCGTTCGCTGGTGTTCGGCCAGGACACCACGGAGGTGCGCATCCTCTCCCCGCAGGACGCCCCCGGGACCGAGCCGATTGCCGTCGCCGGCACCAAGGCAGAGATCGCCCGGCATATCCTGGACCGCATTGCCGACGAGCTTGACGCGCCCCTGCCGTCCCATTAACCGCAAGAAGATAACTGACGCTGCTGTGCCCCGAGTCGCACCGCACGTCCACCGAAGGGGAGTGTCCCCGGAACGAAGTAGAGTAAACCCGTGACTTCCAGCAATACGCCTGCCAGCGCCGAGCGCACCCTCCGGCTGTTCACCTCCGAGTCTGTGACGGAGGGACATCCGGACAAAATCTGTGACCAGATCAGCGACGCGATCCTGGACGGGCTGCTCAAGGCAGATCCCGAATCCCGGGTAGCCGTGGAGACCCTCGTGACCACCGGACTGGTGCACGTCGCGGGTGAGGTGACCACGGAAGGCTACGTGGAGATTCCCCAGCTGGTCCGGGACACGATTCTGGAAATTGGCTATGACTCGTCTGCCAACGGATTCGACGGTGCCCGCTGCGGCGTCTCCGTCTCGATCGGCCAGCAGTCCCCGGAAATCGCCTCGAGGGTCTTCAACTCGGTGGAGAACCGCTCCGGCACCTCCGTTGATCCCCTCGATGCGCAGGGAGCCGGCGACCAGGGCATCATGTTCGGTTTCGCCAGTGACGAGACCAGCGTCCTCATGCCCACGCCCATTTGGCTGGCGCACCGGCTCTCCGAGCGCCTGACCCAGGTCCGCAAGAACGGCATGCTGCCCTACCTGCGTCCGGACGGCAAGACGCAGGTGACCATCGGGTACGACGGCGACCGTCCGGTTTCCGTAGACTCCGTGGTCGTCTCCACCCAGCACGCCGCAGACCTGGACCAGGAGAAGCTGCACGCTGACATGATTTCCCAGGTGGTGGAGCCGGTCCTGGCCGGCACCGACCTGGATACCTCGAACGTCCGGCACATCATCAATCCCGGCGGGCCTTTCGTGATCGGCGGTCCCGTTGGGGACGCCGGTCTGACCGGCCGGAAGATCATCGTCGACACCTACGGCGGTTTCTCCCGCCACGGCGGCGGAGCCTTCAGCGGCAAGGACCCGAGCAAGGTGGACCGCTCAGCTGCCTACGCCATGCGCTGGGTTGCCAAGAACGTGGTTGCCGCCGGCCTGGCCCGCCGGGTGGAAATCCAGATCGCCTACGCAATCGGCATGGCCCATCCCGTGGGTATCTACGTCGAAACCTTCGGCACCGAAACGGTGGACCCGGCGCGCATCGCCTCCGCCATTGAGGACGTATTCGACCTGCGTCCGCTGGGCATCATCAACGCCCTGGACCTGAAGCGGCCCATCTACCAGAAGACTGCGGCACACGGCCACTTCGGCCGTGAAGAGGAAGGCTTCACCTGGGAGCGCCTCGACAAGGTCGAGGACCTGCGCAGCTACTTCAACGCCTAGCCCCCATGGGAGAGCGGGCCGGCCACGGCACCCCGGAAAGCGAGGCCGTCCAGCTTTCACTGCTGCACGGCTTCGCCCAGCCGGCAGCTCCGGTGGGCAAGGCCCAAACTGCACCGGCCCTGCCGATTGCACGGGTCCTGCTGGATTCACCGCTTCCGCACCTGGACCGCCCTTTCGATTACCTGGTTCCGGCGGAACTCGACGGCGATGCACGTCCCGGCGTGCGCGTTAAAGTCCGGTTCGGGGGCCAGGAGCTGCCCGGTTTCCTCACCGCGCGGCTGGAATCCTCCGAGACCACCGCCCGGCTGGTGTACCTCGGCAAGGTGGTGTCACCGGTCCCCGTCCTCAGCCCGGAGATCCTCTCACTGGCCGAGGCCGTGGCGGCACGGTATGCCGGATCGGTCCACGACGTGCTGCGCGTAGCAGTACCGCCCCGCGTTGCCCGCGTAGAGAAGGAATTCGCCGGCCGGACAGTTGACGGGGCCCTGAAGACCGATCTCCCCGGCAGCGGGCCCGCAACCAGCGCCGATACCCCCGGCTCTGAAAGCGGGGCTGAAACCGGGAGCGTCCCGGAGACCACCAGTCCCTTCCGTCTCTACCCGCATGGTCCACGGTTCCTGGGGCATCTTGCCGCCGGACACAGCCCGCGTGCGGTCCTGGCCTCGCTGCGGGGTTACGGCCCCGACGCATGGCCGGAGGAAATCGCGGCTGCTGTCGAGGCTACTGTGCTTTCCGGGCGCGGTGCCGTCGTCGTCGTGCCGGACCAAAAGGACCTGGCGCGCGTCATGGCAGCCCTGCAGGCCCGCGTACCCGAAGGTACCGCCGTCCGCCTGACCGGTGAAGACGGGCCGACGCCGCGCTACCGCAGCTTCCTTCAGCTCCTCTACGGGGATGCGTCTGTTGCCGTCGGCACCCGCTCTGCCGCTTATGCCCCGGTGGCGAACCTGGGGCTGGTCTGCATTTGGGATGACGCTGACGGCCTGCACGCCGAGCAGCGGGCCCCTTACCAGCATGCCCGTGACGTGCTGCTGCTGCGGGCAGAGGCTGCGGGTGCGGGCATGCTCGTCGCCTCCCATGCCCGCAGTACCGAAGCCCAGCGGCTTGTCGAGTCCGGGTGGGCGGCCGCCCTCGGCGCCGAGCGTGCGCTGGTCCGGAAGTCGACGCCGCGGGTGGTGAGCACCGCGGATAGCTTCAGCATGGAACGCGACCCGCTTGCCGCGCGGGCCCGGATCCCGCACGCTGCCTGGAAAGCTGCACAGGATGGCCTCAAGCGCGGGCCGGTGCTTGTGCAGGTGGCACGTACCGGGTTTTCACCTGCCCTTTCCTGCCAGGACTGCCGTGAACCCGCACGCTGCAGGCAGTGCCAGGGACCGCTGGCGCAGGCCGGCCGCAACGCCCTGCCTGCCTGCCGCTGGTGCGCGCGGCCGGAGCCGCGGTGGCATTGCCCTTCCTGCGGAAGCTTCCGGCTTCGTGCTTCGACTGCCGGCGCCGGCCGCACTGCCGAAGAGCTGGGGCGGGCCTTTCCGTCGGTGCCCGTCATTTCCTCCGCCGGAGACCATATCCGCACCGATGTTCCGGATGCGCCGGCCCTGGTCGTGGCAACGCCGGGAGCCGAGCCCGTTGCGCCGTCCGGTTACGCGGCCGGACTGCTGCTGGACGGCACGGCCATGCTCTCGAGACAGTCACTGCACGCGCAGGAAGAAACCCTGCGGCGCTGGCTGACCGCCGCCGCGCTGGTTCGGCCCGCGGGCGACGGGGGAGTGGTGGTGGTGACTGCGGACGACTCTGCCACCGTGGGACACCTGCTGCGGTGGGATCCGGCGGGTGCAGCGGAGCGGGAGCTCGGCCTCCGCCGGGAACTGGGCCTGCCTCCGGCGGTCAGGTTTGCGGAGCTCACCGGTTCCCGGGAAGGCCTCGAGGGATTCATCTCCCGGCTCGAGGTGCCGGACACGGCACGGATCGTGGGACCGGCGCCGGTGGAGGACACGGCGTCGTACCGCAGCGAGGAACAAGGGAACCTGAACGGAGCGGTGCGCTGGCGCACCCTGTGTTTCTTCCCCTATGCCGACGCCGCCGCACTCACCGCGGCCATGCGCGCCGCCAAGGCCGCCCTGTCGGCCCGGCGCACAGGCGATCCCGTCTATATCAGGGTTGACGGACAAGACATCCTGTAGCCGCCTAGGCAGCTTCGCCGGGGAGCTCCTGCCGGGGAAACGCGACCGGGACGCTGCGCCGGCGGCGCCCCGCCTTCACGGGAAGATACAGGCTCAGGACTCCGGCGGCATAATGCGGTGCAATCCCGGCAGCGTCAACACTTTCGCCGACCATCACCCGGCGGAGGATCTGCCCGGCTTCGCGGTCACGGACATCCCAGCGGGTATCCCGGTCCATGCCCCGCAGCGTGCGGTAGGCACGGATCACGACTGCCGGTCCGTCTATTTCCACCTGGAGGGAACCGGGATCAATTCCCGGCAGGTCTGCATTGAGCACCAGGTAGCCATCGCTCCGGTAGAGGTCGACGGCGGTGCCTCCGCGCGCCGCGCTGCGCGCCTGCAGTACCGCCCTGAGATGTTCGCGATCCCGGGGCAGGTCCCCCATGGGCATGTCGATCAACTCCTGCAAAGTCGTTCTTTGGTGTAGCAATTTTAGGTCCGGCCTTTCTGCCTTCCCCAATTGAAACGGTGTGAGTTACGCCAAACCGTCGGCGTAGGCCCGGGGAAACGCTCGTGATAGACAGGATGCTGATAGTTCATTCGTGTGTCCGGGGGAGCACACCTGAAAGGAGATCCATGTCCTATTCCGGGAAGAGCCGTGAAATCCAGCTGGCGTCGCGCCCCAAAGGGTGGCCCGCCGATGAGAATTTCCGGCTCACGGAGGTGCCGGTCCCGGAGCTGCAGGACGGCCAGGTTCTGGTGCGCAACACGCTGATGTCCGTGGATCCGTACATGCGCGGGAGGATGAATGACGCAAAGTCCTACGTGCCGCCGTTCCAGCTCGACCAGCCGCTGGAAGGCGGTGCGGTTGGTGAAGTCGTGGAATCACGTTCCGAGGCGCATAAGCCGGGGGACACCGTGCTGCACAGCTTCGGCTGGCGGGACTACGCCGTGGTCGACGGGAAGAGGGCCCGGGGAATCGACACCGGGCTGGCACCGGCCAGCGCCTATCTCGGTGCGCTGGGGCTGACCGGACTCACGGCCTGGGCAGGGCTGACCAAGGTTGCGGGATTCAAGGAGGGCGACGCAGTCTTCGTGTCCGGAGCTGCCGGGGCGGTGGGCTCCCTGGCCGGACAGATCGCCAAGGCGCTGGGTGCCGGCCGCGTTATCGGCAGTGCCGGGTCCCCGGAGAAAGTGGAGCGGCTGCTTGAACTGGGGTTCGACGCCGCGTTCAACTACCACGACGGTCCCGTGAAGGAGCAGCTCAAGGAAGCCGCTGCCGGGGACGGCATTGACGTCTACTTCGACAACGTCGGAGGTGAGCATCTGGAAGCTGCGATTTCCGTCCTGAACAAATACGGCCGGGTGGCCATGTGCGGAGCAATCTCTGCCTACAACAGCACCGAGCCGCAGTGCGCTCCCCGGAACCTCTTCCAGGCGATCGGCAAGGAGCTCACCCTGCGCGGCTTCATTGCCAACAGCTACAACCGGTACGCCGGTGAATTCGCCGGCCTGATGGCCTGATGGCTGCGGGACGGGAAGGTCAGCTATGACGAGACCTTCGTTGACGGCTTGGAGAACGCACCCCGGGCCTTTATCGACATGATGAAAGGTGCCAACCGGGGCAAGATGATCGTCCGGCTGGCCTAGCCCTGCCGGTGCAGCCGGACCGGCGGGCGGCGCCGGTCCCGGCGTTTGCCGGCGAAGAGGCGCGACGCTTCTTCCGCCGCCTGTACCAGCTGTGCCGCGGAATTGTCCCAGTCGTACTCGGCTGCCCGCCGTACCCCGGCGGCTGATGCCTCCTGCCAGCGTTCCGGCGTCGAAAGTTCATCCACTGCCGAGGCGAACGCCTTGGGACGGTCCGGGTCCACCAGGAGTGCAGCTCCGCCGGATACCTCGCGGAAGATGGGAATGTCGCTGGCAATCACCGGCGTCCCGGCGGCCATGGATTCGATCACCGGCAGGCCGTAGCCTTCCGCCTTGGAGAGCGTGACCAGGGCCGTTCCCCGCCGCAGCAGGGAATCATATTCCTCGTCGCTCACGCCGTTGTGGAACACCAGGCGCGAGGGGTCGTCGGTGAGCGCTTCCAGCTCCGCACGCCGTTCCGGACTAATCCGGCTGAGCAGATGCAGCGTGTATCCGGGAAGGCCGGACATGCCGCGGACGATCGTTTCGACATTCTTGTAGGGCATGAACGATCCCATATACAGCAGGATCTTCTCCGGCGGACTGCCGGCATCCCGCGGAACAGCGCCGGGCTGCGGAGCATTGGAGACCAGGCGCACCGGACGCCTGGTCAGCCGGTGCCGCGTCATCATGTCCTTCGTGGTGTGGCTGATCGTGGCGACGACGTCGGCACGGTTGAGCAGCAGGCGCTGCGGCCAGTAGGCCAGGTGGTAGAGCCGCCACAGCAGGCGGACCGGTGCCGGCAGGAAACGCGGCGGTGTGGGGTTCTGGTAGTAGATCAGGTCGTGCAGGGTCAGGACCAGCGGATACCGCCGGCCCCAGGACCCCATGGTCTGCATCGGGCAGACGACGGCGTCGGCGCCCAGCTTGTTCACCTGGCGGGCCACGAAGAGCTCGGCGGGGGAGAGCGGGGAATTGATCTTGGTCCAGGGCACGTCCGGCAGCAGTGCGAGCTGCCGCTCATCACTGATGAGCATGTGGACCTCGGCGCGGCGGGAGACCGCTTCAATGAGGCTTGCGCCGTAGCGGCTGATCCCGTCGTGCTGGTCTGTTCGGGTGAACCGGGCATCGAAGACGATTTTCATGAGGTGGCGTGCCTCCGCTTCAGGAAATCGGTGATGAGTGCCGCAGCCGTATCGGGTGCCTCGTAGTGCACCAGGTGGCCGGCTCCCTCGATGATCTCCAGCTCTGCATCCGGAATCAGCGAGGCCAGGCGCTGCTGGGCCGGGACGGAACCGAGGTCGTCCCGGTCCGCCGCGATCAGCAGGACGGGCATCGCCAGCCGGGCTGCCGAATCCCGTACCGTTTCGGAAATGGAGGACCGGAAGGCTTCCAGTACGACGGCGCGGGAGGCAAAAGCGCTGAAATAGGCATCGTGCTGGGCATGGATCCAGCGGCGGAGCCCCGGGACGCGGGTCTTTGCCATGAGCACACTCATGGCACGGACAATCAGCGGATTCGTCAGCAGTGCGTGTCCCGGGCCTTCCGGCAGTTTGGCCGCGGCCAGGTAGTACAGCTCGGCGATCTTGCTCGTAATGCCCTTGGGGCCTTCCAGCGCGGGTTCACAGATGGGGTTGACCAGGATGAGTTCACTGATCAGCTCCGGAGAGCCGGCTGCCAGGCGGGCAGCGATGATGGACCCAAAGGAATGGCCGAGCAGGACGGTGTGCGGGCCGAGTCCGAGGGACCCGAACGATTCGCGCACGAAATCCGCGTAGGCCTGCGCATCGTGCGTGCCCGGCAGGACTGCGCCCTGGCCGAATCCGGGCAGGTCCGGCACGATCACACGGTGCGCGGGCAGCGCCTCGACGATGCGGAGCAGGCCGTGGTGGTCTCCGCGGAAGCCGTGCACCATGAAAATTGCCGGTGCTTCCTCCAGGTCCGCGGCAGCGGGGAAGTCCCAGAAACGCTGCGCTGTTCCCTGCACCGGAAGGGTGCGGATATTGGCCTGTCGTTCGTAGGGCAGCGGAACTCCGCCGGAAACTGCGTGCCGGTGAAGCAGGGGCACTAGTTCACCTCGCTGGGATCAGACCCGGTGCGGCGGCCGCAATCGAGTTCGTTGAGCGCGGACATCTGTTCGGCACTGAGTTCGAAGGAGAAAATATCCAGGTTGGCGGCCATTCGGTCTTCGCTGCTGGCCTTGGGAATCACGGTGTTGCCGTTCTGGAGGTGCCAGCGCAGGACCACCTGTGCTGCGGAGCGCCCGGTGTCCACGGCAATGTCTTTGACTACCGGATCCTCAAGGACAGCGCCGCGGCCCAGGGGACTCCAGGCGACGGTGCGGATGCCATGTGCGTCGTGGAATTTCAACAGGTCAGACTGGTTCAGCCAGGGGTGAGCCTCCACCTGGTTCACCGCGGGCACCACGCTGGTCGCGTCCATGAGCTCCTCAAGGTGCTCCCGGTGGAAATTCGAGACGCCAATCGCCCGGATCCGACCCTGCGCATACAACTCTTCGAGCGCACGGTAGGTTTCCGTGAACAGGCCGCGGGCCGGGCAGGGCCAGTGGATCAGGTACAGGTCAAGGTAATCGAAGCCGAGTTTCTCCATGGACGTGTCAAAGGCGCGGAACGCGGCGTCGTATCCCTGGTCGGTGTTCCACAGTTTCGACGTGACGAAGAGGTCTTCC
Organism: Arthrobacter sp. zg-Y916; assembly: GCF_020907385.1. Classification (NCBI taxonomy): domain Bacteria; kingdom Bacillati; phylum Actinomycetota; class Actinomycetes; order Micrococcales; family Micrococcaceae; genus Arthrobacter; species Arthrobacter sp. zg-Y916. The sequence goes on along the minus strand of NZ_JAJJOD010000003.1, from coordinate 209,729 downwards.
CTGACCACATGCCCGGCGTCCGTAAAGTTCCTGACCGCTGCTCCGACGCCCTCTTCGTTTCCATACAGGGCAGCCGTGTCGATATGCCGGTAGCCGAGCGAGAGCGCCGCGCTGACCAGTGACGCGGTGTCCGCCGGAGGAACCTTGTAGGTCCCGTACCCTGCCTGGTCCATGAGTACGCCGTTGTTCAGGGTCACTTTTGCTGCCGGTTCCATGCTGCAACTCTACCGAGAGAAGCAGGCATGCACTTCGTCCGCGGCGGGCCGGTGTCGCAAACCCCTACGGGAGTTTCCCCCGGTTTATGGCCTTTTGGGGAAAAGCTTGATTGCATAGGGCCTTACAGTGCGCCCCGAGAGGCTCCCATATCGGGAATCTCGCTTGAAGAGCCGCCTGAGCAGTGCTTTTATCCTCACTTACACCCTTAGCGCGAAACTAACGGATCGGAGGAGAGTCGTGGTGACTCTTGGACAGGTATTCCTCAGCGAGATGCTGGGGACCGCAGCACTGATAGTCCTTGGCTGCGGCGTTGTCGCCAACGTCGCCCTTGGCAAGACGAAGGGCAACGGCGGCGGCTTCTTGATGGTCAACTGGGGATGGGGCATCGGCGTGTTTGCCGGCGTCTACGCCGCCGCTATATCCGGCGCCCACATCAACCCGGCCGTGACCGTAGGCATCATCACCAGCGGCGCCGACGAGTTCGTTCCCGGCGTCGAGGTTTCCATCGGCTCTACGCTTGTCTACTTCGCAGGGCAGATGCTCGGAGCCATGATCGGCGCCGTTGCCGCATGGCTGGCCTACAAGAAGCAGTTTGACGACGAGCCGGATCCCGCGAACATCCTTGGTGTCTTCTCCACCGGTCCTGCGATCCGTTCGTACGGCTGGAACGTCGTGACGGAAGTTGTCGGCACATTCATGCTGATGTTCACCATCGTGGCCTTCGCCGGTACGCCTTCGGGGCTTGGGCCGCTGGCCGTCGCACTGCTGGTCGTCGGCATCGGTGCATCCCTGGGCGGACCCACCGGTTACGCCATTAACCCTGCCCGTGACCTCGGCCCGCGTATTGTCCACGCGCTGCTTCCCATCCGGAACAAGGGGAACAGCGACTGGTCGTACGCCTGGGTTCCGGTCCTCGGACCGCTGGTCGGCGGTGCCCTCGGCGGCTGGATAGGCTCGTATATTCCACTGCCCGAAATTCTGTAGGCCCGTACCCACCGGTTCACCCAGACATTCACTCGAAGGAGAGAGAACGTGTCAGAGAGCAAGCAGCAGTACGTCATAGCGATCGACCAGGGCACCACGAGCAGCCGCGCGATCGTTTTCGACCACGACGGCAAGATTGTCTCCGTGGGGCAGAAAGAGCACGAACAGATTTTCCCCCGCGCCGGGTGGGTCGAACACGATCCCATGGAAATCTGGACCAACGTCCGCGAAGTCGTCGGAACCGCACTGTCCAAGGCAAGCCTCACCCGCCACGACATCGCCGCCGTCGGCATCACCAACCAGCGTGAGACGGCAGTTGTCTGGGACCGGAACACCGGCAAACCCGTGTACAACGCCATCGTCTGGCAGGACACGCGTACCCAGCCGATCGTGGACGAACTGGCAAAGGACGGCGGCCTTGAGCGGTTCAAGGCCACGGTGGGCCTTCCCCTGGCAACCTACTTCTCCGGCACCAAGATCAAATGGATCCTGGACAACGTCGAAGGAGCGCGGGAGAAAGCCGAAAACGGTGAGCTGATGTTCGGCAACACCGACTCCTGGGTCACCTGGAACCTCACCGGGGGCACCGACGGCGGCGTGCACATCACTGACGTGTCCAACGCGTCCCGGACCATGTTCATGGACCTGGACACGCTGTCCTGGGACCAGTCCATCCTCGACGCCTTCGGCGTTCCGGCGTCAATGCTCCCGGAGATCCGTTCCTCCTCCGAGATCTACGGCAAGGTGCACGGCTCCCAGCTGCTGCGCGAAACGCCGGTAGCCGGCATCCTGGGTGACCAGCAGGCAGCAACCTTCGGACAGGCGGCCTTTGGTATCGGCGATGCGAAGAACACCTACGGAACCGGCAACTTCCTGATCTTCAACACCGGCGAAGAGAAGGTCATGTCGGAGAACGGCCTCCTCACAACGGTGGCCTACAAGATCGGCGATGCTGCGCCGATCTACGCGCTGGAAGGCTCCATCGCTGTCACGGGTTCCCTGGTGCAGTGGCTGCGGGACAATCTCGGCATCATCCGGTCCGCCCCGGAAATCGAGCAGCTCGCCAGCGCGGTCGAGGATAACGGCGGCGTGTACATCGTCCCGGCGTTCTCCGGCCTGTTTGCCCCGCACTGGCGTTCCGACGCCCGCGGCGCCATCGTGGGGCTCACCCGGTTCGTGAACAAGAACCACATTGCCCGCGCTGCCCTGGAAGCCACGGCATTCCAGACACGGGAAGTGCTCGACGCCGTGAACGCTGATTCGGGAGTTCCGCTGACCGAAATGCGCGTCGACGGCGGAATGGTCGCCAACGACGCACTGATGCAGTTCCAGGCGGACATCCTGGGTGTGGACGTCGTCCGTCCCGAGGTCGTGGAGACTACGGCCCTGGGTGCTGCCTATGCTGCCGGCCTTGCTGTCGGGTTCTGGAATGACACCGACGAACTGGCGGCCAACTGGAACGAAGGCAAGCGCTGGACCCCAAACATGGAGCAGTCCGAACGGGACCGGCAGATGCGCCTGTGGAACAAGGCAGTAACCCGGACCTTCGACTGGGTGGATGAGGACGTGCTCTAGTCCGATCCCTGTCGTCTCCTTGCAGAAGTGCCGCCCTTGCCGGGTCGGCACTTCTGTCTTAACGGTGTGTTGTGTTTGACCGGTCCCCGTCCGCTCGGTAGCGTTCCCTGAGCATCAATGGTGATGCAGATCACAGAAGCGGGTAGCAGTTGTCTCTTGAATCAAAGTCAGACGCAGTATGGGGGGAAGCGCCCGTAGCCGTCATTGGGGCAGGTCCGAGCGGCCTTGCGGCCATGAGGGCGCTGTCCAGGCGGGGGCTGGATGCAGTGGGATTCGAGGCACATTCCGACGTCGGCGGGCTGTGGAACATCGAGAATCCAGCCAGCACGGTCTACGAGTCGGCGCATCTGATCTCCTCGAAGACCACCACCCAGTTCAGCGAGTTTCCCATGCCCGCCGGGACCCCCGATTATCCGGGACACCGCCATCTCCTGGGCTACTTCCGGGACTATGCCGGGGCTTTTGGCCTCACCGGCCGGATCCGGTTCAATACCCGGGTCACCAGCGCGGTGCCGGACGACGGCGGCTGGACCGTTCAGTGGGAGTCTCCCGGCGGAAGCGGAAGCGGAAGGTTCAGTGCGGTGATTGCGGCCTCAGGGACGCTCCACACTCCCAGCCTGCCGGAGTTCCGGGGCAGCTTTGACGGGGAAATACGGCATGCGGCCAGTTACAAGTCCGCTGCCGAATTCGCCGGCAAGCGGGTGCTGATTGTCGGTGCGGGCAACAGCGGCTGCGACATCGCCGTCGATGCCGTCCACCATGCCGCCGCCGTGGATATCAGTGTCCGGCGCGGCTACTACTTTGTCCCCAAGTACGTCTTCGGGCGGCCCACGGACACACTGAACCAGGGCAAACCGCTGCCCCGGCCGCTCAAGCAGTTCCTCGACAAGAGGCTGCTGCGGATGTTCACGGGCGACCCGGTGCGGTTCGGCTTTCCCAAACCGGACTACGGCATCTATGAGTCCCATCCGGTGGTGAACTCACTGATCCTGCATCATCTGGGACACGGCGACCTCACGGTGAAGCCGGACGTTGACCGGCTTGAGGGGCACACGGTCCATTTCCGGGACGGCAGTTCGGGGGAGTACGACCTGATCCTGTGCTCTACCGGCTATGTGCTGGACTACCCCTACCTCCGCCCGGAGCTGCTGGACTGGACCGGCGCTGCTCCGTCGCTGTACCTGAACATCTTCAGCCGGCAGGCACGCAACCTGCTGGTGGTCGGCATGGTGGAAGCTTCCGGCCTTGGCTGGGAAGGCAGATACCGGCAGGCAGAGCTCGCAGCCGCCTACCTCGCCGCGCAGCGGGACGATCCTGCTGCCGCCGGCAGGTTTGTGGAACTGGTTGCCGGAGAGTCGCCGGATGTTACGGGCGGCTACCGTTACCTGGGGCTGGACCGGATGAGCTACTACGTGAACAAGGACGCCTACCGCGCGGAGCTTGCTGCCCATCTTGACCGGCTGGCTGTCGAACCCGCTCCCGAAGACGCACGGAGCGAGGTACACAGCTGATGCCCATCGACGACGTCGTACTTAATTTTTCCCCCGCCTCCCTGGTCATCCTGAACGTGGTGCTGGCGGTCATCATCCTGGGCATTGCGCTGGAAGTGCGTCCGGCTGACTTCCGGACAGTGCTGCGGAGCCCCAAAGCAGTAGTCCTGGGGATCGCGGCGCAGTACCTGCTCCTCCCGGCCGTTACCGTCGGCATCGCCCTCCTGCTGAATGTTCCGGCTTCCATCGCCCTCGGCATGATCCTGGTGGCGTGCTGCCCGCCGGGCGGGATCTCGAATGTCCTGACGCACCGTGCGCATGGTGACGTAGCGCTGTCCGCGTCGATGACCGCCGTGTCCAACCTCGTGGCGATCATCGTGATGCCGCTCAACGTGGCGTTCTGGGCGGCACTGAGTCCGTCCACGGCCACACTGATGCGCGACTTCTCGCTGGACCGGGGGGGGATGCTGATCCAGGTCCTGCTGATCATCGGTGTTCCGTTTGCGGTGGGCATGCCTCTTGCCCGGCGCTTTCCCGGCCTCACGGACCGGTTGCGGCCCTGGGTCCAGCGCATCGGGCTGATCGCCCTCCTGGCGTTTATCGTGGCCGGAACGGCAAGCAACCTGGGCCCGCTCCGGGAACACCTCGGCACGATTTTCCTGGTCGTTTTACTGCACGACGCCGTTGCACTGGCCGTCGGGTACTGGGCGGCGGCCGCGGTCCGGCTGGATGAGCCCAGCCGCAGGGCGGTTACCTTCGAGGTCGGGGCACGCAACACCGGGCTGGGGCTCGGCCTGACCCTCACATTCTTCGCCGGGCTCGGCGGAATGGCCATGGTCGCGGCCTGGTGGGGCATCTGGGACATCCTGGCCGGACTTGTCCTCGCCGCGTGGTGGCGGCGCCGGGATGCGAAACGGGCTGCGGGACTGGACGGACAGCGGGAGGAAGCGCTGTGACCCGCGTATGCGTCACCGGCGGCAACGGATTCCTCGGCAGTGCGGTTGTGGCGCGGCTGGCGGCAGACCCCGGTGTCAGCCATGTGCTCAGCCTCGACATCCGGGAGCCGGCAGAAGAGCGCAGGCTCGACGGCGTCGAGTACGCCCTGGCGGATGTTTGTTCCCCCGATGTCGCACGCCTGCTGCAGGCGCACAGGATCGACACCGTGGTCCACCTGGCGGCGATTGTGAATCCCGGCAAGGACACCACCCGGGAGCAGGAGTTCCAGGTCGACGTGGTGGGATCACGGACCGTTTTGGCGGCGTGCACGCAGTCCGGTGTGAAGCACGTGGTGATCTCCTCCTCCGGTGCCGCGTACGGCTACCACGCCGACAACCCGGACTGGCTCCGCGAATCCGATCCGCTGCGCGGCAACGACGAGTTCGCCTACTCCCGCCATAAGCGATTGGTTGAAGAAGAGCTCGCCAGGTTCCGGTCGGAGCATCCTGAACTGCAGCAGACCATCTTCCGGATCGGCACCATCCTGGGGGAGCGGGTCCGCAACCAGATCACCGCCCTCTTTGATGCGCCCCGGCTGCTGCGTGTGGCCGGAAGCGAGTCACCGTTTGTGTTCATCTGGGACCAGGATGTAGCTGACGCCATGGTGCAGGCAGTGCTGACCGGCCGCAGCGGCATCTTTAACGTAGCCGGTGACGGCGCCCTGACCATGCGGGAGATCGCGGACCTGCTGGGCAAACGGACCATCACTGTTCCCGCACCGCTGCTGGCTGCCGGTCTCTGGCTGGGGCACAAGCTGAAGCTGACCGTCCACGGCCCCGAGCAGCTGCGCTTCCTGCGTTACCGGCCCGTCCTGGACAACAGTGCGTTGAAGGACGAGTTTGGTTTCACTCCCTCGCGCAGCAGCAGGGAGGCGTTCCTGGCGTTCCGGGCGGCGAGGCAGGCTTGAGGGCGGCAGGGGCGATGACGACGCCGCTGCCGGCCGCAGTGGCTTAAGCAGCCGGCAGCAGAACCCTGGACCGGGCTAGAAGTAGCTCACACCATTGGTCTTGAACGGCAGTCCCAGACCGCCGGCCACTTCCGCCAAGACCTCGGGGCAGAAGAAGTACCACTTCAATTCCGCGATCAGCGGGGCGCCGAAGGCAGGGCGAACCCGCAGGACGTCGGACACGACCTCCGACGCCCCGGGGGCACCCTTCTGGCGCTCCCACATCAGGATGACGTTCTCGCCGTCGAATCGATGGACGGTTGTCCGGTGGATTTCTGCGGCGTCCGGGCCGAATGTGTCCGTCAGGGATCCGGCACGGATTTCCTCATGTCCGGTTTCAGTGGCGTTGCCGACCACCTCGGACCGTCCGCTAGTCAGGAACAAGGACACCATGGCGTCAATGTCGTAGGCGTTGAATGCCGCGGCCAGCCGGCGCAGCAGCGCCTCGTGTCCGGCGGGCTGGACGGTGTCCCGGGATCCCGCTGACACTGCTTTGGGGAATGGTCCTGCAGGATCCGTGGCGGTACGTGCCGCCTGCAGTGTCGCCCGGCCTCGGTGCAGGGCGGATTTCACGGCGCCGGGAGTCGTCTCCAGCATCTCGGCTATCTCGGCCAGGGGGTAGGAGAACACATCCTTGAGGACCACGCATGCGCGCTCCCGCGGCGGCAGCAGGTGCAGCAGCTGACGCAGCGCGGACTCGACCGCAAGGTTTGCCAGTGGATCCGGCGCCGCGTCGTCGGGAAAGTCAGGGGCGGAATCGGTCCACTCAAGGGCCGCCCGGCTGCTGCGGCGCAGGGAGTCGATCCACGTGTTCGTAGCGATCCGGATCAGCCATGCCTGGGTATTGCGGATGGGTTCATACCGCTGCGATGCTTCCGCAAGGGCCTTCGTCAGGGTTTCCTGCAGCAGGTCCTCGGCATCCCATACCGTGGGCGTCAGGCTGCGGCAGTACGCGTAAACCGAAGCCCGGACCGGTTCCAATGCCACCAGGAAATCGCGGCGTGCCTGCCGCAGATTCGCCCTGTTCTCCGCCAAAGCCGCCGTTTCGCCTGCCGTGCCGGCTTCGAAAGACGTTCCCGTTTCGAGTGTCATTGCGGTTCCCCTCGCTCTCCCGCCCGCGGCGGTGCCTATGAAAAGCATGGCACTTTGCCATGCTCTTACCGGGTAGACGCACAGGGAGCCCGCAAAGATACGCCGCAGCCGGAACCTGTTCCGCAGCATGGCAGAATCGCCGCAGGAAGCCGCTTAGGCGCGGTCCGTCATAACGCTGTGGCGGGCACTGCCGTCGGGCGCTGCCTGTTGTAAAGTGGAGAAATGACCGCTTTGCTCCTCCTTAGATAGCCGCGTTTGTATCAAACGCGGCAGCCCCTTGCATATGACGAGGGGCTTTTGTGTGTCTGGGAAGAGTCAACAGCGCAGGCGGAACCGGCGGCACGCCGGACATCCGCGGATCACCAGGATTTTTGAGGACAGAGGCGAAGCATAGTGAGCACGCAGTCACAGACTGAGCAGTCGGAAGAGGCCGTATACAGTTTCGCGGCCATGGAGAAGAAGTGGCCGGCTGTCTGGGACGACCTTGGCGTCTTCACTCCGGCAGACGACGGTTCGAAGGAACGCCGCTACGTCCTGGACATGTTCCCCTACCCGTCCGGGGACCTGCACATGGGCCATGCTGAGGCGTTCGCGATGGGCGACGTCGTTGCCCGCTACTGGCGCCAGCTCGGCTTCGACGTCCTGCACCCGATCGGCTGGGACTCCTTTGGCCTGCCGGCCGAGAACGCCGCGATCAAGCACAACGCCCACCCGAGCGAGTGGACCTACCGCAACATCGACACCCAGGCCGGCTCCTTCAAGCGCTACGCCATCAGCGTGGACTGGTCCCGCCGCCTGCACACCTCCGACCCGGAGTACTACCGCTGGACCCAGTGGCTGTTCACCCGCTTCTACGACCGTGGCCTGGCCTACCGCAAAAACTCGCCGGTCAACTGGTGCCCGAAGGACCAGACCGTGCTGGCCAACGAACAGGTCGTCAACGGTGCCTGCGAACGCTGCGGCACCCAGGTCACCAAGAAGTCCCTGAACCAGTGGTACTTCAAGATCACCGACTACGCCGACCGCCTGCTCGATGACATGGATCAGCTGAAGGGCCACTGGCCCGAGCGTGTGCTGGCCATGCAGAAGAACTGGATCGGCCGCTCCGAAGGGGCCCACGTCCGCTTCGACATCGAAGCCGCGGGGAACAAGCCCGAGCAGCAGGTCACGGTCTTTACCACCCGCCCGGACACGCTGTACGGCGCCACGTTCTTCGTTGTCGCCGCGGACGCCCCGCTGGCCCTGGACCTGGTCACGGATGAGCACCGCGCCGCGCTGGAAGAGTACCGCGAGCAGGTCAAGGCGCTGTCCGACATCGAACGGCAGGCCACCGACCGGACCAAGACCGGTGTCTTCACCGGCCGCTATGCCGTCAACCCGCTCAACGGCGAAAAGCTGCCCGTGTGGGCTGCAGACTACGTCCTGGCTGACTACGGCACCGGCGCCATCATGGCCGTGCCTGCGCATGACCAGCGCGACCTGGACTTCGCCCGGACCTTCGACCTGCCGGTGCGGACCGTGCTGGACACCGGCGAGGAGGACCCCGCCGTCAGCGGCACTGCCACCGTCGGCGAGGGCACGCTGGTGAACTCCGGGGAGCTCTCCGGACTGCCGAAGTCCGAAGCCATCCCGGCCGCCGTCGCCATCCTGGAAGAAAAGGGCACGGGCGAGAAGTTCGTCAACTTCCGCCTGCGTGACTGGCTGCTCTCCCGCCAGCGCTTCTGGGGCACCCCGATCCCCATCATCCACTGTGAGAAGTGCGGCGAAGTTCCGGTCCCCGATGACCAGCTGCCGGTCACCCTGCCCACGAACCTGGTGGGCGAGGCGCTGGCTCCCAAGGGAACCTCTCCGCTGGCCTCGGTTGAAGAATGGGTCAACGTTTCCTGCCCGTCCTGCGACGGACCGGCCAAGCGGGACACCGACACCATGGACACCTTCGTGGACTCGTCCTGGTACTTCATGCGCTTTGTGTCCCCGCACTACACCGAGGGTCCGTTCGATCCCGAGGCCGTGCGGAACTGGATGCCGGTCGGCCAGTACGTCGGCGGCGTCGAGCACGCGATCCTGCACCTGCTCTACTCCCGGTTCTTCACCAAGGTGGTCAAGGACATGGGCCTGATCGAGGCTGACGAACCGTTCACAGCCCTGCTGAACCAGGGCCAGGTCCTCAACGGCGGCAAGGCCATGTCCAAGTCCCTGGGCAACGGCGTGGACCTGGGTGAACAGCTCGATAAGTACGGCGTCGATGCCGTGCGCCTGACCATGATCTTCGCCTCCCCGCCGGAGGACGACGTCGACTGGGCGGACGTCTCGCCGTCGGGCTCCGCGAAGTTCCTGGCCCGCGCCTGGCGCCTGGGCCAGGACGTTGCCAGCGAACCTGGCGCGGACTTCGCTGCCGGCGACAAGAAACTGCGCTCGGTCACGCACCGGACCATTGCCGACGCCACCGAGCTGCTCGAGGCCGGCAAGTTCAACGTCGTCATCGCGAAGCTGATGGAGCTGGTCAACGCGACCCGCAAGACCATCGATTCCGGTGCCGGTGCTGCCGATCCGGCCGTCCGTGAAGCAGCGGAAGCCGTGGCCGTGATCCTCAGCCTCTTCGCCCCCTACACGGCCGAGGACCTGTGGAACGCGCTGGGCCACCCGGCGTCCGTTGCCAACGCAGGCTGGCCGGCGGTCGACGAGACCCTGCTGGTGCAGGACACCGTCACCGCGATCGTTCAGGTCAAGGGCAAGGTCCGCGACCGGCTGGAGGTTCCGGCGGATATCACCGAGGACGCGCTGCGCGAACTGGCGCTGGCTTCGGAGCAGGTGCAGAAAACGCTCGACGGCGCCGGCATCCGAACCGTCATTGTGCGGGCGCCCAAGCTCGTGAACATCGTGCCTGCCTAGCCCATGGTCGACTGGGCGGCGATGCGCGGACGGTGGTTCAAGTCCCGGACAGCCGGGGTTGCTGAACCAGCTCCCCGCCCGCGCGTCGCCGTCGTCACCGATTCCTCCTGCTCCCTGCCTGACGGCTGGATCGCTTCGGACGGGGCGGGCGGCCTGGTCCGGGTCGTATCCATGCCGGTGATGATCGGTGACCAGATCTACGGCGAGGGTACCGACAAGATGATCGGTGCCCTTGCACTGGCCCTGGCGCAGGGCCAGGACGTGCGCACCTCACGGCCTGCACCCGGCCAGTTCGAGGCCGTCTACGCCGAGCTTGCTGCTGCCGGGTTTGAGGCAGTTGTCTCGGTGCACCTCTCTGCCAAGCTTTCCGGCACCGTGGATTCGGCCCGGCTGGCGGCGCGGTCCTCTCCCATTCCCGTCCACGTGATTGATACGGCGTCGGTGGCCATGGGCCTCGGCTTCGCCGTGCAGGCTGCCGCAGCCGCTGCCCTGGCCTGTGATGACGCTGAGCGGGTTGCTGACGCCGCCGTCTCCAGCGCTGCCGGGGCCCACATCCTGTTCTATGTACCCAGCCTCGACCAGCTGCGCCGCGGCGGGCGGCTCGGTGCTGCTGCCGGCTGGTTCGGCACCCTGTTCGCCGTCAAGCCGATCCTGGCGATCCGGGACGGGCTGGTGGTTCCGCTGGAACGGGTCCGCACCGCGCCCAGGGCACTGGCCCGGCTGGAAGAGCTCTCACGGGAGGAAATCGCCCGGCGGACCGGGACCGTGCGTGTGGCAGTGCACCACTTCGGAAACGAAGCTGAAGCGGAAAGGCTTGCGTCCGCCGTTGTACGGGATCGTGCTGATGCCGAGGTAATGCTCTGCCCGCTGCCGGCTGTCCTGGCGGCACATGCCGGGCTGGGTGTTCTGGCGGTGGCGGTTGCGCCCGCTGTGGACGTTCCGGATGATGCCGGTGCCGGGGATTCCGGTGCTGCGGATTCTGCCCCGCGGACGCCCACGGCGCGTGACGTTCCGAAGATATCAACCGGTCCTGCTGCTGACGCCGGCGAAGGTCCTGAAACAGACATTGACTAAGGCTTCGCCTTACTGGGAGGAGTGGGCCGGCAATTGCCCACCAACCCTTCACACCCGGCATGACGGCAGCGACCAGCTAGCCGGGTCCACAACGGCGGCCAGTGGGCTGCCCGAGGTTGCCGGACGGGCAATAGGTTTAGCGGCATGGCTGCACACCGTTGGGACACTGAAACCCCGGATACTCTGACGACCCGTCTGGCGGCGCGGAGGGAGGCGGTGTCAGCCGGTACCGATGGCGTCAACGCCGAGCCGCCTCGCCGCCGGTGGGGTTTTCCGTTTCGGGCGGCAGTACTGGCCTCCTGCCTGCTGTTGGCCGGAGCCATTGCACTGCCGCTGATGGGCGACCGCACACCCCATGAGGCAGTCTCCATCGAGCTCGATGTTCCGGACGCCGGGGAGACATCCGGGACTGGAGAGATCGGGGACGGCAGCGCGGCAGCAGGGGTTTCCACAGATCCGGAAGAACCTCCGGACCAGGAGCTGCCGGGAGGCACTCCGGCCGCCGGCAATGCGGGTGAAGGACAAGCCGGAACTGAGCTGGTGGTTCATGTGGCAGGTTCGGTCGTCTCGCCCGGCATCGTCAGGATTCGGCCCGGCAGCCGGGTCGCCGATGCCGTTGAGGCTGCCGGCGGCGCCACCCCGGACGCCGACCTGAGGCTAGTGAATCTCGCTGCCACGCTGGAAGACGGCAACATGGTGGTGGTGCCGGTTCAGGGCGACACGGCAGGTGGTGCCGGCGGCTCGCCCGCCGCCGAAACAGGAGTGGCGGGAGCCGTCGCTGATCCGGGCAGCGGGATGGCCGGTGAACTTTCGGGCGGTGCGGGTACCGAGGGGGGAACGGTCAACCTCAACACCGCCGGGGAAGCTGAACTGCAGACACTGCCCAGGATCGGTCCGGTGCTGGCAGCCCGCATCGTCGCATGGCGTACCGACCACGGCAGGTTTGCCCGTCCTGAAGACCTGGACGCCGTTCCCGGAATCGGGGAGGCCATGCTGAGCGCTCTCCTTCCACTGGTTACGGTCTAAGCCGCGTGTTCTCCCCGGCCAGGCCATGATCCGCCCCAGCCCCTGGTCCCGCTACATCACTGCCGCGGTGCGGCCGGGTGCGCCGGAAAAGGCCGACGGACCTTTCCCCGGGCCTGGGGAGGACGCCCGTACGGACAGAGCAAAGTCATGGGGCAAGGCAACAGGAACACTGGTGGCAGCCGTCTTTCGGGACAGGGACAAGGACAGGGATCCTAAGGCGGATGTTCCGCCGCGGTTGATCGAACTTCGGCTGGTACCCGTGGCTGGAACTGCGTGGGTGGCTGCAGCGGTGGCGATCCGGTTACCTGCGTCCTTCCTTCTCCCCGCAGTTGTCGCAGCGATGACGCTGCTGGTGGTGGTGCTGGCCGCTGCTGCCGTTCTCCACGCGCGGCATGCGGCCTCTGCCACAGGGGATGAACCCCGCCGGCGCAGGGGAGCGAGGGCGGTGCTGTCGATGCTGCTTCCGCCCGTTGCCGTGGCAGTTCTGGTGTCCATGAGCGCCGGGACCAGCCTGATCGACCGGACGGCAGGACCCGTAGGGGAAGCAATTGACCGGGAAGCGGTGATCTCCGGAGAGTTCCGGGCACTTTCCGATGCACGTGCCGGCACCCCCGACCGCTTCAGCGGAAAAGCACGCTATCTCGTGGAAGGGATGCTGCTCAGTTTCACCCGGGAAGGGACGAGATCAGGCGCCGCAGCACCCGTCCTGGTAATTGGCGGCGACACTTACGCCGGGATTCGGCTTGGCGACACGTTCACCACCTCCGGCCAGCTGCAGGCCGCGCGGCCCGGAGACCGGGCTGCCGCTCTCCTGCGGGCGGGGCAGGGTCCTGACGTGGTCCCGGCCAGCGGGCTGTACGGAGTTGCTTCCGGCCTGCGCACCAACTTTGCCGCGCACGCGGCCGGCCTGGGTGAAACAGATGCCGCCGGCCTGCTGCCGGGCATGGTGCTGGGGGACAGGGCCTCCCTCCCAGAGGACCTGGCTGCTGCCATGAAGGACACCGGGCTCACTCACCTCACGGCGGTCTCAGGTGCGAACTGCAGTTATCTCCTGGCGTTTGTTTTCCTCCTGGCACGCATGCTGAAACTGTCCAGGTTCTGGGCGGCGGCTGCAGGGCTGGGCGCACTGGCAGCGTTTGTCCTCATCGTCCGCCCCGATGCCAGCGTGCTCAGGGCAGCCGTTATGGGAACCATTGGAACGGCCGCCGTGCTGAGCGGACGCGGAAAAATGCCCGCCTCGCTCCTCTGCCTGTGTGCCGCCATCCTGCTGGTTGTCGATCCGTGGCTTAGCGGCAGCTATGCCTTCATCCTCTCCGTCTGCGCGACCGCCGGCCTCGTCGTTCTCGGACCGGTTTTCTCCGCTGCCTTGGAACGGTTCCTGCCCCACCCGGTTGCGGTGCTCGCTGCGATCCCGCTGGCGGCGCAAGTGGCGTGCGCCCCTGTGCTTGTCCTGCTGCAGCCCCAGGTACCGATGTACTCATTGCCGGCCAATATGGCTGCGGCGCCCGCGGTGCCGCTGGTCACGGTCCTCGGTATGGCCGCGGTCGTTGTTGCTCACGTTCTCCCCGGGCTGGCACTGCCGTTGGTGTGGACCGCCGGTGCGGGGGCGGGGTGGGTTGCGGCCGTTGCACGGTTTTTTGCCGAAGCACCCGGGGCGCTGCTCCCCTGGATGTCCGGACCGGGCGGTGCGGCAGCCATGGCAGCCGCCAGTGCTGGGCTGGCAGCTGGTATGTTCCGCCTGGTCCAGACGGCGGGAAGCACACCGTACGGGCGCCGCACCGCGGGAGGAGCATCAGGAAAGACAGGAGCAGGAGGAAGGACAGAAACAGGAGCACCAGGGTTCAGGAAACGGGCTTGGGCCGGGGCAGCCTTGCTGCTGGCCGTGGTGTTCCTGGTGATGCGGTGCCAGCCGAATTCCTCCGCACCGGTGCCTCATGACTGGGTGGCTGCGGCCTGCGACGTAGGGCAGGGTGATGCCCTGGCCCTGCGGTCCGGACCGCGGTCAGCCGTTCTGGTCGACGCCGGTCCGGACCCCGCTGCCCTTGATGCCTGCCTGGACCTGCTGGACGTAGACACCGTAGACCTGCTCGTGATCAGCCACGTCCACGCGGATCACTATGGGGGAGCAGCCGGTGCAGGCCAGGACCGGCTGCTGGGGGCACTGGCTTTTTCGTCGGCGGAGCGCCAGACCCCTCCGGAGATTGGCCGGATCGCTGCTGCTCATGGACTCCAGGCCCTACGGCTGGAGCAGGGGATGCTGGGGGAATCCGGAAGCGTGCGCTGGGAGGTCCTGTGGCCGCCTCCTGCGGGCCGGGCGGGTCAGGCACCACTGCCATCTGAAAACGACGCCAGTGCCGTGCTGCTGGTCAGGACAGCGGGGATAAACCTTCTGTTCACCGGCGATATTGAGGAGGAGGCCGCCGCGCGGATGCTGCGTTCTAACGACATATTGGGCCGGACGCAGGTCCACGTCCTCAAGGTGGCCCACCACGGCGCCCGCAACGGCGGAACAGCGGTGCCGGCGGCGGTACGGGCTCCACTGGCGTTGATCTCCGTCGGCGAAGACAACACGTACGGTCATCCGGCACCGGAAACCCTTGCAGGACTGGAGGCGTCCGGCAGCGCCGTCGTCAGGACAGACGACCTGGGTACGTTCATCCTGCGACTGGCCGATGCCCGGCTGGTGGTTGAGGAACTGCGGTGAGAAGGCCGGATAGTCCGGCCGTGCCGGGCGATGAGGTCAGGCAGATTCCGCGGTATTGTCCGGCGCGCGGTCTTCGAGAACGGTACGCAGGTCGTCCATGGCGGCTGCGAACGTCGCTGCACTTGCTTCCGGATCCCCGGCAACAGCGAGCCAGCCTGCACGAAGAACCGAGACTCCGGCGTAGGCCGCATTCGAAGCAAGCACTGCTTCAGCTGCAGGCTGGCCCGGAAGCCGGGCATGCTGCGGATTGGCGATGAGCCAGTCCCGCACAACGTTCATAAGCGCTTCCCCGGCGTCGACGAGCGTGGCGGTCCCCGCATCACGTGCAGCCTGCTCCTTGAGCGCCAGTTCAGTGCGCAGGCGGGCCACGTCGGGATTCACCCTGCCCCGGATCAAAGACGCGGCCATGAGTGCGAACACGCCCGTCGGAAGATCGTTGCCGTGCGGAGCGAGCACCTCCGCCGCTGCGGCGCCGGTGAGAATTTCGAGGGGCCGGCCAACGATCGCAGCTTCCCGGGCCGGGAAGTAATTGAAGAAAGTGCTGCGGGAGACCACCGCCTCCCGGCAAATCTCGTCTACCGTCACTCCCGCAAAACCGCGCTCGAGGGCAAACCGCACTGCCGCGAGTTCAAGGCGGCTCTCCGTGTCGCGGCGTTTACGCTCGCGCAGGCCCGTGGCCGGTACCTCCTCCGCCGGCACCGGAAGCTTTAGGATTTCCGCCGGACCGGGAGGGGCGGGCTCCCGCAGGCCGACCAGTGTCCGCAGGGACTCGATGACGCAATGGCAGGCTGCCAGCGGGTCCGGGACCTCGCGCAGCGGGATGCTCCAGCCACCGGTCACCGCCTGCATGGCGGCATAGACAGCAGTGACCGCCAGGGTTGCTTCAACGCGCGGCCTGCCGGGCAGCCGTGCTGACTCGGGATGCGCGGTGAGCCAGGCCTCCGCAGCTTCGGTCAGGTTGTTCTGCACCAGGATCAGTCCGGCCGAATACTGCCGGAGGGCGGCGGGCTGCCCAGCCAGCAGCCGCGCACGGGCGGTGCGGAGTTCGGGACCGGTGGCGAAGCTCGCTACGGCCGGGACCACCAGGTCCAGCAGGCCATCGACAGGGGAGCCCGGATGCCCCGACATTGCGCGGTCTGTCTGCTCCGGGGTGGGTGCGCCGATGGTTCGCCCGATAATCGCAGCATCCCGCGACGAGTAGTAGTTGAAAAAGGTGCTTCGCGAAACACCTGCAGCCGAGCAGATCATTTCGACCGTGACGCGGTCAAAACCAAGTTCGAGGGCGGCTTCCACGGCGGCGGCGGCGATGGCCTGGTCCGTTGCCTTCTGCCGGCGCACGCGTGCCGAAACAGGATGTCCGTCTGCGGCCTTGCCCATCGCGTTCCTCTCAATCACTTCGCTACCTTAGCCGGGGGCGGCCCGGACATAAAAGCAGGCTGAGTGGATGGTGTCCAGGGATTTGACCCCACCCGAGTTTATCCGGACTTCCCGGTAATCCGAGCCGGGCGGTGGCCGCAGTGCCGGGACCGGCCGGCCACCGCCCGGCCACCGCCCGCGCTTCGGCCGACGTGTGGTTGAAACGACGCTGCTGAGAGTTGGTCCCGGGCGTGCCGCATGGCAATCTTGGGAGTGACCCTCCCCGTTCCCAGTTCAGGAGCAGTGCATCCGTGAATCCGGCCGTACCCAAGAAGTCTTCCGCGAAGCCGGCGGCGGGGACAGTCTCCTGGCGGCAGGCTGCTCCGGCACCGGTTGTCCTGCTCACCGGACCGGAGGACTACCTGGCCGGACGCGCCATGGAGAACATCCGGCTGCAGCAGCGCAGCCAGGCACCTGACACCGAGGTCATCCGGGTCGACGCCGCTGCTTACACTGCCGGGGAACTCACGCTGATTGCCAGCCCTTCGCTTTTTGGTGAAGCCAAGCTCATCGAAGCCAGCAACTTGGCCCACATGAGCGAGGAATTCCTCATTGACACGCTGGCCTACCTTCGGGATCCCGCACCTGACACCGTCTTAGTCCTCCACCACTCGGGCGGCAACCGCGGCAAGAAGCTGCTCGATGCCGTGAAAGCGGCCAAGTCTCCGGTTATCGACTGCCAGCCGTTCAAGAAGGATGCGGACAAGGCTGACTTCGTCACTCAGGAATTCCGCACTGCCAAGCGGCGAATCGACGCCGGGGCTGTGCGGGCCCTGGTCAGTGCGGTCGGTTCCAGCCTTTCCGAGTTGGCGGCCGCGTGCCAGCAGCTCATAAACGATGCACCCGGCGAGATCACCGAAGAGACGGTCGAAAAGTACTACGGCGGCCGGGTTGAAGCTACGGCCTTCAAAGTGGCCGACGCCGCACTGGCCGGGCGCGCGGGCGCAGCCCTGTCCATGCTGCGCCACGCCCTGGCCACGGGCGTGGATCCCGTTCCGCTGGTGGCGGCACTGGCCATGAAGGTCCGCGGCGTTGCCAGGGTCGCGGACCTCCGCGGTTCCTCCGCATCGCTCGCCAAGGACCTTGGCATGGCGCCCTGGCAGGTGGATCAGGCCCGGCGGGACGCCCAGCGGTTCTCCTCCGAGTCCCTCATTAGGGCTGTCCAGGTGCTGGCTGAAGCCGATGCGCAGGTCAAAGGCGCCGGCCGGGACCCGGTGTACGCCGTCGAGCGTGCCGTCACCGTCATCGCACTGGCTGCCTCCGGCCGGTAGCGCAGCCCCAAACGAAGGACACCATGGCTGGGAAAGCACTTGCCGCTCCGCGAATTGGCCGCATCACCCTTCCCGTGCTGGAAGCGGGCGATCCAGAGGGGCTCCGGCCGCACGGGCGTTACGACGGCGAGAGCTACACCGGCGGTGACCTCAGCGGACGCGTCCTTGACGGCATTTCCTTCAGCGAGTGTGAGCTGGTCAGCATCTATGGACACGAGGCCAGTCTTCGGAACGCCCGGTTCCTGGATACCAGGATCGAGCGGTTCAACGCTCCCGTCCTCACCGCGCCCGGCCTGGTTCTTCGCGACGCCGCCGTTGAGGGCTCCCGCATAGGTTCCGCCGAGGCCTTCTCCTCGCAATGGAATTCAGTCCGCATTTCCGGCAGCAAACTCGATCTCCTGAACCTGCGCGGATCGGTGCTCAGGGACGTGTCCTTTAACGACTGCGTCATCGGAGAACTCGATCTCAGCGGAGCCAAACTCACCCGTGCCTCTTTTGAAGGCACCCGGATCGACACCCTGGTGCTGGACCAGGCAGTCCTTGAACATGTTGATCTCCGAGGGGCAGCGATCCGCGGCATCTCCGGCGTTGGGTTCCTCCGCGGCGCAACTCTCAGCGCGCTGCAGCTGGAAGAGATGGCAGCCATGCTTGCCGACCATCTGGGGATCAGGGTGGAGGGCTAACGCGGGCGTAGAGCCGCAGGGCCCCGCCGGCTGATGGTTTCAGCTGTGCTCCGAGGCCAGCATCCCCAGCAGTTCCAGCTCTTCTGCGCGGCTGAGCCCGGAGCTGCGGGGCCGGTCCAGTCCGCGGTCCCTCTCGTCCTGCAGGACCCGGTCCAGCGTGTGGCTGAGCAGTGCCGGCTCTCCGCCCTCAGCCTGGAAAGCTCTGTTGCTGCGCAGGGCAAAGCCGGCGTCGGCCGCGGGCAGCCACAGCGGCAGCGACCTCAGTCCCGACCAGTACCTTACGTTCCTGCCCAGCAGCCAGGCCTCCGGCGCGGTGATCATTTCACCGCTGAAACCGGCGGCTTCGGCAGCGAGCTCCAGGACCTCGCGAAGCAGGTGGCTGTCTCCCGTGGCGTTGAATACCCCGGTCAGTCCGCGGGCCCCCGCAGCTGCCAGCCAGGACGCCAGGTCACCGGCCTCCAGGACCTGCACCGACAATTCATCGAGTCCCGGCACCAGGGCCGGACCACTGCCGGCCAGCGCGAAGCGGGCCGGCCAGTAGCCAAAGCGGTCGCTCGGATCTCCCGCTCCGGCAAGGAGCCCGGGCCGGATGATCAGCAGCCGGTCCCCGAGCGCCTGGGAACTGAGACGCTCAGCGGCGGCTTTTGCCTGGGCATAGTCTTCCGCCCCGACGGACTCCACCAGTGCGGCAGACTCATCCGCGCCGGGAACCGAATCGTCAGCGTAGACAGAGACGGAGGATACGAGTGTCCAGTGGGCCGCCGTCGGGCCGAGTGCCCGCAACGCGCCGGAGACAAGCGTGGCCTCGTACGCCAGTTCGATCACTTCGTCCCATGGCTGGCCTTTCACTTCCGTGTAAGCGTCCGGCAGCAGGCGGTCCCTCACAATGAGTTCAGCGCCGGCGGGCGGGGTTCCCGAGGTGCCGCTGGAGAGGCACGTTACGGTGTCGCCCCGGTCCAGCAGCTGCCGGGCGATTTCCCGGCCGAGCCAGGCTGTCCCTCCGAGAATCAGTACTCTGCGCATGGAGCCAGTAAAGCACTGCGGGACTGAGGTGGGGGAGGCGGGTTGTGCACGACTTTAAAGCAGTGTGGCCGGCCCCGAAGGACCGGCCACACTGGTAAGACTAAGAATTCACCGCTTAGAGCGCGTTGACCTTCTTGGAGATGGCCGACTTGCGGTTAGCCGCGTTGTTCTTGTGGATAACGCCCTTGCTGACAGCCTTGTCCAGCTTGCGGGTAGCAGCCTGGAGTGCTGCCTGAGCGGCATCCTTGTCAGCAGCGGTGACAGCGGTATCCACGTTGCGGATCAGCGTCTTCAGCTCGGACTTCACCGAGTTGTTGCGCTGGCGCGCCTTCTCGTTGGTGAGGATGCGCTTCTTCTGGGACTTAATATTGGCCACTTATAAACTCTCTTTGTATTGCGGACTTGGTCGGTGAGGGAATTTCAGACCAGACATTGACTGAGCGGCGTGGGGATACCGTAATGGCGCCCGGCCTGAAGTGCCCGTCGACCTGCGCGGACACACAGCAATAAATGTTAGCAGAACTTTGGCGCGGATGCGTGATCCGCACAGCAGTCCGGCTCCGGACGGAGGAAAGCTATCGGCGACGCGCGGCGAGGCGTGCAGCCACTTTCCCGAACACTGCACGGTCGACGACGGCGCCCTGCCGCCGGATCGCTGACGGGTCCAGCTGCAGGACCCGGTCGAGCTTCACTTCGCTGGGACGGCCCCGGCTGTCCCACGGGCCGGATCCGATGTCGAGGTAGTCAGGATCAGTTTCCGCCGAGTTGTTGCGGTCCCGCGTGGTCATCATCAGCGCCAGCAGCTTCTCCCCGTGCCGGCCGATGAGAAGCACCGGGCGGTCCTTGCCCTGGCTCGGATCATCTTCGTACGGGACCCAGGCCCAGACCACCTCACCGGGATCGGGCCTCCCGTCCGGGTGGGGGTCGTAGACGGGGGAGAGCGGGCCCTGGTAATCACCGGGTCCGCTCCGGGCGGCGCTGGTGGAGGCCTGTACCGGCGCCGCAGCCGGCACGCGGCGGGAGGTCGGGGCGGGCGGTGCCGGGCGGGACGGACCGGGGGAAAGGTGCCGTGCTGCCCGCAGTGCCATGCGGGCGAGTCCGAGGAGGTTTCGGGAGGAAAAAGCCATGCCTGCATCTTAGGCTTCACGGCCTGCGCCGGAGTTCGGGACCGGCAGGCCAAACGTGGGAGACTGTTAACTTAGAAACGAATCCACTCCGAACAATCCCTGCGCAAGGTCCAGGACAACCCGCCCTCCGGGCAGCACAACAGCTGCAGTGCGGGGTTAATGGACGGCCGGCGCAAACAGTAAAGGAACCGCCACAGTGTCACCTCTGGCCCGCTTCTCACCGGTGCCTGCCGCGACGGATCCGGCGATCATCAGGAACTTCTGCATCATCGCCCATATCGACCATGGCAAGTCCACCCTGGCTGACCGCATGCTCCAGCTCACCGGGGTTGTCCAGCAGCGCGACATGAAGGCGCAGTACCTGGACCGCATGGACATCGAACGCGAACGCGGGATCACCATCAAGTCCCAGGCCGTGCGGATGCCCTGGGAACTGGACGACACGTCCTACGCCCTGAACATGATCGACACCCCGGGCCACGTGGACTTCACTTACGAGGTGTCCCGGTCACTGGCAGCCTGTGAGGGTGCAGTGCTTCTGGTCGACGCCGCCCAGGGCATCGAGGCCCAGACGCTGGCCAACCTCTACCTGGCGATGGAGAACGACCTCACCATCATTCCGGTCCTGAATAAGATCGACCTCCCGGCAGCGCAGCCGGAAAAGTACGCCGAGGAGCTGGCGCACCTGATCGGCGGTGATCCGGCGGACGTGCTGAAGGTCTCCGGCAAGACCGGCGTCGGCGTTGAAGCCCTGCTGGACCAGATCGTCCGTGACATTCCCGCACCGGTCGGCGACCCCAACGCACCGGCACGCGCCATGATCTTCGATTCGGTCTACGACACCTACCGCGGCGTGGTCACGTACGTTCGCGTGGTTGACGGCAAGCTCTCGCCCCGCGAACGCGTGCAGATGATGTCCACCCGCGCCAGCCACGAACTGCTGGAAATCGGTGTCAGCTCGCCGGAACCCACACCCTCCAAGGGCCTGGGTGTCGGCGAGGTGGGTTACCTCATCACCGGCGTGAAGGACGTCCGGCTCTCCAAGGTTGGTGACACGGTCACCAACCTCGCCAAACCGGCAGCCGAATCGCTGCCCGGCTACGCCGATCCCAAGCCAATGGTGTTCTCGGGGCTTTACCCGATCGACGGCGCCGACTATCCGGTGCTGCGCGATGCGCTGGAAAAACTGATGCTCAACGACGCCGCGCTGGTATACGAACCCGAGACCTCGGCGGCACTGGGCTTCGGTTTCCGTGTGGGTTTCCTTGGCCTGCTGCACCTGGAAATCACCCGCGAACGGCTCGAGCGCGAGTACAACCTGGACCTCATCTCCACCGCACCGAACGTGGAGTACGAGGTGACGCTCGAGGACAACAAGGTGGTCACAGTGACCAACCCGAGCGAGTACCCGGAAGGCAAGATCAAAGAGGTCCGCGAGCCGATGGTGTCCGCGACCATCCTGGCACCGAACGAATTCGTTGGCGCCATCATGGAGCTGTGCCAGGCCCGCCGCGGCGTCCTGGGCGGCATGGACTATCTCTCTGAGGACCGGGTCGAGATCCGGTACCGCCTGCCGCTGGCCGAAATCGTCTTCGACTTCTTCGACATCCTGAAGTCCAAGACACGCGGTTATGCCTCGCTGGACTGGAAGGCCGACGGCGATCAGGTGGCCGACCTGGTCAAGGTGGACATCCTGCTCCAGGGTGAGCAGGTGGATGCCTTCAGCTCCATCACCCATAAGGACAAGGCCTACTCCTACGGCGTCATGATGACCGGAAAGCTCCGGGAGCTGATCCCGAGGCAGCAGTTCGAGGTGCCGATCCAGGCCGCCATCGGCTCGCGGATCATTGCGCGTGAATCCATCAGGGCCATCCGCAAGGACGTGCTTGCCAAGTGCTACGGCGGCGATATCAGCCGTAAGCGCAAGCTGCTGGAGAAGCAGAAGGAAGGCAAGAAGCGGATGAAGATGGTGGGTCGCGTCGAGGTTCCCCAGGAAGCCTTCGTCGCCGCACTGTCCTCCGACGAGTCCAAGGACAAATCCAAGAAGTGACTCCCAGCGCACTGCCCCTCGGGGATCCCGCGCCAAAGGACGGAATCCTGCCGGCCCAGGCTGCCACCGAGGCAGCCGGGCGCCGGTTCGGTCTCTACGTCCATATCCCGTTCTGCGCCGTCCGCTGCGGCTACTGCGATTTCAACACCTACACCGCCACGGAACTTGGCGGAGGTGCCTCGCAGGTTGAGTACGCGGCGACGGCGCAGCAGGAAGTGCGTTTCGCCGCCGGTGCCCTGAAGGCCTCCGGCGTTCCGCACCGGCCGATCGAAACTGTCTTCTTCGGCGGAGGAACACCGACCCTGCTGCCGGCCGAAGACCTGGCAGCCATCCTTGGCACCGCCGTCGAACAGTGGGGACTCGCCCCGGGCGCCGAAGTGACCACCGAAGCCAATCCCGATTCAGTCACGCCGGAAT
Organism: Arthrobacter sp. zg-Y916; assembly: GCF_020907385.1. NCBI lineage: Bacteria > Bacillati > Actinomycetota > Actinomycetes > Micrococcales > Micrococcaceae > Arthrobacter > Arthrobacter sp. zg-Y916. Next base: position 186,747 of record NZ_JAJJOD010000003.1, on the reverse strand, counting down.
CGCTGCAGCTGCTCGCTGACGCCGGATTCACCCGGGTGTCTTTCGGGATGCAGTCCGCCGTCCCTCATGTGCTGGCGGTCCTGGACCGGACGCACACGCCGTCGCGGGTGCCTCAGGCCGTGAAGTGGGCGCGCGACGCCGGCCTCAAGGTGAGCGTGGACCTGATCTACGGCACACCGGGGGAGTCCCTGGCGGACTGGAAACACTCCGTTGAGGAAGCGCTCAGCTACGAACCGGACCATATTTCGGCCTATGCCCTGATCATCGAAGACGGCACCAAGCTGGCGGCACGGATCCGCCGCGGCGAGGTTCCGCCCATCGACGACGACGACCATGCGGACAAATACCTGCTGGCCGATGAACTCTTCGGAGCAGCTGGACTCGGCTGGTATGAGGTCAGCAACTGGGCGCGGACGCCGTCGGATGAATGCCGGCACAACATGGCGTACTGGCGCAGCGATGACTGGTGGGGTGTAGGTCCCGGTGCACACTCGCACGTCGGCGGTATCCGCTGGTGGAACGCAAAGCACCCCACTGCCTACGCAGGCCGGATCGCGGCGGGGGAATCCCCTGCAGTCGGCCGGGAAACGTTGGATGCTGACACCCGTTACCTCGAAGACGTCATGCTCCGCGCCCGGCTTGCCGAAGGGATTTCCCGTGACCGGCTGTGCCCGGAGGGCCGCCTTGCGGTGGCCGGACTCATCGCCGACGGCTTGGTTGATCCCCGGGCTGCCATGGCCGGAACCGTCCTGCTGACGCTGAAGGGGCGCCTGCTGGCTGACGCCGTCGTGCGCCGCCTGCTTCCCTAAGCCCGCTCAACACGGCCCGCCCGCCCAACGCAAAGACCCGCCGTCCCCTCAAGGGACGGCGGGTCTTTTGGTGCGGTGGGTCTTTTAGTGCACGGCCGGAGCCGTCAGCGCTTGATGCGTCAGCGCTGGATGCGTCAGCGGATCCGGCGCAGGTTGAAGCGGTAGCGGTACGGACGCCCGCGGTTGCATTCGATGCCCGCAATGACCGAAGCCACGGCGACGGCAATCCAGATAAGGGCATTGAAGACCGCGAAAAAGCCGCCCACGACGGGGATGAAGGACAGCAGCCAGGCCACCAGCGCCAGGATGGTGGGAGGCAGGGTAAAGTTCAGCGCTTCCTTGGATTCCTGCGCAGTGAACGGGCCGCGGTCGCGGAAGACCAGGTAAATGATGAGGGACGGCACAAAGCCCAGGATGCCGCCGAAATGGGACAGCGTGGCCCACTGACGGTCTTCGGAAGCAGTCAGCGGAAGGGCATTGGCGGGTGCACCCTGGTAGTCCGGGCGCGCTGGGGAACCGTGGTTTTCCGGTCGCTGCGGATGGTTCTGGCGTGTGTTGGACACAGTTGCATTCCTTTAACTCTCAGATGACGCAGGGTTCGCACCCACGGGTACCTGTTGTTCATCAAGGGTACTGGGTTCAGCGGCGTACACAGGCAAACACACCTGCGGCGGAGCGCCGCAGCGAGCGGAGAGCGCCGCGGACGGCTGTCGCGCTAGGGCACGGTGAGGAAATCGATGACCTCTTCGACCCGCCCCAGGAGGGTCGGCTCCAGATCCGCATAGGTCCGCACGGCGCCCAGGAGTTTCTTCCAGCCCATGGCGACGTCGGTGTGGTCACGGTGCGGCCAGCCGAGTCCTTTCAGGATGCCGGTCTTCCAGTCTTCCGAACGCGGGACCACGGGCCAGGCCTGCAGACCGATGACGTGGGGTTTGATCGCCTGCCAGACGTCTACGTAGGGATGGCCAACGATCAGGACGTTCGCTGCCGCACCGGGAACGGCCATCGCTGCGGCCGCGATCCTGGATTCCTTTGACCCCGGCACCAGGTGGTCCACCAGGATTCCCAGCCGCCGTCCTGGCCCGGGGGAGAAGTCCCGCACCGCCGCAGCCAGGTCATCCACGCCGTGGAGGGGCTCGACGACGATGCCTTCAACGCGCAGATCGTCTCCCCAGACTTTTTCCACCAGCTCAGCGTCGTGTTTGCCCTCAACCCAGATGCGGCTGGCCCGCGCGGTCCGGGCCCGCTGGTTCGCGACGGCGACCGAGCCGGACGCCGTTCGCTGCACTGTCGGGGCTGAGGACTTTACTGCCGGAACCACTTCCACGGGTTCGCCTTCAAGGAGGAAGCCGAAACCCAGTTCAAAGGATTTAGTGCGACCCCGGGCGTCTTCAAGCACCATGAGGTGCAGGCCCCCGGACTTTTCCGTCCGCAGGACGGCGCCTACCCAGCCGGTTTGGACATCTTCCAGCACAAGGCCCTTCTCGGCGCCGACCTGCCGGAGCGCTTTCCGGACCGGGGCAGAGATATCCCTCGGTCCCCATTCAAAGTTCGGCACGGGGTTTCCTCGTTCCTGGACACGGGGCGGAGCGCCGGCGGTCTCGCAGGCACGGGAGATTCAATGCTAGCAACGGCATCGGAACGTATTAGACTTAGCACTTGAGTATGCCGAGTGCTAATCCGCGCGAAAGTGCCGCAGGAGCTTCAACGAGGGAGGGAAAACCATGAGTGAACCACGCCGGCTCGAGGTGCTCCGGGCCATTGTTGAAGATTATGTCCATTCCCGGGAACCTGTGGGTTCCAAGGCCCTGGTAGAGCGGCACCAGCTCGGCGTCTCCTCCGCCACCATCCGCAACGACATGGCGGTCCTCGAAGAAGAGGGCCTGATTGTTGCGCCGCATACTTCTGCCGGACGCATCCCGACTGACAAGGGGTACCGGCTCTTCGTTGACCAGCTATCGGACCTGAAGCCGCTGTCGAGCGCCGAACGCCGTGCCATCCAGAACCTGCTTGAGGGCGCCGAGGACATTGATGACGTCCTGGACCGGACAGTGCGCCTGCTGGCCCAGCTGACCAACCAGGTCGCCGTCGTCCAGTACCCGCATCTGGGCAACGCCAAGGTGCGGCATATCGAGTTCGTCCTGCTGGCACCGGCACAGGTGCTGGTAGTCCTGATTTCCACCACGGGCCGGGTTGAGCAGCGGGTCATCACCGTTCCCTCCCCGGTCACTGAGCCTGCCCTGCACGAACTCCGCCAGCACTTCCTGCAGGGACTGGCCGGAACCTCCCTGACGCGTATCACCAGCCACCTCGCCGACTGCCTGGCAACGGTGCCGGTACAGCTGCGCGGCACCGCGGGGGCGCTCGGCCGCTGCCTGGAACAGCTTGCGGGCATCAACCGCGAGGACCGGATGGTCATGGCAGGAACGGCGAACCTGGCCCGTGCCACCGGAGATTTCCCGTTGACCATCGGACCGATCCTTGAAGCACTTGAGGAACAGGTGGTCATGCTCCGCCTGCTTTCAGAGATGGAGCAGGACGCCAGGGGCGTCTCCGTCCGCATCGGTTCGGAGAACCCCTACGGCTCTCTCTCCGAGGCCTCCGTGGTAGCCACTGGGTACGGCCCGGACGCGTCCGCTATGGTAGGAATCCTTGGTCCCACACGAATGGACTATCCCAATACCATGGCTGCGGTCCGCGCCGTCGCCCGCTACCTTTCCCGGGTCCTGAACGAGTGACCCGGAGCGGCAGCCCCTCGGGGTGCCGTCGAAAAGACAAAACCCGCCCCTATAACGGGGTACGCAATACAGGAAGCGATGTGCACGAGTGAGTGATCACTACCAGGTACTCGGCGTCAGCCGGGATGCCACCGGCGAGGAAATCAAAAAGGCGTACCGCAAGCTTGCCCGCAAGCTGCATCCTGATGTCAACACCGCTCCCGGAGCCGCTGACGAGTTCAAGGCAGTGTCCCACGCCTACGAAGTCCTCTCCGACCCGCAGAAGCGGCGGATCTATGACACCACCGGCCAGGAGAACGGCACCGACAACGGTTTCGGCGGCGGCTTCAGCGGCCAGGGCTTCGGCTTCCAGGACATCTTCGATACGTTCTTCGGCGGCGGCGCCGGCGGCGGGCGGGGACCGGCTTCGCGTACCCGCCGAGGCCAGGACGCGCTCATCAACGTCCGCATCGACCTGAAGGACGCCGTTTTCGGCACCAACAAGAAGATCGACGTCGAAACCGCTGTCCTCTGCCCCACCTGCGACGGTTCGTGCTGCCAGCCCGGCACCTCCCCGCGCACCTGCGATATCTGCCACGGCACGGGTCAGGTCCAGCGTGCGGTCCGGTCCATCCTCGGCCAGGTCATGACCACTGCTCCCTGCGGTTCCTGCCAGGGGTTCGGCACCATCATTCCCGACCCTTGCCACGAGTGCGCCGGGGAAGGCCGGGTCCGCAGCCGCCGCACGCTGACGATCAAGGTCCCCGCCGGCGTGGCCACAGGCACCCGCATCCAGCTCAGCGGCCAGGGTGAGGCCGGCACGGCCGGCGGGCCCCAGGGTGATCTCTACGTGGAAATCCGCGTCAACGCGGATCCGGTGTTCGTCCGGGAAGGCGACGACCTGCATGCAACGCTGACCGTCCCCATGACCGCGGCAGCGCTGGGAACGGTCATCACCATGGAAACGTTCGACGGCGCCCGGGAAATCAGCATCAAGCCGGGCACCCAGTCCGGCGAAGTGACCACCCTCAAGGGCCTGGGCGTCACCCACCTGCGCGGCTACGGCCGAGGGGACCTGATGGTCCACGTCCAGGTCGAGACGCCGCAGAAGCTCGACGCCGAGCAGGAAGAACTCCTCCGCCGGCTCGCCGAACTGCGCGGCGAACAGTGCGCCGAAGGCCGCGTCGGGGGCACCAGCAGCCCGGGTGTCTTCGCCAAGCTCCGCGACCGCCTCGGCAACCACTAGCCGCAGACGGGTACTTCATGACCAACCCGATCTTTTTTGGCGACCCCGAACAGGTGGCAGCGGCGGCACCGGGAGGCGTCTTCACGCTGACCGGCCCGGAGGCGCGGCATGCCGTGTCGGTCAAGCGGCTGGCTCCGGGCGAGGACGTTGACATTGTCGACGGCGCCGGGATCCGGCTGCGCGGAACTGTCCGCTGCGCTGAGCCTGCCCTGCTGGAGATCGAGGTCAGCGAAGTCCAGTCCGAGCCGGCCCCGGTTCACGAGTTCATCCTGGTCCAGGCCCTGGCCAAAGGGGACCGGGATGAGCAGGCCATCGAGGCAGCTACCGAGCTCGGGGTCGACGCCGTCATTCCGTGGCAGTCAGAACGCAGCATTGTGCGGTGGCGGGCCGAGAAGGCAGCGAAGGGACGGGCGAAGTGGCAATCGGTCGTAACGTCAGCAGCCAAGCAGTCCCGCCGTTCCCGGCTGCCCGTCGTCCTGGACGTCGCTGATACCAAGATGCTGCCGCAGCGGCTGGCAGGCATGGACCTGGTGCTCGTCCTGCACGAAGAGGCGGACACTGGACTGGTCAACGCGGTGGAGTCGCTGGAGCTGCAGGGGCAGGATCGTGCACCGGGGGACCGGGTTTCCATTGCCGTGGTGGTTGGCCCCGAGGGCGGGATCTCTCCCGCGGAACTCGAGTCCCTGCGCGCTGCCGGTGCCCTCACCGTGCGCCTTGGGCCGCATGTGCTCCGCTCTTCAAGCGCCGGCCCGGCAGCACTGGTGCTGCTGAACCATTTGCTGGGCCGCTGGTCCTAACTGCTCCAGATGCCGGGGCAGGCCGGAGCGCGCGGGTCAGTAGACAGTAATGCGCTTCGAATCCTCGTTGGCACCATCGCCGTGGAAGACCCGCAGGTTGTATTCGCCCGGTTCCAGTTTGATGCTGACTTCGAACAGTGCCGTTTCGCCGGTAGCGGCGTCGAGTGCGACTCTGCCCGTGGTGGCGGCTGACGTATCCGGACGTCCCTTCACGATCGGCTCGACGCTCCAGGAAAGCTTCTCCTCCCGGACCACGGCGGAACCGGTGACGGTGACGGAGGTTTCGACGCCGTCGCCTTCCTGGGGATCGATGATCCAGATCGGCGCGGGCAGCAACTTGTCCCGCTCGAGCGGTTTTTCCAGCAGCTCGTGGCCGAAGGCCTGGTAGCCTGCCTTGCCGTCCACCAGGACAATCACGCTGGTGCTGTACCCCGCCGTCGTGAGCCCGGCGTTGGCCGCAGCAGCCGTGGCGGTGTACACCAGCTGCTGAACGGCCCGGTGGGCCATGCCTGCGTCAAGTGAGGCCTTGAAGGCGTCGGAAGTGATGTCCACGGTGATGATGTTCTTGCTCGAAATTGAGGCGGTCACTTCAGACGCCGGCTGCCAGGGCGTGAAATAGTCGCTGTCACGGGGGACCTGCGCCGTCATGGCCTGTACTGCTTCGCCAATCGGGTCGCCCGTGTTCTCGGACGGCAGGAATTCCCGGTACAGCTGGATGTCGGACTCGTTCTGGGCCAGCCAGTAGACCGGCATGACAACTTTCGACGCCGTTGCCTCCGCGGGAGCTGAGACCGCCATGGGCAGCCCCTCGGACGCCGAGGATTTGCTGAACGAATCGGGCATCGACGTGGTCGGCAGCTCTGCGACGACACCGCAGCCGGGGAGGATGAACGGAACTGCCGCTGCGAGGAGGAGGACACGGACGCGGGTCTGCCGTTGTTTTGCCATAGCCGTCCCTGCCTTCCGTTGCTCAGTGCCCGCAGTCCGGGGACCGGGCGGTGCATGTGGGGGAGCGTCCGGAGCGGGGATCCGGTCGCAGCACGACCCCCAGCTTGGCACAGCCCGCGGCCCGAAAACGGTGAGTTAACTGTTCTGGGATGGGACTGAAACCTGATTGAGACCGAGCCGATGCAAAGCCGAGACAAACCGCGTAATCCACGTCACGGACCCTTCCCGTGCCCGTTGCGGCTACACTCCTGCTGCCATGGCGGCACGGCGTGGCGCAGATCAAGTAAGATTAAATGAGGTGTGCGCGCGGAATTACTCCGGGAGCCTGCCGGGGAAAACATTCCGTTTTTCAGCTTTAGACCAAGATGACCTGATAAGGGGCGATGAGAGGCCGAGGGGCCGTATATATGACCGAATCTTCAGCAGGAATCGGCACCATCCGCGAGGACCAGCAGACGATTGTCTTTGACTCCACGGAGCATATGGTCCAGTCTCTGGGCGCGAATGACGAGGCTTTGAGAGTCATCGAGTCCGCCTTCCCCGAGGTCAACCTCCACGTCCGGGGCAACGAACTCTCTGTCTCAGGCCCGGCGCCTGCCGTTGACCGGACCGTCCGCCTGGTGAATGAGGTCCGGGTCCTGGCGCGCCACCAGACCCGTGTCACGCCGCAGGTGCTGGAACAGCTCATCACCATGCTCAGGGACCAGACCGCCGAACGTCCGGCCGAGGTGCTGACGCAGAACATCCTTTCCACCCGCGGACGCACCATCCGGCCCAAGACGCTGAACCAGAAGAACTACGTTGACGCGATCGACCGCAACACCGTGGTCTTCGGGATCGGTCCGGCAGGTACGGGCAAGACCTACCTTGCCATGGCGAAGGCCGTACAGGCGCTGCAGCAAAAGGAAGTCAACCGGATCATCCTCACGCGTCCTGCTGTCGAAGCGGGGGAGCGGCTTGGCTTCCTCCCGGGAACGCTGAACGACAAGATCGACCCCTATCTGCGGCCCCTCTATGACGCCCTGCACGACATGATGGATCCTGAATCCATTCCCCGCCTGATGGCCGCCGGCACCATTGAAGTGGCACCGCTGGCCTACATGCGCGGCCGTACCCTCAACGACGCGTTCATCATCCTGGACGAGGCGCAGAACACGACGCCGGAACAAATGAAGATGTTCCTGACCCGCCTGGGCTTCGGTTCCAAAATGGTGGTTACCGGCGACGTCACCCAGGTGGATCTTCCCGGCAGCACCGTTTCAGGGCTGCGGATCGTCCATGAAATCCTGGACGGGATCGAGGACGTACAGTTCTCGGAGCTCACAGCCACGGACGTGGTCCGGCACCGCCTTGTCAGCGACATCGTCACGGCCTACGGCGAATGGGACGAGGAACGCCGTTCCCGCACAGCCTCCCGCAGTGCGGGCCAGGAGAAGAAGTAATGAGCATTGAAGTAAACAACGAGTCCGCCCTGGAAGCCGACGAGGAAGCACTCGCGCGGCTGGGCCGCTACCTGCTGGACGCCCTGTACGTGCATCCCGAGGCTGAGCTGTCGATCATCCTGGTGGACGAAGACGCCATCGAGAAGCTGCACATCGAATGGATGGACCTGCCCGGTCCCACCGATGTCCTCTCCTTTCCCATGGATGAACTCCGCCCCGGTTCCCCCGGACGGCCGACTCCCGCAGGAGTCCTGGGCGACATAGTCCTCTGCCCGCAGGTTGCCGCCCGCCAGGCGGAGACGGCCGGCCACAGCACTGACGATGAGCTTGCCCTGCTGACTACGCACGGTGTCCTGCACCTGCTGGGGTACGACCACGCCGAACCTGAAGAGGAAGCCGAAATGTTCGGTCTCCAGCGGCAGCTCCTTTCCGGCTATCTGGGCAAGGACGCCCCGAAGGAGACACGCAGTTGAGCGTAGGCGTGCTGCTGGTGATGGCCATAGCCTTTACGGTCCTGGCCGGACTCCTCACCGCCGCCGAAGCTGCCTACGGCTACCTTCCCCGCCACGAGGCCGAGGCACTGCTGACCGGCAGGGCCGGGAAACCGCTGCAGCGGATCCTCAAGGCGCCGGTCGCCCACATGCACGCCCTGCGGTTCTGGCGCGTGTGGTTCGAAATGGCGACCGCCGTGTCCGTTGCCATGGCTTTCCAGCTGATGGTGAACAACCTGTGGCTCGCAGGGCTCCTGGCAACCGTGACCATGGCCGGTGTCGGGTTCGTGCTGGTGGGTGTTTCTCCGCGCCAGATCGGGCGCAGGCACGTTACCGGCGTCGTTGTGCTGACTGCCGGCCTGGTGAGCCTGCTGCGCATCATCCTCGGACCCATCCCGGGCTGGCTGGTGAAGATCGGGTCCGCAGTGGCTCCGGGAACCCAGGGTCCGGATGCAGCCTTCTTCACGGAAGAGGAGTTCCGGGAACTGCTGGACCGGGCCTCCGAGGCCGACATGATCGAGAACAATGAGGCGGAGCTGATCCACTCCGTCTTCGAACTCGGCGACACCAAGGTCCGGTCCGTGATGGTGCCGCGCACGGACATGGTCTGCATCGACTCCGGTTCCACCCTCCGGCAGGCGATGTCACTGTTCCTGCGCTCCGGCTACTCCCGGGTGCCGGTCATCGAGGACAGCGCAGACCAGATCGTCGGAATCCTTTACCTCAAGGATGTGGCGGCGCAGCTGCACGGACGTGCACCCGAGGCGTCCTCCCAGCCGGTCGACGGACTCTGCCGCCCCGTGCGGTACGTGCCCGAATCCAAGGCAGTGGGTGAACTGCTCCAGGAGCTCCAGCGCGAATCCACCCATGTGGCGATCGTCATCGATGAGTACGGCGGAACCGCGGGCCTGGTGACGCTTGAGGACCTCATTGAAGAGATCGTCGGCGAAATCGTGGACGAATACGATTCCGAACGCCCCGAGATCGAAAACCTGGGCGGGGGCAGGTTCCGGATCAGCTCCAAGGCAGGCATCGACGACCTTGGCGAGCTCTTCGAAACGGACCTGGAAGATGACGAGGTCGACACAGTAGGCGGTCTCCTCGCGAAGGCGCTCGGCCGCGTGCCGATCGTCGGCAGCGAAGTAGTCGTCGAAGGAATCGTCCTCCACGCCGAGCGGCTGGAAGGCCGCCGCAACCGGGTCTCCCACATCCTCGCCTGGAAGCAGCCGAACGGGCAGCAGCCCGAGAACTCAACGCCGGAGAAGCATCCGGCCGGAACGAAATCAACAGAACTGGTACCCCGAAATGACTGAGCCAACTTTCCGCGCCGGATTCGTCTCCCTGGTAGGACGGCCCAACGCCGGCAAATCCACCCTGACCAACGCGCTGGTGGGGCAAAAGGTGGCGATCACCTCAGCCAAGCCGCAGACGACCCGCCACACCATCCGGGGAATCGTGCACCGCGAGGATTCACAGTTGATCCTGGTGGACACCCCGGGGCTCCACCGGCCGCGCACGCTGCTGGGCCAGCGCCTCAACGACCTCGTGGCTGACACGCTCGCTGAAGTCGATGCGATCGGCTTCTGCCTCCCTGCCAACGAAGCAGTGGGCCCCGGTGACCGCTACATCGCGAACCAGCTGGCCGCGCTCAAGGGCAAGCCCATCATCGCGCTGGTCACCAAGACCGACCTGGTGGACCGTGCCGCCCTGGCCAAACAGCTCATGTCCGTCACAGCCCTGGGCAACGAGGTCCGCGGCGAGGCCGGCTGGGCCGATGTGGTGCCGGTTTCCGCAGCTGACGGTTTCCAGGTGGACACGGTGGCCGACGTCCTGGCCTCCCACATGCCCGCCTCGCCTCCGTTGTACCCCGACGGTGAACTCACCGACGAACCCGAAGCCGTCATGGTGGCTGAACTGGTCCGCGAAGCCGCCCTTGAAGGGGTCCGCGATGAACTTCCGCACTCCCTGGCCGTCGTCGTGGAGGAAATCGTGCCGCGTGAGGGGCGCAGCGCGGAAAACCCCCTTCTTGACGTGCGCGTGAACCTCTACGTTGAACGGTCTTCGCAGAAAGCGATTATCATTGGGCGGGGCGGAGCACGCCTGCGCGAGGTCGGAACGAACGCCCGCCGCGGCATCGAAGCACTGCTGGGAACCAGGGTCTACCTGGACCTGCACGTCAAGATCGCCAAGGACTGGCAGCGTGATCCCAAGCAGCTGGTGAAGCTGGGCTTCTAGAAGCACCAAGCCAGCTTCTTCACAGGAGCGCCCCGTACACTTTGTTCATCCATTTTCGCTTGCCCGAATACTACTGATCCGTGGGAGGGACCGGCCATGACAGCACGCCGTGCCGCAACAGGTCCTCATCCCTCCGCGCCCTCAGGGAACCGCCGCCGGCGGCAGGCCGTGCCCGGCAGCCGGCACCTCGGCAGCCGCGCCGCCAGGGGAGGCCACCCTGTCCTGGCCACCCTCGCGGTGCTGCTTTCCCTCACCCTGGTCTCCGGGCTCGCGTTCGCAGGTATCCAGCTGATGCGGCTGCAGAGCAACTTCGATACCAAGCCGCTGAACATCGGACAGGGCCAGGATCAGTTCCCGGCGGACACAAACACTGACGCCATGCAGATCCTCGTCCTCGGAACGGACAACCGCGAGGGCCAGGACTCCAACAACTCGGACGTCATGATGCTGGTGAACATGGCTGCGGACCGCTCCCACGTCACGGTGGTCAGCTTTCCCCGCGACCTGCTGGTGCCGCTGCCCGCCTGTACGGATCCGGAGTCCGGGATGCAGTACCAGGAAATGGCCCTGGGGCAGCTCAACGGCGCCCTTGGAAACGGCGGACCCGGCTGCACCGTCGCTGCGATTAACGAACTCACCGGCCTGAACGTCGACCACTTCATGATGGCCGATTTCAATGCCGTGAAGGAACTCTCCAATACGCTCGGCGGGGTGGAGGTGTGCGTCAACCAGCCGGTGGACGATCCGCTGTCCGGCCTGAACATCCCGGCGGGTGTGTCCAGCGTCCAGGGCGACCAGGCCCTCGCCTTCCTCCGGACACGCCACGGATTCGGCGACGGCGGCGACGAGGGCCGTATCAAGGCACAGCAGAGCTTCATGGCCTCCATGGTCCGGAAGGTGCAGGGCGAGGGTACGCTGAACAACCTTCCCCGGCTCTACTCAATCGCGGAGACGGTGACGAAAAACCTGACGGTCGACGAGGGACTGACCGATGTTTCAACCCTGATTGCCCTGGCCGGCCGCCTCAAGGACGTCGACCTCGGCAATGTAGCCTTCGTGACCGTGCCCGTGGCACCCTACGCGCTGGACCCCAACCGCCTGGTACTCGACGAGGCGGCGGCAAAGCCGCTCTTCGACAGGCTCGTCTCGGACCAGTCGGTCACCGGCGGGGAAGAGGCTGAGGCTCCGGCTTCAGAAACCGCCACGCCAGGCACCCCTTCGGCCACGCCCGCGCAGGCACCCGAAACCATTGACCCGGCAACTATTCCGGTGACCTTCCTGGACGGAATCAGCGGCGAGCCCACCGGCCGTGACGCTGAGCTGGCGCGGTACCTCCTGAGTGAGGGATTCACCCAGGCTGTGGCCGGCGGGCTCTCCCAGGGCACGACTCCCGGAACCCAGATCTTCTACGCCTATGGCTACGAGGAAATGGCCAACCAGGTTGCCGCAGAGCTGAACATCCCCGCTTCCCAGGTGGCACTCAGTGCCGTGGTGAGCGGCGTCGTCGTTCAGGTTGGTGCGGACTTCACGACCGGCACCGCCATGGATGAGACCGGCGACCTTGGCGGACTCACGGGACAGACGGCGGCGCAGGTTACGTGCCAGAGCGCCTTCGGTTACTGAGCTTTCAGTAGCCCCGGCACCACCGTGTTAGTCTGGGCACGTGCGCGCAGAGATCCTCCTTCTTAGCTGCCGCGGCGAGGCCACACAAACAACTGTTTAGGCCGAACCCTCGCTGCGGAGTTTGTGTTGCCCGGCCACCATTTCTGAAGCTCTCCAAAGAAAAGGCCACCCCAGACATTATGCGAAACGCACAGCAGCCCTCCGGCATGCCGATCCACAAGTACGTTCCTTTCCAGGACCAGATTGTCGTGGACCTTCCGGACCGCACCTGGCCGGACAAGGCCATCACCAAGGCTCCGCGCTGGTGCGCGGTGGATCTCCGCGACGGCAACCAGGCGCTGATCGACCCCATGACTCCCGAGCGCAAGCACAAGATGTTCGACCTGCTGGTGAACATGGGCTACAAGGAAATCGAGGTCGGTTTCCCGTCCGCGTCCCAGCTCGACTTTGATTTCGTCCGCCAGCTGATCGAAGGCGACCGGATCCCGGACGATGTCACCATCCAGGTCCTCACCCAGTCCCGCGAACACCTCATCGAGCGGACCTACGATGCGCTCGAAGGCGCCGACCGGGCGATTGTCCACCTCTACAACTCGACCTCCGTCCTGCAGCGCAAAGTGGTCTTCAACACCGACCAGGACGGCATCGTGGACATCGCGCTCACCGGTGCACGGCTCTGCAAGAAGTACGAAGAGCAGCTGCGCGGCATCGACGTCACGTACGAGTACTCGCCTGAGTCCTACACCGGCACCGAACTGGACTTCGCGCTGCGGATCTCCAACGCCGTCGCCGAGGTGCTGGAAGCGTCCCCTGACCGGCAGATGATCCTCAATCTCCCCGCAACGGTGGAGATGGCGACTCCGAACGTCTACGCAGATTCCATCGAGTGGATGCACCGCAACCTCGCCAACCGCGACTCCATCATCCTTTCCCTGCATCCGCACAATGACCGGGGCACCGGAGTAGCCGCGGCAGAACTGGGCTATCTGGCAGGCGCCGACCGGATTGAGGGCTGCCTCTTCGGGAACGGCGAACGCACTGGCAACGTTGACCTGATCACCTTGGGCATGAACATGTTCAGCCAGGGAATCGACCCGCAGATCGATTTCTCCAACATGGACGAGATCCGCCGTACGGTCGAATACTGCAACCAGCTGCCCGTGCCGGAACGCTCGCCCTACGGCGGAGACCTGGTCTTCACTGCCTTCTCCGGCTCCCACCAGGACGCCATCAAGAAGGGCTTTGAGTCCATGGAGAAGGATGCCGCTGCGGCCGGCAAGTCTGTTGACGAGCTGCAGTGGGGCGTCCCCTACCTGCCCATCGACCCCAAGGACATTGGCCGCAGCTACGAGGCCGTGATCCGCGTAAACTCCCAGTCCGGCAAGGGCGGCGTTGCCTACCTGCTCAAGAGCGAGCACAACCTGGACCTGCCGCGCCGGGCTCAGATCGAGTTCTCCGGTGTCATCCAGCGCCGCACCGACACCGTGGGCGGCGAAGTCACCGGAGCCGAGCTCTGGCGTGTGTTCCAGGATGAGTACCTGCCGATCACGCCCGAATCCGACGGCGAGGCCTGGGGGCACTACGCACTCACCTCCGTCACTGCAGACACCGCTGAGAACGGGTCGTTCCTGCTCACCGCCAGCCTTCGCGCAGGCGGCGGCATCCCGCAGCGCCGGGTTGCCTCGGGCACCGGTCCGATCGATGCGCTCCTGCAGATCCTCAGCCAGGACGGCGTGGACGTGCGCCTGCTCGACTACAGCGAGCACGCCCTGTCTGCCAGCGGCAACGCCATGGCTGCGGCCTATGTTGAACTTGCCGTCGGTGAGCGCGTGCTGTGGGGTGTTGGCATCGACTCCAACACCACCCTTTCTGCCCTGAAGGCAGTGATCTCTGCGGTCAACCGGGCGATCCGCGACAGCGCCGGCGCCTAGCCTTATTCTTCTCGCACCGCACGGAAAGGGCGCGCCCGGCCGCAACTGCAGCCGGGCGCCCCTGTGCGTGGGAAAATAGGGAAGTGGCCACCAAATCGTTCGCTTCGCGGACCTACCGGGACGAAGCCGTTGTCCTGCGCACCCACAAACTGGGTGAAGCGGACCGGATCGTAATCCTGCTGACCCGCAACCACGGGCAGGTCCGGGCCGTCGCCAAAGGGGTCCGGCGTACCTCGAGCAAATTCGGTGCGCGGCTTGAGCCCTTTATGGTGGTGGACCTGCAGCTCTCCCACGGGCGCAGCCTGGACATCGTTACCCAGGCCCAGACCAAAGGTGCCTACGGTGCCGGAATCGCAGCAGACTACGCGCGTTACACGGCAGCGGCCGCCATCGCCGAGACAGCGGAGCGCCTGACGGACGTCGACGGCGAATCAGCCAACGCCCACTACCATCTGGTGATCGGTGCCATGGCAGCACTGGGCAGGGGAGCGCACGCTCCAGAACTCATTTTGGACTCCTACCTGCTGCGGGCACTGTCCACTGCCGGCTGGGCGCCAAGTTTCACGGCTTGTTCCCGCTGCGGCGCAGCGGGACCGCATACGGCGTTCTCGGCCCCGCTGGGCGGAGCGGTCTGCCCGGCCTGCCGGCCGCCCGGCTCGGCTTCCCCGTCGGCCGAAACCATGTCGCTGTTGTCTGCGCTGCTCACCGGAGACTGGGAGTCGGCGGATGCGGCAGGACCACAACCAAGGCGCGAATCGGCCGGGCTGGTAGCGAGCTACCTTCAGTGGCACCTGGAACGCGTCGTGAAATCCCTTCAACATGTGGAGCGTGTATAGCTTTGAGGTCTTCCCGCAAGAGTCCGGCCGCTGCGCCCTGGCCGCACCCCTCCGGTGCGGTTCCCCCGCCGCTTCCGCGGGAACTCGTCCCCGCCCACGTGGCAATCGTCATGGACGGCAACGGACGCTGGGCGAACCAGCGCGGACTGCCGCGCACTGAAGGCCACCGGGCTGGTGAAGCGGCCCTGCTGGACGTGATGGCCGGCGCCGTCGAAATCGGAATCAAGCATGTTTCGGTCTATGCCTTCTCGACGGAAAACTGGAAGCGGTCCCCCGAGGAGGTCCGCTTCCTGATGAACTTCAGCCGGGACGTACTGCGCCGCCAGCGAGACCAGCTGGACGAGTGGGGTGTCCGTATCCGCTGGTCGGGCCGGCGTCCGCGGTTGTGGCAGAGCGTCATCCGGGAGTTGGAGACCGCCGAAGAGCAGACAAAGGCCAACTCCACCTGCACGCTGAACATGTGCGTCAACTACGGCGGACGGGCAGAAATCACCGACGCCGTCAGTGCGATTGCCCAGGATGTGAAGGACGGCAAACTCCGGCCCGGCAGCATCTCGGAAAAGACGATCCAGCGCTACCTGGACGAGCCGGATCTGCCCGACGTCGACCTCTTCCTGCGCACGTCTGGAGAGCAGCGTCTCTCCAACTTCATGCTGTGGCAGTCCGCGTACGCGGAGATGGTGTTCATGGACACGCTCTGGCCCGATGTGGACCGGCGCACCCTGTGGGAAGCCGTGGAGATCTACGCTCGCCGCGACCGCCGGTACGGGGGAGCGGTGGACCAGGCCGCTGCAGGCAGCTAGGCCCGCTGCGTCAACAGGTACGCCGCAGCCCACCGGTCCAGCCCGGCGTAGACCTGCCTCCGGACCGGCTTTGCGGACAGCAGCACGTCATGCAGGGCGCCGTCGAAGCGGAGGACCGTTACCGCTGGTCCCAGCAGGAGGCCGCGCTGCACCATGAGGTTCACGTCGAGCACGCTGTCGGAAGTCATCATGGACGGGTTCCAGGTGGTACCGATGGTGGAGTGGGCCGAAGCCATGAGCAGGATCGGAACGTTGACGTCCAGGCCCCGGGCAACCTGCGCGTGCCCAGCGAGGACGGCGGAAACCCAGCCCGCGCGGATCGGCCAGCTGCCTGGCGGCTTCCACTGGGGATGCAGGTCCCACTCACCGTCAGCATCGGCACTGAGGCTTCGCCAGTAGTAGTCCAGTTCGGGAATTTTCAGGCGCGCCTTCGGCCGTGTCCGGGCGAGCGGCTCCAGCAGTCCCGCAGCGGCGTTGCGTGCCAGTGAGCTCCCGCGCAGTTCCAGCCAGGGGCTGTTCAGCATCAGTGCCTCGATCCGGCCGGGGTTCCGGTTCGCCCACAGTGAGGCCACCAGGCCGCCGGTGGAGTGCGCCATGAGGGAAATCCGGACCGGTGTGTCCTCGCCCCGTGCCGCATGTACATCCACCGCGACGGCCTCCAGCGCTGCCTCGATGTCGGCGTCGTAGTCTGAAAGGTCCGTGACGAAACCTTCGGACTGGCCCGGCCGCAGGCTCCGTCCATACTTGCGCAGGTCCAGTGCGTAGAACGCGACACCGCGCTCCGCCCAGAATGCGGCCAGTTCGGTTTGGAAGAAATAGTCCGCCCAGCCGTGAATGTAAATTACGGCATGGACTGCCTCCGGCTCCACGGGTACGCGGAAGCGGGAAACGGCTTCGCGGACGCGGCCCAGGAACGACGGCGGCGGGGGCGGCTTGGGGGTATAGGAGACCAAGGTGGCCTGAAGCGGACCTTCCTCATCGGCACCGAGGTCCAAGGTCAAGTAACGGTACCCGTCGCCGAGCGTGTCCGGCTGCCAGTTTTGCACCATATATCGACAATACGCGAACATCGTGCCTTATCCGGGCCGGGATTTGGCAGCGGACCCGCGTAGTGGAAGCATTAAAGTATGCGCGTCTACCCCACGTTCTTCCGGATCGTGTTCTCCGGAATGGATCCCGAAAAAGCCCACAAGATCGGTTACGAAGCCATCCGTGCCGTTGCCTGCACACCCGCGGCACCGCTGATGCGTGCCGTGATGCGGCCGGCCCCGGAACTGGCCACCGAAGCGCTGGGACTCACCTTCCCCTCGCCGTTTGGCCTGGCCGCAGGCTTCGACAAGGAAGCGTCCGCCGTTGTCGCCCTGACCAACCTCGGGTTCGGCCACGTGGAGGTTGGGACCGTCACCGCCCAGGCCCAGCCGGGCAACGCCAAGCCCCGGCTCTTCCGCCTGGTCGAGGACCGTGCAGTCATCAACCGCATGGGCTTCAACAACGACGGCGCCGCAGCAGTGGCCCCCCGGGTGCGGAAGGCCGTCGACGGCTTGTACCGCCGCTGGGGCCGGAACCGGCCGATCGTGGGCGTGAATATCGGCAAAACGAAGAAGGTAGACCTCGCCGACGCCGTCGAAGACTACCTGGCCAGCACCCGGCTGCTTGCCGCCGACGCCGACTACCTGGTGGTCAACGTCAGTTCGCCCAACACGCCCGGACTGCGGCAGCTGCAGGACATCGACTCGCTGCGGCCGCTGCTGCAGGCGGTCGGCGAAACAGCGGACGAGACTGCGGGACGCCATGTTCCCCTGCTCGTCAAGATCGCGCCGGACCTCACCGATGAAGACATCGACGACGTCGCCCGTCTGGCACTCGACCTGAAGCTGGACGGCGTGGTGGCCACCAACACCACGGTGCAGCGTTCAGGCCTGGTGACTGACCCGGAGACCGTGATTGCCGCCGGGGTCGGTGGACTCAGCGGAGCGCCGCTGAAGGAGCGCTCCCTCGAAGTGCTGCGCCGGCTGCGTGCCGCCCTCGGCGAGGGACCGGTCATTATCTCTGTCGGAGGGGTCGAGACGGGGGATGACGTCCAGCAGCGCCTCGACGCCGGGGCGAACCTGGTCCAGGGATACACGGCCTTCCTCTATGAGGGCCCGTTCTGGGCGGCTCGAATCAACCGCCGGCTGCAGAAACTCCAGCGCCGCCGGTAGGAGTCTTTCCCCGCCGGGCAACTAAAAAGGGAGGGACCCGCGGGTCCCTCCCTTTTTCAGCCGGAACTAGGAAACCTTGTCTCCGCGGCGTACCTGGGGCTTGGGCAGACGGAACCGGCGCAGCTGGAGCGCGCGGGAAATGCCGTACCAGACGTCGCCCTGGTTCGGGGCACCGAACTTGGCGGTGAGCTTGCGGCGGAGAACCATGCGGATCCGGAAGCTGTCGATGATCACCAGGACGATCAGGGCCCAGAACGCCATGAGGATGAAGCTCTGCACGGTGAGGTTCTGGATGAAGCTTGCCACCACGAACACGGCGGCGGCGATCATGACGAACTCGCCGACATTCCAGCGGGCGTCGACGACGTCGCGGACAAAGCGGCGGTTCGGTCCCTTGTCCCGCAGGGGGAGGTAGCGCTCGTCACCGGTATCGAGTGCTGCGCGGGTCTTCAGCCGCTCTTCGCGCATGGCGGCACGGTTGGCTTCGCGGGCAGCCTTGCGGTCGTTGGGAACCAGGGGGCGCTGGCGCGCGGCTACCTGGTCCTTGCGCCGGGGCGTCGGTGCCCCTTTGCCTGCCTGGGCAGCCTTGCGCGCCTCTTCCGCTTGGGCCGAGGCTGCGTGGTCCACAGTTTCCTGCGCGGTGGGCGCTTCTTTCTTTCGTCCGAACACTCATCAAGGATACCCGAAGCCCGGCTCTGCTGTTCGCGTTCGGCGGGTTGTGAAGCGCGCCGGCTGAAGGGCCGGGGGAGCAGGCCCCTGACAACTCCGCCCTGCAGGCAGGGCGGACAGAGTTGTAGGGTTTGGGCTATGACAACGACTTCCGAAACTGCCGGCAGCCTGCCGGAAGAAGCCGCCCTGCGCGCCAGCGTGTCGGCGGGTTTCCCCCGAACACTGCAAGACCTCAAGGACCTGGTGGCCATTCCCGGCATCGCCTGGGATTCCTTCGACGTTGCCAACCTGGACCGCTCTGCAGAGGCAGTGGCCGCGTTGCTCCGCGGCACAGGCCTGGACGAGGTGCAGATCCTGCGCGTTGACAACAACGGCAAGCCGGGCGGCCCCGCCGTCGTCGCCCGCAGGCCGGCCAAGGAGGGCATGCCGACGGTGCTGCTGTACGCCCACCATGACGTACAGCCGCCCGGTGATCCGCAGCTTTGGGAGACGGAGCCGTTCACGGCGACCGAGCGCAACGGCCGGTTGTACGGCCGGGGTGCGGCGGATGACAAGGCGGGCATCATGGTCCACATCGGCGCACTGCGCGCATTGGATGAAGTGCTCGGTGCAGGTTCCGGCGTCGGAATCACGTTCTTCATTGAAGGCGAGGAAGAAGCGGGTTCGCCGACATTCCGTACCTTCCTTGAGACCCACAGGGAGCTGTTGAAGGCGGATGTCATCGTGGTGGCAGATTCCGGAAACTGGAAGGTGGGGACACCGGCGCTGACCACGAGCCTGCGCGGCCTGGTGGACGGCACCTTCGAGGTGCGGGTCCTGGGACACGCCGTGCACTCGGGCATGTTCGGCGGCCCGGTGCTGGATGCCCCAACCCTGCTGGCCCGGCTGATCAGCACCCTCCACGACAGCCAGGGCAATCTCGCCATCGAAGGCCTGGTCGGGTTCGACGAGGCGCAGGTGGACTACCCGGAGCAGGACTTCCGCGAGGACTCCTCTGTGCTCGATTCCGTGCAGCTGGCCGGCACCGGGTCCATTGCGTCCCGGCTCTGGACCAAGCCCGCCCTGTCAATCATTGGCATTGATGTTCCGTCCGTTGCGATGTCGTCCAACACGATCCAGCCCGTGGCCCGCGCCAAGTTCAGCCTCCGGCTCGCACCGGGACAGGATCCCGCAGCTGCTGAGGAAGCGGTTGCCCGCCACATGGAAGCCAACCGCCCGTTCGGTGCGGAGGTTGTCTTCACACCGGGGGAGCGAGGCAACGCCTTCGCGACGGACACCTCCGCACCGGCCGCACAGACTGCACTCTGGGCCCTGGAAAGGGCTTGGGGGACACCTCCCGTCGAAATGGGAGTCGGCGGTTCCATACCGTTCATCGCCGACCTCGTGGAAGTCTTCCCGTCCGCCCAGATCCTGGTCACAGGCGTCGAAGACCCTGACTCACGGGCGCACTCCGCCAACGAGTCCCTGGACCTCGGTGACTTCGAAAAGGCAATCCTCGCGGAAGCACTTGTCCTGGCCCGTCTGGGAATGCCTGAAACCCCCTAGTCCGTTACCTAAGCAGGGGTGCGCCGACGTACCATTGAGTGAACTGGCACCGCTTCAGGCAGCCGCAGTGCGGCCGAAGGGGTAGCCCGGATGGAAAGAGAGAAGCAATGAGCACTTCCACGAGTGAGAACGCCGCCGGCCTGGCCGGAACCGAAGCCGCCGAAGAACTGCCCACCCACGACGTGACGCTGTCCGACGTAGCTGCCGGCAAGGTCCGCTCCCTCCTCGAGCAGGAGGGACGCACGGATCTCAGGCTCCGTGTCGCCGTCCAGCCCGGAGGCTGCTCGGGTCTGATCTACCAGCTCTACTTCGATGAACGCGTGCTGGACGGGGACGCAGTGCGCGACTTCGACGGCGTCGAGGTCATCGTCGACAAGATGAGCGTTCCGTATCTCTCGGGAGCATCCATCGACTTCGAAGATACGATTTCCAAGCAGGGTTTCACCATCGACAATCCAAATGCCGGCGGATCCTGTGCCTGTGGAGACTCCTTCCACTAGGTTTGAAGGCACGGCTTCCGGGCCGTAACAGAGCGCTTTTTGACCGGCACGCGGTGCGGTCTGTCACTGGACAGCACCGCGTGCAGGGTAAGCTCTACACGTAGTAGTAAAACTATCGTGCGCAGCTGGGGGATTTTTCTGTCCGCTGTGCCGCACTTGCACGTAACAAGAGGAAGGGCCGTCTGTGAGTTCGCAGGACCGAACCAGCAGCCGACGCGCCAGGATCTTAAAGATCTCAGCCGTAACGTCGGCCGGCGCGTTGTTTTTATCGGGTTGTTCGTCAGATGTCCAAAAGGGCTGGTTGCCCACGGAACGCGACACGACCAATCACACCGGCCGCATCATGGACCTCTGGGTCAATTCATGGATCGCAGCGCTGGCAGTGGGCATCCTCACCTGGGGTCTGATCCTCTGGTGCATCATCGCCTACCGCCGGCGCAAGAATGAGACCGGCTACCCGCGCCAGCTCAGCTACAACCTGCCGCTGGAAATCTTCTACACGGCTATTCCGCTGTTCATGGTTCTGGTGCTCTTCTTCTTCACCGACCGCGATATCCGCGCCCTTGACGCCCGCGTAGACGATCCCGACGTCATTGTCGACGTCCGGGGCAAGCAGTGGGCGTGGGACTTCAACTATGTCAAGGAAGACAAGTACTACAGCGGTGTCCAGGTGAACCTGGACGGCGAGGAAAAGTCTCAGGACGAGTTCCCGACCCTGTACCTTCCGGTCAACAAGTCTGTTGAACTGCAGCTGAACGCCCGCGACGTCATCCACTCATTCTGGGTGCCTGCGTTCCTGCAGAAGCGGGACATGATCCCCGGCCGCACCAACTACATCACCCTCACCCCGCAGCAGGAAGGCACCTTCGAAGGTAAGTGTGCCGAACTCTGCGGCGAGTACCACTCCGAAATGCTCTTCAACGTGAAGGTCGTCTCCGAGGCCGAGTACGAGGCCTACGTTGCAACGCTCAACGATGGCCAGCTGGGCGCGGAATACGACCGCAACACCAACCTGAATCCGACGAAGTAAGGAGGTAGGAGGAAAGCTATGACTACCCTGGAATACACTTCGGAGGAATCAGGCACACGGGTCGCCCCGCGCGTCGTGCCAGTCTCCAAGGGACGCATCGTCGTCAATTGGATCACCTCCACTGACCACAAGACCATCGGGTACATGTACCTGATTGCGTCATTCATTTTCTTCTGCCTTGGCGGCGTGATGGCCCTGGTCATCCGT
Source organism: Arthrobacter sp. zg-Y916 (assembly GCF_020907385.1). Classification (NCBI taxonomy): domain Bacteria; kingdom Bacillati; phylum Actinomycetota; class Actinomycetes; order Micrococcales; family Micrococcaceae; genus Arthrobacter; species Arthrobacter sp. zg-Y916. The sequence continues at coordinate 164,717 of NZ_JAJJOD010000003.1, read as the reverse complement.
GCCGAGCTGTTTGAACCCGGTATGCAGATCCTGCAGACCAAGGAACAGTACAACCAGCTGTTCACCATGCACGGCACTGTCATGCTCCTGATGTTCGCCACGCCGCTCTTCTCGGGCTTCGCGAATGTGATCATGCCCCTCCAGATCGGTGCACCCGACGTCGCCTTCCCGCGGCTGAACGCACTGGCCTTCTGGTTCTTCCTGTTCGGCAGCATCATCGCCGTCTCCGGCTTCATCACCCCCCAGGGCGCCGCGTCCTTTGGCTGGTTCGCCTATGCACCGTTGTCTAATACAACGTTCTCGCCAGGTGTCGGCGGTGACCTATGGGTCTTCGGCCTTGCACTCTCCGGCTTCGGCACCATTCTCGGCGCCGTGAACTTCATTACGACGATCATCTGCATGCGTGCCCCGGGCATGACCATGTGGCGTATGCCGATCTTCACCTGGAACACGCTGGTTACCGGCATCCTGATCCTGATGGCCTTCCCGCCGCTGGCAGCAGCTCTCTTCGCCCTCGGTGCAGACCGCCGTTTTGGTGCCCACATCTTCGATCCGGAAAACGGCGGCGCTGTCCTCTGGCAGCACCTGTTCTGGTTCTTCGGCCACCCCGAGGTGTACATCATCGCCCTGCCGTTCTTCGGCATCGTCTCGGAGATCTTCCCGGTCTTCAGCCGCAAGCCGATCTTCGGCTACAAGGGCCTGGTCTACGCAACGATCGCCATTGCTGCCCTGTCCGTCACCGTGTGGGCCCACCACATGTACGTGACCGGCGCTGTCATGCTGCCGTTCTTCGCCTTCATGACCATGCTCATCGCAGTTCCAACCGGTGTGAAGTTCTTCAACTGGATCGGCACCATGTGGCGCGGATCGATCACCTTTGAAACCCCGATGCTCTGGAGCATTGGCTTCCTGATCACCTTCCTCTTCGGTGGCCTGACCGGCATCATCCTGTCCGCCCCGCCGCTGGACTTCCACGTCTCGGACACCTACTTCGTGGTAGCGCACTTCCACTACGTTGTCTTCGGAACCGTCGTCTTCGCGATGTTCGCCGGATTCTACTTCTGGTGGCCCAAGTGGACCGGCAAGATGCTCAACGAGCGCCTCGGCAAGATCCACTTCTGGCTGCTGTTCCTGGGCTTCCACGGCACGTTCATGATCCAGCACTGGCTGGGCGTCATCGGCATGCCGCGCCGTTACGCGGACTACCTGGTGGAGGACAACTTCACCGTGATGAACCAGTTCTCCACAATTGCCTCCTTCGTCCTGGGTGCCTCCCTGATTCCGTTCTTCTGGAACGTGTACATCACCTGGCGCCACGGTAAGAAGGTCGAAGTTGATGACCCCTGGGGCTTCGGAGCATCGCTCGAGTGGGCTACGTCCTGCCCGCCGCCGCGCCACAACTTCACCTCGCTGCCGCGCATCCGCTCGGAGCGTCCGGCACTGGACCTGCACCACCCCGAACTCCAGCAGACCGTGACCAACGAGTCTGCACCGGGCAAGGTGTACGGTTCCGCTGACCGCAAGGAGGCCACCAAGTGAAAATCGAGTCCAATCTCTTCCTGCTGATGGCTCCGTTCTTCGCAGTGGTTGGCGTTGTCTACGGCTACCTCGTGGACTGGATGGAACCGGTAGGCTACCTGGCTCTCTTCCTGACGGCCGGCATGTCCCTCATGGTCGGCTACTACCTGGCCTTCACCGCACGCCGGATCGGCATGCGCCCGGAGGACCGCCTCGACGCGGAAATCCATGAAGGATCCGGCGAACAGGGCTTCTTCAGCCCGTGGAGCTGGTGGCCCCTGGTGCTGGCAACTGCCTGCGCCGGAGGTTTTCTCGGCCTGGCAGTGGGCTGGTGGGTGCTGTACATCAGCGCCGGCCTCGCCGTCGTCGCCCTCATCGGCTGGGTTTTCGAATACAGCCGCGGCAACCACGCGCACTAGGCTAACCGCCTGACGGCTTGCACAAAGGAAGGACCCGCAGGAAACTGCGGGTCCTTCCTTTTTTGTGCGTTCCCCCGCCTCTTGCGGCTGGGAGGCAGTTGCTGCCGGCAGCTGGCGCAACTGGCCCCTGGAGGGGTAGCGGGGCCGGTATCCTAGAGATACTGCCGCACTCCTTCTGAAGGGTCCCGTCCGTATGCCCGTTACGCCTGCCTGCCCCGGCCTGCCGTGATCAAGCGTGCCCTGCGCGATTTCCCGGAGAGCATCGATCCGGCGTCGGGGGTCTCCAAACACCGGCAGCTGGAGGGGATTCTCCGCCGCTTCGTGGAGCTGCACGCCCCTGCCGGGGCAGCAGTGCCCTCGGAGCGCGAGTTGGCGGAACACTTTGGCGTGGCCCGCATGACGGTCCGCCAGGCCATCGACACACTCGTGGCCGACGAAGTCCTTGAACGCATCGTAGGGGTTGGCACGTTTGTAGCCCGGCCGAAGATGGACCTGCAGATCAAGCTCACCTCCTACAGCGAAGAAATGCACCGCCGCGGCATGGTCCCCGATGCGCGTGTCCTGACCTTTGAACAGGTTGGCGCGTCCCACCTGGTGGCCAGGGAGCTGCAGATCGAACCCGGACAGCCGGTGGTGCGCTTCCGCCGGCAGCTGCTGGCAGACGGCGAACCGATGAGCGTCGATGAAAACTTCATTCCGGCCTGGCACGTCCCCGGGATGCTCGAGGAGGATCCTCCCACGTCCCTCTACCGAGTGCTCAGCGAGCGGTACGGCATGGTCATTGAATGGGGCGAGGACACCATAGAAGCCACTGCTGCATCAGCCTCAATCGCACGCCTGCTCAACGTTGAGCTGGGTGCACCGCTGTTGAAGATCCAGCGCCATGCCTATGTTTCGCGGTCCATGGTCGACTACTCGGTGTCCTACTACCGCGCTGACCGCTACAAGCTCTGGGTACCGCTTCAGCGGCCGGGCATTAGAACTCCACGTACCTATCACCCCGGACGCCACCAGGCGACCTGAACCAAGAATGGAGGGATCGCCGAATGGAGATCCTGAGGATGTACAAGCAGGACCCGCCCCGCGGGATGCTCTTCAAGGAAGCGGTCTATGAGCCCGAAGATCGTACGCTCATGGTGACGAAGGGCCGGGTCGGGAATGAGGGCAGGGTTTCCGTCCGTGAGAACGTGGATGCCGGCAAAGCCGAGCAGCTGCTCGAGGAATTCGCGGCTGCTGCCGAGGGGGAGGGTTTCGCAGAGATCCCCGAGGAGGAACAGCACTGGGTCATCGCGCAGTACGCCCTGAAGTCGAAGGACGGAACGGAACGTGACCGCTACCTGGAGCACAAGGCGTCCACCGCAATCGGAACCTATTTCGCCTGGCGTGGACTCGGTTCTGTGGAGGAGACCGGTTTTAGCCCCTACAAGCTGAACATCCTCTGCCTGGTCCCCGATGTGAAGCTCGCGGTCCGGGGAATCCAGGTGGTCATCAGGGAAAGCCGCCTGGACTTCACCAAGCTGAGCATTGGCACAGCTCCGTTCGCTGACCTGGAGCATCCCGTCAGGAAGTATCCGCTGCCCTCCAAGGTCCCCTTCGAACTCTAGGACCCCGCAGAAGGCCTGCGGCGGATGGTGCTGCCCGGCTCACCGGCGGGGGATACAGAAAACCCCCGGCCAGCAAATGCTGGCCGGGGGTTTCTTGTATCTAGGAGCTAGTGCTTCTCGATGGACTCTGGAGCCCTGTCCTCTTCACGTGCCTCAACCTCGGTAGGCGACTCATGGTGGTGAGCTGCCTCGAGTTCGGCCGGCGTTACCGGAGCAACGCGGTCTTCGAAGAAGAACCGTGACAGTGCGCCGCGGCGCTTTTCGCTGCGGCTGATCTTGCCCTTGGCATCCGGCTGGGCCGGCGTAACCTCGGGGGAATCGAACGCAACGAGCTTGTAGCGCTTGTACTCGTCCAGCGGTTCGTGGACTTCGATGTACTCGCCGTGCGGGAGGCGGACAATTCGGCCGCTTTCCACACCGTGGAGAACAATCTCGCGGTCCTTGCGCTGCAGCGCCAGGGCGATGCGGCGGGCCACGATGAAGCCGATGACCGGACCGAAGAAGAACAGGAAGCGCAGCCAGTAGGTTACGTCGTTCAGCGACACCATGAAGTGCGTGGCGATGAGGTCGGAGCTGGCGGCTGCCCACATAACGCAGTAGAAGATGACGCCGGCAACACCGATGGCGGTGCGGGTCGGAGCGTTGCGCGGACGGTCCAGCAGGTTGTGGATGCGCTTGTCCTTGGTAACCCAGGCTTCGATCCACGGCCACGCGAAGAGGAGGCCGAAGACGATTCCAGCGGGAACCAGGGCCGGCAGCAGCACGTTCAGGGACAGCGTGTTGACGCCCCAGGGGAACGGAATGTTCCATTCGAACGGCATACCGAACAGCCAGCCCGGCATCAGGCGCAGCGCGCCGTCGACCCAGCCGATGTACCAGTCAGGCTGGGTGCCTGCGGACACGGGGGAGGGGTCATACGGGCCGTAGTTCCAGATCGGGTTGATCGTGAACACCGCTGAGATGAAAGCGACGATGCCGAAGACGATGAAGAAGAATCCACCGGCCTTGGCAGCGTAGACCGGGCCGACCGGGAAGCCGACAACGTTGGTGTTGGTGCGTCCCGGGCCGCGCCACTGGGTGTGCTTGTGGATGACAACCATGAACAGGTGGATGGCGATCATCAGCAGGATCAGGGCAGGGACCAGCAGGATGTGCAGTACGTACAGCCGGCCGATCACGGCAGTTCCGGGGAACTCTCCGCCGAACAGGAAGAAGCTGATGTAGGTACCAACAACCGGAACGGCCTTGATGACGCCGTCGATGATCCGCAGGCCGTTGCCGGAGAGCAGATCGTCGGGGAGGGAGTAACCGGTGAAGCCGGCAGCAAGGGCCAGGATCAGCAGAACGCCGCCGACAACCCAGTTCAGTTCACGGGGCTTGCGGAACGCGCCCGTGAAGAAGACGCGCAGCATGTGAACGGAGACCGAGGCCACGAACAGCAGTGCCGACCAGTGGTGCACCTGGCGCATAAACAGACCGCCGCGGATGTCGAAGGAAATATCCAGCGACGACGCGTAGGCCACGGACATTTCGACGCCCTTGAGCGGCACGTAGCTGCCCTCATAGTGCGTCTCCGCCATGGACGGATCGAAGAAGAACGTCAGGAACGTTCCGGATAGCAGCAGGATGACGAAGCTGTAGAGCGCCACTTCACCGAACATGAAGGACCAGTGGTCAGGGAAGACCTTGCGGCCGAACTCCTTGACCATCATCGATCCGCTGACGCGGGTGTCGACGAAGTTGGTGATGCGCCCGAGCTTGGTCTTCGGCTCGTAGGTTCCGGTTGCAGAGGTAGCACTCATGGTTAGCCACGCTCCCAGTAGCTCGGTCCAACGGGTTCAGTGAAGTCGCTGGTGGCGATGAGGTAGCCCTCGTCGTCGACGGCGATCGGCAGCTGAGGCAGAGGACGAACGGCCGGCCCGAAGATGACTGCGCATTCCTGCGTCAGGTCGAACGTGGACTGGTGGCACGGGCACAGCAGGTGGTGCGTGTGCTGTTCGTAGAGTGCCACGGGGCAGCCAACGTGGGTGCAGATCTTGGAGTAAGCGACAATGCCGTCTACGGACCAGTCTTCACGCCCGGGGGAGGGGTTCAGCTCCGAAGGATCCAGGCGCATCAGCAGGACGACGGCCTTGGCCTTCTCTTCCAGCTTGTGCTCGGCGTCGTTCAGGCCTTCCGGAATCACGTGGAATGCGGAACCGAGGGTGACGTCGGAGGCCTTGATCGGAGTGCCGCTGGGGTCGCGGGTCAGGCGTACGCCGTTGTCCCACATGGTGTGGCGCAGGACGTTGCCGGGAAGCGGACCCAGGTCGCGGAACATGACGATAGCCGGCAGCGGAGCCAGTGCCACAGCACCCAGGAGGGTGTTGCGGATCAGCGGACGGCGCTTGATGCCGGTTTCCTCGATGATGTCGCCGATCATCTTTTCGGCGATGACGCGATCCTCTTCGGGACGGATCTCGTGGCGCTCTTCGATGACCTCATGATCGGGCATGAGCGTCTTGGCCCAGTGAACGATTCCGACACCGATTCCGAGCATCGCGAATGCGGTGCCCAGGCCCAGGAAGAGGTTCTGCACCCGAAGGGTGCCGATGCTCTCGTCCAGGCGAATAAAGAAATACCCGTAGAAAAAGAGGAGCGTACCGAGTACGGAGATGGCGAACAGGATCGCCACCTGCTTCTCGGAGCGCTTCTCAGCCCGGGGATCCGTATCGGCCAGGCGAGGACGGTGCGGGGGAAGTCCAGGATTCTGGAATTCCCCTTCTTCGCCCTGGCCAGCCGTAGCGACGGTGCCCGAGGTGTTCGGACTGCCGTGACTATGGTCGCCCATGATCCCCCTCATCCTTCTCTTGAAACTGCATTAGTAGACCTATGTGTAACTGTGATGTCACCCCGGGGGGTGAGCGCGGTGATGACTGACTAGGAAGACCGGGAGGTCAACCAGATGGTGAAAGCGATGATGAGGCCAAGGCCTGCGGTCCAGATGAACAGACCTTCGGAAACCGGGCCCAGTGAACCGAGCTCGGCTCCACCGGGGGAACCATTGGCTTCGATGTTCTTCAGGAAGGTGATGACGTCCTGCTTCTCCTCGGGGGAGAGGTTGGCGTCAGAGAAGACGGGCATGTTCTGCGGGCCTGTGACCATGGCTTCGTAGATGTGCTTCTCGGAAACGCCTTCAAGGGCAGGAGCGAACTTTCCGCGGGTCAGTGCGCCGCCGGCACCGGCCGCGTTGTGGCACATGGCGCAGTTGACGCGGAACAGCTCGCCGCCGGCAGCGGCGTCGCCGGTGGTCTCGAGGTACTCTTCCTCCGGCAGTGCGGGGCCGGCTCCCAGGGACGCCACGTAGGCGGCCATCTGGGCGGTCTGTTCTTCGTTGAACTGTGCCGGCTTCTGCTGGGCCTGCGGGCCCTGCATCGCCATGGGCATGCGGCCGGTTCCTACCTGGAAGTCGACGGAGGCTGCGCCAACGCCTACGAGGGAGGGACCGTTCTCGGTGCCGCTGGCTTCCATGCCGTGGCAGGTGGCGCAGTTGGCAATGAAGAGCTTCTCGCCCTGCTGCACATCATCGGCAGTGTAGGTGGTGGCGGCCTGGGCTTCATTCGCTCCGGAAGCAGCTGCGTAGATGCCGCCGGTAACGATGAGGCCCAGAAGCAGCAGTACTACTGCTGCCAGGGGATGACGTCGCCTTTGCGATAGTGCCTTCACTTAGTGGTTCCTAACTTATGTGGTCTTTTGGTTGCTCGTGCCACGTGGATATTGCTGGGGTGCCCGTGGAGGGCGTGACTACTTCAGGAAGTAGATGATGACGAAGAGGGCAATCCAGACCACGTCAACGAAGTGCCAGTAGTACGACGTCACGATCGCGGAGGTCGCCTCGAAGTGGCCGAACCGCTTCGCGGCGTAGGCGCGTCCGATGATGAACAGGAATGCAATCAGGCCGCCGGCAACGTGCAGGCCGTGGAAGCCGGTGGTGATGTAGAACGAGGAGCCGTACGCGTTGGAAGACAGCGAGATCCCGTGGGACACGAGCTCTGCGTATTCGTAGGCCTGAACGGCAACAAAGATGGCGCCGAGGATGAAGGTCAGGAAGAACCACTCGACCATTCCCCATCGTGCAATCTGGAAGAAGCCGCCGGTACGGCGGGGCTGGAGCCGCTCGGCGGCAAAGACACCGAACTGGCAGCTAAAGGAGCTGGAAACAAGGATCACCGTGTTCACAAACGCGAAAGGCACGTTCAGCTTGGCCGTCTCGATCTCCCACATCTCGCCCGAGGTGGAGCGGAGAGTGAAGTACATCGCGAAGAGCGCAGCAAAAAACATGAGTTCGCTGGAGAGCCACACCACGGTCCCTACGGAGACCATATTGGGGCGGTTCAGCGTGGGGTGAGCCGGGGTACTGGGGGCATGGGTCGCTGTTGTCACATAGACATTATGGCGGTAAAACTCTCCCTTTCACCAACAGAACTGTACGAACGGCGCGTCCGGATCGTTCCCAAACCGCTCACTTCCCAGCAACGGCGCGGAAGTTGCTCTCCGGAAACAAATCAGCATTTTCTACGATTCGTAGATAACCTAGGGCGTGTGAGTACGTTTCCGAGTTCCGAGCACACCTGGCCGTCGCTGATTACCGCACTCATCGCGGGGGAGGACCTGAGCACCCAACAGACCCGGTGGGCCATGAACACGATCATGGCAGGAGACGCCTCGGATGCCCAGATTGCCGGCTTCCTGGTGGCGCTGCGGGCGAAGGGCGAGAGCGTCCAGGAGCTGGCAGGCCTGGTTGAGGCCATGCTCGAAAACGCCCGGCCCATCGACATCCCGGGAGAAACACTGGACATCGTGGGCACAGGCGGTGACAGGCATAACACCGTTAATATTTCCTCGATGGCTGCGCTGGTCTGCGCCGGTGCCGGAGCGAGGGTGGTCAAGCACGGCAACCGGGCCGCTTCCTCCTCCTCGGGCTCGGCCGACGTGATTGAAGCCCTGGGCGTCCGGCTTGACCTGCCCGTTGAGAGGGTCGCGGACGCCGCAGTGCGCGCCGGCATCACCTTTTGCTTCGCACAGGTCTTTCACCCCTCGATGCGGTTTGCCGCCGTCGCCCGCCGCGACATGGGCGTTGCCACAGCGTTCAACTTCATGGGCCCGCTGACGAATCCCGCCCGCCCGTCCGCCTCGGCGATCGGCGTTGCCGATGAACGGCTGGCACCCCTCATCGCCGGAGTGCTGGCGGCCAGGGGAGTCCGGGCACTGGTCTTCCGCGGCGGCGACGGGCTCGATGAACTGACCACCACGGGTGCCTCTACGGTGTGGGAGGTCCGTAACGGCACCGTGGAGCGCTCAGCAGTGGACCCGATGGACCTGGGGATCCCCAGGGCCACTCTGGACGACCTGCGCGGCGGGGACGCTGCGGCCAACGCCGCCGTGGTCCGGAGCGTCCTGGCGGGCGAGAAAGGGCCTGTCAGGGACGCCGTGCTGCTCAATGCCGCTGCTGCACTGGTGGCTCTGGATACCGAGGCGGAGGGAACACTCCTGGAGCGGCTGGCGGCTGGCTTGAGGCGTGCTGAAGCGTCGGTGGACACTGGCAACGCGCGCCGGGCACTTGACCGCTGGGTTGAGGTCACGCAGTAATGCAATTTTCTGCGCCGTGACTGCGCAAAAAGCACAAAAAAAGAGGGAGGCGGACCAGCACTGGGCCGCCTCCCTCTTCGTGTGCTGTTTTGGCCAGAATCACACCGTAGTTCGCCGCCCAAAATGTCCCTGCCGGCGCCCTTAGGGCAGCAAAATACCTGTTTTGCCGGCCTAACTAGCTGTCGAAGCCCAGCGAAAAAGCGGCATCCAGGTCGTGCTTGGAGTAAGCCCGGAAGGCAATTTGGGTGGTGGTTCCAATCACACCCGGGACCTTGGAAAGCCTGTTCGCGATGGTGTCAGCGAGATCCTCGTGGCGTCGAACCCGGGCAATCGCGATGAGGTCCCATTCGCCGGTCACGGAGTAGACCTCGCTGATGCCCTCGATCTCGGAGATTTCCTCTGCGCACTCGGGGATCCGGGCCGAGTCGGTCTGGATGAGTACAAAAGCGGTGATCATGGCTTGCCTTTCGTGTCCTGCTGAGGGCTCGGGCCGGGTCAGGCCCTGTCTCCGAGCCTAGTGGAATTGCGCCCGGCGCGCCCGTGCATGACCGCCGCCGCGAGCCGCGGAACAAGGAGGAAGGCTCCCAGCACGCCGAACGTCACCAGCTGGAAGCTGAGCGCCGTACCGCCGCCGGCCACCGCACGGATGGCCAGGCCTGCCCCCGCCGTGATCAGCCAGAGCAGGATTCCGGTGGGCCACAGGGCATACGGGCGGTGCCACGCCCGGAGCAGCAGCCAGCCGGCGAGGCAGGCCGCGATGAACGGGGACGCCGTCACGGCGACGCCCGCCGGGTCCAGGCCATGGGCATGCGTGTCGCGGCCAAGCGCCGCGAAAACAAGGATGAGGACGACGTCGGCGGCCAGGAAGGCGGGCCAGAAGCGGCGGGTGCTCACCGGGCGCCGGCTCTGCTCTTGCCGCCGTGTTCGCGGACGAAGGGACCGAGGAGCTCGCGGACCAGCTCGTGGACGTCCTGCAGGGTCTTGCCGGACTCGAGGAGCCTGGTCCCGCTGTGCACTATGGCATTAATGAGTTCGGCCGTGCTTGCAGGGTCCGCCGATCCCATCTCCGTCAGGGCGCCGACCAGGGGATCAAGCAGCGCCTGATGCATGCGGTTGCTCTGTGTATCCAGTTCTTCGCCCGGTGCCACGGCTGCCAGGGCACTGCCCACGGCGTGCTCGCCCTCGGCGACCAGCGTGATGTTGGTCATGACGTAGGCCAGGATCCGGTCTGCCGGCAGTTCCTCTGCCGCCATGGCGTCTTCGACCCTGCGCGCCCATCGGGGAAAGACGTCGAGAACCAGGGCGTTCAGGAGGTCCGTGCGGGACTTGTAGTACTGGTAGGCGCTGGGGCGGGCAAGGCCTGCGAGGGCGGCTACTTCGGCCATGCTGGGAGCCTCGCCGGTCTTCGCGAGCAGCGTCTTGGCAGCGTCCAGGAGGGCCCTCTGCTGTGCCGCACGGTGCTCTGCAACCGTGGGGGCGGTAATGCGGGGCAAAGAGCCCTCCTGTCCTGCTTCGTTATCCGGCCAGCCGGCCGTCCACCATCTCTACGACCCGGTCGCAATGATGAAGGACATCGTGATCGTGGGTCACCATAACTGTAGCAACGCCCTGTTCATGCGTTTCCTTCGCCAGGAGCTCCACTACGTCCTGGCTCCGTTTCCGGTCCAGCGCCGCAGTCGGTTCGTCCACGAGCAGCAGCGTCGGCTTCGAGACCAGTGCGCGGGCGATCCCCACGCGCTGGCGCTCACCGCCGGAGAGCTGGCCGGGGCGGCTCTTGAGCTTGTGGCCCATGCCGACGGCGTCGAGCAGGTCATGCGGGTTGAACGTGCCGCCCATCTTGGCCATGCGGTGCACCAGCTCCAGCTGCTCGGCAGCGTTCAGTGCCGGAATCAGGTTCCCTGACTGGAAGACAAAGCCGATGTTCTTCAGTCGGAACCTTGCCTTGGCCGCCTTGCCGAGGGTGCTGAGGTCGGTGCCGTTGACGGTGACGAGGCCGGAGTCGGGAGTTGCCAGGGCGCCGGCCACGGCCAGGAGCGATGACTTGCCGGCTCCGGATGGACCAACGACGGCGACGAGTTCGCCGGGTTCGACGCTGAGGCTGACGTTGTCCAGGGCCTGCACGGTGCTGGAACCGTCTCCCAGCGCGAGGTTGGCGTTCTGGATGAACAGTCCGCGCGTGGTTACGGTCTGGGCTGCGTTGCTGGTTTGCGTACTCATCGCTGTCCTCCAAGGGCAGCCAGGGGGTCAACCCTGGAAATACGGACGATGGCTACGGCGGCGCCCAGCACACCCATCAGGATGGTCAGCGCCGTCGCGATCGAAATGGGTCCGGCTTCCAGTGCGAAAGGCATCGCGGTGCCGGACATCCAGGCACCCATTCCGAGGCCTGCCGCCAGGCCGGCTGCGGTGGAGAGAGTCAGGATGACGACAGCCTGGAAGATGCCGTCCCGCAGCAGGTAACCGGTGGATGCGCCGATCGCCCGCAGGACTGCCAGTTCGTGCTTGCGCTGGATCGTCCAGACGGTGAAGAACGCACCGACGACGAGCGCACAGATGGCGTAGAGGAAAATCTGGATCATTTCCAGTGTCAGCGTCTCGGCCGTGTAGCCCGGGGAAGCGTCGAAGGAATCTTCCAGGGTCGAAGTGACCGTTCCGGCTGCTGCATCGCCGGCGGCGAGGTCCAGCGAAGCGCCGTTCTCAGCCTTGATCGCAATGGAGCTGGCCGTGTCGAAGTCCACCGCCGCGATGGCGGTTTCCGTCGGTTCGCCCGGCTGTGACTGGCCGCTGGCAATCAGCTGCCAGGTTTCCAGGGGAAGGTAGGCCATGCTGACGTGGCCGAACGTTGCCTGGTCCTCGGTGTAACCGACCACAGTGAGTGCGACGTCGATCCGGTCGAGCGTGACGACGGAGCCGATCTCGACTCCTTCGTCTTCGGCGGTGGGGGAGACGACCATCTCGTTGACGGCTTCAATCCCGCGTCCTTCGCCGATTGCCGGAGCCAGGAACGATCCGGTGTCGATGCCGAAGAGGGACAGATCGACCTGGGTGCCGTCATCCGTTACGGCGTTCATCATGGCCGACCCCATCAGGGTGACTTCCTCGACTCCGGGCTGGGTGCTCCAGGCCTCAGCCTGGGACTGGTCGACAACGCTGCGTGAGAAGGCGTTGTCGGTTTTGGTGCCTTCGTTGAAAGCAATATGGGTCGCCGGCATGCCCTTCAGGCCGGAAACGCCGTCATTAACGAGGCCTGAGGAAAGGCCGGACAGAAGGACCATCAGGACGGCTATGAGGGCGATCACGCCACCCATTAATCCGAATCTGGCCCGTGCAAAACGCAGCTCGCGCAGAGCTAGGAACATCTGTTACCCCTCGGTTGTCTGGGTATCTAAGGTTGCCGACAAGTCGTCAGTAACATACCAACATCATGTCAGGAAATGAGTCTGATACCAATTCCTGCAGGCTTGCCGCCCGTGATCCGGGGGAGTGCCTAGTTACCGGATGGCCGCTCTGCTGTGCTGGGAACATGCACGTGCTCCGGAGGGTCTTCGCTTATCTGCGCGGCTCACGGGCGGTCCGCTGGATCTTCGCGCTGGCGGTCCTGCTCCTGATCTTTGAGTACATCGTGTTGCCGCAGCTGGTCGGATCGGACAACGTGCTGCGGGCGCTGGGCGGTCTTTCACCCGTCTTGCTTGCTGCCGCCGCGGCTTTGGAGGCGGCGTCCCTGTGCTGTTACAGCGCCCTGACCCGGGCAGTCCTGCCCGGCAGCCGCCGTCCGGGATATTTCACCCTGCTCCGGATCGACTTGGCCGACCAGGCGGTGAACCATGTTGTCCCCGGAGGCGGAACCACCTCGGCGGCCGTGCGCTACAAGCTGCTCACCCAGGCAGGCGTCCGGCCGCAGGATGCGCTGAGCGCTGCGATGGTCCAGGTGGTTGGCGCCAACCTCGTCCTGGGCGTCCTGTTCGCGGTGGGTCTGCTTGCCGCCCTTGGACAGGTGCGGGGAAACCATTATTTCGTGACGGCCGGCGCCGTCGTGCTGGTCCTTCTCCTGCTGAGCGGCGCCGCTCTCTCTGTCCTGGACCGGCACTTGGAGGGTGCAGTGCATGCCGCCCGGCGGATCGCGTCCTGGGTGCGGGTGGTTAAACCGGAGTCGGCGGAACGCTTCGTCCGCACCATGGCTGCGGAGACCGAAATGTTCCGCCAGGAGCCGGCCCGGCTGGCCCAGGCGCTGCTCCTGTCCGTCTGCTACTGGCTGTTCGATGCCGCTTGCCTGTGGACGTTCGTTGCTGCCTTTGGGCATGCCCTGAATCCGGGGGAGCTGCTCGTTGCCTACGGCTTGGGCAACCTCGTGGCGCTTGCTCCGCTCACGCCGGGCGGGCTGGGGCTTGTGGAAGGAGTGATGGTCCCCACCCTGGTGGGGTTCGGCGCCGCCAACCCAGCCGCTGTCCTGGGGGTTCTGTCCTGGCGGATCGCCAACTTCTGGCTGCCCATCCCTGTGGGCGGACTGGCATGGCTGTCTCTCCGGGTGGGTGTGCTCCGGAGGCATTCAGGTGCCCCAAGGCATCCGGCACCTCCCGGCACGGGCGGCCGCCAGCGCTCTGAGTAAAGCTAGTGGAGAAGGTTCCGCCAGTCCGGAGGCACCAGGCCTGCAGGACCTGGAACAGGCTGGCTTACGGGATGCGCCTGCGGCGGAGCAAGCACAGGGCCCTGGAAAGTTGCCTCATCAAGATAGCTGTAGAACCAGTCCTCGCCGGGTTCGAAACTGCGGATGACCGGATGCCCTGTGGACCTCCCGTGGGCAGTCGCGTGCTGTCCGGGGGACGTGTCGCAGCAGCCGATGTGCCCGCACTCGGTGCAGCGGCGCAGATGCAGCCACCAGGCCTGCTGCAGGAGGCACTCCACACATCCAGTGCCGCTGGGCGGAACGCCTGGGGCGATGCCGGGGATGGGTTCCATGATTGCGCTCCTTGGGCCGGACTTCTCTGGCTGCGTTCCGAAGTGCCAACGCTAGCGACTTCAGCAAGCCGCAAGAAGGGTGTCCGCGCTTTTGGCCCGGGCGGAACCGGTCAGAGAAGCTCCAGCACAGCGGCAGCACCGGCCAGCAGGGCCAGCAGCAGGTACTGGACCGGACGCGCCAGGCGGGCGGCCTGTCCGAAGTGGCCGGCCGGAACGCGGTGGATGAGCCAGTTTCTTCCGGCGTTGATTTTTCTCATGGTTCAGAATCCTTAGTCCCGAGGGGCCTTGACATGGTGCTTTCAGTTTGTTCCAGACCCGCGCCGGGGTTCCACCTGCGGCGCCATGAGCTTGCCGACTAGAGCCGGTGGCCGAGGGAACACGGGAGCCGCGGATGCTCACATTCAGCTGTTCAGCCCGGCACAGAACGGTATGAATTCGAGCACCCGGGAAACCGGTGTGCCGCTTAGATGCGGGGGAGTGGCTCCGAAGGCGTCCATGCGCCGGTCCTAACCTGAAAAAATGAAGATCCTGCCCCTTGCGGCAGCGGGTTTCATGGCTGGAGCCGCAGCAACAGCCGGCACGCTTGCCGCCACCGTCATCCAAAAAGATCCGAGGCCGTCGGCCCTGTTCATCCGGGGTGTCTTTTCCAGCGGCGGCAAAGTCCAGCTCCGTAAACTCCGCAAGCACGTACCTGCCGGGGCAGTAAGGGCGCACAGGAGCCTTCCTTATATTGGCGCTCCCAAGGGCCCGGCGCTGGATGTCTTCCTGCCTGAGGATGCCGGAGTAGGCCCGCTGCCCGTCGTGGTGTGGGTCCACGGAGGGGCATGGATCTCCGGATGCAAGGAGAACATCGCTCCGTACCTGGAGATTCTCGCATCGAATGGATTCGCCGTCGTCGGTGCCGGCTACACGATCTCGCCCGAGGCAAACTATCCCCAGGCCGTCACTGAACTCAACAGTGCCCTGGGCTATCTGCGCGAACACGCCGCGGAGTACAACCTGGATCCGGAACGCATCGTGCTTGCCGGAGATTCTGCCGGCGCCCAGCTGGCTGCGCAGCTGGCGCTCATCATCACTGACCCGGACTATGCCCGGCGTACCGGGGTGGAACCTGCTGCGGCACGCGAGCATGTGCGCGGCATGCTCCTGTTCTGCGGCGTCTACGACCTGAAGACCATGTCCAGGCTCACCGGTCCGCTCGGCTGGGGATTCCGGACGGCGCTGTGGGCCTACACCGGCTCCAAAGACTGGGCCAGCACCCCGGCAGCGGAACACATGTCCATTCTGGAACACGTGGGGGAGAACTTCCCGCCGTCATTCATTTCCGGCGGGAACGCGGATTACCTCACCGAGCAGCAATCCAAGCCGCTGGCTGCGAAGCTGGAGGAACTTGGCGTCCCGGTGGTGCGGCGTTTCTGGGACCGCGACCACAGGCCTGCACTGGGCCACGAATACCAGTTCAAGCTCCAGCACAAGGACGCCCGGATGGTGCTGGCGGAGACGCTCAACTTCCTGGATGCTGTGACGGGTTCACACTCGGTCCCCGTCCGTTCCGACCTGGAGGCCACCGCCTAGCCGCTGCCTGGCCGCTGCCCCAGGCAGCGGTCCGGTCCGGCAGCCACGCTGCCTTACAGCGTGCGTTCCTGCCGGACCGGCGTTCCTAGCCCCAGATGTCGTCCCCGCGCAGGGTCGCGTCTGCTCCGCCGTCGCAGTAGATCGTCTGGCCGGCCAGGTGTGAGTTTTCTTCGCTGGCGAGCCAGGCCAGCAGCCGTGCAATCACTACGGGCTCCGAGTGGCCGTTTAGGGGCATGGGCACGTTCTCGTCCACCATCTTCACGCCCTCCGGCGTGGCCAGGAGTTCCTTCGTCATCGCCGTGAGGACGGTTCCCGGGGCAACAGCGTTGAGCGGGATGCCGTTGCCGGCGTAGCGGTCGCTGACCGACTCCCGGCGTACCCAGCGGCTCAGGGCGCGCTTGCTGGAGGGGTAGTTCAGGTAGCCGATCTGCGGGCCCTGGTCAGCGAGTTTCTGGCCGATCTGGCGGGCCAGCGCTTCATCCCCGGCAAGCATGGCGTCGACGAGCTCGGGGGAGTTGGGCTGCAGGGATGCCATGGAACTGACGACGACGGCGCGCGGCGCTTCGCTTCCTGCCAGTACCGGTGCCAGCCGGTCCAGGAACTCCGTGACGCCGAAGAAGTTGACCGAGACGGTGAGGGGGATGGGTGCGGAAATGCCCGCGCAGGCGATCACGGCGTCTACCGAGCCGCCGGCGAGCTCCACGGCCCGGTCTGCGGCGATCTGCCGGCCCTCGGGTGTGCTCAGATCCGCCTCGACGTCGGCATTGCGAAGGTCAACGCCGATCACTGTGTTGCCGCGTTCCTTCAGGAGCTCAGCGGTTGCTGCGCCGATGCCGGAGGCGGATCCCGTAACGATGTATGTGCGTGTCATGGTTATTAATCTACGCCCGCCGGGCCGGTCCGCGCACAGCCTTCCGGGCGGGCAGTGCCCGGGGGACTCCTATCTCACGTCTATTGGACACTCTGCGTATCAAGACTCGGCGAATTGGCGTCAAAATCGACGGTGGTAATGGGCAGGTCGGGCGGCCAGGTGTTTGGTTGCACGGGGAACCCGACCCGGACATAGAGCCGGACAGGTCTTACGGGACGCAATGGCGCCTGGCCGGCAAGCCGATCAACGGTTTCCCGTTGAGATTCCGCAACTGGGACGAAGCGCGATCGGTCAGTTACCTGCTGATGTGCGGGTACCGAAACTTCGCTGGATCGGCCTTCCCACGCGTCGCGCTGCAGGATCGCCATCGTCGCAGAGTCGGTTGGCAATGGTGACGACATCGGTGAGCAGCGTTGGTCGCTTGGTGGCGATGGCTCGCATCGCCATCGTGATCGACTTCCCGACCAGGGGCCGCTGATCCCGGCTGGCCGCCTGGGCGTAGTCGAGTGCCTTTAGAAATTGGTGATCGGGCGCGGCTCGGTCATGAAGGGCCAAGGCCCAGATGAGGGCGAAACCGGCTCGTCGCACAAACAGGCGGTCATCGGCGACCCAGCAGTCGACCATCGTCCAGGCATGCGTGCACTTGTCGAACAGTCGAAAGCACACAGTGTCGACGACTGCCCAGTTGTCGAAGTCCTCGCACCAGCGCTGCATTTGGTCTCTGGTGACTTGGCCGGGGTCATCCACCATGGCTGCAAGGGTTTGCGCCTCGTATGACCCCTGATCCCATAGTGCGAGGGCGAGATCGTGGTCGATTCCTGTGGCCTTGGCGATCTGCAACAACCGCCGCATTGGAACCCCATAGGAGCTTCCGGCGTGGATCCCGTACTGGTCACCCATCGCTTGGCGTGCTTCAGGGTCGGCCTCTTCGTCGAGGGTGTCGAGGATCTCGGCGAGCTTGGTATAGGTCGTCATTTCTCTCGCGCCCGATCCAAGTCACGCGAGCCCTGACGTTCCATTCGGCTGGTCGGGGGCGGCTCCTGGGGAGACTCAACCGCTGCGTTCGTGCTGGGGGTGAGGCCTTCGCGCTCTCGAAGCTCATCCATGTACGCCGCGATCTTCTCAGCGTCTCCATACCAGCCTTGGAATCGCGGTTCCGTCGACCTGGTTGTCGGGTCGAGCATTGATCCGATGTGGGCCAGTTCGAACAGTAGGGGAACGAGTTGGATGCCCTCCTCGGTGAGGGTGTAGGAGCCTTGGTGTCCTCGAGGAGCTCCGATCTTGCTGACCAGCCCAGACCATTCCAGTGACTTCAGCCGCGCAGACAGCGTCGAGGGCGAGATGCCCTCCTGTGAACTTGCCAGCAACTCACGGAAACCGTGCGAACCCACGAACGCCATGTCCCGAAGGATCAGCAGACTCCACCGATCTCCGAGGAACTCAACACCCCGATTGATGGGGCAACTAGAGCGCTTGCCTTCCATTGTCACCTCCGCGAGTGGTAGTAGAACACTATCACCCGGGTGGCGAACCAGTAGTAAACTGCTACTACTTCCTGATCGAAGGAACTCCGGTGGAACCCCTTGCGGATGAAGGTTTGGTGATCGCCAACATCACCCTGACGCTTGATGTGCACACCACCGGCCCACAAGGTCCTGCATTCTCGCAGGTCAGCACACCTTTCCGCGACCATTGGAGGGGAGCGACGCCGACCCACACGAATGATTCATTTGATGCGATACGCAGACTACTAGTTGACATAATGTAGATTATCGGCGTTAAAGAACAGGGCCTGAAAGTGGCCTGCCTCACATTATTGCCGCCGTTTGTACCAAGCGGCTCGCCGGCCCGCCTGCGGCATTCAACAGCGCCCCGACTGAAGCTCCGTTGCCCGGCCACTCTTGTAACACCAGACTCGGAACTCCCGGATTGGAAAAGGTCCTTGCGTGTTTCTCGTCATGTTGGCGTTCGTTGGGCGGCCCATTTCTGGTTGACATAATCCCCCGTGAAGCAGCGCCGGCCCTGGAACGGGTTGACATAACGCATCGCTGATCGTCCGGGAACATTTCCAGGGGAAGCGTCGTTGTACGGGCGTCGACCTGTAAATGCAAGGGGATTGTCTGCAGGAAGACCCATCAGGCACTCCGGGCCGCAGGCCGTGTCGGCTTCTTCAGGAAGGGAACTGACCATTCGGACTCCCCGGACGCCTCATTCCGACCCAAGCGGCGGCCGTTTGGTGTGATCGGCTGCTTCAGCTATATGATCTACGCTCGAACCCCCCACAAATTCAGGAGTACAGCACTACACATGGCTACCGATTACGATGCCCCGCGCGTCAAGGAAGAAGACCAGCCCACCGACTCGCTGGAGGGCCTGAAGGCACAGCAGCGCGGCGGAGCGATGACAGCGGTTATCGATGTCGAGGAGTCCGACGCCATCGACGGGTTCGACCTGCCCGGCGCGGATCTCTCCGGTGAGGAACTGCTGATCAAGGTTGTTCCGGCCCAGGCTGATGAGTTCACCTGCATGTCCTGCTTCCTCGTTCGCCACCGTTCCCAGGTTGCACGGGAGAAGAACGGCGACAAGTACTGCGTGGACTGCGAAGGCTAGCAGCCACTCCCCTGCACCCGCGTGCAAAAAAAGTCCGGCCTGAGGCAGCGATGCCTCAGGCCTTTCTTATGCCCGGAGCATGCCCGGCGGCAAAAGAGCAGGTAAGGGCTGGATCCGGCATTGGCACTGCCGCCCACTAGGATTAACGCGTGATCTACGAACCCTCCTCAGCGGAATCGTCCACGGCCATCCGCGAACTTGTCCTGCCCATGCTCGAATCTGAGCTGGTGCCGATCGTGCAGTTGGGGCACCCCGCCCTCCGCCGCCCGGCCGTGCCGTTTGACGGCCAGCTCAACGATGACGAGCTGGCTGCGCTGATTGCCCTCATGCGGCGCGTCATGCACGATGCGCCCGGGGTGGGACTGGCCGCGCCGCAGATCGGCATTCCGCTGCGGATCGCAGTCCTGGAGGACAATTACGCCCCCGAACCGGAAGCAGCGGAACTGCGCGAACGCTCACCGCTGCCCTTCTTTACGATCATGAATCCGCGCTATGAGCCGCTGGATGAGCAGACCGCAGCCTTCTACGAAGGCTGCCTGTCCTTCGAGGGCTATCAGGGCGTCGTCATCCGCCACCGTTCGGTGGGGCTGGATTACGACGACGAGGCAGGCATCGCGCGGCGGCGGGAGTTCCACGGCTGGCCGGCACGGATCGTCCAGCATGAAACAGACCACCTCAACGGCATTGTCTACGTGGACAAGGCACTGACCCGATCACTGAGTTCCAACTCCGAATTCGTGCGCTGGGCTGCACCCGGAATCGACGACGCCCGGCGCATCCTGGGGTTCTGAGTCCAGGTACGCCGGGCGTCCGCAGCCCGCTGAGACTTCCTACGCCTGGGGTGCCGGTACCCGTGCCCCGGTGTTGTCTTCGGCTTCGCCGGCTTCTTCCGCAGCCGGGTTCTGGCTTGTCGGCAGCCACTTGGCCCACCACCGCAGGATGTGCTCGAAGCGCTGGCGGCGGTGCCAGGGCGTTCCTGTCCGCGACAGCTCATGGTTCTCGCCCGGGAACAGGAGCAGTTCGGTGGGGACATCGCGCAGCTTCAGGGCTGTGTAATAGCGCTGTGCCTGTTCCATCGGGCAGCGCAGGTCCTCCTCGGAGTGGATCACCAGGGCGGGTGTGCGGACCTTGTCCACCTGGGCAAAGGGGCTCTGCGTGAGGATGTGTTGGGGATCAGATCCCGTGTAGGCCTCCGCGAAGAACCATCCGATGTCCGAGGATCCAATGAAGGACAGTGGATCGAGGAAGCCGCGCTCCACAATGGCGGAAGTGAACCTGTGGTCCTGCGCAATGGTCCATGCCGTCAGGTACCCGCCGTAGGAACCGCCCATTACGCCCAGGCGTCCGGCGTCGAGGTCCGGGTGTGCGGCCAGGACGCCCTCCAGGAATCCCAGCACGTCCTGCAGGTCCAGCGTGCCCATCGCTGCCTGGATAGAACGGCCGTGCTGCTGTCCGTACCCTGAGGAGCCGCGCGGGTTGCACATCAGCACTGCATACCCGGCCGCAGCATAGGTCTGCGCCTCGTCGAAGAGGCCCCAGCCGTACTGCGAGAACGGTCCGCCGTGGATATTCAGCAGAACCGGGTGCGGTCCTTCGCCCTCCGGCAGGACAACCCAGCCATGGACCGGATAGCCGTCGGCAGAGGGATGCGTTTCTTCCCGGAGTTCGAGCACGCCGGCGGAGGTACGGAAATCGGCGGAGAAGTCGCTCAGCACCCGGATGTTGTCCGGGGCTTCGCTGTCCACGGCCGCTACGTCTCCCGCAGTACCGGGATCAGTGAAGGAGACGACGACGGTTCCTGCCGCGGACGCCGCACCCGTGACTACGCGCGGACCCGCGACGAGAGTGTCGATGGTTCCGGCTGCATCAACGCGGAGCAGCTGGGTTGCCCCGCGGTGGAGGTTGAAAACCAGGACGGCACCGTGCTCGGGAACGATCCCGCCCCCGGCCAGGTCAACGGTCTCGGGATCGGTGAGGCGGACGGCGTTGGCGGGGTTGCCGGCCGGGGCGGCGTACAGGGCGGTGTTGCGTGCCACGAAGTCCCGTCCGGTATCCGAAAGGTCCTGCGCCAAGTAGTACAGCCACGCTCCGTCCGGGCTTTGGACCGGGTAGCCGGCGCCAAGGCGGGGACCGCCGGCCAGATTGGTAAGCCTGCGCGGCTCCTCCCCCGGTCCGTCAGCGCTGACCTCGTAGACGTCGGTCACCAGGTCAGCATCTGCGCCTTCATGCAGCGCAGCGGTGAAGAGGACACGTGTTCCGTCCGCGCTGAAGACCGGGTTCTGGACATCCGTTCCGCAGCGGGTGAGCTGCCGTGCCTCGGGAAGCCCGTCGGCGGCGGCGCCGCCGTTGTCCACCGCTGCCCGCCCCACCGGACGGATAAAAGGTTCGCCGCCGGGATCGGGAAGGGCGAGGACAAAAGCCTGGGCGTGTTTGTCTCCGGAGTATCCCAGCCCGTTCATCCGGTACTTCAGTGTTGTGATCAGGCGCGGGTCCTCGGCACCGGGGCCTACGCCGTCGACCGTTCCGTACCGGCCCTGCTCAGGTTCCCGGGAGGAGAAGACCAGGCGCGTGGAATCGGGTGCGAACCGGAACCAGGACACGCCCAGCAACCGGTCAGTCAGCTGCACGGGTTCGCCGCCGGCAGCCGGCATGGCGAACAGCTGCGGGCGGCCTCCGGCATGGGAGCGAAGGAAGACCAGTGTGCTCCCATCCGGCGAGAACTGCGGAGCGGTATCGCTGAAACCGCGGGTCAGGCGGGAGGGTGTTCCGCCGTCCAGGGGAATATTCCACAGCTGGCCCACATAGGCATCGGCAGCAAAATCAGGGCGCTGCACGGAGACGACGGCACGGCTGGCGTCCGGGTGCAGGGTGGGTTCGGATACGGAATTCAGGAAGGGAAGGTCACTGGGTTTCACGGAACCGAGCTTAGCAAGGTGTCCCGGCTCACTCTGATCGGCAGGCGCCGGCCAGCCGCGGCCGCCTAGGATGGGAGGTATGCCCATCGAATCCCGGCCGCTGCTGGTCTGCCCCGCCTGCGGGGAGAAACTGCTTGCGGACGCCGGGCGCCGCCGGCTGGGCTGTCCTCAGGGACACGGGTTCGACGCCGCAAAGCAGGGCTATTTCAATCTGCTGACAGGAGCCGGAACCAAGTTCCAGGCGGATACGGCCGACATGGTCCAGGCGAGGGCCGATTTCCTGGGTGAAGGACACTATGCCCCCCTGGTACAGGCACTGACAGATCTGGGTACAACGGCAGCTGCGAATCCAGTCATCCTTGATGCCGGTGCCGGCACCGGGTACTACCTCGCCGAAGTCTCAAAGGCACTGGATGCCTCCGAGGTGGTTGCCCTTGATATTTCCAAGTACGCTCTCCGCCGCGCCGCGCGGGCGCTGCCGTCCGGCTTTGCGCTCGTCTGGGATGTCTGGCGGCCGCTGCCGCTGGCTGACGGAGCAGCAGATCTTGTGCTGAATGTCTTCGCCCCCCGGAATCCGCAGGAGTTCCGGCGCGTCCTTGTTCCCGGCGGGGCGCTGGTAGTGGTCACTCCCCTGCCGTCCCATCTGCGCGAACTCCGTGCGATAGCCGGGCTGCTGGGCATCGGCGCCGGGAAGGATGAGCACGTCGCGCAGGCACTCGGCCCGGGCTTCACGCTGGAAGCCTCCCGGCGCGTCGAATACAGCATGGACCTCAGCCGCACTGACACAATGAACGCCGCACTGATGGGGCCTTCGGCCCACCATCTCGACCGGGCAGGCCTGGAGCACACGCTGGACTCAGCGTCATTTCCCCTGTCCGTAAGCGCGGCTTTTTCTGTTTCCCGATTCGCCGCCGTCTAGCCCGCCGCGTGCGCAGCGCCGCCCGCGGGGCGCGCCCGGGCTCCGCGGACGCCTAGGTTAAGCACGGAAAGTCAGGCAGAATGTGCCCAAGGACCAGCAAACTTTCTCAGCCCGCCGCCCAAACACCGACCGGACTGAGCCGGAGGGAAGCATCATGCAGGAACTGTTCGATTGGCTCGTCAATTACAGCTGGGTTGTCTGGCTGGTGCTCTTTCTCGGCTTTGCTGCCATAGAGACACTGACGCTGGATCTCTTCTTCGCCATGCTGTCCGCAGGTGCCCTCGCCGCGATGCTTGCCGCTGTCCTTGCCGCTCCGTTGTTCCTTCAGGTAGTCCTGTTCTGTGTTGTGGCCCTGCTGATGATCGTGGTCGTCCGGCCCATCGGCCTCAAGCACCTGAAGATGGGCACCAAAGAGCACCGGTCCAACATTGACCGCCTGATCGGCGAAGCTGCGCTCACCCTGGAACCCGTCGGCTCGCGCACCGGCACCGTGAAGCTCGCCGGTGACACCTGGACCGCCCGGTCCGGTGACGGATCCCTGCTTCCCGCAGGCGAAGAAGTATCCGTCACCCGCATTGAGGGCGCGACGGCGGTCGTCGAACCGCTGAAGCCCGGCCGCGGCAGGGGTGTGGAGCCGGGCAGCGGCGACGGGCTTTCCGGCCGGTAGTACCGAACCGAATCCTTGGCCCGACGGCTCCGCCCGAAGGCCACAGTCCTCCGCTGGAACGGGGGCAGACAGAGGCCGGACCACCCAGGCACCGGCCACCTTTCAAGGGGGAATATGGAAACCACCGTAGTGCTTATCGTTTTGGCCGTCCTGGTCATCTTCGTCTTGGTCGTCCTGGTCAAATCCGTCCGGATTATCCCCCAGGCGCGGGCCGGCGTGGTGGAAAGGCTCGGCAAGTACCTGAGGACGCTGGACCCTGGACTGAACATCCTCATTCCATTCGTCGACCGGCTCCTGCCGCTGCTTGACCTGCGTGAGCAGGTCGTTTCCTTCCCGCCGCAGCAGGTGATCACCGAGGACAGCCTCGTGGTCTCCATCGATACTGTCGTGTACTTCCAGGTCACGGATGCCCGGGCCGCAACGTATGAAATCGCGAACTACATCCACGCCGTCGAGCAGCTCACCACCACCACGCTGCGAAACGTCGTCGGCGGGCTGAACCTCGAGGAAGCGCTCACCTCCCGCGACAGGATCAACGGCCAGCTGCGCGGGGTCCTCGATGAAGCCACCGGCCGCTGGGGCATCCGGGTCTCCCGGGTTGAGCTCAAGGCGATTGAGCCGCCCCTGTCCATCCAGGACTCCATGGAAAAGCAGATGCGTGCCGAGCGTGAACGCCGTGCAACCATCCTGACCGCCGAAGGTACCAAGCAGTCCCAGATCCTTACCGCAGAAGGCCGTCGGCAGGCTGCGATCCTGGCGGCTGAGGGTGACGCCAAGGCAGCGATTCTCCGGGCAGACGGTGAATCACAGGCCATCCAGAAGGTCTTCGATGCGATCCACAAGGGCAACCCGGACCAGAAGTTGCTTGCCTACCAGTACCTGCAGACCCTGCCGAAGCTGGCAGAGGGAAGCGCCAACAAGCTGTGGATCATCCCGAGCGAGCTGGGCGAGGCACTGCGGGGCGTGGGATCAGCACTGGGAGATTTCCTTCCCGATGTGAAGCCCGGTCCCTCCTCCCCCGTCGCTGCGCCTGGCTCCGCTGCAGGCACCGGCACCGGTGTTCCGGTCGGCTCCGGGGAACAGGCTCCTTAGACCCGGTACGTGCCGCTGCCCGGCTGCCGGTATAATTGGTTGTTTGCCGGGGTATGGGCTGTAAGTCAGCTCTGCCGGGAACAGGATTTGCGGCTGCGGCGTTCTACCAGACGAACCGTTTGGTGCTGCACAGAGCACGGGGGGCTGCCCCTTCGGCGCAGCGAGCACTAAAGATGGACCCCAGCGGTCCTTCGAAAACTGATTGAGGGAGAGATAATGAGCGATCGTAGCCTGCGGGGTATGCGACTGGGTGCGCAGAGCATGGAGACGGAATCCGGTGTGGAGCCGGCTCCCCGCCAGCGTGTCGAATACCGGTGCGAGGACGGCGAACGGGTGTTCGTGACCTTTGCCGCTGAAGCCGAGGTTCCTCCGGTATGGGTTTCCAAGACCGGTAAGGAAGCCCTGCTGGTTGACGGCGAGAAGCCGGACACCAGCAACGACAAGCCTGTACGTACGCACTGGGACATGCTGCTCGAACGCCGCAGCATCGAAGAGCTTGAGGTCATCCTCCAAGATCGCCTGGACAAGCTGCGCGAACGCCGCGGGGAGCGTGCTGCTTCCTAGCAGCTCTCTCCCTGCCTTCCGGCAGACGCCGGCAGGACCCGCTCCGGACGTACAAAGGCCGGCTGCCGTAACGGCAGCCGGCCTTTGCCGTACCCGGTGTGTCTGTCCGGGGGCTCAGCCCCGGCGGGTTAGTTTCTCCCAGCGGGCGCCCAGGCCCCACTTGGTCACGTTCCCAATCGCTTCAAAAACAATGTTGCCGCTCATCTTCGACGCGCCAAACTCTCGCTCGACGAAGGTGATGGGAACTTCCTTGATGGTCAGGCCCAGCCGCGCTACCCGGAACGTCATGTCCACCTGGAAGCCGTAGCCCACGGATTCAACGGCGGAGAGGTCCAGTTTCTCCAGGGTGGTGCGGCGGAAGGCGCGGTACCCGGCAGTGATATCGCGGACCGGGATTCCCAGCATGAACCGTGAATACGTGCTCCCCGCGCGGGAAAGCAGCTTGCGGTGCAGTGGCCAGTTCACAACCGACCCGCCCGGTACCCAGCGGGAACCGATGACCAGGTCAGCCCCTTCCTTCGAGGCTTCGAGGAGGAGCGGCAGCTGCTCGGGCTTGTGGGAGCCGTCGGCGTCCATCTCCACGAGGATGTCGTAACCCTTGTCCAGACCCCAGCGGAAGCCTGCGATGTAGGCAGCGCCAAGCCCTTCCTTGCCCTTGCGGTGCAGGACATGGACCTGCGGATCGCGGGCTGCCTGTTCGTCGGCGAAGGCGCCTGTACCATCGGGGCTGTTGTCGTCCGCAATCAGCACGTCCGAGTCAGGTACAGCGGCCCGCAGCCGTGCCAGGGTCTTGGGTAGCGACTCGATCTCGTTGTAGGTGGGGATGATGGTGAGGACGCGCACGCATGGCCTTTCAACAAACACGAGCCGCGCTGATCGCGGCCCGGAGGGGTACTGCCGATAGGCAGGTCTCCCAGTATATGGGACGCGTCCGGGCAGACGCCCGTGCGGGTACGTTGGATGCGCAGGCGCACAGAGGGGCGGGTTCCGCCGTCTTCGGGCCAGTCCCGGGCAAGCCGGACCTGTTTTCTACTGACGGATGAACCCACCCCAATGCGTTGCTGCTGGTGGCCGAACACATTTCTGGTGGACGAACCACCACCCCCCACGCACGTGTGCACGGGCCTCACGGACTGGCATCGGCACAAGCCGTCTCCGGTCCGCAGTCCCCTTAGCCTACGTGCTGAGCGGAGAGTGTCAACACAATGCTGACTAGGCGACTTCTACGTAATTGCAGGTCAGAGGGGGTTTCAGAGAAGTTCCCAAGGGGAATATTCGGACCCCTAATTGAAATCCGGTGCGCGGTACAGTTCCGTACCGAGGTGCACGGTCTGCAGACAGCGCGGAAGTGAACCGGTGTCCAAGGCGGGAAGCAACGGTGTTCCTGCCCGGGGATCGGTGCTCCAGGACGCTACGGACGAGTCGGGAGTCTGCACCATCAGCTCGTCGGCCTCCCAGACAGCAAACGAGGCCGGGGTTCCGGGTGCAAGCTGGCCCAGCATCGGATTGCCGGTCCCGGCGGCACGCCAGCCTGCCCGGGTATGGGCAATAAACGCGGCCCGGGCGGAGATGCGCTCCTGGGGGTTGGAATGGGACACGGCCGCCTGGACCGTTCGCCAGGGATCAAGCGCGGTAACGGGTGCGTCAGAACCGAAGACTACGGGAACCCCGGCGGAAAGCAGCGACGCGAAGCGGTTCATGGAACTGCTCCGGCTGCCCAGCCGCTGGCTGTACATGCCGCTGCCGCCGCCCCAGGCGGCGTCGAAGGACGGCTGCATGCTGGCAGTGACCCCAAAGCGGACCAGTTCAGCGATGGCGCCGTCGTCAGTCAGTTCCACATGCTCCAGGCGGTGGTGCGCCGCGCGGAGCTTCTGCTCCCCCACGGCCTCCGCTGCGCGGCGCAGTGCTGCCAGCACTGTGTCCAGCCCTGCGTCGCCGATGACGTGGAAACCGGCCTGGAGGCCGGCGCGGGTGGCCAGTTCAAGGTGCCGGGCCGCCTCTTCCTCGCCCAGGTAGAGGCTTCCCGAAGTCTCCGGAGCATCCGCATACGGGAGCCGCACCGCCGCTGTCCGGGCGCCGAAGGAACCGTCAATGTTCAAGTCTCCGGCAAGGCCCAGGAGTTTACCGCCAAACGCTTCCCGCAGGTCTGCCAGGTCCTGTTCAGTGGTTGCCAGCTGGCCCCAGTACGGCAGGACCTGCGGGCCGGGAACGGAACCGAGTGTGCCTTCAAGGCCCAGGAGCTGGCGCAGGTCCTCCGGTGGAGCAATATGGGGAGCCGCCATTTCGGCCACTGCTACGATTCCCCGGGAGGCAGCCAGATCCAAGGCGGCACGCTGGAAGCGGGCACGTTCCTGAAGGGTCAGATTGCGGGATGCGGTGCGGGCAGCCTCATGGGCACCGCGGATCACAAAGCCGTTGTCCCAGCCATCCATGCCGGACAGGCCGAGTTCGGCTGCCAGGGTCCCCGAGACGACGGCGCAGTGCACGTCTGCGCGGGCCAGATAGACCCGCCGGTTTCCGGAGGCCGCATCCAGCTCTGCCGCAGTGGGAACCCGCGCTTCGGGCCAGCCCGATTCATCCCAGCCGTGCCCGAGCAGAAGCCCGGAGGACTCGCCGGCTGCAGCGGCAACAGCGCTGAGCAGCTCTGCCAGGGAGCGGACGCCGGAGAGGTCCAGCGAAGACTCGGCCAGGCCGGTCTCCGTGAGGTGGACGTGCGAGTCGACGAAGCCGGGTGCAGCGAGGGCACCCTGAAGATCCACGACCCGCATCTTGGAGTCCTGGATCGAGG
This sequence comes from Arthrobacter sp. zg-Y916, assembly GCF_020907385.1. NCBI lineage: Bacteria > Bacillati > Actinomycetota > Actinomycetes > Micrococcales > Micrococcaceae > Arthrobacter > Arthrobacter sp. zg-Y916. Next base: position 136,591 of record NZ_JAJJOD010000003.1, on the reverse strand, counting down.
TGGCCGCCTGCTCGGAACCGACCCAGGCGACGGTGCCGCCGTCCACGAGCATGGCGGTCGCAAAAGGATCGGCCGAGCTGTAAACCGAACCGTTGCGGTAAAGGACCAGCTCATTCGCCGGGGCCGTGCTGTTCAAGGACTCACCTGTTCTTCGTAGTTGCTGCGCTAAACCGTCCGCGGCGGGACGACAGAATTGACCGTAGCCGGAAGCGGCCGCCCGGCGGGCGGCTATTCGCTGACGGCGGAGTAGGCCACGACGCCGCGGCGGATCAGGTCTATGGCCTCACGGCAGCGCCGGCGCAGGTCAGGCTGCAGCTCGGGCACCTTGGCCAGCTGGTCGATCAGGTCGATCACCTGCTTGGACCAGCGGACAAAGTCGCCGGCCGCCAGTTCGGTGCCGTTGAGGGCCACCTGGAGGTGCTTGCCCTGCACCCACTTGTACATCGGCCAGACCAGGCCCAGTTCAGGTTCACCGGTCAGGGGCAGCTTCTCGGCTTCCTCGAGGTCCGTCAGCTCGGACCATTGCCGGATCAGGATGTCGACGGCGCCGTCGAGCACGGCACTGGGCATCCGCGGGCGCAGCCCGCGCTCTTCGCGTTTGGGCTGGTAGACCAGTGCCGTGGCGAGGCAGGCCAGTTCGACGGCGTCGAGATCGTCGAACGCCCCGTGTTCCAGGCCCAGCGCCGCCAGCAGGTCCCGCTCACCGTAAATCCGGCGAAGCTTGCTGCCTGCAGGCGTGACCTGCGGTACTCCGTCGGCATCCGGAGCGACATATCCGTAATGCTCCAGTACCGAGCTGACACGGTCGAATGTCTTGGCGATGGTATTCGTGCGGCCCCGGATCTGGGCGGTCAGGTTGTCCGTCTCCCGGCGCAGCTTCCACCAGCGCTCGGCCCAGCGGGCATGGTCTTCCCGTTCGCTGCAGCCGTGGCACGGATGGGCACGCAGTTTACGGCGCAGTTCGGCAATCGCCTGCTCCTGCCGCTCGGTACCCGTTGCATGCAGCGAGGCACCGCGCCCGCCGGCGGGCCGGGGCGGGCGGTGTTCGCGCAAGGCGTTGCGCAGCGATGAAGCCAGGTCACGCCGGTCCTTGGGCGTCCGGGCGTTGAAGGATTTCGGGATCCGGATCTGCGAGACCACATCCAGGGGCCCATCCAGGTCCCCCACGTGCAGGCGCCGGATCTGCTTGTCTTCGGTGAGGATGGTTGGCCGGGGTTCACGCGCATTGGTGTCCGGCGTCAGGACCACTGCGTAGCCGGGACTGCGCCCGCCCGGTACGTCGATGACGTCCCCGGGACGCAGGGTTTCCAAGGAAGCGGCGGCCGCGCTGCGGCGGCTGCGGGCCTTCGACTTGGAGGCCGACTGCTCCAGGTCGGAAAGTTTCCGGCGCATGGCCGAGTACTCGGAAAAGTCCCCCAGATGGCAGGTCATCGCCTTCTCGTAACCGGCGAGGGATTCCTCCCGGGAACGCACCTGCCGTGCCAGCCCAACCACGGACCGGTCCGCCTGGAACTGGGCGAAGGAGGACTCGAGGATTTCCCTGGCACGGTCGCGGCCGAACTGTGCGATGAGGTTGATGCTCATGTTGTAGGTCGGCCGGAACGATGAGTTCAGCGGATAGGTGCGCCGCGAGGCGAGGCCTGCAACCGCCGCGGGGTCGGTGCCGGGCTGCCAGAGGACCACGGCATGGCCTTCGACATCGATTCCGCGGCGTCCTGCGCGGCCGGTCAGCTGCGTGTACTCCCCCGCCGTGATGTCTACGTGGGCTTCACCGTTGAACTTGTCCAGCTTTTCCAAGACCACGGAGCGTGCCGGCATGTTGACGCCCAGGGCGAGGGTCTCCGTGGCGAACACCGCGCGGACCAGGCCGGCGGCGAACAGCTTCTCCACGACTTCCTTGAACGTGGGCAGCATGCCGGCGTGGTGGGCCGCGAAGCCGCGGACCAGGCCTTCGCGCCAGGTCCAGAATCCCAGCACCTCCAGGTCGTCTTCGGGAATGTCCCGGCTGGCTTCATCCACCATTGCCGCGATGACCCGGCGTTCAGCTTCCGTGGTCAGGGCCAGTCCGGAGTCGACGCACTGCCGGACTGCGGCGTCGCAGCCGTTGCGCGAAAAAATGAACGTGATCGCCGGAAGCAGTCCGCGCTTGTCCAGCTGGCTGATGACCTGCGGGCGGGAAGCCCGGGGGGTGCGCGTCTGCGGCGCGGCGGGAGCGGAACTGCCGCGGCCCCGCTCGTATTTGCGGCCGCCAGAGCCGGGCCGCTGTGAACCCCAGCGGGTGCGCTGGTTCAGCCGGGATTCGTTGCGTGCCAGGTCGAGCAGTTCCGGGTTGACCTTCACCTTTTCCTGAATGCCGGCCGGACGCTCGGAATCGTCCGCAGCTTCGTCAAAGGACACATCGGTGGCGAAGAGGTCAACGATGTCCCGGCCCACCATGACGTGCTGCCACAGCGGCACGGGCCGGTGCTCGGTGACGACGACGTCGGTATCCCCGCGGACCGTGTCCAGCCATGCTCCGAACTCCTCGGCATTGGACACCGTCGCGCTCAGCGACACCAGCTGCACGTCGGAGCGCAGGTGGATGATGACTTCTTCCCAGACCGCACCGCGGAAACGGTCGGCGAGGTAATGGACCTCATCCATGACCACGTAGCCAAGGTCATCCAGCGTCGCGGAATTGGAGTACAGCATGTTGCGCAGGACTTCAGTCGTCATTACGACCACTGAAGCGTCGGGGTTGATGCTGGTGTCCCCCGTGAGCAGGCCAACGTTCTCCGGCCCGTAAGACGCCGAAAGCTCCACGTACTTCTGGTTGCTGAGCGCTTTGATCGGCGTCGTGTAGAAAGCCTTGAGGCCCCGTTCGAGCGCCATGTAGACGGCGAACTCCCCCACCACCGTCTTGCCGGCGCCGGTCGGTGCTGCCACGAGCACGCCGCGTCCCGCCTCCACCGAGCGGCAGGCTTCGATCTGGAAAGGGTCGAGATCGAAGCCCAGGGACTGCTCGAAGACTGCCAGACGGGTCCGTGCGTGTCCGGTGCGTTCTTTGGCGGCCTGGTACCGCTCAGACGGGGAAGTCATATCTCCAGCCTAAACGGTGTTCGGGCAGGGCTAGATGTCCTCGAGGGTCGACGCCTTGTCTGCCTCAGCGTCCACAGCGGCTTCCCTGGCTGCGTTGCGGCGGGTACGGCGCTTGTCGTTAAGGAAGCAGAGGCCGACGGCGACGGCGAAGAGCACCAGCAGCGGTGCGGCAAGGTAGAACATGCTCAGGGCATCGCCGCCGGGGGCCGCCATGGCAGCGAAGAGGCAGATGATGAAGACCGTGATCCGCCAGTACTTCACGATGGTCCTCGCCGGGAGCAGCCCCAGCAGGTTCAGCCCGACCATGACAACGGGGATCAGGAAGGCAATGCCAAAGGCGAGCAGCAGCCGAAGGACAAAGGCGAGGTACACCGAAGCGGTAATGACGTTGGCTGCGCCCTCGGGGGTGAAGTCAGTGAGGACACCGACGGCATTCGGAAGGATCAGCCAAGCGAGCCCCACCCCTGCCAGGAACAGCGGAACGGCGGCAGCCAGGAACCCCAGCGCGGCCCGGCGCTCCTTGGTCCGCAGGCCGGGCGTGATGAACGCCCACAGCTGGTAGAGCCAGAAGGGACTGGATACCAGCACGCCAATGAAGACCGAGACCTGGATCATCTGGTCGAAGGAGGTGGCGACGCCGTCGAAGTTGATCGTCGCGAGCCGCCCCTCCTGCTCCGAAAGTTCCCGGACAGGACGAGTCAGTTCATTGAAGACGGGCATGTAGAGGAAGAATCCCCCCACCGTGCCCAGCACGACGGCGATTGCCGCCTTGAACAGCCGGTTGCGGAATTCCCTCAGGTGTTCCTTGAGGGCCATCCGCCCTTCAGGGTTGGATTTGCGCCCTCGGTTCAGCGCCACTGCCGCTACGGGGTGGTGTGCGGATTACCGGTGCCGGGAGTGGATCCCGGCGGCGGTGTCTGCGTCGGTGCCGGCCCCTGGTTGGGCGTGGCAGAAGGGTGCGCCGGGTTGGCCGGGTTATTGACGACACGGCCTTCCATGGGCTCGCCGTCAGCTGTTCCGGACGTGTTCTCGTCCTTCATCTGGCGTACCTCGGACTTGAAGATCCGCAGGGACTGTCCAACGCTGCGTGCCAGTCCCGGGAGCTTGGGAGCTCCAAAGAGGAGGATCGCAATAACAATGATGATGACAATATGCCAGCCTTCTAGGCGCATGCCGGTGTCCTTTCGTTACAAGCCATTTTATGTCAGAGCCCGGGGATATCGCGCCACGCCCGCGGTTGCCCGCGGAGGTGCCGCCGCTCGACCCGGCGTTCGCGCCGGGCCTCTTTCCGTTCTGCCTTGCCGTCCTCGTACCGGCGCCTCGCAGCGGCAGGATCGAGGAACACCGCCGGCAGTGAGTCCGCAGCTACCGGCGAGGGGGCAGGAGGCGCAAAGGACAACCGGGACCCGGCTGATTGCACTTCGCCCAGCACCGCCATGAACTTGCGGAAGAGCCGGATGCCGATCAGCACATACAGCAGCAGGGCAACCGCCGTAACGGCAACCCATATAACGATCCACGACCACCAAGGCATGGTCCCAGCATAGTGGAGCGTGGCAAGCACCCTATGCCGCTGCGGTTTCCGGCACGCGGGGTGTCATGAGCAGTTCACGCGTAGTTTTCCAGGGCAGCATCGAGCCAGGCCGCTGTGGCGCTCCGCAGTTCCTCGGGTGCCGCTACGGACGCCGCTCCGCCCAGACGCCCGATGAATCCCGGAATCCAGCCCGTGGCAGGAGTTCGCAGGACAACAACCTGGCTGCCGTCCGGCAGTGCGGTGCTGAGCTCTGCCGAATACGCTTCTGCTACCCAGGACGCGTCGGGCAGAAGGCGGATTGTGACGGACTCATCGGCCTCCCCCGCGGTGAACAGGCTGGCAGGGAACTGCTGGACGGGTTCTGGGGTGTCCGGGGGAACGGCGCCGGCGTCCTCCCAGTCCACGATCCGGTCTATCCGGAAAAACCGGGTCGCTTCGGCCCGGTGGCACCAGGCGTCTAAGTACCACGTGTCGTTCTCGGAGAAAATGCGGCGGGGATCGATGACCCGCTCCGAAACCTCGTCGCGGCTGGGCACCACGTACCGGATCGAGAGCCGGCGCTTGTCGCTGACGCTCCGGCGCAGGTCCTCAAGGAGGGCCGGTGCGGCCCCCGACGGGAGGACCGCGGCGGCTATGGCGGACCCGGCGGTCCCGGCCGTTCCGGCCGCCTCGCTGAGCTTGGCATGGGCACTGGCGACGGCGTCAGTGGGGGCAGCGCCCGGCAGGGCGGCCAGGGTGTCGAGGCCGACAATGAGGGCGGCCGCCTCATCCATGGACAACCGGACGGGCTGGGAGAGGTTGTCGGCGTTGTCGATGAAGATCTCGCCCGTCTCGAAATCCACGTCCATGAGCCCGTTGGGGTAGTAGCGCGGACCGCTGACGAACAAGAGGTTCAGGTCCGCAGCGAGCTGCTCCGCGCTCACGCCGAACCTGCTGGCGGTTTCCTCCAGGTCCGCGCCCTGGTTGGCGAGGATGTACGGGACCAGGTCCAGCAGCCGGCTGAGCCGCTCCTGCGCCCCAGCGGCCTTCGGTGCCCTGGTCCGGGGCGCTGCGGGCTCGGGGAACTCCGGAACGGGTTGCAGCTGTCTCTCCCGGGCGGCCATCAGAGCGGTCTGCACCATGCTGCGCAGCTCGGGAGGATGGACTGCCTCGGCAGCCGGCCCCAGCGCCGCAACGTCCGCGGCGAACCCGTCAAGATCGGTGACCGTGAGGCTGATCCGGTCTTTTCCGGCTGCCGGTGCGCTGAGTCCTTCCGGCTCCGGGCCGGTTGCGTTTGCTGTTCCGGCGCGCAGCCGCAGTTCGGCGCCGGCTCCGGAACGCACGTCGACCACTGCCCTCTGCGCCGGAAAAACCGCATCGAGTGATGCGAGGGAGGCATGGATGTCAAAGTGTGCAGGAACTGTGTAGGTACCGCGGCCGGTCTTGACCGCCGTCGTCATTCGGGAGAGGCGGAAGTAGCGCTCGGCTTGCCGGTCCCTGTCCCAGCCGACGACGTACCAATGCCCGTAGCGCGAGCCCATTCCCCACGGCTCAAGATGCCGGGTGGCTTCCGTGCCGCCTGTTGCCCGGTAGCCGAAGGTGATGGGCACGCGGCCGGCCGTGGCACGGAACACGGCCGAAAAGGTTGGATCACTGGTCCGGATCCCGGGCTGGATGGGACTGGCAGCCGCATCCTCGGCAATCACGCCGCGTGTCCGGAGCTTGCGCACTGCGCGGGCCGCTGCGGAACCCAGCGCTGCCTGTTCCCACATCTGGGCGGCCAGGGCGAGCACGGCTGATTCGGCGCTGCTGAAAGTCACCTCGGGCAGCCGGTACTCCTCGCTGCGGATCCGGTAGCGCTGGACGGTGTTGTCCCCCTCGAAGAGGGCATCGTCGCTGTAGGACTCCACCGGAATGCCCTGTTCGCGCAGGAAGGCCTTGTCCCGGTCGAAGAGCTTTTCGCGGGCTTCCGTGGAGGCGGCTTCAGAATAGAGTTCGATTTCTTCAAACAGCTCATGCTTGGTGAAGCCACGCCGGCTGGAGAGCAGGGCTATGACCAGGTTGAGCAGGCGTTCAGTGCGTTTTTCGGCAGGTTGCTGGGACACACGGCTAATCTACCGCCCGTGCGGCGTCAAACACGCCAAGGGCGGACAAGCGGCGTCTGAACGACGCCCGCCTGTCCGCCCGTGGATGCGGAGGGAGCTGCTGCGGTCCTTAGCGGACGCCGAGCAGATCCACGACGAAGATCAGGGACTCCCCCGGGGCGATGGCAGAGCCGGCGCCCCGGTCACCGTACGCAAGGTGTGCGGGAATCTCGAGGCGGCGGCGTCCGCCGACCTTCATTCCCAGCAGGCCCTGGTCCCATCCCTGGATGACCTGGCCGATTCCGACCTTGAAGTCCAGCGGGGCACCGCGGTTCCAGGAGGCATCAAACTCTTCCCCGGTGGAGAACGCTACGCCGACATAGTGGGTGGAGACGGTGTCCCCGGGCTTTGCCTCGGCACCGTCACCAACAACGATGTCCTCGATGACGAGGTCTGTCGGGGCATCGTGCTCCGGGAAATCGATTTCCGGCTTCTGCCGGTCGTACTCGCGCTTTCCGAATGACATGGAACTCCTTCGTTTGGGACTGCCTGCAATCTTATCCGGCTAAAACGGCTACTTCGCCTCGAGGATATCCACGACGAACACGAGGGTTTCGTTCTGGAGCTCGTGGCCCTCCTGAGAGCCGTAGGCCGTGGCGGGAGGTGCCACAATCAGCACCTGGGAGCCAACTGTCTTTCCGGCCAGTCCCTCGGTCCAGGCAGAAACCACCTGATCCAGGCCGAAGGACATGGTCGTTCCCCGCTCCCAGCTGGAGTCGAAGACGGAACCGTCGGACCACTTCACGCCGTGGTACTGCACCGTGACGGTGTCATCAGCTTCAACGACAGCCCCGTCGCCCTTCTTCAGGTCCTGGGCGATGAGTTCGGTGGGTGCGTCTGCCTCCGGGACAGTGATCGTGGGCTTGCCGTCGTCATCCAGCGTCACGGCCGGCTGGCCTTCGACGGGATCGACGTCGGTGCCCCAGGCACGCGTCGGAATGTCGCGGGCATCGGTCAACGTGAACACGATGAACTGGTTCTGCGTTCCGGAGTCTTCGCTGCCGGGAACGTAGTAGGCGAAGTCGGAGCCGACAGGCGCACCGACCAGGGCGCTGTACATCTGCTCATTGCCCTGCTTGAGGGACTCGTCCACGGCGATGTCCTCGGCCGTCTCGGCCGTGTATGTCTCCTGGCCTGCTTCCCCGTTCTCGGGGTCAAGGACCACAAGGCGGACGGATGCCGTCTGGCCTTCGGTGAGTTCCTCCCCGTCGCCGTCGTTCACCCGCACCAGCGTGGGCTCGTCAACGGTCAGCGGCGTGTCGAACTCCACGGTGGGGACGCTGCCGTCGCCGTTGGAGCTGACCTTGACTGAGGACAGTGGACCGCTGCTGTCATCGCCCGAGCAGGCGGTCAGCAGGAGGAGGGCGGGCAGGAGTATAGCTAGTACTTTTCGCACAGTACTTCTTTCAGTGGCGGACAATGTGACTGTTCCCGGAAGCGGGCGCCGCAGCGGTGCATGCGCATCCGGACAGCATGTCCCACCCTAACGCGTACACCTGAGAGGAGCCTAGGACAGTGCCGCCTGAGCTCCGGAAAGCAGCGGTGCCGCGGGTCAGAGGGTGGACAGCAGCGCTTCCACCCGCTCATCCACAGCGGCGAACGGGTCCTTGCACAGCACTGTCTGCTGGGCGCGGTCATTGAGCTTCAGGTGCACCCAGTCGACGGTGAAGTCACGGTTGGCAGCTTTCGCCCGGCGGACAAAGTCGCCGCGCAGTTTGGCCCGGGTGCTTTGCGGCGGGACATCCACCGCTTCCTTGATGTCACTGTCGTCGACCACGCGCGCGGTTTCTCCGCGGGACTGCAGGAGGTAGAACAGTCCGCGCTTGCGGGAGATGTCGTGGTACGTGAGGTCGATCTGGGCCAGGCGCGGGGATCCCATGTCCAACCCTGAGCGCTCGGCGTAGCGGTCAACGATCTTCTTCTTGATGGCCCAGTCGATTTCGGTGTCGATCCCTGAGATGTCGCCGGTTTCGACAGCGTCCAGGGCGCGGCCCCACAGGTCGAGGATGCGCGGAACATACCGGTTGTGCGCACCGTTCGCGTCCACGAAGTCCGCAGCACGCTCCAGATAGATGTGCTGCAGTTCCAGGGCGGTCATGCTGGACCCGTTGGCCAGTTTCAGCGGGGCCGATCCGGTGAGGTCGTGGGAAATTTCCCGGATGCTGCGGATCGGATTCTCCAGCCTGAGGTCGCGCATGATCACGCCTGCCTCGATCATCCGCAGCATCAGGTCCACCGTCCCGACCTTGAGCATTGAGGTGGTCTCGGACATGTTGGAGTCGCCCGCAATGACGTGCAGGCGGCGGTAATGCTCGGCGTCGGCGTGGGGTTCATCGCGGGTATTGATGATCGGGCGCGAACGGGTCGTTGCGGAGGAAACGCCTTCCCAGATGTGGTCGGCGCGCTGGGAGAACGCGTACAGGGAACCCGACTGTGTCTTCAGGACCTTTCCGGCCCCAACAAGCAGCTGCCGGGTGACCAGGAACGGGATCAGGATGTCGGCCAGGCGGGAGAATTCCAGGCGGCGGGGAATGAGGTAGTTCTCGTGGCTGCCGTAGGAGTTACCTGCGGAGTCAGTGTTGTTCTTGAAGAGGTAGACGCTCCCGTTGAATCCTTCTGCCTGCAGCCGTTCCTCCGCTTCGTCTACGAGGTCGTCGAGGATCAGTTCACCGGCCCGGTCATGGGCGATCAGCTGAGCCAGGTCGTCACATTCCGCCGTGGCGTATTCGGGATGCGATCCGACGTCGAGGTAGAGCCGGGATCCGTTGGTCAGGAAGACGTTCGATGACCTTCCCCAGCTGACTACCTTGCGGAAGAGGTAACGCGCCACTTCTTCCGGTGAAAGAGGCCGCGAATCCGGTCCCGAGTAGGCGATCCCGAATTCAGTTTCCACACCGAAGATCCTGCGGTCCATCAGTCTCCTTCCGCGCCGGCCAGCAAGCGGTCCAGCTCAACGGTTCCAATCCTGCGGAAAGCCCGGACAGTCCCCCGGGTAGAGAGCGGATCACGGTCCAGGACGGCGACCTCCAGAAGGCCGGCCCCCAGCAGCTCGGGCGGGGACGCCGGCGGTTCGCCGTTGGATCCCGCTTCTGGAGCAACCCGGGTGGAAGAGAGCGCTTTGACGGCCACTTCGATGGCCTGGCTGAAGGACGTGTCCGGAGACCAGGTCCGGGCCAGTGAATCGTTGACGATGTCCGCCTGCCCGCCCATGACCACGTAGTTGCTCTCGTCCGCGATCGAACCGTCAAATGTCAGGCGGTAGAGGTGGTCGCTGTACGGTTCGGTCCCTACTTCGGCGACCGCGAGTTCAACTTCGAACGGCTTGCCTTCGGTGGTGAAAACCGAACCGAGGCTCTGGGCATAGACGCTGGCCAGTCCCCGAGCGGAAACGTCCTCCCGGGCATAGGAATATCCCCGCACGTCGGCGTAGCGGACTCCGGCCTGCCGGAGGCTTTCGAACTCGTTGTACTTTCCCACCGCCGCAAAACCGATCCGGTCGTAGATCTCGCCGAGCTTGTGGAGGGAGGGCGACGGGTTCTCGGCGACGAGGGCTATGCCGTCACGGCAGGTGAGCACCACCACGGAACGGCCGCGGGCGATGCCTTTCCGGGCGAAATCCGCCCGGTCCTTCATGAGTTGCTCGGGCGATACGTAGAACTGCTGTGTCATCGCCTATGCCTCCAGCCCGGCGACTGAACGCCGTGCCACGAGCTCTTCGGCCATCTGGTGCAGTTCCCGCTCGGGAATCTCGCGGATTCCTGCGGCATTAACGATGTACACCACGGGCCACAGCTTCCGGACCAGGTCCGGGCCTCCGGTCGCGGAGTCGTCGTCGGCGGCATCGTAGAGGGACTCCACGGCAACACGCACGGCCTCCTCTTCATCCAGGCCAGGCCGCCAGAGCTTCTTCAGGGCCCCGCGTGCAAAGACGGAACCCGAGCCCACACTGTGGTGCTCGTATTCCTCGTACCGTCCGCCGGTGACGTCGTAGGAGAAGATCCGGCCCTCGTGACGGTCGGTGTCGTATCCGGCGAAAAGGGGAATGACCGCCAGGCCCTGCAGTGCCAGCGGAAGGTTCTGGCGGACCATGGCCGCGAGCCGGTTGGACTTGCCGTCCAGGCTCATGGGAGTGCCCTCGATCTTGTCGTAGTGCTCCAGCTCCACCTGGAACAACCGGATCATGTCCAGCGCGATCCCTGCCGTCCCGGCGATGCCGAGCACGGAGTAATTGTCCGCCGGAAAGACTTTGCGGATATGGCGGCTGGCGATCATGTTACCCATGGTTGCCCTCCGGTCCCCCGCCATCAGGACGCCGCCGGCGTAGGTCAGCGACACGATGGTCGTGGCCTGCGGGGCGGCTCCGGCTGCCGATCCTGCAGGTACGGACCCCAGCCGCCGCGCCGACGGAAGCAGGTCGGGATGGTGGCGGCTCAAATGCTCACTGAACGACGAGCCGGCTGCCGCCGCCACCGCCTGTGCCGGGTCCGGTTGAGTCATCCGCTACTGACCGCCCTTCTGGATAAAGCCGCGGACAAACTCTTCTGCGTTGTTCTCCAGAACGCCGTCAATCTCGTCAAGAAGGTCGTCCACACCTTCGGTGTTGGCCGTCGACTGTTCGGCAGGTTCGGCTGCCGGCGGCGGTGTCACCTCATCAATTTCTTCCTGATCCTGGGGGCGGGATCCGGTGCTCTTTCTGTCCTGGGTTGCCATGACGCTGCCCTTTCCAGCTAGGTAGATGTGTCCTACGTCCTATGGTGCCACGGTAGGTTCCGGACCGGTCAGGAGCCTGGCCACAAAATCCTCCGCATCGGCAGAAACGTCGAAAAGCTCCCCGGTGAGCGCCTTCGTTCCGCGCAGCGGCTCACGGGTGGGAATGCGCTGGAGCCTGCGCCGGGAGGGAAGCTCGAAGATGATGGAATCCCAGCTGGCACCAATCACCTCGTCGGGGAACCTGGTAATGCACCGGCCGCGGAAATAGGCACGGGTGTCTTCGGGCGGCTGGGTTACCCCCGCTGCGATCTGCTCATCGGTCAGGATCCGTTCCATCTGGCCGCGGGCGGCGAGCCGGTAGTAGAGCCCCTTCTCCGGCCGCATGTCGGAGTACTGCAGGTCGATCAGGTTCAGCCGTGCATCATTCCAGGCCAACCCGTCCCGGTCCCGGTAGGCCTGCAGGAGTTTGAGCTTGGCCACCCAGTCCACCTGGGCCGACGCCGCCATCGGGTCCCTTTTAAGCATGCCGACCACAGACATCCACCGGTTCAGGATGTCCTCGGTCGCGGCGTCGGCGCCCCCGCCCGTCCGGGCATGGGCCGCTGCAGCTTCGAGATACATCTCCTGGAGGTCCAGTCCGGTCACCATCCGGCCGTCCTTCAGCTCAACGAGCTGCGTCAGCGAGGGATCGTGGCTGATGAGCTGCAGGGCACCCACCGGATCACGCAGTTCGACCGCCGGCACGGCGTCCGCTTCGATCAGGGACAGGACCGCCGACGTCGTTCCCACCTTGAGCAGGGCGGAAACTTCGCTGAGGTTGGCGTCGCCGATGATGACGTGCAGCCTCCGGTACTTCTCCGCTACGGCATGGGGCTCGTCCCGGGTGTTGACGATCGGACGGCGGATCGTCGTCTCCAGTCCGACTTCGGTCTCGAAGAAGTCGGCCCGCTGACTCAGCTGGTAGCCCTGCCGCTGGTTGCTGGTGCCAATCCCGACGCGCCCGGAACCGCAGATCACCTGGCGCGAGGCGAAAAACGGGAGGAGCCCCGATACCAGCCGGCCAAACGGGACGCTTCGCGGAACCAGGTAGTTCTCATGGGCGCCGTAGGAGACACCCTTGCTGTCCGTGTTGTTCTTGTAGAGGAGCACAGGAGCAAAGCCCGGAGTGCGCGCAATGTGCCGCATGGCCGCCAGCACGACGGCGTCACCCGCCTTATCCCACAGCACCGCGTCATGGGGATTCGTTACCTCAGGCGAGGAATACTCCGGGTGCGCGTGGTCCACGTAGAGCCGCGCGCCGTTTCCCAGCACCATGTTCATGAGCACGGTGCTGTCCTGGGTCTCGCCGTACAAGGCGGACGGACCTCCGCCTTCCATGGCGATCTGCTCGGCGTCCAGCACGGGCGGCGCGTCCGTCAGCTGTGTTGGATCCGCCGCAGTCCGGGGCACGGTATACCCGCGGGCATCGTTAAGCGGCGCCTCGTCCGTGTAGTCCCACCGGGTTCCGGAGAGGTTTCCCATTCCCGAACGCACGGTTGCGGCGTAGGCGTTGACGATCTGGCTGGAGAGGACGGTTGCGTTGGCGTTCGGCAGGGCGGGAGCGAGGACGCCGTACTCGGTCTCCGTCCCCATGACCCGTCGGACCGTCACAGATATTGTCCCGGGTTCGCCGCGGTCTCGATGGTACGGCCCGGCTCCTGACCGGCCTTGCCCTGGATGATCGTGCGGATGTACGTGATGCGCTCTCCCTTCTTGCCCGAGATCCGTGCCCAGTCATCGGGATTCGTGGTGTTGGGCATGTCCTCATGCTCGCGGAATTCGTCCACGACGGCGCGCATCAGGTGGTCGATCCTCAGTCCCCGCTGGCGCAGGGTGAGGAAATCCTTGATCGCGTACTTCTTCGCGCGGTCCACGACGTTCTGGATGACCGCGCCGGAGTTGAAGTCCTTGAAATAGAGCATCTCTGTGTCACCGTTGGCATAGGTCACCTCGAGGTACTCGTTGGACTTGTCCTCGGCGTACATCTTTTCCACGGTCCGCCGGATCATCTCCCGGACAGTGGCTACCGGATCGTAGCCGTGCTCTGCCAGGTCATCCCGGTGCAGAGGGAGGTCCGGTGTGAGGTATTTGGCGAAGATCTCGGCAGCGCCCTCGGCATCCGGGCGCATGATCTTGATCTTCACGTCGAGGCGTCCGGGCCGCAGGATGGCGGGATCGATCATGTCCTCGCGGTTCGAGGCGCCGATGACAATCACGTTCTCAAGTTTCTCGACGCCGTCGATCTCGCTCAGCAGCTGCGGAACGATGGTGGTTTCGACGTCGGAGGAGACACCTGTGCCGCGGGTGCGGAACAGTGAGTCCATTTCGTCGAAAAAGACCACGACGGGGCTGCCGTCGGATCCCTTCTCCCGTGCCCGGGCGAAGATGAGCCGGATGTGCCGTTCGGTCTCGCCGACGTACTTGTCCAGCAGCTCCGGGCCTTTGATGTTCAGGAAGTAGCTGCGGGTTCCCGAGATGCCGGTCTGTTCCATGACCCGTGCGGCCAGCGAATGGGCCACTGCCTTGGCAATGAGGGTCTTGCCGCAGCCTGGAGGGCCGTAGAGCAGGATTCCCTTCGGAGCCTTCAACCCGTGTTCGCGGTAGAGGTCCGGATGCATGAAGGGCAGTTCGACGGCGTCGCGGATCGCTTCGATCTGCGGCCCCAGCCCGCCAATATCGGAATAGGAGATGTCCGGAACTTCCTCGAGGACAAGGTTCTCGACCTCGCTGCGGGGAATTTTCTCCAGTGCATAGCCGATCCGCGTATCCACCGTGAGGGCGTCTCCGACCCGGACCTTCTCTTCGACCAGGGGGCCGTTGAGCCGGACCACCCGCTCGTCGTCGGCCCGGCCCACCACCAGCGCCCGGTCACCGTCCAGGAGTTCCTGGACGGTGAAGAGCTCCCCTGCCTTCTCGAAGCCGAGGCCCGCAACCACCGTGAGTGATTCGTTCAGCAGGACTTCCTGGCCGGGCACGATCTGCCCGAGGTCCAGCAACGGACTCACCGCAACGCGGAGCTTCCGTCCCGACTGGATGATGTCCACGCTCTCCTGGACGGTAGCCGTGGTGGAAACCCCGGGCTCGGGTTCGGTCCGGCTGTTAACGGCGAGCACTGTTCCGAAGCTGAACGGAGTCGCGCCTTCCTTCTCCAGTGCGTCCTTGAGCCTGATAATCTCCGCCCTGGCCGTTTCCAGCATGGCAACCAGCCGGGCGTTGTTGTGGGTTAGGGCCGCCAGCTGGCGGTCAACGTTGCGCAGCTTGTCCCTCAGGACATTGAGCTGCCGCGATTCCGCGCTGGCTGTTCCGTACTCGCTGCGGGTACCTTCAACCCCGGTTCCACTGGTGTTTTCCGCGTCAACCATTCTCTGACCACCTTCACTGCTAAGGTCCCTTCGTTTGACGATAACGTAGCGGGGCCAGCAATACACCGGGCCAGGAGTCTTGTGTTTTGCGGCTAGGGCATTATGGGTCTTACTCCGGCCCGTGCTCTTCCTGGAAACGCTCGGCATTGAGCAGGGCACCGCGCTGCACGGTGGAGCTGGCGTCCTTGGCCGCCCGGCGGAGTTTCTTGTCCGAGACTTCGCGTTCCCCCACTGCAGCGGGTGTCCAGGCGTTGAGATCCTCCTGGCTGAAGTCAGTCTTTGAGGCCCGGCGCTTGGCCACCAGTCCGGTGGCGCCTTCGGCAAGCCGGCGGGCGGACAGCAGGAAACCGGTGTGCGCAACCATCCGATGGTCGGGGCGGACAGCCAGTCCTTCCAGGTGCCAGCCGCGGACCATCGACTCCCAGCCTTCGGGTTCGGTGAAACGGCCATCTGCCCGGATGGCTTCCGCCGTGCGCGAAAGCTGGGTGACGGTGGCGACATAGGAGATCCACACGCCTCCCGGTGCCAGTACCGTGGCCACGGCGTCAGCGCATTCCCAGGGCGCCAGCATGTCCAGCACTACCCGGTCGACGCTTCCGGGCTCCTGGTTCTTGACGACTTCGTCCTGGAAATCACCCAGGGTGATGTCCCATGCGGGGTGCGGGCCGCCGAAGAAGGTCTCGACATTGCCGCGGGCAATGTCCGCGAACTCCGCGCGGCGTTCGTAGGAATGCAGGGAACCCTTGTCCCCCACGGCGCGCAGCAGGGAAATGCTCAGGGCACCGGAGCCAACTCCCGCTTCCACCACCCGGGCGCCGGGGTAGATGTCCGCCATGGTGACAATCTGTCCGGCGTCCTTGGGATAGACGACGGCGGCACCGCGCGGCATGGACAGCACGAAGTCGGACAGCAGCGGGCGCAGGACCTGGTACTGGTGCCCGGTGGTATTGGTGACGATCGTGCCCTCGGGAACTCCGATGATACTTTCGTGCGGAAGGTAGCCCCGGTGCGTGTGGAAGGCACCACCTTCCGTAAGGGTGATCGTGTTCCGGCGCCCCTTTTCATCGGTGAGCTGGACGCGCTCGCCCGGACGCAGGGGGCCGCGGCGCATGTCCGCTCCGTGTGCTGCGGAGGAGGCGGGGGTACCCGGGTTGTTCATCTGTCACTGTCCTTCGTGTGTGGCTGGTCGATAGTCTCGGCGGAGTCAGCGTGCTGTTCCGCCCGGAGTCTTAGGGTCGGACGGTTTTCGGCCGGCGCCCGGTAATGGCGGCAACGACGGTGGCCTGCCGGAGCAGTCCCACCACCGTTCCTTCCTTGTCGATGACGGCGTACTCGCTGCCGGAGAGCTTGGAGAGGTACTGGATGAGTTCCTGGCCCGTAGCCGCGTTCGGTATGTAGGCACCGGGAGCCAGTGCGCGTGCCGCAGCATCCACCGGTGTCCCGGCGGCATATTCCGCCGGCACGGCGAAGAGGGCGCCGCTGTCGACGACGGCTTCCGGCCTGCCGGTTGCGGCAGTCACCACCAGTGCGGTGCCGGTCCCTGCCTCCGCGGCGATCCGCCGGGCTTCCAGGACCGGCATACCGGTCGGCACCTGGCGCGCCGGTTCCATCAGGGCAGCAGCCGAAATGGCGGGAAGCCGCAGCCGCATCCTTGCGTTGGTGATCGCCGCAGAGGCGCCCATCCACAGGAAGCCGGAGACGAGTGCTGTCACGAGGACCAGGCTGAGCCCCGGAGTCCGGCCCTGGAGATAGGGCGGGATGAAGACTGCAGCAACCAGGGCAACCGCAATAATGCGCCCGGCCCAGCCTGCCGCCACAGTCCCCTTCTCCTGGACGCCGGTCACCTTCCAGACGATCGTTTCCACGATCCTGCCGCCGTCGAGGGGCAGGCCGGGAAGCACGTTGAATACGGCTACCAGGATGTTGGCCCAGACGAAGATGTCGGTAAGCAGCCAGGCCACTGTGCCGGGCTCCAGGAAAGGCAGGACCATGCGGCCGCACAGCGCCAGGACAAAGTTTGCCGCCGGGCCGGCCAGGGCCACGAGCAGTGACTTGCCGGGAGTGGCCCTTACGTCGCCGAACTGCGTGTGGCCGCCCCACAGCGTGAGCACGATCCTCGGCGTCGGCCATTTCCAGGCCTGTGCCGTCAGCGCATGCGCCAGCTCATGGACCAGGACGGACAGCAGGAGGAGAAGGGCATAGCCCAGGGCAACCGCATAGGGGGCGATTCCGCCAAGCTGCGGGAGCACACTGGCGACCCGGGGCCCGAACAGGAAAACGATCGCGGCCGCGATCACGAACCAGGACCAGGCCAGCGTTACCGGGACTCCCCCGATCCTCCCCAGGGGAATTCCTTCGCTGCGTTCCTTCTTCGGGGCATCCGGTCCCTGGGTCATTGTGCGCCTCCTGCCGAAAGGGCGGCGAGCTCCTGCAGGTCCGCCAGGCTCCGTCCGGCCAGGGTGTCCCATTGGATCCTGCCCTGATCAGGCGGGAACGGAACCATATGCGGAACAGCCAGGGCCGGGAGCCCTGCTTCCCGCGCGGAGGTATAACCGGGATAGGAGTCTTCGACCGCCAGGCAGCGGGACTTGGCCAGTCCGGGGAAAGCGGCGGAGAGCTGGTCGAAGGCAAGCTGATAGGGCTCGGGATGCGGTTTGCCGCGTGACACCATGTCCCCGCTGACGACGGACCTGAAGGTTCCCTCCGGCAGGGTCGACGCGATGAGGCGGGCCAGCGGACCGGTGGACATGGTGACCAGGGCGCACGGGATGTCCTCCGCAGCCAGCTCCTCCAGCAGTTCGCGCGCTCCCGGACGCCAAGGGACCTCCTGCTGCAGGTGCCGGGCAACTTCGCCGGCGAGGGACGCGATGACGCCCTCGACGGGCAGTGCTACGCCGGCCTGCTGCAGCCGGCGTGCGGAATAGTCAAGGGCCTGGCCGATGAGTTCCTCGGCGTCATCGTCCGTCCACGTGCCCCCGTGGGCAGCGACAAGGTCCTTCTCGGCCTGGATCCAGTACGGTTCGGTGTCGACGATGGTTCCGTCCATGTCCCAGAGCACCGCCTGCAGCACGGACGCGGAGCCGCCGGGCAGGACAGGAACACCAGGGAGGGACATAAGCCCAGTCTACGTGGCGGCTGCCATCTTCCTCGCCCCGGCTGCTCCTTGGTCGGCGCGTGGGACTGACAGTGCGGTGCGGTGGGCATAAGGTGAATCTGTGAGTAATTCCGATAAGTCCCCAGCGGCCGGCCTGCAGGATTTTTTCGGCGGCACGGGTGAGCGGGTGACCGTGATGCTGGCAGCTTTCGAAGGGTGGAACGACGCCGGAGAGGCAGCCAGTGATGCCTTGAACTTCCTGTCCCTCTACTGGGACAGCGAAAAGATCGCCGGCATCGATGCGGATGAGTACTACGATTTCCAGTTCACGCGCCCGGCGATCGAGCGCAGCGCGTCCGGCCAGCGCCGGATCAAATGGCCTACAACGCGCATTTCCCGTGCCGAAGTTCCGGGTACCAACATCGACCTGATCCTGGTGACGGGTGTTGAACCGTCCTACAAGTGGCGTGCCTACACGGCGGAGCTGATCGGCCTGGCCAGGGAACTGGACGTGGACTGCATTGTGCTGGCCGGCGCCCTCCTGGCCGACGTGCCGCACACCCGGCCCATACCGGTCACCGCCACGTGCGAAGAAGAGGACCTGGGCGAGCATCTGGGTGTTGAGGCCTCGCAGTACGAAGGGCCCATCGGCATTGTGGGTGTCCTCGCCGAAGTAGCCACGCTTGCCGATATACCCACACTCTCGCTCTGGGCCGCTGTTCCGCACTACGTTGGACAGCCGCCGTCGCCGAAGGCGCAGCTGGCGCTGCTGCACAGGATCGAAGAGCTCCTGCAGATTCCGATCGACACTTCGGTCCTGACCGAAGAGGCCGAGGCATGGGAGCGCGGTGTGGACGAGCTCGCCACTGAAGACCCCGAGATTGCGGCCTACGTCCGCCAGCTCGAAGAGGCCAAGGACACTGCTGAGCTCCCCGAAGCCACCGGCGAGTCGATCGCCCGTGAGTTCGAGCGCTACCTCAAGCGCCGTCGCCGGGACTGAGCCGGCCGGCGCGGAGCACTGCGGCCCTGCGCTCCGTAAGGGGCCCTAGCGGAGAGTGATGCCCAGCAGGGCATCGAACGCTGCGGCCGCAAGGCCGGCTCCGGCACTGCTCCCTGCAGGCGGAGTGCCGGGTGCGTCCAGCAGGGCGGATGCCCACTCGTCTGCCGCGGCAAGGGCGGCGGGGGCATTCAGGTCGTCGGCAAGCGATGACCTGAACTGTGCCAGCAGGTTCGCAGCTGCTCCTTCGCTGGTTAGCTCCAGCGCCTGGCGGTAGCGGCGGAGCCGTTCCTGGGCACGCCCCAGGTCATCGGCAGTCCAGAACCAGTCGGAGCGGTAGTGGTGTCCGGCAAGGGTAGTCCGGATAGCGGCCGGTTCGATGCCGTCAGCGCGCAGCCGGGAGACCAGGACCAGGTTCCCCAGGGACTTGCTCATCTTTTCGCCGTCCAGCCCCACCATGCCGGCATGGGCGTAGTGCCGTGCCAGCGGCTCGCCGGAACAGGCGTAGGCATGGCCGGCGCTCATTTCGTGGTGCGGGAAGATCAGGTCCGATCCCCCGGCCTGGACCGTGAACGGTGCCGGCAGGAACCGGCGGGCTATCACCGAACACTCGATGTGCCAGCCGGGGCGTCCGTCGCCCAGGCGTCCCCCTGGCCACAGCGGCTCATTCGGCCGGGCTACGCGCCAGAGCAGGGCATCGAGCGGGTGGCGTTTTCCGGGACGATCCGGATCACCGCCGCGCTCTGCAAAGACCGGAAGCATTGCTTCCGCCGTGAGCCCGGATACCTGCCCGAGCCACCAGGCATCGGGTCCGTCGGCTTCGAGTTCCTGGGCGGCCTCAACCGAGAAATACACGTCGCCGCCGGGCTCGGAGCCGTGCGCCGGTACCCGGTAGGCGATGCCGCGGTCCAGCAGTCCTTCGACCACGGGGACAATCCATTCGATGGACTCCACGGCGCCGATGTAGCTGCGGGGTGCCAGGACGTTCAGGGCTTCCATGTCTTCCCGGAAGAGCTGGGTCTGTTCCTTGGCCAGGACCGTCCAGTCCACGCCGGTGGCCGCGGCACGCTCGAGCAGCGGGTCGTCGACGTCGGTGACGTTCTGGACGTAGTTCACGGTGTGTCCCGCATCCCGCCACTGGCGGTTCAGCAGGTCGAACGCAACGTAGGTTGCCGCGTGCCCCATGTGGGTGGCGTCGTAGGGGGTGATGCCGCAGACATAGAGTCCGGCCTCCTCGCCGGGCTGGACGGCAACCGTCCTGCGCTGGGCAGTATCAAAGAGAACGAGTTCCGGGGACTTGCCGGGCAGGTCGGGAAGGGGGCGGGATTTCCAGGCGATCACAGGTCAACTCTACTTACTTGGACGGGGGGAACACATTCGTAAAGCGGGCCGGCTGCGGCGCTCAGGGCTGCAGCACTCCAAACCCGAGTGCAACGTAGATCGCCACGCCCAGGCCGATGCGGTACCAGACGAACAAGCGATAGCTGCGCGTGGAAACGTAGCGGAGGAACCATCCGATGATGATGAAGCCCACAACGAAGGCCACCCCTGTGGCGACAGCGGTCTCGGCGCCGCTGTAAGGGCCGGTTTCCCCCCATGATTTGGCGAGCTGGTACAGGCCGCTGCCGAAAACCGCGGGAATGGCCAGCAGGAAGGCATAGCGCGCGGCGGCCTCCCGGGTGTATCCCATCAGCAGCCCGGCGGTAATCGTGCCGCCGGAACGGGACACGCCGGGGACGAGCGCCAGGGCCTGGGCAAAACCGTAGAAGATGCCGTGCTTGTACGTCAGCTGGTCCAGGGTCCGCTGCTGCTTTCCCACGGTGTCTGCGATGGCCAGGATGATGCCAAAGACGATCAGCATGGTCGCCACGAGCCAGAGGCTGCGGAACGTGCTTTCGATCTGGTCCTGGAACAGCAGGCCGAGGACGGCGATGGGCAGCGAACCCACGATGATCAGCCACCCCATCCGGGCGTCCGGATCGGAACGGGGTACGCGGCCGGCCAGCGAACCGAACCAGGCCTTGACGATCCGGACGATGTCTTTCCAGAAATAGACAACGACGGCGGTCTCCGTGCCTAGCTGGGTAATAGCCGTAAAGGCGGCGCCGGGATCCTGGGCCCCGGGCAGCAGTTCACCGGCGATCCGCAGGTGCGCACTGGATGAGATGGGCAGGAATTCGGTCAGTCCTTGAAGGAAACCGAGGAATATCGCTTCGAACCAATTCACCCTACGACTCTAGGGCACGCGCAAGCCCCCGCATGGCAGGCCTGCCGGGCTAGCGGTCGCTGCCGGCCTGCCGGCCGTAGGGTTCGGGGTCGCCGTCGAACTCTTCGGTTTCTTCCTCGGTGCCGAAGGCCGAGGGGCTGCCGGCAGCTGATCCTCGCAGGACTTCCTCGTCTTCGTCCAGCAGATCCTCGTCGGCCTCTTCATCGTCGTAAATCTCGAGCGGGGTGACTTCACCGTAGGCGTCGTAGAGCACTTCCTCGTAGACTTCGAAAGCGTCAGCAATAGCCAGGTAGGCGCCTTCGACGGCAGGATCCTTCTCTCCGCGGCGGGTGGCAGCAGCAGCAAGGTGCTCCTCAAAAGCAGCAACCAGGGACTGGAGCGCTACGCGCGGATCTATGCTCATGGACTAGACGTTAGCCGCAAAGCAGGCAAAATGGGATGGAAATGCGAGAACAAATTCTGAAACCGGACTGGTCCTTTCCTGCCGCTCCCGCCAAGGACTATGAGTATCTGGTCCTTTCTGTCGGACCCCATGAGTCGCTGCCGGAAGCCCGCCGAAAAATCACCGACCACGCGGAGTACGGCAAGTGGGAGCTCCAGCGCAC
The DNA here is from genome assembly GCF_020907385.1 of Arthrobacter sp. zg-Y916. Classification (NCBI taxonomy): domain Bacteria; kingdom Bacillati; phylum Actinomycetota; class Actinomycetes; order Micrococcales; family Micrococcaceae; genus Arthrobacter; species Arthrobacter sp. zg-Y916. Next base: position 114,822 of record NZ_JAJJOD010000003.1, on the reverse strand, counting down.
GCGCATTTACCGCGGAGGCATCCACCGGTACTGGCTGCGGAGGAAAGTCATGCGGGTCCAGCGGACTGCCTAGCCGGCAGGCCCGATTTCACTGGTCCTGGACTGGCCCCAGCAGTGCATTTGCCATGGAGTTATGCGCAGAGTCCTCGCTTGAAGGATGGAACATCCCGGCCAGTACGTCCCGGTAGAGCCGCTCCAGCTCCTGGCCGCGGAAGTAGCTGCGGCCGCCGGCAGTCTTCATGGCTGTTTCCACCACGGTACGCACGGTGTCTGTTGCACGCAGCTTCAGGCCGGAGAGCCGGGGGAACCAGAAACTGCCGTGATCGGCTCCCTCTTCCAGGTCGCGGGCTACGGCTTCAAGCTGGAGCCGTACACCGTCCATCCTGATGGCGGCGTCGGCGATCCGCCAGCGGGTGTGCGGATCCTGCGATGCCGGGACATCCTGGCTGGTGCGGCCTGCGGCAGCCTCGGCAGCCAGTTCCACCGCTCGTTCCCCGATCCCCGTGTACACCGCGGACAGCAGCGTCTCAAAGAGGCTGAAGATACCGAACACGAACTGGTCGGCGTGGGGGCCCACAGGCGTATGCCGCACAATCCGGTCCGCCGGTATGAGGGCGTCCTGCAGCAGCGTGGTTCGTGACTGCGAGGCCCGCATTCCCATCGTGTCCCAGTCATCCAGGGCCGAGATGCCCGCCGTGGACCGGTCTGCGAAGCCGAAGACCAGACTCGGTTCAGCGGGGTCTGTGGAGTCCTTTCCGAAGATGCCCAGCCTGGTCCACGCCGGTGACAGGCTGGTAAAGATCTTCCGCCCGGTAAACGCGTAGCTTCCGCCGCCCTGCGGAACCGCAGCCGTCAGCGAGTCGAAAAGGACGGCAGAGTTACCGGGTTCGGAAATGCCAAAGGCAAAGACCTCGCCGCGGGACGCTTCCTCCAGGACGAAGGACAGGGAGTCATCCCCCTTCAGGGACAGCAGGTGGGCGACACCGCACCAGACCAGATGCATGTTGATGGCAAGCGCGGTTGCCGGTGCCGCAGATGCCAGCAGCCGCTGGCACGCCACGACCTCCGGAAGGCCCAGGCCCGAACCGCCCTGCTCCACCGGCGTAAACAGCGCCAAGTAGCCCGCGTCGCGCAGCTCCTGGAGGTCCTCGTCGAAGAAGGCATTGCGCTGGTCGTACTCCGGTGCACGGCGGCGCAGCCGTTCCAGCAGGCCGGGAGTGAGAATATCTGCGGCGGGCATCGGTTCGGGATCCTTCCGGGCTGTCTGGTCAGGGCAGGTCAAGGGTGGTGCCTAGTACCCGCGGAGCAGGCGGGACAGTACCTTCGTGCCGAACTTCAGGGAATCAACAGGGACTCGTTCGTCCACACCGTGGAACATCCCCGTGAAGTCAAGGTCCTCGGGCAGGCGCAGCGGAGCGAAACCGTATCCGGTGATTCCCAGGCGGCTGAGGGATTTGTTGTCGGTGCCGCCGGAGAGGGTGTACGGCAGCACCGGGGCACCCGGGTCTTCCGCCTGCAGGGCGTCCACCATGGAATCCACCAGGTTTCCGGAAAAGGGCACCTCGAGCGAGACATCTTTGTGTTCGTAGCTGACGTCGATTCCGTCGCCTGCCAGTCCGCGGATGACTTCCAGGAGATGCTCTTCCTGGCCGGGCAGGGTCCGTGCGTCGATCAGTGCCTCTGCCGTACCCGGGATGACGTTGTGCTTGTATCCGGCGGACAACAGTGTCGGGTTGGCCGTGTTCTGCAGCGTTGCACCAACGAACCGGGCCACGGTGCCGAGTTCGCTGAGCAGTTTGTCAGGGTTCTCGGGATCGAACTCTACGCCGGTCAGCTCGGTCACCCCGTCCAGGAAGGCGCGGGTGGTATCGGTGAGTTCAATGGGCCACTCGTGGGCACCAATCCGCGAGACGGCACCGGCCAGGCGGGTCACTGCGTTGTCGGTGTTGATCTGGGAGCCGTGTCCGGCCCGGCCGTGTGCTTTCAGGCGCAGCCACGAGATTCCTTTTTCAGCGGTCTGCAGCAGGTAGGTACGTCGGCCTCCGATAGTCGCCGAAAACCCGCCGACCTCGGAGATTGCTTCCGTGGCGCCGTCGAACAGTTCGGGGCGGTTGTCTACTGCCCAGCTGGCGCCGTAGCTGCCCCCGGCTTCTTCATCCGCGAAAAAGGCGAAGATGAGGTCACGCCGGCCGCGGGTACCTGTGCGGGCCATTTCGCGCATCACCGCGAGGATCATGGCGTCCATGTCCTTCATGTCGACTGCCCCGCGGCCCCAGATCAGGCCGTCCCGTTCCTCGCCGCTGAACGGGTCCACGCTCCAGTCCTGCTTCTGCGCCGGCACGACGTCGAGGTGGCCGTGGACTACCAGTGCGGGCAGGGAGGGATCGGAGCCCTCAAGGCGGGTCACCACCGAGGCGCGGCCGGGTGCGGATTCGAACAGGTCAGCTGACAGTCCCACCTCTTCGATAAGTCCGGCGACGTACTCTGCTGCCTTCCGCTCCCCCGGTCCGGTTCCGTCACCGTAGTTGGAGGTGTCGATGCGGATCAGATCCTGGCAGATACGGGTGACTTCGTCTTCGGCGCGAACGCTCATGCACTTCTCCTTGCTCGGCGGGATAGGGCCAGCCTAGCTACTGGGCACGCCGGAAGCCCGGCTTTGTTCCAGCCGCGTCACGGAACCGGGAGCTGAACTGGGCCGATTCGTTCTTCCCGGTAAAACCGTGTTAGAGTTTTTCCCGTTGCAAACGAAGAAACGGAATGAAAAACGTTCTTCGGAAGACACCCAAGCGCGGGTGGCGGAATGGCAGACGCGCTAGCTTGAGGTGCTAGTCCTCTTATTGAGGGTGGGGGTTCAAGTCCCCCTCCGCGCACAGCGAAGACCCTCCTGGTAACCACGGTTACCAGGAGGGTCTTTTTTGTATCCCCTGCCGACGCCGGGCAGCGGCCCGGTACCGCTGTGTTCTTCATCTCATCCCCCGCCGGACTTCGGGCCCTGTCACCGCGGCCTGCGCATGGGTACCCTCGCATCATGGACGGCAGTGCATTACTGAACATTGTCCTGGTGCTCTTCTTCATCCTGCTCGGCGGCGTGTTCGCCGGAGCGGAGATGGCCCTGGTGACACTTCGCGAGGGCCAGATCCTCCGGCTGGAAAACTCCGGGAAGCGCGGAGCACGGACCGCGCAGCTCGCGCGGAACCCGAATCTGTTCCTCTCTGCCATCCAGATCGGCGTCACCCTTTCGGGATTCTTTTCGGCTGCCTATGGGGCTTCGGCGCTGGCGCCGGCAATTTCCCCGGTCCTGGAGGGCTGGGGACTGGCGCCTTCCCTGGCCCGGAGCGCCGCATTTATTGCCATGACGCTGGTGGTCGCCTACTTGTCCCTGGTGTTCTCGGAACTTGTTCCCAAGCGGCTCGCCATGCAGAACGCGGAGGGCTTTGTGCGTGTCCTTGCTCCCCCGTTGTCCCTTTTCGCTGCGGTGATGCGCCCGGTGATCCGGCTGCTGTCTGTCTCCACGGACGCCGTGGTCCGCCTGCTGGGCGGAGATCCCCAGCTGAAGAACGTGCCCATTTCCCAGCAGGAGCTGCTGGAGATGGTGAAATCCAGTCCCACCATCGCGGATGAGAGCCGCAGCATCCTGGCAGATGTCTTCGGCGCCGGCCACCGGCTCCTGCAGGAAGTGATGCGCCCGCGGCCCATGGTCGAGTTCCTTCCCGCATCACTCACCCTGGCCGAAGCACGGGTCCGCGTCCATGAGCTGCCCTATTCCCGGTATCCGGTCATGGGCGCGTCACCGGATGATGTGCTCGGCTTCATCCATGTCCGGGACCTCATCGGGCGCGATCCGGACCCATCCGGCGAGACCCGGCTCGGTGAGATTGCCCGGCCCATCCTGTTCCTGCCGGGTACGGCAACCGTCCTGCCCACATTGTCCAGGATGCGGCGGGAAAACAGCCACATCGCCGTCGTGGCTGACGAATACGGGGGCACTGACGGCATTGTCACGCTGGAGGACCTCGTCGAGGAACTTGTCGGCGAGATCTACGACGAATACGACACCGCCCGGGACCCGGAAGACCGCCACCTCGCCCTGGAAGGCGGAATGCTGGTCGACGGCGGATTGATCCTGCAGGAATTCGACCGGCTCACCGGGATAGTGCTGCCTGAAGGGCAGTACGAAACTGTTGCCGGCTACATCCTGGACCAGCTCGGGCGCATGGCCGTCCCCGGGGATGCCGTCCCTGCACCGGGCGGGCAGCTGCGTGTCATGGAGGTTGACCACCACAGGATCCAGGCGGTGCGGGTTATTCCTGAACCTGGGATCCAGGGCTAAGTTCCCCCGGCAGCCGGTACACGCCGGTCCGGATTCGGAGCCCGAATGGATGGATCCTGCCGGGTGCATTGCGGCGCCGGTGCTTCCGCGCGCAGAATACCGGGCATGAGTGTTCCCGGAGGTGAGAATGCGGCGACCGGCGGTTCGCCGCGGGAAAGCAGCGGCCCGGAACTGAAACGGGTGATGGGAACCAAGCTCCTGCTCCTGTTCATCGTGGGTGACGTGCTGGGAACCGGCGTCTACGCCCTGACCGGACAGATCGCCGGAGAGATTGGCGGAGCGGCCTGGGCTCCGGTCCTGATCGCCTTTACCGTTGCCACGATCACGGCGCTGTCCTACCTGGAACTGGTGACCAAGTACCCGCAGGCAGCCGGAGCCGCCCTGTATACGCACAAGGCTTTCGGGATCCACTTCGTCACGTTCCTGGTGACCTTCGCCGTCCTGTGTTCCGGCATCACCTCAGCCTCTACGGCGTCGAAATTCCTTGCCGAGAACTTCCTGGTCGGGTTTAACCTCGGCTGGGGGCAATTCGGCGTAACCGCCATAGCAGTCAGTTTCATGGTGCTTTTGGCGCTCATCAATCTCCGCGGGGTCGGGGAAAGCATCAAGTTCAACGTCTTCCTGACCATCGTGGAACTGACCGGGCTCCTGATCGTGATCGGCATCGGCTTCTGGGCCATGGGCCAGGGCAACGTGGACTTCTCCCGGGTCATGGTCTTCGAGACCGAGGGCGGGAAATCCGTGTTCCTGGCGCTCACCGCGGCTACGTCCCTGGCCTTCTTCTCGATGGTCGGGTTCGAGGACTCCGTCAACATGGCCGAAGAGACGAAGGACCCGGCGCGGATATTTCCCAAGGTGATGCTCAGCGGCCTGGGCATAACGGTCTTCATCTACCTGCTGGTCTCCATCGCCGCCGTGGCGGTGGTCCCGGTAGGGCAGCTCTCCGAAAGCCAGACTCCCCTGCTGGAAGTGGTGCAGACCGGCGCTCCGGGGTTCCCGATCGACGTCTTTTATCCGTTCCTGTCGATCTTCGCCGTGGCCAACACGGCCTTGATCAACATGCTGATGGCGAGCCGGCTGCTTTACGGGATGTCGCGCCAGGAGGTTCTGCCCCGTGGATTGGCCCTGATCCTGCCCGGGCGCAGGACACCGTGGGCGGCGATCGTGTTCACCACGGCAATAGCCACCGGACTCATCATCCTGGTCACCAACGCCATGGGTCCGCAAACGGTTTCGGCGCTGGGCGGAACCACCGCACTGCTTCTGCTCTGCGTGTTCACGGTCGTGAACATAGCCTGCATCGTGCTGCGCCGGCGTCCGCCGGATCCCCAGCCGAACACGGAGGACGGACCTGCGGCTGTCCGCAAGACATTCCGCTCCCCCGGCATCATGCCCTGGATCGGGGCCGCCACCTGCGCCTTCCTGGTGGGTCCCTGGGCGCAGGACCCCATCGAGTACCGCATCGCCGGAATCCTGCTGGCGATAGGCGTCGTCCTGTGGTTCTTCACCTGGCTGTGGAACCGGGCGGTCAAAGCCAAACGAACCCGCTTCACTGATCCGGAGGAACTCCATGGCTAGCATCGTCGTTGGGTACGTCCCGGGAGCCGAGGGTGCTGCCGCCCTCGCGCAGGCGAGACGGGTGGCCGAGCTGTTCCAGGACGAGCTGGCAGTCGTCAACGTCCGCACCACGGGCCGCGGCCTGGGGCACGGGCATGCGCACGGCGAGGATGCCGCCGATGACCTGAACTCGATTGCCGCGGAACTGGAATCGGCAGGACTGTCCTTCGAGATCATCCATCCGGAAGGGGACTACGACCCCGCGGACGAAATCCTGGCGGTTGCCTCGCGGCTTGGGGCCCGGCTGATCGTCGTCGGCTTACGGCACCGCACGCCGGTGGGCAAGCTTTTCCTCGGCAGCACGGCGCAGCGGATCCTGCTGGAGGCGTCCTGCCCGGTCCTCGCGGTCAAGGCCGGCCAGGCCCTGCGGGATTAGGCGGCGTGCCGGAGCTCTGAGGCGATGGCTTCGATTCCGGTCCAGGTTTCAGCGAAGGACGTGGACAGCGGAGAAAGTCCCAGCCGGATGCCGTTGGGGTTGCGGTAGTCCGGAATGATGCCGCGTTCCCACAGCCGGGCCGTGACGTCCTTGAACGACGGATGGTCGATCGTGACGTGGCTGCCCCTGCGGGCGGTGTCCCGCGGCGACGCCAGCGTGACGCCAAGCGGAGCGAGGATTTCGTCGAAGGCCTGCACGGCAAAGGAGGTGAGCTGCACGGACTTGGCTCGCACGGCGTCCATGCCTGCCTCGGCGATGAGCGCAATCATGTCCTGTATGGCCAGCATGCCCAGGATCGGCGGTGTTCCCGAGACCACCCGCTGGATCCCTGCGGCGGGTACGTAGTCCGCTCCCATGGCAAATGGATCCCCAGCGCCCAGCCAGCCCTGGATGGGCTGGGCGAAGTCTTCCTGGTGGCGGCGGGCAACGTAGGCCCACGCGGGGGCGCCGGGACCGCCGCCCAGGTACTTGTAACTGCAGCCAGCGGCATAATCGACGTTCCAGTTATCGAGCTCGGCGGGAACCGAGCCGGCCGAATGGCACAGGTCCCAGAGGACCCGTCCGCCGGCTTCATGGACCAGGGCGGTAATGGCCGGGACGTCGGCGATAAAACCGGACCGGTAGGCCACGTGGCTGAGGACCACCAGGGCCGTTTGCGGCCCTACAGCGGAAGCCACGGCTTCCGGGCTCACGCCGCCGTCGTAATCCGCCTCCAGCCAGCGGAGCGTCATACCGCACTCGCGGGCGATTCCGTCCATGACGTAGCGGTCCGTGGGAAAGTTGTCCCGGTCCAGCACGATCTCGGTTCGGCCTGCGCCGGCAGCCACAGCCGCACGCGCCAGTTTGTAGAGCAGCACAGTGGTTGAGTCCGCCACGATGCACTGCCCCGGCGCCGCGCCGAGGACTGTCGCGCCCAGCTGGTCGCCGATTGCCGAGGGAAGGGCGAGCCATCCCTCGTCCCAGGAGCGGATCAGCCGGCTGCCCCACGCATGGGTAACGAACTCCCCCAGCCGGTCCAGCGTTGCCGCCAGCGGCCGGCCGAGGGAGTTGCCGTCAAGGTAGGCACTGATGGCCGGGTCATTGTGTCCAACGAAACGTTCGCGCAGGTCAGCCAAGGGATCCGCGGCGTCCAGTTCCTTGGCCAGTTCAGCAAAACGGGATTCGTTCATGGCCGGAACTCTAGCAGTCCCGGTCCCGGCATCCTTATCTTTCAGAGCGGCCGGGCCCAGCCGTGGAAGTGCCTGCGGCGGCTGCGCTGGTTCCACCCCGTGAACGTTGTCCCTGCCATGTCGCCCGGGGCGCCGGCGTCTGAAATGCGGACGCTCACCGTCGCCGGAAGGAACACCGGCGATTCGAACTCGATGCTCCATTCGAAGGGTTCCGGCAGGGCCGGACCCGCTTCCGCAACGACCCGCGAGGCGAGGTACATGCCATGGGCGATCGAGCGCTTCATGCCCAGCGCTTTGGCGGAGAGGCTGCTCAGATGGATGGGGTTGAAGTCCCCCGACACCTTGGCATAGTTCCGTCCTGCGTCCGCTCCGAGCCGCCACTGGGCCGTGGGAAGCGGCGGGGTGAAGTCCTCCCGCTCCGTCCGGGCCTGCGGGCGGTCGATCCGGGGAAGGAACACGCCCTTTGCCAGATAGACCGAACGCCCGGTCCACACGAGTTCGGTGCCGGACCGGACTTCGGCCACCAGTTCCACCTGTGTTCCCGCGCGGTGCCCGGCCAGGTTTTCCGCCCAGGCGGTGACGCTCAGCGGCTCCGTGTAATGGATGGGCCGCAGATGCGTGACGTGGTTGCGCAGATGCACCATGCCCAGCAGGGGCAGGGGGAAGTCCTCACGTGCCATCACGCTCATGGCCACCGGGAAGGCGAACGTGTGAACGTACCCTGACGGAAGCGTGTCCTGGGCGCTCCGGAGCACCAGGCGCTGGAAGTCCGTCAGCCGGTCCAGATCCACTCTGGCGTTGGTGACGGTGTGGCGCGCTGCCGGCAGCGTCTGGGTCGAAGCCGAGGATGTCAGTTTGCTGCGGGCAGCGTTGCCGGCCGCGGAAAGGTACAGCCGGCCGAGTGCGGGGATTTCGTGGAGCTGGAATTGCTCCAGGTCCTGGACACTCATGCTCCGACCATATTCTGGCCGCAGACCCGCAGGACCTGGCCGTTCACGCCGGCCGCACCGTCCGAGGCGAGGAACGCGATGGTCTCGGCAACGTCGACGGGCTGGCCACCCTGCTGCAGGCTCGAAAGGCGCCGGGCAACCTGGCGGGTCAGCGCCGGCATCCGGGCGGTCATGTCCGTTTCGATGAAGCCGGGAGCGACGGCGTTGATCGAACCGCCGCGGGGCTCCAGCAGGGGTGCGGTGGCCCGGACCATACCGATGATCCCCGCCTTGGATGCCGCGTAGTTCGTTTGGCCGCGGTTGCCGGCAATGCCGCTGGTGGAAGCCAGCGAGACAATCCGGCCCTGCTTGCTGAACGCCTCCGAAGCCAGGAAACGCTCGTTCATCTTCAGCTGTGAAGCGATGTTGACCGCAATCACGGAATCCCAGCGTGAGGCGTCCATGTTGGCCAGCAGCTTGTCACGGGTAATCCCGGCATTGTGGATCACGATGTCCAGCCGGCCGTAACGCTCGGAAGCGTGTGCCAGGATCCTGTCGGCAGCGTCGTCGCGGGTGATATCCACCTGCAGGGCGGTTCCGCGGATTTCGTTCGCTACCGCTGCCAGCTGCTCCCCCGCTGCCGGAACGTCGACCACAATGACGTTGGCGCCTTCGCGGTGCAGCACGCGGGCGATCGCAGCTCCGATGCCGCGTGCGGCTCCGGTGACGACGGCGGTCTTGCCCGCCAGCGAAGCGTTCCATTCGGCGGGCAGTTCCCCGGCGGCGGAACCAACGGTGATGAACTGCCCGTTCACGTACGCGCTGCGGCCGGAGAGCAGGAAACGCAGGGCGGCGGCCACGGACGGAGCCGTGGCACCGGTTCCGTTGGCCAGCACGATCCCGTTCGCGGTCGCCCCGCCGCGCAGTTCGTGCGCAAGGGAACGCAGCGTGCCCTCGACACCCTGGCGCGCGGCAGCTGCAGCGGGGTCCTGCGCCTCGGAGGCCGGCCGCGAGACGGTGACGATCCGTCCCCCGGAGGCAAGGTCGCGCAGGCTGGCGCCGGCGTCAAGGCTGACCGAGGAGAGGTCCTCCGGCGACATCACTTCGTCCAGGACCATGAGGATGGCGCCGAGCTTCTCCTTGGGAGTCGCGTGGCGGCGGACATCCTGCTGCCAGGAAAGCAGCACCGAGGCCAGGGCGTCAGCGGACTCGCCTTTCCCCAGGACCAAGAGGGGTCCCGGCACCAGCGGCTTCGACGGGTCGAAGCGGCGCAGCACAGCCGGCCGCGGCAGCCCCAGCTTCTTGGCAATCTCCTTGGTAAGGCCGGAGTTGACCAGGTTCAGATAGGTATCCGACATGTCAGCGGGCCTCCAAGATGGCCACGAGACCCTGGCCTCCGGCCGCGCAGATCGAGATAAGGCCGCGCCCGGATCCCTTCTCGGACAGCATCTTTGCCAGCGAGGCGACGATCCGGCCGCCGGTGGCAGCGAACGGGTGGCCGGCAGCGAGCGAGGAGCCGTTAACGTTGAGCTTGCTCCGGTCGATGCTGCCCAGCGGGCCCTCCAGGCCCAGGCGCGTGCGGCAGAACTCGTCATCTTCCCAGGCGGCGAGGGTGCTCAGCACCGTACCCGCGAAGGCTTCATGGATCTCGAAGAAGTCGAAGTCGTCGAACGTCATGTTGTTGCGGGCCAGCAGGCGCGGCACGGCGAAGGCCGGCGCCATGAGCAGTCCGTCGCGGCCGTGGACGAAATCGACCGCACCGGCCTCGGCATCGACGATGTTGGCAAGCATCGGCAGATCATGTTCCCGGGCGTAGTCTTCCGAGCCGAGAAGCACAACCGATGCGCCGTCGGTCAGCGGGGTGGAGTTGCCGGCGGTCATGGTTGCTTCGTCGCCCAGGGCACGGCCGAAGACCGGCTTGAGGGAGGCAAGCTTCTCCAGCGAGGTGTCTGCACGCAGGTTCGAATCGCGGGACAGTCCGCGGTACGGGGTCATGAGGTCGTCGAAGAAGCCGCGGTCGTAGGCAGCTGCCAGATTGCGGTGGCTGTTGTACGCCAGTTCGTCCTGGCTTTCGCGGGTGATCTTCCACTGTGCCGTGGTCAGCGCCTGGTGCTCCCCCATGGACAGTCCGGTGCGCGGCTCTCCGGTGTTCGGTGCGTTCGGTGCCAGGTCCTTCGGGCGGATCTTGGCGATGGCCGCGAGCTTCTGCTTGGTGTTCCGGGCACGGGAAAGGTCCAGGAGCGCGCGGCGCAAACCATCACTGACGGCGATTGGGGCATCCGAGGCGGAATCGACACCGCCGGCGATGCCGGATTCCAGCTGGCCCAGCTTGATCTTGTTTGCGAGGGAAACCACGGTTTCCAGGCCGGTGGCGCAGGCCTGCTGCACATCGTAGGCCGGCGTTTCCGGGGACAGTGCGGAGCCAAGGACTGCCTCCCGCGTGAGGTTGAAATCCCGCGAGTGCTTCAAAACCGCGCCGGCCGCGACAGCGCCGACCCGTTCCCCCTGCAGCCCGAAGCGGGCAACAAGTCCGTCAAGTGCGGCGGTCAGCATGTCCTGGTTCGAGCTGTGGGCATACGCTCCGCCGGACCGGGCGAAGGGAATGCGGTTGCCGCCGATTACGACGGCGTTCCGTACGGCGGGACCTGAGCCCTGCACCGGCTGGGGTGCGGGGGCGGGTTGTGCAGCCATTCGTCATTCTCCTTGGGGGTCGTTGTGTGACGAGAGTTACTGTAACTCAGCGTACCTGATACGCTGAGTATCGTGAACAGCGCAGTGAAACAAGACACACGGACGGCGGACGGAAGGTCCGTGCGGTGGGAAGCCCACCGCACCGAGCGGCGCGGAGCCTTGATCAAGGCCGCCCGCCGCGCCGTCCACACCCTGGGCGCGCAGGCATCCATGGAAGAAATCGCCGCTGCTTCCGGTACCTCCAAGTCCGTGTACTACCGCTACTTCGGCGACAAGTCAGGACTTCAGCAGGCCATGGGCGAAGTCGTGATCAACCAGATGCAGGAAAAGATCCTGGCCGCCGGGCGCAGCGCGGACTCCCCCCGCTCGGGTATGCGTGCCATGGTCTCGGCTTATCTGCAGATGGCCGAGACCTCTCCCAATGTCTATGCCTTTGTCACGGGCAGCCCGGCAGGCGAGGCTGCGGCAGGCAGCGAACCCGGTGTCGCCGTCGCCCTCTCGCATTTCATGGCGAATATCAGCGCCATGATGGACCACGCCGTGCAGCTGTACCTGAAGGGCCACCAGTCGGATGCCGTGACTCAGTCCGCCGCGGGCTTCTGGCCCATCGCAGCCCTGGGGATGGTGCGTTCAGCCGGCGAACGCTGGCTCGCGACGCCGGCCGGACCGGACCGTCCGACTGAAGCCGAAATGACCGACCAGCTCACCATTTGGCTTTTCGACGGGATCGGCTGGGACACCCCCGACCCCTCAGCAAAGACTGTTACTCCCTCCACCACTGTGCGTGGCGGCCGAACCGGCTCCGACGCAGTGCCGACAAGTAAGGACACGCAATGACGCAATCAGTCTCCACCCCAGAGCGCCAGATTCCGGCCAGCACCGTCATCAGCGATGACGATTCGGCTACCGTCAACGTAGAGGCACTAGGCCGTGCGCTCCTGGGCAAGTGGGAGGACATCCGGCTGAAGGCCAGGGCACTTGCCGGTACCGATGCGCTTCACACCCCCGCAGGCCTGACGCACACCGAGCACCGGCTGCGCGTCATGGACCAGCTGAAAATCCTCGTTGACGCCGATGCCGTGCACCGTGCCTTCCCCAAGTACGTCGGCGGCCAGGACAACCACGGCGGAAATGTCGCCGGGTTCGCGGAGCTGGTGGTGGCAGATCCGTCACTGCAGATCAAAGCCGGCGTGCAGTGGGGCCTCTTCGGCTCCGCCGTCCTGCACCTCGGCAACCGCGAACACCACGAGAAGTGGCTCCCCGGCATCATGAGCCTGGAAATCCCGGGATGCTTCGCGATGACGGAAACCGGCCACGGATCCGATGTGTCCAGCATCGCCACCACGGCGGAATACGACGAGGCGGCCGGGGAATTCATCATCAACACGCCTTTCCGTGCGGCGTGGAAGGATTACATCGGCAACGCCGCCGTATACGGCAAGGCCGCCGTTTTGTTCGCCCACCTGATCACCAAGGGCGTCGACCACGGAGTCCACGCGTTCTACGTTCCGCTGCGGGATGAGAACGGATTCCTGCCCGGCATCGGCGGCGAGGATGACGGAGTCAAGGGCGGCCTCAACGGAATCGACAACGGCCGGCTGCACTTCAGCAACGTCCGGATTCCCCGTACCAACCTGCTGAACCGCTACGGAGACGTCGCTGAGGACGGTACCTACACGTCCAGCATCGAAAGCCCGGGACGCCGCTTCTTCACCATGATCGGCACCCTGGTCCAGGGGCGGGTATCGCTCGACGGCGCAGCAGTTGCTGCCTCCAAGCTGGGACTGAACATCGCTATCAAGTACGCGACCGAACGCCGGCAGTTCAACGGTGCCTCGGATACCGTCGAGGAAGTGCTGATGGACTACCAGCAGCATCAGCGCCGGCTGCTGCCGCTGCTGGCCACAACGTATGCGGCCTCCTTCGCCCACGATGAACTGCTGGCAAAGTTCGACGACGTGTTCTCCGGCGCGGACGACACGGACGAGAACCGCCAGGACCTTGAAACACTGGCCGCGGCGCTGAAGTCACTTTCAACCTGGCACGCGCTGGACACACTGCAGGAATGCCGTGAGGCAACCGGTGGTGCGGGGTTCCTGGCTGAGAACCGCCTCACGGCCCTCCGGTCGGACCTGGACATCTACGTCACCTTCGAAGGAGACAACACCGTCCTGCTCCAGCTGGTAGCCAAGCGCCTGCTCGCCGACTACGCCAAGGAATTCCAGAGCGCCGACTTCGGTGTCCTGGCCCGCTACGTGGTGGGGCAGGCCACTGAACGCACCTTCCACCGCTCCGGCCTGCGGCAGATCGTGCAGACCGTCGCCGACACGGGCTCCGAAAAGAAATCCGCCATTGCCCTGCGTGACGCCCGCACCCAGCACGCCCTGCTGGCAGACCGCGTCGCCACGATGGTCGCGGAGGTCGCCGGAGAGCTCCAGAAGGCCCGCAAGCTGCCCAAGGCGGAGGCCGCGGCGGTGTTCAACCGGAACCAGCACGACCTGATTGAGGCTGCCCGGGCACACGCCGAGCTGCTGCAGTGGGAGGCCTTCACCCGCGGCCTGGAGCGGATTGAGGACGACGGTACACGGCAGGTAGTGACCTGGCTGCGCGATCTCTTTGGCCTGAGCCTGATCGAAAAGAACCTGGCCTGGTACCTGATGCACGGCCGCCTGTCTTCCCAGCGCGCCCGCACCCTGGGCGAGTACATCAACCGGCTGCTGGCCAAGATCCGCCCGCACGCCATGGACCTGGTCAACGCCTTCGGCTACGGGCCGGAGCACCTGCGCGCAGCAGTTGCCACGGGCGCCGAGAAGGAGCGCCAGGATGAGTCCATGGAGTACCAGCGCCTGCTCCGGGCAAGCGGTGCGGCTCCGGTCGACGAGAAGATCCTGATCCAGCGGAAGAAGCAGGCCGCCAAGGCCAGCCGCTAACAGCTGAACCAAAAAAGCGGTGTCCGCAGGCAGCCCTGCGGACACCGCTTTTTCAGTGTCTTCAGACGTTTCTAGGGAAGAACCGAACGGTAGACGTCGATGGTCGCCTGGGCGATGGTGTCCCAGGAAAACTCCTGCTCGGCACGCCGGCGGCCGGCCTGGCCCATTTGGGCTGCGCGGTCCGGGTCTGTGACAACAACGGTCAGCGCGGCAGCGAAGTCCCGGACGAAGGTCTCGGGATCAAGCGGGGTGCCGGTGCCGTCGTCGAGCTGGTCCAGGGGGACCAGGAGTCCGGTCACTCCGTCGTCCACGACTTCAGGAATGCCGCCGGTGGCACTGGCCACGACCGCCGTGCCGCACGCCATGGCTTCAAGGTTGACGATGCCCAGCGGCTCATAGATCGACGGGCAGGCAAACGCCGTGGCGGAACTGAGGACCTTGATGAGCTCGTCCCTGGGCAGCATGCGTTCGATCACGACAACACCGCCGCGGGTTTCCATCAGCTCCCCAATGAGGATGGCCGTCTCTGAGGCGAGTTCGGGTGTGTCCGCGGCACCGAGGCACAGGATGACCTGCACGTCCGGGGGCAGGAGGGCAGCTGCGCGGAGAAGATAGGGGACGCCCTTTTGCCTGGTGTTCCGCCCGACGAAGACGACCGACGGGGCATCCGGGTCGATGCCCAGGCCCCGGAGGGCATCCGGGTCGTGGTCAGGCCGCCAGGCGCCGGTGTCGATGCCGTTGTGGACAACGTGCACTTTCCCGGGGGTGACTTCCGGGTAGGCGCGGAGAATGTCCCGGCGCATCCCTTCCGAGACGGCGATGATGGCCGAGGCGGCGTCGTACGCCGTTTTCTCGACCCAGGAGGAAAGCGCATAGCCTCCGCCCAGCTGTTCGGCTTTCCAGGGACGCAGCGGCTCGATGCTGTGGGCACTGAGCACATGCGGAACCCCGTACAGCAGCGAGCCGAGGTGGCCGGCCATGTTCGCGTACCAGGTATGCGAGTGGATGACGTCTGCGCCCTGGAAGCCCTGAAGCATGTCCAGGTCCGTTCCCAGGGTCTGAACGGCCGGATTGGCGGTTTCGAGCTCAGCCGGAACGGGGTAGGCCTGGACCCGGGCTCCGTGATAGTCCAGCTCGCGCGGTGCCCCAAAGCAGTGGACGTGGAGGTCGAGGAGACCTGCCAGCACCCGGCTCAGCTCAGCGACGTGCACACCGGCACCGCCGTAAATTTCCGGCGGGAATTCCTTGGAAACGATATCTACTCGCACTTGTACAACGTAGTGCACATCACGTGCGGTGATCTAGTCTGTTGGGCAGCAGGCTTACCTGTCCGGCAGGCTAAACAGTTTCCCACCTGTGGGTGGAAGTCAGGAGTATGCACATGGCACCGAAGAAAGTCCTGTCCGTTGTCCTCGCCGGGGGCGAGGGCAAGCGGCTGATGCCGCTTACTGCTGACCGGGCCAAACCCGCCGTGCCTTTTGCCGGGAAATACCGGCTCATCGATTTTGCCTTGTCCAACCTGGTGAATTCCGGCTACCTGCAGATTGTGGTGCTGACCCAGTACAAGTCGCACAGCCTGGACCGGCACATTTCCGAAACGTGGCGGCTGTCCACACAGCTGCAGAACTACGTGGCATCCGTGCCCGCACAGCAGCGGGTCGGAAAGAGCTGGTTCCTGGGCAGCGCCAACGCCCTGTACCAGTCGATGAACCTGATTGACGACGCGCGGCCGGACATCGTCGTCGTGATCGGGGCAGACCACGTGTACAGGATGGATTTCTCCCAGATGGTCGACGCCCACATTGCCTCGGGTGCGCCGTGCAGTGTGGCAGCGGTCCGGCAGCCGCTGTCCATGGCCGACCAGTTCGGCGTTATCGAAACGGACCCCTCCATGCCGGGGCGGATCGCCGCCTTCGTGGAAAAGCCCTCAAGCACTCCCGGCCTGCCCGATGATCCCGACAGCTTCCTGGCCTCGATGGGTAACTACGTCTTCACGACTGATGCCCTGGTGGAAGCGCTGCGGGTGGATGCGGAGCGCCTGATCACCAAGCACGATATGGGCGGGGACATCATTCCGTATTTCGTGGACCGCGGAGAAGCGGCGGTTTACGACTTCACCGAAAACGTGATTCCCGGGGCGACCGGACGGGACCAGCGGTACTGGAGGGATGTCGGCACCCTGGATTCCTACTACGACGCGAACATGGACCTGATTTCGCCCGTCCCCGCATTCAACCTGTACAACCTGCAGTGGCCCATTTACACCAGGCAGAGCATCTCGCCGCCCGCCAAGTTCGTCCGCGGCCCTTCCGATGAACCGGGTACCGCGCTGGACTCGATTGTGTCCAACGGTGCAGTCATTTCCGGGGGCAGCGTCTCCGGGTCCGTCCTGGCGCATGACGTCTACGTCGACGCAATGTCCAGCGTCAGCGACAGCGTGATCATGGACGGCGTGCATGTGGGAGAACGGGCAATTGTCCGCCGGGCCATCGTGGATAAAAACGTGCAGATCCCGCCGGGTGCCACTGTCGGCGTGGACCGGGAGCTTGATCTTGCCCGCGGCTACACCGTGACGGCGTCGGGCCTCACCGTGCTGAGCAAGGGGCAGACGGTCCGCATCGACTAGGCGGTGCGGAACCCGCGGCCCGCATCCCGGCAGCCTTCCTGCAGGCCGCTGGGATGTCCGGGCTGTGGGCCCCGCCGCTTGATTCCGGCTTGGCGTGCCCGTGGCGGTAAGGTCGAAGTGCACCATTTTGCCCTCCGCCGTGCATACCCCCGGCGGACCACATCCCAGAAACGACTCCATGAGCAGCACTGACCTGAGCAGCACTGACAGCACCGACCTCAGCCCTGAAGACCTGGAGGCCTGCCTCCGGGTCCTCTCCCGGATCCATGTGCTTGAGGAAGACCACCCGGACCACGTCGCCGTCCGCCGGGCAACCGCCAAGATGTTCAAGGCCGTCAAGAAGCACCGCAAAGTAGCGAAGCGGGACGCGGTGGCGGAAGCGGACCGCGCCGTCGTGGCCCGCACCGCCACCGGCGCTCCGGACCGGATCGACGACGAGACCCGCGGTGCGCAGCTGCGCAGTGCCGCCCACGGCCCGTCCGCCGGAACCCTGTTGAAGCCGCGCAACTGCTACATCTGCAAGCAGCCCTACACCCTGGTCGACGCCTTCTACCATCAGCTCTGCCCGGAGTGCGCTGCTTTCAGCCACGCCAAGCGGGACGCCAGGACCGACCTCACCGGACGGCGTGCACTGCTGACCGGCGGGCGCGCCAAGATCGGCATGTACATTGCGCTGCGGCTGCTCCGCGACGGTGCCCACACAACGATCACCACCCGTTTCCCGAAGGACGCGGCCCGCCGCTTCGCGGCCATGGAGGACTCAGCGGATTGGCTGCACCGGCTCAAGATTGTCGGTATTGACCTGCGGGACCCCGCGCAGGTGATCTCCCTGGCCGACGCTGTCGCCGCCGACGGGCCGCTGGACATCCTGATCAACAACGCTGCCCAGACCGTCCGGCGGACGTCTAACGCCTACCAGCCGCTGGTGGACGCCGAACATGAAGAACTTCCCTCGGGCCGGCCGATGCCGGAGCTCGTGACGTTTGGCAATACCTACAACGCCCACCCCACTGCGCTGGCCGGCTCCGTGGCGGAGCATCCCGTGCTCGCCGGCGACGCGGTGACGTCCCTGGCGCTGACAGCCGGCTCCTCGTCCCTGGCCAAGCTGGAGGCCGGCACGGCAATCGACGCCGGCGGCCTGGTTCCGGATACGGCACCGGTCAACAGCTGGACCCAGCTGGTGGACGAGGTGGACCCGCTTGAGATGCTCGAAGTGCAGCTGTGCAACGTGACGGCGCCGTTCCTGCTGGTGAACCGGCTGCGTCCCGCCATGGCCGCTTCCCCCGCCCGGCGCAAGTACATCGTGAACGTCTCCGCCATGGAGGGCCAGTTCGCCCGCCGCTACAAGGGTCCCGGGCACCCCCACACCAATATGGCCAAAGCCTCGCTGAATATGCTCACGCGCACCAGTGCCGGCGAAATGCTGGAGACCGACGGCATCCTGATGACGGCGGTGGACACCGGCTGGATCACCGACGAGCGGCCGCATCCGACCAAGGTTCGCCTGGCCGAGGAGGGTTTCCACGCGCCCCTGGACCTCGTTGACGGAGCAGCGCGGGTCTACGATCCGATCGTGATGGGCGAGGCAGGCGAAGACCTGTACGGGGTCTTCCTCAAGGATTACCGGCCGTCTCCCTGGTAGCCCGGCGGCGCCGGATGGCGGCGGCTGCCTTGCTGATTTCGGAGACGACGATGATGCTGGCAGCCGTACCAATGCACAGCAGCCACTGGTCCGCGGTCAGGGGGGATGTGTCGAACAGGTTCTCCAGCACGCCCACCTGCACCACCAGGATCTGGAGCACGACGACGGCGCCCAGGGCCAGCCAGATGCTCCGGTTGGTGAAGGTCTGCAGTGAGAAGACCGACGACGTTTCGCTGCGGACGTTCAGCAGGTTGAAGACCTGGTAGAACACGAAGGTTGTGAACGCCATGGTGGTCGCGAAGTCCTCCCCCGGTGCTTCGCTTCCCGGGAAGATCGACGGTGAGGCAAGCCCGACCCAGCAGGTTCCCGCCGCCATCACGATCCCGGACACCAGCAGCCCCACCAGCCGCTGGCCGGTAAGCAGCGGCTCCCGCGGCTTCCGCGGCGGCTGCCGCATGACGCTGGGATCGGTCCGGTCCACCCCGAGTGCCAGCGCCGGCGGCCCGTCCATGATGATGTTGACCCAGAGAATCTGGATTGCGGTGAAGGGCGCTCCCCCGGCGAATCCGAACGTTGCCGCGGCGAGGAACATCAGCACGAATCCCCACGCAGTGGTGAGCTGGAAACGGACAAACTTGAGGATATTGGCATAGATGCCGCGCCCCTCCTCGACAGCGTCGACGATCGTGGCGAAGTTGTCATCGGTGAGGATCATTCGCGCCGCGCCCTTGGAAACATCCGTTCCGGTGATCCCCATGGCAATTCCAATGTCGGCCCGCTTGAGCGCCGGGGCGTCGTTGACGCCGTCGCCGGTCATGGCAACGACACTTCCGTCGGCCTGGAGCGCCTCGACCACCCTCAGTTTGTGTTCGGGAGAAACCCGGGCCAGCACGCCGTACTGCGGTGCCCTCGCTTCGAGTTCGTCCTGGCTGAGCCCGTCCAGGTCCGCGCCGGAAACGGCGCTGCCCCGGATACCGAGGTCCTCGGCGATTGCCGAAGCAGTGACGAGATGGTCCCCGGTGATCATGTGGACGCTGATGCCTGCTCCGTGGGCACGCTCGATTGCCTCACGCGCTTCGGGGCGGGGCGGGTCCATGATGCCGACGACGGCGTACAGGACAAGGTTCGCCGCCGTTTCCTTGAGGCCTGCCGGGTCCTCGGGCACCGGATCATCCAGCCAGCGTCCGGCAACGGCCATGGTCCGCAGCCCGGATCCGGCCATGGCCGCCACTTCCTCCGCCAGGCGTTCCCGCCAACCGGTGTCCAGCGGTTCGACGCCGCCCGCAACGGCTGCGTGGGAGCACATTTCCAGGACTACGCCGGGTGCACCCTTGACGTTGCAGTGGACGGTTCCCGGTTCGTTCCTGCTGGTGTTGAAAGTCGCCATGTACTTATAGGCGGAGTCGAAGGGGATTTCCGCGACCCGGGGATGCGTCGCCCGCGCTCCCATCGGATCGATGCCTCCCTTCTCGGCGAGCACCACGAGTGCACCCTCAGTCGGGTCGCCGGAGAGGATGCCGTCGGTGACGGAGGCATCGTTGCAAAGGGCCATGGCGAGGTACGCCTCGGTCAGTGCCGGAACCTGGTCGCCGTCCGGGCTTAGGATCTTGCCGTCTACGCCGTAGCCGGTCCCGGTGACCCGAAAGGTCGGCCCGGCGGGGCCGAGGATGCGGCGCGCAGTCATTTCGTTCAGTGTCAGGGTGCCGGTTTTGTCCGTGCAGATCTGCGACGTCCCGCCGAGGGTCTCCACGGCGGAGAGTTGTTTGATGATGGCTCCGCGGGCGGCAAGGCGCGACGCACCCATGGCGAGAGTGAAGGCCACGACGGCGGTGAGTCCCTCTGGGATGGTGGCCACGGCCAGGGACACCGAGGTCAGGAGCAGGGTGCTCAGGTCCTCGCCGCGCAGCAGTCCCAGCAGGAAAACAAGTGCCACGACGGCAAGGGCGATCCACGTCAGGAGCGCGGCCAACTGGTCAATGCTGCGCTGCAGGGTTGTCTTTTCATCCGGGGTGCTGCCGAGCATATGGGCGATATGTCCCATTTGGGTGGCCATCCCCGTGCCCGTGACGACCATCAGGGCACGGCCCCGGCTGATGTCCGTGCCCATGTACAGCATGCTGTGGCGGTCGCCGAGTGGTGCGTCTGCGTCCGGGGTGGCCTGCGCGTCCTTGTTGACTGGCTGGGATTCACCCGTAAGGGCCGCTTCAGCTGCCTGGAGCCGCACTGCTTCCAGCAGGCGTCCGTCCGCCGGAACGGAGTCCCCCGCGTCCAGGAGGACGATGTCCCCGGGAACCAGGTCTTCGCGGGGAACTGTGGCAGTCGTGCCATCCCGGCGGACCCGGGTGGTGCCTACATCCGTTTTCCGGAGGGCCTCCAGGCTGTTCTCCGCCCGGCGTTCCTGGACATAGTTCAGGGTGGTGTTCAGGATGACGACTGCAAGAATGACGATCGGAGTTTCGAGTTCCCCGGAAACGACGGCGCTGAGGACGGCGGCAGCGAGGAGGACCAGGATCAGCCGGTCCGAGAGCAGCGCCAGAATCTTGCGCCACGCCGGAACCGCGGGCTTCCCGGCCAGCCGGTTAAGCCCGTACTCAGAACGGCGTTCCTCGACGGCGCGGTGCGTAAGGCCGCTGTGGGCGTCCGTGCCGAGAAGGGAAGCGACCTCAGGCCCCGGAAGGGTCCATGGTGCTGGTACGCGGGACTCGGGATCGGTGGCCGGGGCGGGAGACGCGCCGGCCCGCGGATCGCTGCCATGCTGCATGGGCTGCCCCTGTACTGGGCTCGGCGGATGGTCTGCCAAGTCTACCAACGGGCGCTCCGGGCGGTAACCGATCGCAGCGGAGTTGGACCGGGGGGTCCAACTCATGAACAGTAAGACCATGCCGCAACCCGCCGACCTCCGTAAACTCGCCCCCGGCCTGGCAGCTGTGGCTGTTGCCGTGCTGGCCGGGTTCCTCCTGCACCGGGTGGCCGCCGGCATTCCGGTGCTCACCGCGGCCGTGGTGCTGGGCCTGCTGGCGGGCAATATTCCCGGTCCCGCGGCGCTTGCGGCTGGAAGCTGGCGGCCCGGAATTGCGCTGGCTGCCAAGAGATTCCTCCGGCTGGGAATTGTCCTGCTGGGCCTGAAGGTGTCACTGGTCGACATTGCCGGGCTCGGCTGGATCTCGGTGGGACTCGTCATCGCCCTGGTCGGTTTCTCGTTCGCTGCCACCTGGTTCATCTGCCGCCTCTTCCGCCTGCCCGGTGAGGAATCCGTCCTCGTCGCTGCGGGATTCTCGATCTGCGGTGTCTCCGCCGTCGGCGCAGTTGCCGCTGCCCGGGCGGTCCCCGCTGAGCGGACCGCTGTCCCGGCGGCCATGGTGACCCTCTGCGGAACTCTGGCCATCGCCGTGCTTCCACTGCTGTCCGGCATGCTTGGACTGTCCCCGGACACCTTCGGATTCCTCACCGGCGCTTCGGTGCACGACGTGGGGCAGGTCGTGGCGACTGCACAGACGGCGGGGCCCGCAGCCCTGGCCCTGGCCGTCGTCGTCAAGCTGGTCCGCGTGCTGATGCTCGCTCCGGTCAGTGCCCTGGCCGGACTCGACCATCGCCGGCGCAGCGAAGGAACCGGCACGTACCCTCCGCTGGTCCCGCTGTTCGTGGCGGGCTTCCTGGCCGCTGTGGCGCTCCGCACGTCCGGGGTACTGCCCTCCGGGGTCCTCGACGTGGCCGCCGGTCTCCAGGAAGTACTGTTCGCTGCCGCCCTCTTCGGACTCGGCGCCTCCGTAAACCTCCGGCAGCTGGCACGGACGGGCGGTCCGGCAGTCGCCGCCTCGCTGGTGTCCTGGTCCCTCATTGTCTCCGGCGCGCTAATCCTGGCTGTCCTCCTGGTGCCCGCCGGCTGAGTATTGTCCCCGGTGCCGCCTGCGCAATAGGCTCGAGAATCTTTCGACCCACCCTGGCTGCCCGAGGGACCATGAGCCACACAGCACGCCAAGGACCTGTTGGCGGGTCCAAGCAAACCACCCGCACCGCCGGGCTGCTGCCCCGCTTTGCGGGCCTGCTGTGGTGCGCGCTCATTCTCTGGCTGGCGCTGTCCAACCTGGTGGTGCCTTCCTACGGCTACTCCCGCTATGAGACGTGGGCTGCCGTCCTGGCAGGTGCCGCAGTGCTGGTCCTTGCCGCAGGCTATCCCTGGCTGCTCTCCCGGCTTGATGCCGCCCTGTCCCCGGTGCGGTGGCTGCAGATACCAGCCGCGCTGCTGGGATGGGCCGCGGTCTTTGCGGTTAGTGCCCGCGTGGCCGATGCGGTCAGGCTGCCGCCGGACTGGGACGCGGCCGCGATCTACTATTCCGGGACAGCGGTTTCCGAAGGGACACCCGAGGCAGCAGACCGGGGCTACTTCGAGGTGAACCCCAACAACCTGCTGCTCATGCTGCTCCTGGGCAAGTACCTGGAAGCAGCAGAGTCCTTTGGTGCGGTGGACCTGCGGCAGTCAGTCGCCTACCTGAACGCCGCGGTGCTTTTCTCCGGAATGCTGCTGACGTATGCCTGTGGTTATCTTTTCGGCGGAAAGCAGGCTGCCAGGCTGACCCTGGTGCCCTCGATCATCCTTATTGCGCTTTCTCCCTGGCTGCCGGTCTTCTACTCGGATACGGCCGGACTGCTGTTTCCGATCCTCATCCTCTGCCTGGTGGGGTTGGCTGCACGGTCCCGGCTGCCCGGCCGGCTCCTGCTCTGGGCCGCCGCCGGAGCGGCAGCGGCCGTCGGGTACGGCATCAAACCAACAGTCCTGATTGCCCTGGCAGGCGCCGTGCTGGTGCTCCTGCTGTCCATCCGCCGCTCGAACTGGCGGCAGGACCTGCTGGCAGGCACGGTTGCCGCCGTGCTGGCCGCAGGAACCTTCGCGGGGACCAACGCAGCACTGAACAGCTGGAAGGAGGCATCTGGTATTCCCGCAGCGGGGACCTCGGACAGCCAGGCCCTCCCCTTTACCCACTTCCTCAAGGTGGGAGCGCAGCAGTATCCAGGACCTCACGGGGATTACTACGGTGCGTACAACGAAAAAGACCGAACCACCACGCTGGCGGTCGAGGATCCGCAGGAGCGGTTCAACGCAGGACTGCGGGCGTACACGGAACGGGTCGAGTCCATGGGCCCGGGCGGGTACGCAGCTTTCCTGAACGCGAAACTGCGCTGGATCACCGGCGACGGATCGTTCTTCAGCTGGGGAGAAGGCAGCATGGACGCGAACGCTTTCCTTGCCGAAGACAGCTTCAGCCGCTGGGTCCAGGACTTCTACGGCCCGGGACGTCCGGGCTTCGGGTTCCTTCTCTCGGTGTGGCAGGGCACCTGGTTCCTGCTGCTGGGGCTGTGCGGCGCAGCACTGTTCCTCCGGGCAGAGCGGCTCCAGGCGCTGGGCCCGGTAACCGCCAGACTGGGCCTGCTGGGCCTGCTGGTGTTCCTGATGTTTTCCGAAGGGCGGGCCCGCTTCCTGTACCTCTACGTGCCGTACTTTATTGTCCTGGGTTCACTTTCGCTGCAGGCTGCGGAAGAGCTGGCGGGGCGCACTTGGCGGCGGCGTGCCCGGCAGGCGCCTGCGAATCCGGCACCCAAGATGGTTGAATGAACGGGTGTCGAACCAAAACCTGAGCCGCGATGAAGCTGCTGCCCGCTCCCGCCTGCTGACGGTAGAGTCCTACGACGTCGAACTGGACCTGGGGAATGCCGCTGACCCGGCGGCGCCCGGCTTCCGTTCTCGAAGCACCATCCACTTCACCTGCAGCGAATCCGCCGCCGCGACTTTCGTGGATTTCATCCATGGCGGGGTCCAGGCCGTCGTCGTGAACGGGAAAGCCTACGATCCCGCGGAAAGCGTGACGGGTTCGCGGATCGAACTGCGCAACCTCCAGGCCGGGACCAACACGGTGAGCATCGAAGGAACCGCCCTCTACAGCCGCAGCGGCGAGGGCATGCACCGCTTCACGGATCCCGCTGATGGAAAGACCTACCTCTACACGCAGTACGAACCCGCGGACGCCCGGCGGGTATTTGCGAACTTTGAGCAGCCGGACCTGAAGGCCTCGTTCACTTTCCATGTCACGGCGCCGTCGGACTGGGAGGTCGCCTCCAATGGTGTGGAAGCGGCGCGTACCCCTCTGGGCGACGGGACGCTGAGCCGCTGGGACTTCTCCCCCACCCAGCGCATTTCCACGTACATCACCTGTGTACTGGCCGGCGGGTACTTCAAGGCCACTGATCTCTGGAGCACGGTCCTGGGCGACGGCACCGAACTTGTGGTTCCGCTGGCGGCGTATTGCCGGGCGTCCATGGCGGAGCATTTCGACCCGGGCAACATCTTTGACACGACCAAGCGCGGGCTGGACTACTTCCACCGCCTGTTCGCTTATCCGTACCCCTTCGGGAAGTATGACCAGGCCTTCGTTCCGGAATACAACCTTGGTGCGATGGAGAATCCGGGTCTGGTGACCTTCACCGAGGCCTATGTCTTCCGCACTAAGGCGACCGAGGCCCAGTACGAGGCCCGGGCCAACACCATCCTGCACGAAATGGCACACATGTGGTTCGGCGACCTGGTGACCATGCGGTGGTGGGATGACCTGTGGCTGAAGGAATCCTTCGCTGACTACATGGGTGCCCTGGCCGTCGACGAAGCTACGGACTGGACGAACTCCTGGGTGAGTTTCGCCAACCGGCGCAAGGCCTGGGCCTATGTGCAGGACCAGCTGCCGACAACCCACCCGATCGTTGCCGACATCCCCGACCTCGAAGCGGCAAAACAGAACTTCGACGGAATCACCTATGCCAAGGGCGCTTCAGTGCTCAAGCAGCTGGTCGCCTACGTGGGCTTTGAGGCATTCATCGAGGCATCCCGGACTTACTTCTTCCGGCATGCCTACGGGAACACTACCCTTGAGGACCTCCTCGATGTCCTCAGCAGCGCCTCCGGCCGCGATATGCGGCTCTGGTCCCGCCAGTGGCTTCAGACCGCAGGCGTGCCTGTCCTGGAGGTCGAGGCGGAGACGGGTGCTGACGGAACCTACAGCTCGGTAGTCGTGCATCAGGATGCCCCCGATCCCGTCAGCGGAGAGCAAGTGCCGCGGCCGCACCGCATCCGGCTGGGCTCCTACGGGTTTACTCCCGACGGCTGGCTCGAGCGTACAGGTGTGGTGGAGCTCGACGTCGTTGGCCGGCATACACCGGTTCCGGAACTGGTGGGCACCGAGCCGCCCGCGTTGCTGCTGCCCAATGACGGCGACCTCACCTACGCCAAGATCCGGTTCGATACCGCGTCCCTGGCCACCGTGCTGGAAGTCCTTCCGCGGCTGCGGGATCCGCTGGCGCGGGCAATTACCCTTTCCGCCTTGTGGAACAGTGTTCGCGACGGCCTGCTCTCTGCCCGCGACTACGTTCGCCTGGTGATTCGTACGGCTCCCTCAGAACCCGGTGCAGGTGTCCTGCAGGTCCTGCTGGACAATGCCAGGTACGCAGTGGAGCGCTATGCGCCGGCCGAGATTCGGGACGAAGTGCGCGAACAGCTCTTCGAGGCGGTCAGCGGCCAGCTGGCAGAGGCCCCTGCCGGCACCGACCGGCAGCTGATATTCGCCCGGACCGCCGCGGCACTGGGCCGCCACAGCACCAGCCACAACGAACTTCTGCGCGGACTGCTCTCCGGAAGCGTTACCTACCCGGGGCTTGGCGTGGACTCGGACCTGCGCTGGCGGCTCTGGCAGGCGCTGTCAGCCACCGGATCTGCCGGTCCCGAGGAACTCAAGGCGGAACTGGCTGCGGATAACACCGCCGCGGGGCGGGTCGGATATACGGTTGCCGCCGCGGCGATCCCCGATCCCCTGATCAAAGCGGAAGCCTGGCAGAGGGCCGTTCATACCGTTGAGCTTTCCAATGAGCTGCTCTCTGCCACGATTGAAGGCATTACCCTCGGCGGACATGAGCTGCTGGACGGTTACGTCAGCGATTACTTTGCTTCCCTGGAATCGGTCTGGTCCAGCCGCAGCATCGAACTCGCATCCCGTGTGGTTGCCGGGCTCTATCCCGGGGCGCAGGATCTCCCCCTGCATACCGTTCCCGCCGATCATCCGGTTCTGGCGCTCAGCCAGGAATGGCTTGAGCTCAATCCTGCAGCACCGGCGGCACTGCGCAGGATCGTGATCGAACAGCAGGACCAGCTCCTGAGGTCCCTCCGCGCCCAGGCGGCCGCGCGCTGACTGTGGCCGGCCGGGAATGAGCGGCCTGCCCGGGGAACGGTCTAGGGACGTTTGGCGACAGTGAGCAGGAAGGCTGAGTCCTCAAGGGCGGTCACGGCATGCCTGGCCTGGGGAACTATCAGCAGGTCACCGGCGGAACCTTCCCAGTCAGTGCCTTCGGAGCTGAGGATCAACCGGCCCTTGAGCACCACGACGGTGGCCTCGCCGGGGTTTTCGTGTTCGTCCAGGACGAATCCGGCCGCCAGGGTGATGAGAGTTTGGCGGAGGATGTGCTCGTGCCCGCCGTAGACAGTGGCGGAACTGCGGCCGGACGAAGCCTGCCGGGCGGTTTCCAGGTGGTTTCTGACAAGCGCCGTCAGCGACTTCTTTTCCATGCTGGGCAGTCTAGGGGCGGCAGACGTCCGGCGGTATAGGGGCGGCTACGGGACCCGGGTGATCCACTCCGAAGTGTCGAACTTCTGCTCCACCTTTTTCTTCGCACGCTCCATCTCCGCGTCGGTAATGCCGGTGGTTTTGGCTCCGTAGCGTTCGGTGAAGGTCTGCATCATGGTGTCGATGATTTCTTCCCGGCTGAGGCCCGTCTGGCGCCGGAGCGGGTCTACCCGCTTCTTCGCGCTGCGGGTTCCCTTGTCAGAGAGCTTTTCCTTGCCGATCCGCAGGACCTCGACCATTTTGTCGGCGTCGATGTCATAGGACATGGTGACGTGGTGGAGCATCCCGCCGGAGCTCAGCCGTTTCTGCGCAGCGCCGCCGATCTTGCCCTGGTCCGTGGCGATGTCGTTCAGGGGCTGGTACCAGGCCTTGATGCCCAGCCGCTCCAGGGACTCCATGACCCAGGCGTCGAGGAAAGGATAGGAATCGGCGAAGCTCAGCCCATCCACGAGTGACTGGGGAACGTAGAGCGAATAGGTGATTGCGTTGCCGTGTTCCATGAACATGGCGCCGCCGCCGCTGATTCGCCGCACGACTGTCACACCGTGCCGTTCGGAGCCCTCGGGATCCACTTCGTTGCGCAGCGACTGGAAGCTGCCGATCACTACGGACGGGGTTTCCCATTCCCAGAAGCGGAGGGTTGGGTTCCGCAGTCCGGCACCCACCTCCTCGGCCAGGACCTCGTCCATGGCAACGTGCATATGCGTGGACAGCGGGGTGGGAGGGATGATTTCCCACTCGTGGTCTGCCCAGCCGGTGGCTTTCGCCAGGGCCCGCCGGACCGTAATGGCCACGGCCTCGGGTGAGAAGCCAAACAGGACGGCATCAGGGTGCAGGCGAGAACGGACAGCCAGGGCAATCTGCTCCGCGGTGCTGTCCGCGGACAATCCGTTGAGGGCGCGGTTGATGTCCTCCAGCGCATCGTCCGGCTCCAGGAAGAAGTCTCCGCTGAGCGATACGGAATCCAGGACTCCGTTCCGCACCTCGAGGTCCACCACGACCAGTTTGCCGCCGGGCACTTTGTACTCTCCGTGCCGGGACTCCTGCTGTTCACTCATGGTGGGCTCCTCCTGAAATGTCCTTGTGTGAAAACGAAAGGTCCGTCCGGAGCATTCCGGACGGACCTTTCAATACTAGGCTGCAGCAAAGAAGTACGTTGTTACTTCTTGCCGCCGAAGCCCTTGAAGCGTGCGTTGAAGCGCTCGACACGGCCGGCGGAGTCCATGATGCGCTGCTTGCCCGTGTAGAACGGGTGCGATGCGGAGGAGATTTCCACCTCGATGAGGGGGTAGGTGTTGCCGTCTTCCCAC
This sequence comes from Arthrobacter sp. zg-Y916, assembly GCF_020907385.1. NCBI lineage: Bacteria > Bacillati > Actinomycetota > Actinomycetes > Micrococcales > Micrococcaceae > Arthrobacter > Arthrobacter sp. zg-Y916. Next base: position 86,482 of record NZ_JAJJOD010000003.1, on the reverse strand, counting down.
TCGATTGTCTTGGCGGAAGTGGCCGTGGAGTTGGTCAGGAACGCGGTGTCGGACGCGAGGTCGCGGAAGACTACCGGGGCGTACTTGGGGTGGATATCAGACTTCACAGTAATACCTTCTTTAGGTGACTGGATTTTGCCAGGCACGATGGGGTTCAAAAGCTTGGACGGCCAGTTGGCCAACAATCAATGTTAGCGCAAGGCCCGCCCATATGCCGAAAACACGGCAGACGGGTTCTTCCCCTACTTTAGCGCGGCTCCGTGCCGGCCTCCCACCCGGTGATTTTCGCCCTGATGGCGGAATCGATTCCACGGGTCTTGCCGACGTACTCAATAGCCAGGGGCCGGTAAAGGTCATCAAGAACCAGCACCAGCGAACCGGAGAAGCCGCCCGGCTCATCGGCTTCGACAACTGCCGTGAGCCGGGTTGCCTGCGTGCCTTCGTAAACGGCGTCGTACTCGACGGCCGCTGCATTCGCGGATTCGAGCAGGCCGCGTACCCGGTCAGGGTTGCTGGTCAGCTCGGCCGCGTCAACCAGGATGGCTGCGTAGGCTTCTTCCGGGCTGCCGGATGCATTCGCCGTTACGGATGCGCCCTCCCCGGTACGCAGGGTCCTGACGCCGCCGCCCACCGAGATTTCCAGTGCGCTGTCAGCGCTGGTGAGTTCCATGGCGAATTCCGGGCTGGTGGAGAAATCCATGCTGTACGTTCCGGGCGGGAGCCAGCTGGCCGTCGTGGAGACGCTCTGCACGGCACCGGTGCCGGCGACCATGGCCGCAGCCAGGCAGTCCCCGGACTGGTTGGCGGGGTAAGGGCCGGGGTCCCGGCGCAGCAGCCACTGGCAGGCATCCTGGACGTCCTGTGCCATGGAGGCCTGCGCCCCGCTGACCCCAACGCTCATCGTCTCAGAGGGAGAGGGCGAAGGTTCCGGTTCAGCCGTGCGGATCCGGGGCTGCTGCGGAGCCGGGGTTACGGCAGGGACAGCACTCGTCCCCGCTTCCTGGCGGGCAACCTGCTCGGCTGTTGGCCCGCAGGCCGCGGCAGCCGGCGCCAGCAGTGCAGCCAGGAAAACGGCCGTCAGGCGCCGGCTAGACGGGATAACGCGTCTGGACATGGAATGGACCCTGTGCTCGCCGGAGGTACCGCATCGTGCATGGCCCAGTGTTGCACCGGCAGGCCGGGAACAGAACAGCAGCGAGAACTATGGAACCCGGCACTCCCAAAATGCGACGGCGCTGGCTGCTGCGACGTTCAAGGAATCCACTCCGCCCTGCATGGGGATGCGGACCGTTACGTCGACTTCCGCCAGAGTGCTCCGGGAGAGCCCGTCCCCTTCTGTTCCAAGAACCAGGGCAAGCCTGTCGTGGCGCTGCGCACCCAGTTCCTGCAGGGTCAGGGAATCGTCCTGCAAGGCCAGCGCCGCGGTCACGAATCCGGCGGCACGCAGGCTCGTAAGCGCACCGGGCCAGTCCGTCAGGCGGAGCCACGGGACCTGGAACACCGTGCCCATGCTAACCCGAATTGACCGGCGGTAGAGCGGGTCGGCGCATTGCGGACTGACGAGCACGGCATCAACGCCCAGGGCAGCTGCGGAACGGAAGATGGCTCCGATGTTCGTGTGGTCCACGATGTCTTCCAGGATCGCCACGCGCCGGGCTGCGGCCAGCACTGGTTCAAGTTGCAGCGGGGCGGGGCGGTGCATGGCCGCCAGGGCACCGCGGTGGAGGTGGAAACCCGTAATCGACTCGAGAATTTCCGGTGTACCAACAAACGCAGGTACCTCGGGGAAGCGGTCCAGGATGTCCTGCAGGTCCGGCAGCCATTTTTCGGCCAGGAAGAATGACCGCGGGATATGCCCCGCCTCGACCGCCCTGCGCAGGACCTTCGAAGATTCCGCAATATACATGCCCTCTGCGGGCTCCCGCAGGCGGCGCAGCGAGGTGTCTGTCAGGCGGGTGTAGTCGCTGACGCGGGGGTCATCGGCTGATTCGAGGTGGATAACGCTCACTTAGAAAACCATAATCCACAGTGCGACGAGCCCCAGCAGCACGATCACGGTGCGCAGCACAACGGGGTGCAGACGCCGCCCGACTGCGGCCCCCACAAACCCGCCGATCAGCGATCCAACGGCAATGAGCGCCACAACGGGCCAGACGATGCGGTCGAAGGCGAAAAGCATGTATGACGCCGCTGCCACCAGGTTCACGCCGAGGACAAGGATGTTCTTGACCGCGTTCGCGTTCTGGAGAGTCCCGTGAAGGAAAATCCCGAGGATGCCGACCAGCAGGATGCCCTGCGCGGCCACGAAGTAGCCTCCATAGACGCCGGCGAGATAGATCAGCACCGTCAGCGTCCAGGACGGACGGGCAGGACCCTGCATCAGGGTCCCGGGCTCCGTGTCCCGGGCGGCGCGTTCCCTCACCCATGACTGCAGCTTGGGCTGGAAGACAACAAAGAGCAGGGCCACCACAATCAGGAACGGCGCCACCGTCCCGAAGACGTCCTCGGGCAGGTGCAGCAGCAGCCAGGCGCCGGTGATACCGCCGAGGATCGACGCCGGCAGCAGGCGCAGCAGTGTGCCGCCGAGTCCGGCCAGTTCCCTGCGGTAACCCCAGGAACCGGCCACATTGCCGGCGATCAGGCCCATGGCATTGGAGATGGTCGCGGCAACCGGTGCATAGCCCAGGGCCACGAGCACCGGGAAGGTCACCAGCGTTCCGGAACCCACAATGGCGTTGATGGTGCCGGCCCACAGGCCGGCAAAGAGGACCAGGGCGTCATGAAGCCACCCTGCCGAAGACAGGAACATGATGTTGGGTCTGGCTAGCGGCGCGCCGTTGCGGTGTACCGCCCCGACGCATCCCGCTGGACGGACAGCGGCAGGTCAAAGGCGTTGCTCAGGTGGTCTTCGGTGAAAACGGCCTCGATTTCGCCCGCGGCGACGACAGCGCCGTCGCGCATCAGCAGCGCATGGGTGAACCCCGGGGGTACTTCCTCAAGATGGTGGGTGACCAGCACGATTGCCGGCGCTTCCTCGTCGGCAGCCAGGTTTGCCAGACGCTGCACAAGGTCTTCCCGGCCGGCGAGGTCCAGGCCTGCGGCGGGCTCATCGAGGAGCAGCAGTTCAGGATCCGTCATCAGTGCACGGGCAATCTGGACACGCTTGCGTTCGCCCTCGCTGAGCGAGGAGAAGCGGCGGTTGATGTAGGTGGACATTCCCCAGTCGTGCAGCAGGCGGAAGGCGCGGCGCTCGTCGAGCTTCTCGTACTTCTCGCGCCAGCGGCCGGTCATGCCGTAGGCAGCGGTCAGGACTACGTTGAGGACGGTTTCGTGCTCCGGAATCTGGTTGGCCAGCGCGGCGGAAGCAAGCCCAATACGGGGACGCAGTTCGAAGACGTCCACGGCGCCGAGGACTTCCTCCAGGATTCCGGCCATGCCGCGGGTCGGATGCATCCGGCCGCCGGCAATCTGCAGCAGCGTTGTCTTGCCGGCTCCGTTGGGTCCCATGATGACCCAGCGCTCCCCTTCCCTCACCTGCCAGTCAACGCCGTCCAACAGGGTTTTTCCGCCCCGGACGACACTTACTCCGGCAAATTCAAGAACATCACTCATAGCAGTAGACACTAGGCTAAAGAAAGGCGCGTTGGCGAAACGCGACGCCGCCGCATGTCCGACCGGCCGTGTCCACCACCGGCCGCACCCCGCCGCACGCAGAACGGAAACCCGCATGACCCCTGAAGCATCTCCGGAATACAGCGTCGTCAGCTACGGGCGCGAACTCGCTGACGCCTATCTGGCGGGTGTCCAGCAGGCCGTCATGGCCGCGGGCGCACGAATCGTCGAGCTGGAGAACGCGGAAGGGGACGGCTATCTGGTCTCGAAACTGTTTGTAACGTACGACGGCGGGCTCCAGGCACTGCGCCTGGCTGTCGCCTCCGCAGCCGCTGCGGCGCTGGACGGCGGTGCAGCGCCCGCCCAGAGCGCCGTCGTCCCCGCTTCCCTGGTCGAGCCGGGGCGCAAGCTGCTGGTGATGGATGTTGACTCCACGCTGATCAAGCAGGAAGTCATTGAACTGCTCGCTGCGCACGCAGGCCGCGAAGCCGAAGTAGCTGCCGTCACCGAAGCTGCCATGCGCGGCGAGCTGGATTTCGCCCAGAGCCTGCACGCGCGGGTCAAGACACTGGCCGGCCTGCCGGAATCCGTGATTGCCGAGGTAGGGACGCGGATCGAACTCTCCGACGGCGCAGAAGCCCTCGTGAAGGCTTTCCTGTCGGCGGGGCACGCTGTCGCCGTCGTCTCGGGAGGATTCAACCAGGTCCTGGCTCCGCTCGCCGAGCGGCTGGAGCTGACGTTCGCCCGCGCCAATGAGCTGGGTATCGAGGACGGTGTCCTGACCGGTGAGGTAACCGGGAACGTGGTGGACCGCGCGGTCAAGGCGCAGTCCCTTCGCGAATGGGCCGCAGAGCTGGGGATCCGCGAAGACCAGACGATCGCCGTTGGTGACGGCGCGAACGACCTGGACATGCTCGCGGCGGCCGCACTGGGCGTGGCGTTCAATGCCAAGCCGGCTGTGCAGGCCGCCGCTGATGCTGTGCTGAACCTGCCCGGACTGGACGTGGTTCAGCACTTCGTGAAGCTGTAGGGCTAGGCGCTGAGGTAGTCCGCTCCGCCGACGTACTCGGTGTGCCCGGTGGGGACATCGGCGAGGGCCATGCGGGCTACCTCAGCGGCGAACTCTTCGACAGAGTACAGCCGCCCGGCCTCTTCCCGGCGTGCTTCGATGGCGCCGGGATTGGCTCGGTCCAGCAGCGTCGCCGTGACCGTGCCTTCGATCATGTCGCCGGAGACCACCACGAGGGTGATCCCCTTTTCTTCCAGCTGGGGGATCCTTGCGCGCAGGGCGTCCTCCCCCGCGCGCTTGCTGCGGGCAACCGGCTCGTACTCCGGCATGGTGGGGACTGTATTGATGAAGTGGGCCTGGTGGCTGGTGACGAAGACCACCCGTGAACCCGGCTTCATGTGTTCGGCGGCAGCCGTGAGCATGTTGACCTGCGCGTCGCGGTTGAGCTTGAGGGCGTAGTCGTCCCCGACCCCGGTCTCCATGCCGCCTGAGGCGTTAAGGACCAGCACGTCCAGTGTGCCGAAGGATTCCAGGGCAGCGTCCACGAGGGCAGCGGGCCCCTCAGGCGAGGTGAGGTCAGCCCCTACGGCAACGGCGCGGCCGCCCGCAGCTTCGATCCCCGCCACAACCTTGTTTGCCCGCGGTGCCTTCTGGCGGTAGTTGACCACCACTGCGGCACCTTCCGCGGCCAGCAGTTTGGCCGCCTCCGCTCCGATGCCGCGGGATGACCCGGTGACGATTGCGGCTTTGCCCTCTAGCTGGCCCATGCATACTCCTTTGTGGAAGATAACTAAACTCTGCAGCGCTGGATCCTATCCTTCCAGCCCGGATGCCGCCGCGCGTTGGTGGAAACCTCCAAGGAATCCCGCGCCCGCAGTGTCGCGACTAGTGCCCCATGCCCAAGCCGCCGTCGACGGGAATCACGGCACCGGAGATGTAGCCCGCCTCGGGGCCTGCGATCCAGCGGACCACGCCGGCGACCTCGCTGGGATCCGCGAAACGGCCGGCCGGGATGGAGGAGAGGTAGCTCTTCTGGGTGTCTTCAGGCAGTGCGCGGGTCATATCCGTGTCGATGAATCCGGGGGCCACCACGTTGGCTGTGATGTTGCGGGAGCCGAGTTCGCGGGTGAGCGAGCGGGCGATTCCGATCAGGCCGGCCTTGGACGCGGCATAGTTGACCTGTCCCGGGGAGCCATAAAGGCCCACGACCGAGGAAATGAGCACTACCCGGCCCCGGCGAAGCTTCAGCATGCCCTTGGAGGCCCGCTTGACGACCCTGAATGCGCCGGTGAGGTTGGTGTCCACGACGTCGGTGAAATCGTCTTCGCTCATGCGCAGCAGCAGCGTGTCCCTGGTGATGCCGGCGTTTGCGACGAGGACTTCCACCGGGCCGTGCGCGGCTTCCACTTCCGTGAAGGCGGCATCGACCGAAGCCATATCCGTCACATCGGCCTTGACGCCGAGCATGCCTTCGGGAACTTCACCGCTTCGGTAGGTGATGGCAACCTTGTCCCCGGCTTCAACGAACGCTTTCGCGATGGCAAGGCCAATTCCGCGGTTCCCTCCCGTGACGAGGACGCTTCGGCCGGTGGGGGTCTGGGAATCGTTGTGCACGCAGAATCCTTACGCTGGGGGGCGGGTTGCTTGAGCTAACGATCCTATCGGCGCCGGGAGCAACTTCAAGAACACCGCCGTCAGTGAGACAATGGGGAAACTTGTTTGGAGAGTGATGATAAAGGGACTGAAGAAGGCCGGCGGCGGTATTCCGCGGATTACGGATGCCCGTACGGCCCACACGGATGAGATGCATTCGCGCATGGTCAAGTACACCGTGTCGATGAGCATCCGCATGGTCTGCCTTTTCCTGCTCTTTTTTGTCCATGGCTGGATGATGTGGGTGGTGATCGCGGGCGCCGTCGTGCTCCCATGGTTCGCCGTCGTCATCGCCAACGGCGGCAGTGACACCCGGAACATGGAAGCGGGGGACTCCCCCTATACGGACGCTCCAGCCCCTGCCCTGGAGGCGAGGGCCCCCGAGGCAGCGGACTCCCCCGAGACGACAGTCCTCTCCGGCGAAATCATCGACGACGACGGCACGGACATCGACGGCACGGACGGCCGGAGCGCATCCGCATGAACCTGCTTGACCAACTGTCCGGAGGCCCCGGAGCCGAAGAGCACGCGCGCTGTTCCCGCAAAGGATGCCGGGCGGACGCGGCGTGGCAGCTGCTGTGGAACAATCCGCGGATCCATCCGCCTGAACGCCGCAAGATCTGGCTCGCCTGCGAAGATCACCGCGGCTGGCTGCAGGAATACCTGCAGGTCCGCTCCCTCTGGAAAGAAACACTGCCCCTTCCCGGGGCCCCGGTTAGCGAAAGCGACAACGCATAGATGTACAAGTTCCTCCTTTCCAGCCGCTGGCTTGGCTGGTTTGCCCTCGTCTGCGCGCTGGCCGCAATCTGCGCCTTCCTCGGGACGTGGCAGCTGGAGCGCAGGGACGCCATCAAGGAGGACATCGGCTGGGTGGAAACCAATTACTCAGCCGATCCTGTTCCGTTCGCCGAAGCTGCCCGCTACTTCGAGGAGTTCGACCCGTCAGCCGAGTGGCTGCCGGTGGAAATGACCGGTGTCTATGACACGGCCAATCAGCGCATTGTGCGCAACCGCCCCCTGAACGGCCGCCCGGGCTACGAAGTCCTGGTGCCCTTGAAGCTGGAAGACGGAACCGCCGTTGCCGTCAACCGGGGCTGGCTCGCCATCGGCAATAATGAAGCCGGGTGGCCGGATGAGGTTCCCGCCGCCCCGGAGGGCGAAGTGACCGTGACGGCCCGCCTCAAGCCTGCGGAACCGGCACTGCTGCGCGGTGCTCCTGCCGGGCAGCTCGCTTCGATCGATCTGGCTGAGTATGAATCCCAGCTCGGCTATCCCCTGGAACAGGCTGCTTATGTCCTGATGGATACCGAGGATCCGGCGCCGGAGACCCGCCCGCAGGCTGCACCCAAACCCTCCCTGGACGAAGGTCCGCACCTTTCGTACGCCCTGCAGTGGTACGCCTTCGGGCTGCTGTTCTTCGTGGGGCTGGGCTACGCGGCCCGGCAGGAAGCCTGGAACCGGATCGAATCCGGCGAGGACGAGGAGTGGGAAGACGACGACGCCGATGAGCTGCACTCGGCGGCTCCGGCACCGCGGCGGACGCGCCCGGTCCGGAAGCGCCGCGGGCCTACCGGTGAAGAGGAAGAGGACGCCCTGCTGGACTCGCAGGGCTTCTAGTTCCGGAAGGGCGCTCCCGGGCGGCTGTGCCCCCGGGAAACGCCAAAGGGCCGCTGCATCCCCTCGGGGAAGCAGCGGCCCCTTTGGCTTAAGGGTCCGGGCGGACTAGGCCAGGGTCACGAGCTCCAAGTAGCCCTCGTTCCAGTGGTCCTCGTCGCCGTCCGGGAGCAGCACCACGCGTTCGGGGTTCAGCGCAGCGACTGCGCCCTCATCGTGGCTGACCATGACGACGGCACCGGAGTAGGTGCTCAGTGCGCCCAGGATTTCGGCGCGGGAGGCCGGGTCCAGGTTGTTGGTCGGTTCGTCCAGGAGCAGTACGTTCGCCGACGAGGCAACGATCGTGGCCAGCGCCAGGCGGGTCTTTTCGCCGCCGGAGAGGACTCCGGCAGGCTTGTCCACGTCGTCGCCGCTGAACATGAAGGAGCCGAGTACGCTGCGGACCTCGGCGTCGTCCATGTCCGGTGCGGAGGAGCGCATGTTCTCCAGGACGGTGCGCTCGGTGTCCAGCGTCTCGTGCTCCTGGGCGTAGTAGCCGACCTTCAGTCCGTGGCCGGGAATGATGCGGCCGGTATCCGGGGCATCCACGCCGGCGAGCATCCGCAGCAGGGTGGTCTTGCCGGCACCGTTCAGCCCCAGGATGACCACCTTGGAACCGCGGTCGATTGCGAGGTCGACGTCGGTGAAGATTTCCAGCGAGCCGTAGCTTTTGCTAAGTCCTTCGGCCATCATCGGAGTCTTGCCGCAAGGTGCGGGATCCGGGAACCGGAGGGCAGCCACGCGGTCGGAAGCGCGGACGGCGTCAAGCCCTCCCATAAGCCGGTCAACACGCTTGAGCATGCTCTGTGCGGCGGAGGCGCCGGACGCGCGGGCCTTCATCTTGTTGGCCTGGGCGAGCAGGACGCTGGCCTTCTTCTCGGTGTTGGCGCGTTCACGCTTGCGGGCGCGCTCATCGGTCTCGCGCTGCACCTTGTAGCGCTTCCAGTCCATGTTGTAGATGTCGATGGTGGCGCGGTTGGCGTCGAGGCTGAAGACCTTGTTGACAGTGGCTTCGAGCAGCCCGGTGTCGTGGCTGATGACGATCAGGCCGCCGGTGTGGTTCTTCAGGAACTCGCGCAGCCAGGCGATCGAGTCGGCGTCGAGGTGGTTGGTGGGCTCGTCCAGGAGCATCGTCTCGGCGTCCGAGTACAGGATGCGGGCCAGCTCGACACGGCGCCGCTGGCCGCCGGACAGCGTCTTCAGCGGCTGGTTCAGCAGTCGGTCCGGGAGCGCGAGGTTGGCGCAGATTGTTGCCGCTTCAGACTCGGCCGCGTAGCCGCCGGCGGACAGGAACTCCGCCTCCAGCCGGTCATAGCGGTTCATTGCCTTCTGGGAGACCTTGGGATCGTCGCTGGCCATCTCATCCTGGCACTTCTTCAGCGCCGTCATGACCTTGTCCAGGCCGCGCGCGGAGAGGATGCGGTCCCGGCCCAGCTGCTCCATATCGGGAGTCCTGGGGTCCTGCGGCAGGTAGCCGATGTCCCCGGTGCGCTTGATGTGCCCGCCGGCAGGCAGGGTCTCACCCGCAAGGACCTTGGTCAGTGTCGTCTTGCCGGCGCCGTTGCGGCCCACCAGTCCAATCTTGTCTCCCTTGTCCACACGGAATGAGACCGCTTCCATGAGCAGGCGTGCACCGGCACGAAGCTCGAGTTCAGATACGGCAATCACTAAGGAGGGACCTTTCGAAGGAAATGGATTGGAAGCGCGTGGTACGCGGAATCTGCGAAGGCAGCCTTCCAAGTCTACCGGTAACCCGCAGTTTGTAGGAACCCGACAAAGGCCGGCCCCGTGGTGCGGGGTTAGTCTCGGATTCACCGGACCTAATCTCCCGGGTCTTGACCCGACTCCTGCAGGAACCACGAAACGAGCCCGAATGCCTGCTGCTCCCGAGCCTCCCGCGTCCGCGGCAGCTTCGCCCGTCCCGGACACCTCCCCCGGGGACTCCTCCCATCGAGATGGTAGAAACGGCGCGAATGAGGCCCCTAACGTGCAGTTTCTGCCATCTCCGCGGGGGTGGGGTGCTGTGGACCTGTCCTATGTCGCCGTCTTCGCCGCCCTGATCGCGGCCTTCTCGCTCATTCCCGGGATTCCCCTTGCCGCGGGCGTCCCGGTCACCCTGCAGACGCTGGCGGTCATCCTCACGGGCATGGTGCTTGGACCGGCCCGCGGCGCTGCTGCGGCAGGTCTGTATGTGCTGGCCGGGCTGGCGGGCCTTCCTGTCTTCAGCGGATTCAGTTCCGGCGTCGGTGTCCTGGCCGGACCATCGGCCGGTTTCCTGCTGGCTTTCCCCCTGGCAGCGCTCGTCGCCGGACTTCTGGTGCGCCTGCTGCTGCCCCGTATCCGGCGGGCCCGCTTTGCTGTGCTGTTTGCGGCGGGACTGGGGACGAGTTTATTCATCATCCATCCCCTGGGCATTGCCGGCATGATGCTGAACGCCAGGCTCTCCTTCCCGGCTGCCCTGGCAGCAGACATGGCCTTCTGGCCCGGCGACGTCGTCAAGAACCTGGCGGCCGCGGCAGCGGCAGTGAGTGTCTTCGCTGCGTTCCCGCGCCTGGTGCCCGGGATAAAGAACGCACGCCGCTGATGGCGATCCGGTTTTCTGCCGCGTCGGTAAAGGCTCCGGATGCAGGTCCCGGCGGGAGAACGATCCTGCGTCCGGTTTCGCTTGAGCTGGCGGAGCGGCGGATTGCGGTCATAGGCGCCAACGGGTCGGGGAAGTCCACTCTCCTGCGGCTGATCAACGGGTTGCTGCTCCCCTCTTCCGGCAGCGTCAGCGTCGACGGCGCAGACACGGCCCGCCAGGGCGCACTGGTGCGCAGCCGCGTGGGATTTGTCTTCACAGATCCGCTCTCGCAGCTGGTCATGCCCACGGGCCGGGACGACGTCGAACTCTCGCTTCGCCGCAGCGTGCGGAACGCGCGAGAGCGACGCAGTGCGGCCGAGCAGGTCCTTCGGCGCTTTGGACTCCTGCCCCTGGCCGACCGCAGTATCTACGATCTCTCCGGCGGGGAACGCCAGCTGATGGCCCTGGCGGCTGTGCTTGCCACGGATCCGGCCGTCCTGGTGGCGGATGAGCCGAGCACCCTGCTGGATCTTCGGAACACCGCCCGGCTGCGCTCCATCCTGGCCGCGCTCCCCCAGCAGGTCATCTACACCACGCATGACCTGGAGTTTGCCGCCGATGCCGAGCGGGTCCTGGTGGTTGATGACGGCGGCGTTGTCTTCGACGGACCGGCGGAGGAAGCCATCGCCGCCTACCGGCTGGCGGCGGCCCGGGAACCCGAGCCCATTGAGCCTGCGGTGCCCGCCGATCCCGCTGACGGGGTCCTCCCGTGAGGAACAGCAGGCACCTCGGCGACTACCGCCCCGGGGACAGCACTGTCCACAAGGCCCCGCTGGCTTTCAAGGCCACCCTCGTCACAGCGGGTTCCATCACTACACTGGTGCTCGCGAACCCGCTGGCCACTGCAGTGGCAGCCGTGCTGACAGCTGCGGCATATGCGGCCGCGTACCTGCCGGGAGAACTGGCACGCCCGCTGAAGCTGATGTGGCCCGTGCTGGCGCTGGTCGGCGGATTCCAGTGGTGGTCGGCGGGCCCGTCGGCTGCCGTGACCGTGGCGGGAAACATCGCCGTCTGCGTGGCGGCAGCACGCCTGCTGCTCCTCACGGTTCCCGTACCGCAGCTGCTCGACGGCGCGGTCGCCCTGGTACGTCCGCTCCGGATCCTTGGAGCGGACCCCGAACGGTTTGGCCTGGCCCTGGCATTGATGCTTCGCAGCATTCCCTACCTGATGGGTTCGGCCGCCGACGTGCGGGACTCCGCGAAGGCGCGGGGCCTGGAACGCAACCCCCGGGCCCTGGCGGTGCCTGTCGTGATCCGCGCCGTCGCCTACGCCCAGCAGACCGGAGACGCCCTCGCGGCCCGCGGCATCGGCGAGCCCGTGCCGGAGCGGGAACGCTAAAGGGCGGGCACCATGTCTGGTGCCCGCCCTTTTTGCAGGTCAGTGCCTAGATGTTGAAGCCGAGGGCCCGCATCTGGTCACGTCCGTCGTCGGTGATCTTTTCCGGACCCCACGGCGGCATCCAGACCCAGTTCAGCCGGAACTCGTCCACGACCCCCTCCAGGGCCTTGGCGGTCTGCTCTTCGAGGACGTCCGTCAGCGGGCAGGCCGCAGTCGTGAGCGTCATGTCGATGAGAAGGGCGCCGTCTTCGGCGTACTTGAGTCCGTACAGCAGGCCCAGGTCAACGATGTTGACACCCAGTTCGGGGTCGATAACGTCTTTCAGGGCCTCTTCGACATCCTCAAGGGATGTCTGGGCCAGGTTGGCGTCAGTCATATTGTGCTCCTTCTCCTTCCGGCGCTGCGCTCAGGCTCAGGCGCTGGCTGCGCCGGCGTTCGTGAACCGGTCGTAGCCCTCTTCTTCCAGCCGGTCGGCCAGCTCCGGGCCGCCCTGCTCGGCGATGCGTCCGTCAACAAAGACGTGGACGTGGTCCGGCTTGATGTAGCGCAGGATCCGCGTGTAGTGCGTAATCAGCAGCGTACCCATCTTTCCTTCGGCATGCTCCCGGTTGACGCCTTCGGAAACAACCTTGAGCGCATCCACGTCCAGGCCGGAGTCGGTCTCGTCGAGGATTGCGAACTTCGGGTGGAAGAGTTCAAGCTGGAGGATTTCCACGCGCTTCTTCTCACCGCCGGAGAAGCCTTCGTTGACGTTGCGCTGGGCAAAGTCGGCGTCGATGCGCAGCTGGGCCATGGCGGCCTTGACGTCCTTGGTCCAGTGGCGCAGGGACGGAGCTTCACCGTCGAGCGCCGTCTTGGCGGTCCGCAGGAAGTTGGTCATGGTGACACCCGGAACCTCAACCGGGTACTGCATGGCCAGGAACAGGCCGGCCCGGGCACGCTCGTCGACGCTCATCGCCAGGACGTCTTCGCCGTCCAGGGTGATGGAGCCGCTGTCCACCGTGTAGCGGGGGTGGCCGGCGATGGTGGAAGCCAGGGTCGACTTTCCGGAGCCGTTGGGGCCCATGATGGCGTGGGTCTCGCCGGTGTTGATGGTCAGGCTGACGCCCTTCAGGATCTGCTTCGAGCCCTGATCGGTCTCGATGCTGACGTGAAGGTCCTTGATTTCAAGAGTGGACATGCGTTGTTCGCTTTCTCTTTGCACGCGTGCGGTGCGGTCTGCAGGTTCTGTGTTGGGGGAAGAGTGCTTAGTTCTCAACCTGTGCGAGCTCACGCTCGACGGCGGCGGTGAGGCGCTCTTCCAGCTCCGGAACCCGGATCTGCTGGATGATTTCGTTCAGGAAGCCGCGCACGACGAGGCGGCGTGCGATGTCCTCGGGGATGCCGCGGGCCATCAGGTAGAACAGGTGCTCGTCGTCGAACCGGCCGGTGGCGCTGGCATGGCCGGCGCCTTCAATGAGTCCGGTCTCGATTTCGAGGTTGGGCACGGAGTCGGCACGGCCGCCGTCGGTGAGCAGCAGGTTACGGTTCACCTCGTAGGTGTCCGTTCCTTCGGCTTCCTTGCGGATGAGCACGTCGCCAACCCAGACGGTGTGTGCGTCCTTGCCCTGCAGTGCACCCTTATACATGACGCGGGACTTGCAGTTCGGAACTGCGTGGTCCACGAAGAGGCGCTGTTCCAGGTGCTGGCCGGCGTCGGCGTAGTACAGGCCGAACATTTCAACGTCGCCGCCGGTGGCGGTGAACTTCGAGGACGGCGTGACGCGCACCAGGTCGCCGCCGAGGCTGACGACGACGTGCTTGAAGCGTGCGTCGCGGCCAATCCGGGCGTACTGCGCAGAAGCGTGGACGGCGTCGTCGTCCCAGTCCTGGACCGAGATGACCGTCAGTTCCGCGCCGTCACCGACGAGGATTTCCACGTTCTGGGACAGCGTGGCCGAACCCTTGTGGTCCAGGACGACGACCGCCTTGGAGAAGGCACCGGCCTCGATCAGGATGTGCTGCGCTGCGGGATCCGTGCCGGCGCCCGTGATGGACAGCGTCACGGTGCCTTCGGCCTGGGTGTCCTTGGGAATGCTGACCAGGGTGGCTTCGGTGAAGGCTTCCCAGGCAGCAGCGGCAACCAGGTCTTCGGGGATGCCCGCAGTTCCGATCCGGGAGTCATCGCGTCCGATTCCGGCCACAGTGACGCCCTCAGGGGCGACGACGGCGACCTCGGGGGCTGTGCCGGTCAGTTCCTCGGTGTGCAGGCCGCGCAGGCGCTTGAGCGGGGTAAACCGCCAGTCCTCTTCGCGGCCGGTGAGCTTGCCGAAGTCCGCCCGGTGGAAGGACGTCATGCGTCCCGCACGGGAGCTGTCGGGAATGCCGGCGCCTGCGCCGTGGCTGTGGGACTTGCTGCTGTCGCCGCCCAGGACCGGGGAAGACTCATTCAGCGGAGAGAGGTTTTCGCCCTCTTCGGTGAAGCCGTCAATGCGGACGCGGCGGTCTCCGGACGGAGCCCCGATACGTGCCTTGACGCCTTCCACTGCGCTGCTGACCTTTTCGGCCACGGTCTCGACTACGTTTTCAGCAACGTCATTAAGCTTCGACATTAACCGACGGCTCCTTCCATCTGGAGTTCAATGAGGCGGTTGAGTTCAAGGGCGTATTCCATCGGCAGTTCACGCGCGATCGGCTCGATGAAGCCGCGCACGATCATGGCCATGGCCTCGTCCTCGGGAAGGCCGCGGGACATGAGGTAGAACAGCTGTTCCTCGCTGACGCGCGAAACCGTGGCCTCGTGGCCCATGGTGACGTCGTCTTCGCGGATGTCCACGTACGGATACGTGTCCGAGCGGGAGATGGTGTCCACCAGCAGTGCGTCGCAGCGCACGGTATTGGCGGAGTTCTTGGCGCCTTCACGGACCTGGACCAGGCCGCGGTACGCAGCACGGCCGCCGCCGCGGGCCACGGACTTGGAGATGATCGAGCTCTTGGTGTTCGGCGCGATGTGAACCATCTTGGAGCCGGTGTCCTGGTGCTGGCCTTCGCCGGCGAAGGCGATGGACAGGGTCTCACCCTTGGCGTGCTCGCCAACCAGGTAGACGGCCGGATACTTCATGGTCACCTTGGAACCGATGTTGCCGTCGATCCACTCCATGGTGGCACCTTCGTGGGCGATGGCCCGCTTGGTTACCAGGTTGTACACGTTGTTGGACCAGTTCTGGATGGTCGTGTAGCGGACGCGGGCGCCCTTCTTCACGATGATTTCCACAACTGCGGAGTGCAGCGAATCCGACGTGTAGATCGGCGCGGTGCAGCCTTCGATGTAGTGGACGTAGGAGTCCTCATCGGCGATGATCAGCGTGCGCTCGAACTGGCCCATGTTTTCCGTATTGATCCGGAAGTAGGCCTGCAGGGGGATCTCGACGTGGACGCCCTTCGGGACGTACACGAAGGAGCCGCCGGACCAGACGGCAGTGTTCAGCGAACCGAACTTGTTGTCACCCACGGGAATGACGGTGCCGAAGTACTCCTGGAAGATCTCCGGGTGTTCCTTCAGCGCCGTGTCGGTGTCCAGGAAGATCACGCCCTGGCGTTCCAGGTCCTCGCGGAGCTGGTGGTAGACAACCTCGGACTCGTACTGGGCGGCGACGCCGGAAACCAGGCGGCCGCGCTCAGCTTCGGGAATGCCGAGCTTCTCATACGTGTTGCGGATGTCCTCGGGCAGGTCTTCCCACGTCTTCGCCTGCTTCTCGGTGGAGCGCACGAAGTACTTGATGTTGTCGAAGTCGATGCCCGAGAGGTCTGCACCCCATGTGGGCATGGGCTTGCGGTCGAAGTACTTCAGGCCCTTCAGACGCAGGTCCAGCATCCATTCCGGCTCGTTCTTCTTCGCCGAAATGTCACGGACAACCTCCTCGGAGAGGCCACGGCGGGCGTTGGACCCGGCGACATCTGAGTCGGCCCAGCCGTACTCGTAGGTGCCAATGCCCTCGAGTTCGGGGTTCTTTTCCAGGATGTCTGAAATCACGGAGTCGGGCACCTGCGGTGCCTCGGCCTTCCGGGTTACTTGATCCGTCATCACGGCCTTTCTTGCTGATGAGTGGATGTGGACTGGGTTGTTGCGGATCCCACCGGCTGGTGGGGCGCAGCCATGGAACGCCCCACTGGGATGTGGGTCGTACAAACGTGCCCGCCGCGGGACAGAGTGGACAGCCTGCGCACATCCACTCCCAGCAGCCGCGAGAAAACTTCGGTCTCCTTGTCACAGAAGACGGGGTAGGCGCTGGCCAGCGCCTGGATGGGGCAGTGCCCCTGGCACAGCTGCACGCTCAGCAGGGTGCTGGGCGTCCGGCTGGTGCCGATCATGGTTGTCGAACCGACGAAGCCGTCCTTCGTGAGTTCTGCGGCCAGGGCCTGCGCCCTGTCCTCGACGGCGTCACCGGCAGCCTCGATGACCGGGCGGTACCTTTCCTCCATCTTCGCAAAGCGAGCAGCGGCAAAGGCCTCAATGGCTTCCGGCCCGGCAGCCTGGCCCAGCGCGCGGAGAGCCTCAGCGGCAATCGTGAGGTAGTCATTGCCGAGGTACGACTGTCCCTGCTGGGAAACAACGTATCGCCGCGCGGGGCGGCCGGCACCGGCGCCGGGCGCAGAGACACGTTTGACTTCGATCAGTCCCTGCCGATCCAGTGCATCAAGGTGCCGCCGAACTGCTGCGGGTGTGAAACCCAGCCGCTCGCCGAGTTCGGCGGCGCTGACGGGGCCGTGTTCAAGCACCGCACCCAGGACGCGGTCCCGGGTGCGCTCTTCGGACTCTTTGGCTGCCACCGGCGGTTCCGGCGTCGCTGAACTCTTCACAGAATACACAACACAATCATGACCTAATCCATTCCGCAGGGCTACTAAGGCGAGGCTTCCCCGCGGGAGGGCAGCCCGGGAGGAAAGGGCGAGGAGAAACTACTACCTAACGTAGAATATGGGCGTGCCTAACGACGACCCCTGCCTGACTATCACCGGCCTCATTCGGGACTGCGGTCCTGTTCCCGGTCTCGACGGCAAAATGATCCGCGTCCTTGCCGGCGTGGACTTCACCGCACGGCGGGGGCAGGTTACGGCCCTGCTGGGGGCGAACGGAGCCGGAAAAACGACGACCCTTGAATGTGCCCAGGGCCTGCAGCCCATCGACGGCGGTGAGGTTTTGCTGCTGGGCCAAGCCCCTTACGGAGCCGGAGCGGACCTTCGCGCGCGGGCCGGAGTGATGCTCCAGGACGGCGGCCTTCCGCCGTCGGCCCGGCCGGTGGCCTTGCTGCGCCATATCGCCGGCATGTATGCCGATCCCCGCGATGTCGACTCACTGGTGGACCGGCTGGGAATCGGCAGTTTCGCGAAGACCGGCATCCGCCGGCTTTCAGGCGGGCAGCGCCAGCGCGTGGCCCTTGCAGCAGCACTGGTGGGGAACCCCGAAGTCCTTTTCCTCGACGAACCGAGCGCCGGTCTTGATCCGCAGTCACGCCAGATCGTCTTCGAGCTTATCCAGGAACTGCGGGATGAGGGCCTGGGCATCATCCTGACAACTCACCTGCTGGACGATGCCCAGAAGCTCGCCGACTACGTCTACATCATCGATGCCGGCCGCACGGTCGCCCGGGGCACCGTTGCCGAACTGACCGCCCGAACTGCTGACCATGCAGCCGGCCGGGAAATGACCTTCGCCGCGCCTGCCGGCCTCAGCCTCTCAGTTCCGGCTCTGGATCACCTGATACTGACGGAAGAGGCGCCAGGCAGTTACACCCTGCGGGGCACGTTCGCGCCCGCTGACCTGGTCAACTTGGCCGCATGGTGGAATGACGCCGGGATACTGCCGGACAGCATCCACATGGCCTCCCGCACGCTTGAGGACGTTTTCCTCGAACTTTCCGGAAGGGAAATCCGATGAGCGCACCAGCTTCCCTGCCGGTCCGGGTCTTCAATCAAGGCAAATACGAGGCCGAGACCATGCTGCGCAACGGTGAGCAGCTGATTCTCGCCGTCGTACTCCCCCTGCTTGGCCTGATTGCACTCAGCGTCACGCCCCTGCTGGATGCGTACGGATCGTCGCGGGTCAATACCGCTGTTCCCGGGGTGCTGGCGCTGTGCGCTATGTCCACGGCGTTCACCGGGCAGGGCATCGCCACCGGATTCGACCGCCGCTACGGAGTCCTGAGGTATCTCTCCACCACTCCCCTGGGCCGTGCCGGACTGATCGCCGGCAAGATCATCGCTGTGCTGTCGGTGCTCGCCATCCAGGCCGTGCTCGTCACCGTCGTCGCCCTGTTCATGGGCTGGCAGCCCTCGCTGCCGGGCATCCCGCTGGCAGTTGCGCTGCTGGTCCTGGGGGCCGTTGCCTTCACCTCCCTGGGGCTGCTGGTCGCCGGAACCGTGCGGCCCGAAGCCACTTTGGCCATCACCAACCTGCTCTGGATCCTGCTCGCAGGAATCGGCGGCATCATCATTCCGGCTGCCAGCCTCCCTGCCGATCTGCAACCCTGGATCCAGGCACTGCCTTCAGCCGCCCTCGGGGATGTGCTGAGGTCGGCGCTTCTCGAAGCACAGTTCAACCTTTCCGCCACGCTCATCCTGCTGGCGTGGACAATCCTGGGCGGTCTTGCAGCCGTCCGCTGGTTCAAATGGAGTTAGTACCCGTGCCGAATACCCCCGCCCCCACGTCCGCTGCGCGTGCTGCCGAACCGGCTGCCGGGCCTGCGACGAGCCGACTGGTCCGTTCCCTGGCGGTCGCCACCCTGGTGGCCAACATCGGCATCGTCGTTACCGGCGGTGCCGTCCGGCTGACCGCTTCGGGGCTGGGCTGCCCGGAATGGCCCCTCTGCACTGCCGATTCACTGGTCGCGACGCCGGAGATGGGCATCCACGGGGTGATCGAGTTCGGCAACCGGCTGCTGACGTTCGTGCTCACCGCCATTGCGTTCGGCATGCTGGCGTCAGTCTGGAAGGGCCGTTCTGCGCGCCCTGACCTGATGCGGCTCTCGGTTGCCGCCCTGGCCGGCATCCCGGCGCAGGCGTTCATCGGAGGCATCACGGTCTGGACCGGCCTGAATCCGTGGGTTGTGGGCCTGCACTTCATCGTGTCGATGATCATCATCGCCGTGGCGGTTGTCCTGGTGAACCGGGCCTGGCTGAGCCCCGGCCAGCTCGCAGAGCGGCACGAGCCGCTGGCCGGACGGACCCTGCGTCCCGTGGTCTGGGCCATTGCGGTGCTGTCAGCCATTACCGTAGTCCTGGGCGTGATCGTCACCGGCGCCGGCCCGCATGCCGGAGACCATGGCGCAGCCCGCAACAACCTTGACCCGGACCTGATGACCCGGATTCACGTCGTTCCCGTCTACCTGCTGGTCTTCACGCTTATCGTCGCGTTGTACCTGGTCTACCGGCGTACCGTGGATGTCCGGTTCAAGCGCTCCCTGCTGCTCTTCACCGCCGTCGTGCTGGCCCAGGCCGTTATTGGCTACGCGCAGCACTTCCTGGCGCTGCCAATCGCCCTGGTGGCACTGCACATGCTGGGGGCTTCGCTGATGACGGCTGCTGCTGCACAGGTGTTCTACACCGGGTTCTCCCGAAAGGTTCCGGAACAGAGTCCCAAGGCATAGGACAGCAGAGGCTGCCGCAGGCCGCCGAAGCCAGGCCGCCGGCTTAGCGTGCAGCCGTGTCCGCCGCGTTAGCACGGTAGGCGTTCACCAGCGCACATGCGCGGACGGCTGTCTCACGTCCGGCATCGAGATCACGAGCTTCCAGAAGCCTCCGGCAAGGACCTTTACCGGCGGGGCCGATTATCACCGTGCCCCGGGATAAAGATCCACACCAGCAGGGCGTCGCTGCCCCAACGAGTGCGAGAGCCGGATGGGCTGCGGCCAGGCCCGCTGCAAGGACACCTCCGATTCCAAGGCTCAGCCCCGGCTTCCTGATTCACGGCGGGGCGGCAACGGCCGGCGCGGTCATCAGTCCGCCGAAGGCGACGCCGAAACCGACGGTGACCCGGGCCAGCAGCGTGGAGTGGTCCCTGGTCGGGGCGCAGCGGGCCGCTTAGGCCGCAGGGCGAATCAGCTAGAAGAGCGGGCCGCCGACGAAGGGATCGATGGCCAGGGCCAGGAAGAGGATGGTCAGGTAGCTGATCGAGCCGTGGAAAACCTTCATGGCCGACTTGTCCGTCACGTCCCCGCGCTGGGCAAGGGAGTGCAGGCGATGACTTTCGACCAGGAACCAGCCGCCGCTCAGGACGGCACCGGCGGTGTAGACCCAGCCGGCTCCGCCCACGGGAATCAGCAGCAGGGAGCAGACCACCGTGGCGTAGGCGTAGAGCACCACCTGCACGGAGACGAGCTTGGCTCCGGCCACTGCGCCGAGCATCGGCACGGAGGCGTTGCGGTAGTCCTCCCCGTACTTCATGGACAGCGGCCAGTAATGCGGCGGCGTCCACAGGAAGATCACCATGAAGAGGATGACGGCGGGCCATTCCACCGTGTTGGTCACGGCGGCCCAGGCAATCAGTACCGGCATGCAGCCGGCCGCTCCGCCCCAGACAATGTTCTGCGTGGTGCGGCGCTTGAGGATCAGCGTGTAGAAGACGACGTAGAGCAGGATCGCACCGAGGCCCAGCAGGCCCGTGAGCGGGTTGGCGCCGAACCAGAGCAGCGCGATGGAGATGATGCCAAGCACCCAGCCGAAGACGAGCGCCTCACGGGGGCTGACCTCGCCGGTCACAAGGGGACGCTTCTCGGTCCGGCGCATGAGCCGGTCCATGTCCCGGTCGATGTAGCAGTTGAAGACACCGGCACTGGCCGCGGCCAGTGCGCCGCCAACCATCGTCGAGACCATCAGCCAGACGGACGGAACGCCACCCTGCGCAAAAAACATGGTGGGAAGGGTCGTGACGAGCAGGAGCTCAATGACGCGCGGCTTCGTCAGCGCCACGTAGGCCCGTAGCTTACGTCCCACGCTCATTTTTCCGGCGTACACCGGAACCTCGGCGGGGGCATGCTGCGTACTCACGAAACGATCACTTAGTCCTGTCTGGGCTGGAAAAGTCCGAGTTCATCATAACCTCTATCCCCTGTAGAAAACGAAGCAGAAGAGCCCTTCCGCCCTCGTCGCCCGGCAGTGCAGACCAACGGTGCCCCTATCACCGGTTTGCCCGACACGATACGCCCATTGGCACGGCCTTCGGGATAAGGTTGGAACGGACATTGCCGCCGCACCGAAAAGTGCTGTGCGCAGCGTGTGCAACCAGCGGGTCCGGCAACAGTGAATGAGCCGCCGGACCGGGCTGAACAGTGCAGCTGTCCGGCAACGATTCAGCGCAACATCCGGTTTGGAGCGGCAGACGCCGCTTCCGGTGCCAGGGGCACCGTTCATCCGCAGCAGAGAGGGGCCCGGTAAACGTGCCACATTTGGAAGAGCAGAACCTGACCTGGACCGAGACCGACAGCAAGGCAGTGGATACTATCCGCGTCCTGGCAGCTGACGCCGTCGAAAAGGTTGGCAACGGACACCCCGGGACGGCCATGAGCCTGGCCCCCGCCGCCTATCTGCTCTTCCAGAAACTCATGCGCCACGATCCGGCAGATCCCCATTGGCTGGGCCGTGACCGGTTTGTCCTCTCCCCCGGGCACACGTCGCTGACCCTCTACATCCAGCTGTTCCTTTCCGGGTACGGCCTGGAACTGGATGACCTCAAGTCGCTGCGCACCTGGGGATCGAAGACCCCGGGACACCCCGAGTACCGCCACACCGACGGCGTCGAAATCACCACCGGCCCGCTGGGCCAGGGGCTGGCGTCCGCAGTCGGCTTCGCCTATGCCCAGCGCCGCCTGCGTGGAATGTTCGACGCCGATGCCCCGGCTGGCAGCAGCCCCTTCGACCACACTATCTGGGTCATCGCCTCCGACGGCGACCTCCAGGAAGGCGTCACGTCCGAGGCTTCCTCCCTCGCCGGGCACCAGGAACTCGGGAACCTCGTGGTGATCTACGACGAGAACCACATTTCCATCGAAGATGACACTGACATTGCCTTCACCGAGGACGTCCTGGCGCGCTACGAAGCCTATGGCTGGCACACCCAGCGGGTGGACTGGACTGCGGGCGGGGAATACAAGGAAGACGTCGACGGTCTCTACAACGCGCTGGTTGCGGCCAAGGCCGAAACCGGACGGCCGTCCATCATTTCGCTGCGCACCATCATCGGCTGGCCGGCACCGAATAAGCAGAACACCGGCAAGATCCACGGTTCGGCCCTGGGCAAGGACGAAGTCGCAGCCCTGAAGGAAACGCTGGGCTTCGACCCCGAGCTGACGTTTGAGGTTGCTGACGAGGTCCTGGAGCATTCCCGCGCGGCTGTGTCCCGCGGCGCGAAGGAACACGCCCTCTGGAACGACGCCTTCGCAGCCTGGCGCCAGAGCAATCCGGAGGGCGCAAAGCTCCTGGAACGCATCCAGGCCGGAACCCTGCCCGAGGGCTGGGAAGACAGCCTGCCGGTCTTCGAAGCAGGCAAGGACGTGTCCACCCGCGCCGCGTCCGGCAAGGTGCTCAGTGCCATTGGCCCGGTTCTCCCGGAGCTGTGGGGCGGGTCGGCCGACCTCGCCGAGTCGAACAACACCACAATCGAAGGCGCTCCGTCCTTCATCCCCGCGTCAAGGCAGACCGGGACATGGTCCGGCGGCCCGTACGGACGCGTGCTGCACTTCGGCATCCGCGAACATGCCGCAGCCGCGATCGTCAACGGCATCACGATGTCCAGCAACACCCGCGCCTTCTCCGGCACGTTCCTGATCTTCAGCGATTACCAGCGGCCCGCGATTCGGCTCGGCGCGCTCATGGGCGTTCCCTCCATCTATGTCTGGACGCATGACTCGATCGGCCTGGGCGAGGACGGCCCGACGCACCAGCCCGTTGAGCAGCTGGCATCGCTCCGCGCCATCCCGGGACTCGACGTCGTCCGTCCTGCGGATGCCAACGAGGTCGCCGTTGCCTGGCGCACCATCCTGGAGAACACGGAAAACCCGGCCGGCATCGTCCTGACCCGCCAGAATGTCCCCACGTGGGAACGGGGCACCGGCGCAGCCGACGCAGCTTCCTTCGGTTCGGCCAACGGCGCAGCGCGCGGCGGTTACGTCCTCGCAGAAGCGGTGCGGGACGGGGAAACCGTTACTCCCGACGTCGTACTGATCGGCACCGGCTCCGAGGTCCAGCTCGCCGTGGCTGCCCGTGAAGCGCTGGCAGCAGAAGGCATCGCAGCGCGGGTTGTCTCCATGCCCAGCGTCGAGTGGTTCAACCGCCAGGACGCTGACTACCGCGAAGCCGTCCTCCCCCGCTCCGTCAAGGCGCGCGTCTCCGTTGAAGCCGGGATCGCCCAGGGCTGGCGCGAGTTCGTCGGGGACGACGGACGCATGGTCTCACTGGAACACTTCGGCGCCTCAGCCGACTACAAGACGCTGTTCAACGAGTTTGGCATTACCGCCGATGCTGTCGCCCAGGCTGCCAGGGATTCCCTCGCAGCGGTCCACGGACAGGACGCCGCACCTGCCGGCACCCCTGCCGCACCTTCGGGCGCCGCCTCCACCGAGACCGGCGACCAGAAGTAAAAGGAAAAAGGAGTATCCCTATGACTTCCAGCCCCACAGCAGCACTTTCCGACGCCGGAGTTTCCATCTGGCTTGATGACCTGTCACGTGAGCGGATCACCTCCGGATCACTGAAGGACCTCATCGCCTCCCGCAACGTCGTGGGCGTCACCACGAACCCGAGCATCTTCGCGGCTGCACTGGCCAACGGTGAGTCTTACGCGACACAGGTCCAGCAGCTTGCGGCCAACGGAGCCGGCGTCGACAAGGCGGTCTTCGAGATCACCACCGACGACGTTCTCCAGGCGTGCGACGTCTTCGCTCCCGTCGCCGCAGCGACGGACGGCGTTGACGGCCGCGTGTCCATCGAAGTGGACCCCCGCCTCTCCCGCGACACGCAGGGAACCATCAACGAGGCCAAGGAACTCTTTGACAAGGTCGGCCGCAGCAACGTCCTGATCAAGATCCCGGCGACGCCGGAAGGCCTCCCGGCCATCACGGCTGTGATTGCCGCCGGCATCAGCGTCAATGTCACCCTGATCTTCTCGCTTCAGCGCTACCGCGAGGTCATCAACGCGTACATGGCCGGGATCGAGCAGGCCCGGGAAAACGGCCACGATCTCTCCACCATCCATTCCGTGGCTTCCTTCTTTGTCTCCCGCGTCGACGCCGAGATCGACAAGCGGCTTGACGCCGTCGGCACCGATGACGCCAAGGCGCTGAAGGGCAAGGCAGGGCTGGCAAACGCGCGTCTGGCCTACCAGGTCTGGGAAGAGCAGTTCAGTACCGAGCGCTGGCAGGTGCTGGCCGCTGCCGGGGCCCGGCCGCAGCGCCCGCTGTGGGCCTCCACCGGCGTCAAGGACCCGAACCTGCCGGACACCCTCTACGTCACCGAGCTCGTGGCTCCGGGAGTCGTGAACACCATGCCGGAGAAAACCCTCGAGGCTACTGCCGACCACGGGGTCATCACCGGAGACACAGTCACCGGAACATACGCCGAGGCCGCCGCTGTGCTGGACGACCTGGACCGTGCCGGCATCGATTACAACGACGTCGTTGGCCTTTTGGAGACTGAAGGCCTGGAGAAGTTCGTGGTGTCCTGGGGCGAGCTCCTGGAAACCGTGTCCGCAGCACTGACCAGCGCGCAGGAGGCCTAATCCCATGACCGCTCTGTCCTTTGAAGCAGCAGGAGCTGCCCGTGACGCCGTGGAGGCCAAGGTTCCCGGCCTGGTCCGGGACGAGGTAGCCACCCGGCTCCTCGCCCAGGACCCCACACTGTGGGGGCCCGATGCAGAAGCTGAAGCGTCCATCCGCCTGGGCTGGCTAAACCCGGGCGAAAGCTCCCGGCCGCTGCTGGGACAGATTCGCGAACTGCGCCAGGCACTGGCAGCCGAGGGAGTCAACCGCGTGGTCCTCGCCGGAATGGGAGGCTCCTCGCTGGCGCCGGAGGTCATCACCGGCACCGCCGGGGTGGACCTCACGGTGCTGGATTCCACGGATCCCGACTCCGTGGCTGCCGCCCTGGCGCAGGACCTCGCCCCCACCGTTATTGTGGTGTCCTCCAAATCCGGCTCCACCGTGGAAACAGACTCGCAGCGCCGCGTTTTTGAAGAGGCCTTCACCCAGGCAGGAATCGATGCTGCCTCACGGATCGTCGTGGTGACGGATCCGGGGTCTCCGCTGGACGCCGCTGCCCGCGAGGCAGGCTACCGTGCGGTGTTCAACGCGGACCCGAACGTCGGCGGCCGCTACTCTGCGCTCACGGCTTTCGGCCTGGTTCCGTCAGGGCTGGCGGGCGCGGACATTGAGACGCTGCTCGACGAAGCAGAAGATACGGCGGAGATCCTCAGCGACAACGCGGAAGACAACATCGGCCTCGCCCTGGGCGCGGCCCTGGGCGGCACCGATCCGCTGCGGAACAAGATTGTGATCGTTGACGAGGACTCCGGGCTGGTTGGATTTCCCGACTGGGCGGAGCAGCTCATAGCCGAATCCACCGGAAAACTTGGCACCGGCGTGCTGCCGGTGGTGGCGGAGCCGCAGGCTCCCGAAACCCTTGCCGGCGCACCGGATGTCCTGGTGGTCCGGATTACCTCTCCGGAAGCGGAAGCCCTGCCGGAGGGCAACCAGGTGGTCGTCTCCGGAAGCCTCGGCGCACAGATGATGCTGTGGGAGTACGCAACGGCCGTTGCCGGACGCCTGCTGGGGATCAATCCATTCGACCAGCCGGACGTCGAGGCTGCCAAGAAAGCCGCACGCGGCCTGCTGGACGCACAGCCGGAGCCCGTGGCGCCGTCGTTCGTCGACGGGAACATCGAGGTCCGCGGCGATGCTCAGCTGCTTGGCGGGTCGAAAACCCTTAAGGAAGCACTCGGTGCCCTCCTGGACCAGCTCGGCGCGGATGGCTACCTGAGTGTCCAGGCCTACCTGGACCGCAGCGCCCAGTCGGATCTCGAGCGGCTGCGCCCGGAACTGGCCGGAATCACCGGGCGTCCCGTGACGTTCGGCTGGGGTCCGCGTTTCCTGCACTCCACCGGGCAGTTCCACAAGGGCGGTCCGGCGCAGGGCGTCTACCTGCAAATCACCGGGGCACCCGCAACCGACGTCGCGATCCCGGGGCGTCCCTTCAGCTTCGGCGACCTGATTGCGGCCCAGGCAGCCGGAGATGCCCAGGTCCTCGCCGACAACGGCCGCCCGGTCCTGAGGCTGAACCTGCTGAACCGGGCTGCGGGATCTGAGCAGCTCGCTGACACCATCAAGGATCTGGACGGTAATTAACTGATGTCCCCAGAGCACGACAACGGCTCCCCCAGCCCGTTGCGGGACCCGCGCGACCGGCGCCTCAGCCGCATCGCGGGTCCTTCATCGCTGGTGATCTTCGGCGTCACCGGCGACCTTGCCCGCAAGAAACTCATTCCCGCTGTCTATGACCTCGCCAACCGCGGGCTGCTGCCGCCGAGCTTCTCGCTTGTAGGCTTTGGCCGGCGGGACTGGAGCGACGAGGACTTCGCCGCCTACGTTAAGGAATCGGTCCAGGACCGCTCCCGGACCGCGTTCAGTGACAACGTGTGGAAACAGCTGGCCGAAGGCATCCGGTTCGTGCAGGGCGGCTTCGACGATCACGAGGCCTTCGACACGCTGCGCACCACCCTGCAGGAACTCGATGAGCAGCGCGGGACACGCGGCAATGTGGCGTTCTATCTCTCCGTGCCGCCGAAGAGCTTCGAACAGGTCTGCCAGCAGCTCTCCAGCCACGGCCTCGCCGAGTCGACGGACGGACGCTGGCGGCGGGTGGTCATTGAAAAGCCCTTTGGCCATGACCTGCAGTCGGCAAGGGACCTGAACGAGGTAGTGGAGTCAGTCTTCCCCGCTGACTCTGTCTTCCGGATCGACCACTACCTCGGCAAGGAAACGGTCCAGAATATCCTCGCGCTGCGTTTCGCCAACCAGCTTTTCGAGCCGATCTGGAACGCCAACTTTGTTGACCACGTGCAGATCACCATGGCCGAGGACATCGGCATCGGAGGACGTGCAGGTTATTACGACGGCGTAGGGGCCGCCCGCGACGTCATTCAGAACCACCTCCTGCAGCTGCTGGCGCTCACCGCGATGGAAGAACCGATTTCCTTCGATGCGGCCCACCTCAGGGCCGAAAAGGAAAAGGTGCTCGCCGCGGTCCGGCTGCCGAAGGACCTCTCCCGCCACTCTGCCCGCGGGCAGTACACCGGCGGCTGGCAGGGCGGTGAGAAAGTCACCGGCTTCCTGGAGGAAGAGGGCTTCAACCCGGAGTCGAAGACGGAGACGTTCGCCGCTGTGCGGCTGGACATCAATACCCGCCGCTGGGCAGGAGTTCCGTTCTACCTGCGAGCCGGAAAGCGGCTCGGACGGCGGGTGACAGAGATCGCCGTCGTCTTCAAACGGGCCCCCAACCTGCTCTTCCGGGACCATGCCGAAGACGATTTCGGGCAGAACGCCGTCGTGATCCGGGTACAGCCGGACGAGGGCGCGACCATCCGGTTCGGCTCGAAGGTTCCCGGGACCCAGATGGAAGTCCGGGACGTGTCCATGGACTTCGGCTACGGACACTCCTTTACGGAATCCAGTCCGGAGGCCTACGAAAGGCTCATCCTGGATGTCCTCCTTGGCGAACCCCCGCTTTTTCCGCGGCACCAGGAGGTTGAGCTCTCCTGGAAGATTGTTGATCCCTTCGAGGAGTACTGGGCATCGCTGGATGAACAGCCTGAACCATATGCCCCTGGAAGCTGGGGACCGGCTTCTGCGAACGAACTGCTCGCACGCGACGGAAGGACCTGGAGAAGGCCGTGATTGTTGAACTGCCTGACACCACAACCTCCAAGGTGTCCAAGAAAATCGTCGCCATGCGGGAAAAAGGCGGCGTTGTCGCCCTGGGCCGAGTCCTCACGCTGGTCGTAGTCACCGCGCCGGACTTCGTCGAAGAAGCGATTGAAGCCGCCAATACCGCCAGCCGGGAGCACCCGTGCCGCGTGATCGTGCTGGTCGCCGGTTCTGCCGATGAGCCCTCGCGGCTGGACGCGCAGATTCGGGTCGGCGGAGATGCCGGTGCCTCCGAAGTCATCCTGCTCTACGGCTACGGTGAGCTCGCGGCCGAGAGCGAGTCGCTGGTCTCGGCCCTGCTGCTGCCCGACGCGCCAATCGTCGTCTGGTGGCCCCATGGCCTTCCGCGTTCGGCGGCGTCCACTCCCCTGGGCCGGATCGCACACCGGCGCATCACCGATGCTGCCAATGAGCCGGATCCCAAGCAGTCACTGCTGGACCTCAGCCGGACCTACGCGGACGGGGACACCGACCTCAGCTGGACCCGGCTCACCCACTGGCGTATCCAGCTGGCGGCGGTCCTGGAACAGAACGGTGCCGGCGGCCTTCAGTCCGTCACTGTCGAGGGTGCGTCGGACTCAGCAAGCACCTTCCTGCTGGCCGCCTGGCTCAAGCACGCCCTTAAGGTTCCCGTGAAGATCATTGAAGACCCCGCCGGTGCCGGCATCCGGCGTGTCCGGATGGAACGCGAAGCGGGTGCGATTGAGCTTTACCGTCCCGAGGGCGGCAGCATGGCCCACCTGATGCAGCCCGGACAGCCCGAGCAGCGGATTGCCCTGCCGCTGCGGACACTGCACGAGTGCCTGGCCGAGGAATTGCGCAGGCTGGATCCAGACGAGGTTTTCGGAGAAGTACTGACGGAGGGGCTGGCAGCATGCCTGGTCCCGGAAGGGACCACCGCATGAGGCAATCTCCCCATGGCGTAAGCATCCATCCCAACGCCGCGGCGCTGATCGACGCAACCGCTGCCCGGCTGATCACCAAATTGGTGGATGTACAGAACCGGCGCGGCGAAGTAACGGTAGTCCTCACCGGCGGTACAGCAGGCATCGGTGTGCTCGCTGCTGTGGCCGCCGCGCCGGCCCGGACAGCCGTCGACTGGCAGCGGGTCAACTTCTGGTGGGGCGACGAGCGGTTCGTTGCTCCCGGCTCCCCCGAGCGCAACGCCCTGGCTGCCCGGCAGGCGATGCTCACCCGCCTCGGAGTGGACCAGGCACGGGTGCATGAAGCCGCGTCTACGGATAGTGTCTCCACGGTGGAAGAGGCCGCTGCCGCTTACGCTGCTGAACTGGCCGCGGCGGCACAGGCCGAAGACCTCGCGGAGGGTTTTGAGGAAACCGATCCCCGCCTTCCGCGCTTCGACGTCCTGCTGCTGGGCGTCGGACCAGACGCCCACGTCGCCTCGCTCTTCCCTGAGATGGCGGGCATCCGGACCACGGGCGAGACGGTGGTGGCTGTGCGGGACTCCCCCAAACCCCCGTCCGAGCGCATCTCGCTCACTTTGGAAGCCATCAATACGGCGGATGAAGTCTGGCTCACGGTAGCCGGTGAGGATAAGGCGGGCGCCGTCGGGCTCGCTCTTGCGGGGGCAGGACCGGTACAGGTGCCTGCAGCCGGACCCCGGGGACGTTCGAAGACCAGATGGCTGATTGACCAGGCCGCGGCTTCGCAGCTCCCGGAACAGCTGCTGCAGCCCGAAGAACGGCACTAGGGACTGCTGGCACATAGGAAAGGCCCCGGGATAACCCGGGGCCTTTCCTATGTGCTTGTGGTTGTATGCGCTGCCGAAGGGCGGCGCAGTCCCGCTCCGGGTCCCTAGGACTCGCCGGCGAAACGCTGGATCAGGCCCAGGGCCACGATGACCAGGCCCCAGGACAGGCCAAGGATGACGGTGAAACGGTTCAGGTTCTTTTCCGCGACCCCGGAAGAACCCATGCTGGTGCTCATGCCGCCGCCGAACATGTCGGACATACCTCCGCCGCGACCCTTGTGAAGCAGGATCAGGAGCGTGAGCAGCAGGCTGGTCAGGCCAAGCAGGACCAGCAGGATGATCTTCAGAATTTCCACTTACGGCCTTTCACGGGTGACGCATTGAATTGGAGACGCTGCCGCTGCGCAGGTCAGTCGGTCACCAGGTGTTCCTCGAACCTGACAATATTAGCAAATTCGGCCACGTCCAAACTGGCGCCGCCCACCAACACGCCGTCGACGTCACGCTCCTTCAGGATGCTGGCAGCATTCGAGGCCTTAACCGACCCGCCGTACAGCAGCCGGACCTTTGCAGCGACGGCGTCGTCGTACAGATCGGCGAGCTCGGCGCGGATGGTGTTGCACATTTCCTGGGCGTCGTCCGGCCCGGCAACCTCGCCCGTGCCAATCGCCCACACCGGTTCGTAGGCAATGACCAGGCTGGAAACCTCTTCCGCGGTGAGACCGGCCAGGTCATTGCGGACCTGCTCCAGGGTGTGCAGCAGGTGGTTGCCTGCCTGCCGCTCTTCGAGGCCTTCGCCCACGCAGAGGATGGGGACCAGGTTGTTGCGGAAGGCAGCCTTCAGCTTGGCGTTCAGGAGTTCGTCTGACTCGCCGTGGACACTCCGGCGCTCACTGTGCCCGACCAGGACATAGCTGCAGCCGAGCTTGGACAGGAACTGGCCTGAAATGTCGCCGGTGTACGCACCGGAATCCTCGGGCGAGAGGTCCTGTGCGCCGTAAGCCACCTTCAACTTGTCTCCCTGCACGAGGGTCTGGGTGCTCCGGAGATCGGTAAACGGCGGGAAAACGACGACCTCGACGCGGTTGTAGTCGTGCCTCGCGTCGCTGAGGGTCCACGCAAGCTTCTGCAGCAGGGTGATGCCCTGCATGTGGTCCATGTTCATTTTCCAGTTGCCCGCGATCAGCGGTGTGCGGTCATACTTGCCGTTGGTCGAGGTAGTCATCTCTGCTCCGGTTCATGTGGTGGTTTCGATAGATGGTGGACAGGGCAACGGGCCTGCCGGAAGAATCCCGGCAGGCCCGTTCACCGATTACTTGTCGAGGACGGCGATGCCGGGCAGTTCCTTGCCTTCAAGGTATTCCAGGCTCGCTCCGCCGCCGGTGGAGATATGCGAGAAGTCGCTGTCGGAGAAGCCCAGCTTGCGCACGGCCGCGGCCGAGTCCCCGCCACCGACCACGGTCAGGCCGCTGCACTGCTTCAAACCCTCGGCCACTGCCTTCGTACCGCCGGCGAAGGCGTCGAATTCGAACACACCCATCGGTCCGTTCCAAAAGACGGTTGCACCCGACGCGATGCGGTCAGCGAAGGTACGCGCGGAATCCGGTCCGATGTCGAGACCGATCCCGGCCGCACCGAAGCGGCTGTCCTCCATCGCGTCAGCGGGCACTACCTCGTGTTCGGCGTCGGCTGCAAACTTGTCTGCCACCACAATGTCGGTCGGCAGGACGAACTCACAGCCCAGCTCCGCGCCACGGGACAGATAGCCCTTCACCGTTTCGATCTGGTCCTCTTCGAGCAGGGATGCTCCAACCTTGTGTCCCTGGGCGGCGAGGAACGTGAAGACCATGCCCCCGCCGATCAGCAGGCTGTCGGCCCGGGTCATGAGGTTCTCGATCACCGCCAGCTTGTCCGAGACCTTGGAACCGCCCAGCACCACGACGTAGGGCTTGGCGGGGTCCGTCGTCAGGCGCGAAAGCACTTCCAGCTCGCTGCGTACCAGATTGCCCTCATAGGCAGGCAGGACTTCGGCAATGTCATAGACGCTGGCGTGCTTGCGGTGGACAGCCCCGAAAGCATCGTCGACGTACGCCCCGCTGCCACCGGTGAGGGCAGCGAGCTCACGGGCCAGCTCCATCCGCTGGGCATCGTCCTTGGACGTCTCCCGCGGGTCGAACCGGATGTTCTGGAGCACCAGGACGCTGCCGGCTGCCAGGGTTCCCGCACGTTCGACGGCACTGGGGCCGGTGACGTCGTCGGCAAACTCCACCGCGAACGGGGCGAGCTCATCGAGCCGGTCCACGGCCGGACGCAGGCTGTACTTCTCGTCCGGCTGGCCCTTGGGCCGTCCCAGGTGTGCCATAACGATGACCTTGGCGCCGTGCTCCACCAAAAGCTGCAGCGTAGGAATCGAAGCGCGGACGCGCCCGTCGTCGGTAACCTTCCCGTCGGCGAGGGGGACGTTGAGGTCCGAGCGGACCAGAACGTACCGGTTGTCGACGCCGTCGCTGATTAGCTCGTCAAGTGTCTTGATTGTCATATCTGCCTTTGTTTCTGTGCCCGGTGGGGCGGAGGACGGGGACCTAGAGTTTCGAAGCTACCAAGGTGGTGAGGTCCACCATGCGGCACGAGTAGCCCCATTCGTTGTCATACCAGCCGACTACCTTGGCCTCGTTGCCCATGACACGGGTCAGGCCGGAGTCGAAAATGCACGACGCCGGATCAGTCACGATGTCGGACGACACGAGCGGCTCGTCGGTGTAGCGGAGGTAGCCGTTGAGGGGACCCTCGCTGGCGGCCTTATAGGCCTGGTTGATCTCCTCGACGCTGACTTCCCGGGAAAGGTTCACGGTCAGGTCGGTGACGGATCCCGTGGGGACGGGCACACGCAGTGCGAAGCCGTCGAGCTTGCCGTCCAGATCCGGGATCACCAGGCCGATCGCCTTGGCAGCACCCGTGGTGGTGGGCACGATGTTCAGGGCCGCTGCCCGTGCCCTGCGCAGGTCCCGGTGCGGGCCGTCCTGCAGGTTCTGGTCAGCGGTGTAGGCGTGGACAGTCGTCATGAGTCCGCGTTCAATGCCAAACGCATCATTGATGACCTTCGCCAGCGGAGCCAGGCAGTTGGTGGTGCAGGAAGCATTGGAGATGATGGTGTCAGTGGCAGGGTTGTACTCGCTGTCATTCACTCCCATCACGATGGTCCGGTCGGCGCCCTTGCCCGGGGCGGAGATCAGTACCTTCTTGGCGCCGGCTTCAATGTGCTTGCGCGCATCCTCAGCCTTGGTGAAGAACCCGGTGGACTCGATGACGATGTCCACGCCCAGGTCTTTCCAGGGCAGTTTTGCGGGATCGCGTTCGGCGAGGACGCGGACGGTTTTGCCGCCCACCACCAGGTTGCCGTCCTGGACCTCTACGCCCTCTTCGAGGCGGCCTGTGATCGAGTCGTATTTGAGCAGGTGGGCCAGGGTCTCCGGGCTTGTCAGGTCGTTAACCGCAACAATATCCAGATCCGCATTCTGCTCCAGTGCTGCCCGGAAGTAGCCGCGTCCGATACGCCCGAATCCATTGATTCCAACACGAGTAGTCACTTTTGTTCTCTCCTTGATAGCGGGTCGTTCGAGAATTAGTGACCTCAGTGGAACAAGGCCACTTCAGTTGACTTCGCAGGAGCGGCGCGTCCCGGACCTGCTTCAGCGCACGGGTTGCCGGTCTGGCGCTGCATGAGCCGTGTGCTCCATCTTACGCGCAGGTGCCGCCGGTCATACACCGGCGGCACCTTAAACCCGGTCGGTTTCCCCGATTACGCGGGGAGCACCAGCTGCGTTGCGCCGGCGCGGGCTGCGTCGAACCGGGCGGCGACGTCGGCCCAGTTGACGATGTTCCAGAACGCCTTGACGTAGTCAGCCTTGACGTTGACGTAGTCCAGGTAGAAGGCGTGCTCCCACATGTCCAGCATCAGCAGCGGAATGGTTCCAACGGGGATGTTGCCCTGCTGGTCGTAAAGCTGCTCGATCACGAGGTTTCCGCCGAGGGGTTCGTAGGCGAGGATGGCCCAGCCGGAACCCTGCAGGGAATTCGCGGCCGCGGTGAACTGTCCGCGGAACGCGTCGAAGGATCCGAAGAAGTCATCCAGGGCCGCTGCCAGCTCGCCGACCGGCTTGTCGCCGCCTTCGGGTGAGAGGTTGTTCCAGAAGATCGAGTGGTTCGTGTGTCCGCCGAGGTGGAACGCGAGGTCCTTGGAGAGCTTCGGGATGTTGCCGAACTCGCCCTTTTCGCGGGCTTCGGCCATCTGGGCCAGTGCAGTGTTGGC
This sequence comes from Arthrobacter sp. zg-Y916, assembly GCF_020907385.1. Taxonomy (NCBI): domain Bacteria; kingdom Bacillati; phylum Actinomycetota; class Actinomycetes; order Micrococcales; family Micrococcaceae; genus Arthrobacter; species Arthrobacter sp. zg-Y916. Next base: position 52,626 of record NZ_JAJJOD010000003.1, on the reverse strand, counting down.
GCCGGCCACGTAGGTGGCGTGGTGCTTGTCATGGTGCAGTTCCATGATGCGAGCCGAGATGTGGGGCTCCAGCGCTGCGTAGTCGTACGGCAGTTCCGGCAGTGTGTATTCGTTCACGAAAATCCTCCGTTGATACTCGGATCCATTTATCCGGACGGCGTGTCCACCCGGAAGTTGATGATGCTGAATAAATCAGCACGCTTAGTCCATCCTAAGCGTGAGCCTACTGGTCTAGCATTTCGGCGGTCACATTGGCCTCCGTACCCGGAACTCCCAGTTCAGAGGCCCGCTTGTCCGCCATCGCGAGCAGGCGGCGGATCCGGCCGGCGATTGCGTCCTTGGTCATGGGAGGTTCGGCCAGACGGCCCAGTTCGTCAAGGCTGGCCTGCTTGTGGGCGACCCGGAGCTCGCCGGCGTAGCGCAGGTGTTCAGGAACGTCCTCACCCAGGATCTCCAGTGCGCGCTCCACTCTCGCCCCTGCCGCAACGGCCGCCTGCGCGGAGCGGCGGAGGTTTGCGTCGTCGAAATTCGCCAGGCGGTTGGCCGTAGCGCGCACTTCCTTGCGCATCCGGCGTTCCTCCCAGACCATCAGGGCATCGTGGGCGCCCATCCGGGTCAGCAGGGCCGCGATGGTGTCACCGTCACGGATGACGACCCGGTCCACACCCCGGACTTCGCGTGCCTTGGCCGCGATTCCGATCCGGCGCGCAGCACCGACCAGTGCGAGGGCTGCTTCGGGGCCGGGGCAGGTCACTTCGAGTGAGGATGAGCGTCCGGGCTCGGTGAGGGACCCGTGGGCGAGGAAGGCGCCGCGCCAGACAGCTTCGGCGTCTGCTGCGGAACCGTTCACGACGACGGAGGGCAGGCCCCGCACGGGCCGCCCCCGGGCATCCAGGAGCCCGGTCTGGCGGGCCAGGGACTCTCCATCCTTCACGACGCGGACAACATAGCGGTTGCCCCGCCGCAGCCCCGAACCCGAAACGACAACGATGTCGCTCGCGTGCCCGTAGACCTCGGCGATGGCGGCCCGCAACCTCCGGGCTGTCGACGCGAGGTCCACTTCAGCCTCGATGACGATGCGCCCCGAGATGATGTGCAGGCCTCCTGCAAAACGCAGCATTGCCGAAACTTCGGCTTTTCGAACGGAGGACTTCTTCACGGTAAGCCGTGAAAGTTCCTCTTTGACTGCAGCAGTCAGCGCCACAAGCACACTCCTAGAGTTCCCCAAATACATCGTGATAAGCGGCCGCAAGCCGCAGCGGATCATGAATCGGACTGCCGGCCGCTGCCCCTACCTTACCGAAGACAACGCGGGCACCCATTTCGGCGGCAGCTGCGCTGAACTCGTTCCTGTCCTCCACAACGCTGGGATCGGCCAGCACGGCGTCCACCTTGAAGCCGGGAGCATAGCGCCGGATGACCTGCAGGTGGTCCACTGCGCTCATGCCCGCAGTTTCCTTCGTCTCATTGCTCAGGTTCATGGTCAGGCACCGGCGGGCACCTGTGCTGCCGAGCGCCTCCCGCATTTCGGGCAGCAGCAGGTGCGGCAGGACCGATGTGTACCAGGATCCGGGTCCCAGGATCACCCAGTCGGCCCGGCCGATTGCAGATACTGCCTCGGAGCAGGCCGGTGCATCCGGTGGAAGCAGCCGGACGTTCACGACGCTCGACTGGGTTCCAGCGACGGCCAGTTCGGCCTGGCCCGTGACGGTCTCGTGCCGCAGTCCTGTCTCCGTCTGCCGCAGGACGTCGCCTTCGATCGTCAGCGGGAGGGTGGACATGGGCAGGACCTGGCCGCGGGCACCCAGCAGGGCTCCGGCCCATTGCAGTCCGGCCACCGGATCACCCAGCAGTTCCCACAGGGTGACGATGAGCAGGTTTCCGAGCGCATGGTTGTCCAGGGACCCTTCGGCGCCCGGACGTGAACGGAACCTGTGCTGCATGACGTCCCGCCAGGTCCTGCCCCAGTCCGTGTCGTCGCAGAGCGCGGCAAGGGCCATGCGGAGGTCTCCCGGCGGAAGGACGTCCAGCTCCTGGCGCAGGCGGCCGGAGGAGCCGCCGTTATCGGCGACGGTGACAACGGCGGTGAGGTCGGTGGTGAGCAGGCGCAGGGCCGAGAGCGTGGCGGAGAGCCCATGGCCGCCGCCCAGGGCGACTACCGCCGGTGACGTGCCGCCGCCCGGCGGACGCAGGCTTCCTCCGTCGGGAAGGATCGGAAGGGGCCCGGTGAGGAACCCCATCTATTCCCGCCCGAGATCTCGGTGGTGCGCTGCTACCGTGACGTGCGGAAGCTTAGCCAGCCGCTTGGCGAGTTCTTCGGTGACCGCGACAGACCGGTGCTTGCCTCCGGTGCATCCGACGGCGATGGTGGCGTAGTGCTTGTTCTCGCGGCGGTAGCCGTCAATGACGGGAGCCAGCGCATCGACGTAGCGGTCCAGGAAATCCTCGGTGCCGTGCGCCCCCAGGACATAGTCCCGGACGTCTGCATCCTGCCCGGTGTGCGGGCGCAGCTGCGGGACCCAGTGCGGATTTGGGATGAAGCGGACATCCGCCACGAAGTTCGCGTCAACGGGCAGGCCGTACTTGAAGCCGAAGCTCATCACGTTCAGCCGGAGGACGATCGGACCTTGCTCCGTGAAGAGCTCGGTGATCGTCGTTGCCAGCGCGTGCACGTTGAACTTGGAGGTGTCCACGATGACGTCCGAGGCATCGCGAAGTTCGCGCAGCACGTCCCGTTCTGCGGCGATACCGTCCAGGATGCTTCCGTCTTCCTGCAGCGGGTGGGGCCGGCGGCCGGATTCGAAGCGCTGGACCAGGGCCTGGTCTGAGGCTTCGAGGAAAAGCACGCGGTAGTCGACGCCGGCGGCCCGGAGGTTGCCCAGGGCCTCCCGGATGTCCTGGAAGAGTTCCTTGCTCCGGACGTCGATGACCACGGCCAGTTTGGGGATCGAGTGGGGCATGCGGGAGACCAGTTCGGTGAGTGTCCCCAGCATCAGCGGCGGCAGGTTCTCCACCACGTACCAGCCGTGATCTTCCAGCGCATTGGCTGCGGTACTCCGGCCGGCACCGGACATGCCGGTGACGACGAGCAGTTCGGACTCGGCAGGCTTAACGCTTTGCAGCCCGTCCACTTCAGTCATGTTTTCCTTGTTCCCGTCAGTCACCGGGTTCCCCGGACCGGGGAGCCCCAAAGGCTGGCCGGCGCCGGTCGGATTTCTCCGCCGGCGACGGCTCCCACCAGCCTAGCTAAGATTCAATAATTTCGCCGGTGGCCATGTTCACGGCGGGGGCAGTTTCCGCCCCGGCTTCGGCGAGGGAGGTATGGATGACGGCAGCCATCGCGGGTCCAATTCCGGGAACTTCCATCAGCGCTTCAACGTCAGCCTGCCTGAGCTTGCGGACGGAGCCGAAATGCTTGATCAGGGCTTTTTGCTTGGCCGGCCCCAGTCCGGGGATGCCGTCCAGCGCCGACGCCGTCATTGACTTCCCCCGCTTTTGCCGGTGGAAGGTGATCGCGAAGCGGTGCGCTTCGTCGCGGATGCGCTGCAGCAGGAACAGCGCTTCGGAAGACCGGGGCAGGATCACGGGGAACTCGCTGTCCGGAACCCAGACCTCCTCCAGGCGCTTGGCCAGGCCGACCACGTAGACGTCAGAGATGCCGAGGTCAGCCAGGGCGCGCGACGCCGCTGCCACCTGCGGCCTGCCGCCGTCGACTACCACCAGGTTTGGCGGATAGGCGAACTTGGCCCTGGGCGCTGCCGTCAGAGTGTCCGCGACGGGTCCGGACGCCTGGCCTGCGTGCACTTGCCCGGCCTGGGCGGAGCCGTCCCCGGCGGCGGGCACCGGGCGGTCCGGGTCGGCATCCGGAACGGCGGCAGCCGGGTCGAAGTTCTCGGCCAGATAGTGCCTGAACCTGCGGGAGACTACGTCGTACATCGAGGCGGTGTCGTCCCGCGCCGCCTCCCCGGTAATGGAGAAACGGCGGTAGTCCGACTTCTTCATCAGGCCGTCCTCCGCGACCACCATGGACGCGACGACGTTGGTGCCCTGCACATGGGAGATGTCGTAGCATTCGATGCGCAGCAGCGGAACGGGAATCTCCAGTGCCTCCTGCAGTTCAGACAGCGCCGCGGACCTGGTGGTCAGGTCACCGGCCCGCCGGCTCTTGTGCAGGCGCATGGCGTCCTCCGCGTTCCGCGTGACGGTTTCCATGAGCGTCTTTTTGTCGCCTCGCTGGGGAACCGAGATTTTGACTTTCGAGCCGCGCAGCCCGCGCAGCCAGACCTGCAGTTCTTCGGTATTGTCCGGAAGCACCGGGACGAGGACCTTGCGCGGGATCCTGTCGGACATGGCGCCCTCCCCGTAGACCTGCTGCAGCAGGTGCTCTACGATCTGCCCGGTGTCCGTGTCTTCGACCTTTTCCACAACCCAGCCGCGCTGTCCGCGGATCCGCCCGCCGCGGACGTGGAAGACCTGCACCGAGGCTTCCAGCTCATCCTGGACCAGTCCGAAGATGTCGGCGTCGGTGTCCTCGGAAAGCACGACGGAGTTGCGTTCGAAGACCTTCCTCAGGGCCGCGATGTCATCGCGGATGCGAGCCGCGGACTCATAGTCCAGGTTGGCCACTGCGTCTTTCATCTGCCGCTCCAGGTCCTGGATGAAGCGCTTGGAGTCTCCGGCCATGAAGGCGCAGAGTTCGGCGGCCAGGGCCTTGTGGTCTTCGGCGCTGATCCGACCCACGCAGGGCGCGGAGCACTTGTCGATATAGCCCAGCAGGCAGGGGCGGCCGGTTCGTTCGGCACGCTTGAAGACGCCGGCACTGCAGGTGCGTACCGGGAAGACCCGCAGCAGGGTATCGAGAGTCTCTCGAATGGCCTTGGCCGGGTAGAACGGACCGAAGTACCGGGTGTCCTTCCGGCGGTCCCCGCGCATGACTTGGGCGCGCGGATACTTCTCGCCCATGGTGACGGCGAGGTAGGGATAGGACTTGTCGTCCCGGAACATGATGTTGAACCGCGGACTGAATTCCTTGATCCAGGTGTACTCGAGCTGGAGGGCTTCAAGTTCGGTGCCCACCACCGTCCACTCCACACTGGTGGCCGTGAACACCATCGTGCGGGTCTTGGCCATCAGCTGGCGCGGATTGGCGAAATAGGAGTTCAGCCGGGAACGGAGGTTCTTGGCCTTGCCGACATAGATGACCCGGCGGTGCTCATCGCGGAAGCGGTATACCCCGGGTTCGGTCGGGATCTCCCCCGCCCGGGGCCGGTAGGTTGCTGGATCTGCCACTTTTCCATCCTAAGTCGGCACCGCGCCGCTGCCGGACGTACGGCCGGCCGTTTCGCGGCCCGCTGAAGTGCGCCGGGCTAGGCGCCGTCGGGCTTGTTCTGGTTGTACGCGGCGCTGCGCTCCTGCCCGGAAAGTTCGGCGATAGAGTCCATCACCTGGTCGGTGACTCGGCGCCGCTCCGGAAGGGCATGCTGGGGTCCGGTCTTGGAAAAGTACAGCGGGCGCCCCACCGCCATCGTGAAGGGCCGGGGCTTGACCCATTTCTTTCCGGCGGGCTGGAGCTTTTCCGTTCCGATCAGCCCCACCGGCACCACGGGTGCGCCCGAGGTGAGGGCGAGCCAGCCGACCCCGGTGCGGCCGCGGTAGAGCAGGCCGTCGCGGGAGCGGGTTCCTTCGGGGTAGATGCCGATCCCGCCCCCGGACTCCAGTACGTCGAGCAGCGACTTCAGGGCAGCGACGCTGGCCGCCTGCTGGCCGCGTTCCACCGGGATGGACCCCACGCTCTCAAAAAAGCTGCGCATGGCTGCACCTTTCAGCCCCGGGGTGGTGAAGTACTCCGCTTTGGCGAAGAATCCGACCTTCCGCGGCATCAGGGCCTGGATGAGCACGCTGTCCAGGAAGGAGAGATGGTTGGCGGCAACGATGAAGGGTCCGGACGAGGGCACGTGCTCCAAGCCGGTCACGGTGGGCCGGCACAGGCTGATCACGCCGCGCGTGCTGGAACGGGTCAGGTTATACAGCCCCACGGGCACCTGCCGTTTCCGCCGCGGACCGCACGGCGTCCCTGAGCTGGCCGGGGAGGTCAACGACGGCGGCAGCTCCTGCTGCTGCCAGTTCCCCCGGGGCAGCGAAACCCCAGGACACCCCGATGCAGGGAACGCCGTTTGCTGCGGCACCGTGCACGTCATGCATCCGGTCGCCGATCATGACTGCAGCGGAATACTCTCCCGCATGGCGCTCCAGGGCCGCCCGGATGATGGATGCTTTTCCGTCTGCGGCCACGGCCCGCTCGTCGGCAGGTGAACCGTGCACGGAAGCGAAAAGGTGTCCAAGGCCCTGGACGCGAAGCAGATCGCCGGCAAGCGGCTCCGGTTTCTGCGTTGCGACTGCAGTGATGCAGCCGGCGTCACGGAGTTCCCGGACGGCGTCGGCGATGCCGGGGTAGGGCCGGCTGGCGGCCATTCCCGTGTCCCGGTAGCCCCGGCGGTAGTGCGCGATCACGGTGTCCAGCTGGTCGGCCGGCACCCGGGCTATACGCGTCAGGGACTCTGACAGGGCCGGTCCCACCATCTGCTGGAGGTCCGCGGGCGGCGGGACGGGAAGTCCGGAAGCGGCAAGCGCCGCACTAATGCCGCCGGTGATGCTGCCTGCAGGGTCTACAAGGGTCCCGTCGAGATCGAAGAGGACCAGGAGCCGGAGATGTTTCACCGGCCTAGCTTCCCACAGAGGAACGGTCACCGGGAAAAACGTATGACGCGGAAGGAATATGTCTCCGGCATGCCGGGCTCCTTCCGGGAACCCTAGCTGAGGATCTCGGCCAGGAAATGCCCGGTGTGGCTCTCGGGCGACTTCGCCACCTTCTCGGGGGTTCCGGAGGCGACAACCTGGCCGCCGCCCGTACCGCCGTCGGGACCGAGGTCGATGATCCAGTCGGCGCTCTTGATGACATCGAGGTTGTGCTCGATGGTGATTACGGTGTTCCCCTTGTCCACCAGGCTCTGCAGGACCATGAGCAGTTTGCGGACATCCTCGAAGTGCAGCCCGGTGGTGGGCTCGTCAAGGACGTAGACGCTGCGGCCGTTGGAGCGCTTCTGCAGCTCGGCGGCCAGCTTCACGCGCTGGGCTTCGCCGCCGGACAGGGTGGTCGCCGGCTGCCCCAGGCGCACGTAGCCCAGTCCAACGTCCACCAGGGTGTTCAGGTGCCGGGCAATCGGGCTGAAAGCTGCAAAGAACTCTGCGGCCTCGGCAATCGGCATGTCCAGGATCTCGGCAATGTTCTTGCCCTTGTAATGGACTTCCAGGGTTTCGCGGTTGAAACGGGCGCCGTGGCAGACCTCGCAGGGCACGTAGACATCCGGAAGGAAGTTCATTTCGATCTTCAGCGTTCCGTCACCGTGGCAGGCTTCGCAGCGGCCGCCCTTCACGTTGAAGGAGAACCGTCCCGGCAGGTAGCCGCGTACTTTGGCTTCGGTGGTCTCCGCGAACAGCTTGCGGATGTGGTCGAAGACGCCGGTGTAGGTGGCCGCGTTGGACCGCGGGGTGCGTCCGATGGGGCTCTGGTCAACGTGGATGACCTTGTCCAGGTGCTCCAGGCCGTCCACCTGGGTGTGGCGGCCGGCCACGTGCTTGGCGCCGTTGAGCTTGCTGGCCAGCACCCGGTAGAGGATGTCGTTGATGAGGGTGGACTTGCCGGAGCCGCTCACCCCGGTGACCGCGGTGAAAACGCCCAGTGGGATGTTGACGGTGAGGTTGCGCAGGTTGTTTTCCCGTGCGCCGATGATCTTCAGCTGGCGGGCCTTGTCGATCTTGCGGCGCTTGGCCGGAATTTCGATCTTCCGCCGGCCGGCGAGGTAGTCGCCCGTGATGGAGCGGGTGTTGGTCAGGAGCTCGGACAAGGGGCCGGAGTGGACGATTTCGCCGCCGGCCTCCCCCGCACCGGGTCCCACATCGACAATCCAGTCGGCTTCGTGGATGGTGTCTTCGTCGTGTTCAACCACGATGAGGGTGTTGCCGAGGTTGCGCAGCCGCGCCAGCGTCTCGATGAGGCGGCGGTTGTCCCGCTGGTGCAGACCGATGGAGGGTTCGTCGAGGACGTACAGGACGCCCACCAGGCCGGAACCAATCTGGGTGGCCAGGCGGATGCGCTGGGCTTCGCCGCCGGACAGGGTCGCGGCCGGGCGGTCCAGGCTGAGGTATTCGAGTCCGACGTCGAGCAGGAAGGTCAGGCGTGCCTTGATCTCCTTGAGGACCTGCTCGCCGATCTTCGCCTCACGCGGCGTCAGGGTCAGGTTCTCGAAGAAGTCTGCAGCGTCCCGCAGCGGCATGCCGCTGACCTCGGCGATGTTGCGCTTGTTGATCAGGACCGAGAGCGAAGCCGGGTTCAGTCGCGCACCGCCGCACTCCGGGCAGGCAATTTCGCGCATGTACTCTTCGTAGCGGTCCCGCGAGCTCTCAGACTCGGTTTCCTGGTGCTTGCGCTTGATGTACCCGATGACGCCTTCGAACCCGGTGGTGTATTTCCGTTCGCGGCCGAAGCGGTTGCGGTACTGCACGACGACCTTGTGGTCCTTGCCGTGCAGGATGGCCTCGCGTGCCTTGGCGGGGAGCTTCTTCCACGGAACGTCCATGGAGAAGCCCATGTCCTTGGCCAGTCCAGCGAGCAGGCGGTTCCAGTACTCACTGGTCGCGGTACCCATGGACCAGGGGGCGATTGCTCCCGCAGCAAGGCTCAGGTTCGGATTGGGAACAACGAGTTCTTCATCGACTTCCAGGCGTGAGCCGATGCCGGTGCAGACAGGGCAGGCACCGAACGGGTTGTTGAAGGAGAAGGACCGGGGTTCGATCTCGTCAATGGCCAGCGGATGTTCATTCGGGCAGGCCAGGTGTTCCGAGAAGGAACGGATCCTCTCGGGGCTGTCCTCTTCCAGATCCACAAAGTCGGCCAGCACCCGGCCGTCGGCCAGTCCCAGCGCGGTTTCCACGGAATCGGTAAGCCGCTGCCGGATGCCTTCCTTGGCAACCAGGCGGTCAACGACCACCTCGATGGTGTGTTTGTACTGCTTGCCGAGCTTGGGCGGATCCGAAAGCTGGATCTGCTTCCCGTCCACCTTTGCCCGGGAATAGCCCTTGGCGGCAAGGTCCTTGAACAGGTCCACGAATTCGCCCTTGCGGCCCCGGACCACCGGCGCCAGGATCTGGTAGCGGGTGCCCTCTTCCAGTTCCAGCAGCTGGTCCGTGATCTGCTGGGGCGTCTGCCGGCTGACCGGCTCACCGCAGACCGGGCAGAACGGGGTGCCTACGCGGGCCCAGAGCAGGCGCATGTAGTCGTGGATTTCGGTGATGGTGCCGACCGTGGACCGCGGGTTCTTGCTGGTGGACTTCTGGTCGATCGACACCGCGGGAGAAAGCCCCTCGATGAAGTCGACATCCGGCTTGTCCACCTGGCCCAGGAACATCCGGGCGTAGGAGGACAGCGACTCCACGTATCGGCGCTGGCCCTCGGCAAAGATGGTGTCGAAGGCCAGGGAGGACTTGCCGGACCCGGACAAGCCGGTGAACACGATCATGGCGTCCCGGGGAAGGTCCAGGTCGACGTTGCGCAGGTTATGTTCCCGGGCGCCCTTAACGACCAGACGGGAGAGATCTGCGCTCTGATGCGGATTTTGGCCAGAAGTCAGTGAAGTCGCGATAGACACGTTTTCCACTGTAGATCAATCCTGATTCGAAAATGTATTCGACGGCAGGCGTGTTCACCCCTGGCGTAGGGCCGCTTCCACGTAGGAGAGCGCGGCCTTCGGATCCATGCCGTTGGCCTTGACCGCGTCGGCAAAGACACGGGCCGCATCGGCGACACGCCTGCGGCCGTTGTCTCCGGCGGCAGCCACGACAGTACCTGCGCGGGACCGGGTCGTGACGATCTCTGCCTGCTCCAGCTCACGGTAGGCCCGGGCGACGGTATTGACGGCCAGTCCCAGCTGGGCGGCCAGCGCCCGGACAGGAGGCAGCCGGGTTCCGACAGCCAGGGTTCCGTCATTGGCGGCATCGAGGATCTGCAGCCGCAGCTGTTCGAAGGGCGGGACCGAACTGGTTCCGTCGATCCGCACCCAGCCGAGTACGCCGTCGTCCATGCCACCGCTTTCTGTTCTGCTGTCTGCGCCCGCCCGTGCGGGGTCCTGATCCATCTTGCCACGCCAGGGCTGCCAGCGGGCGGTTCGGGGTGCGGCGGCGGGACTATTCGGGGAGTTCTGCCGCGGTGGCCGGTTCGCTGAACTGGGAGCGGTAGAGCTCCGAATAGAAGCCGCCGGCCTCCAGCAGGGCTTCGTGCGTGCCCTGCTCCACGATCCTGCCCTCCCGCACTGCCAGGATGACGTCCGCGTCCCTGATGGTGGAGAGACGGTGGGCGATCACGAAACTGGTCCGTGCCTCTCGCAGGGCTCCGAGCGCGAGCCGGATAGCTACTTCGGTACGGGTGTCCACCGAACTGGTGGCCTCGTCCAGTATCAGGATTGCCGGGTTGGCCAGCCAGGCGCGGGCGATCGTCATGAGCTGCCGCTGGCCCTGGCTCAGCGATCCGCCGTCGGCGCCCAGGACAGTGTCATATCCCTCGGGCAGTGAACGGACGAAGTGGTCCACATGGGTGGCCTGGGCAGCGGCAACGATCTGCTCCTCGGTGGCATCCGGTGCTCCGTATGCCAGGTTCTCCCGGATCGTTCCTTCGAACAGCCAGGCATCCTGCAGCACCATGCCGATGCAGCGGCGCACGTCGTCCCGCGTCATGTCCATGGTGTTGACCCCGTCAATGGTGATCTCCCCGGCGTCAATGTCGTAGAAACGCATCAGGAGGTTCACCAGGGTGGTTTTTCCAGCACCGGTGGGTCCCACGATCGCGACGGTTTGCCCCGGCTTGGCCTCGAAGGAAAGATCCTGGATCAGGGGGGCATCCGGGGAGTAGGAGAAGGACACGTGGCGGAAGGCGACGTCTCCGCGGACCAGGCCCGGCCGGACCGGGTCCTTCGGATCGGGTCCCATTTCGGGCGCATCGAGCAGGGCGAAGACCCGTTCAGCCGAGGCAATGCCGGACTGGAGCATGTTGATCAGTCCGCCGAGCTGTCCCAGCGGTTGGCTGAACTGCCGGCTGTACTGGACGAACGCCTGCACTCCCCCAATGGACAAGGCACCGCCGGCAACCTGGATACCGCCAACGACGGCGACCGCCACATAGTTGAGGTTCGAAATGAACGTCATGGTCGGCATGATGATTCCGGAAACGAACTGTGCCCGGAAGGAGGATGAATAGAGAGACTCGTTGGCCGGCTGGAATCCTTCAACGACGCGCTCCTGCTGGCCAAACGCCTTCACCACGTCCTGTCCGGTGAACATCTCCTCGATGTAGCCGTTAACCTCGCCCGTGGTCTTCCACTGCGCTTTGAACTGAACCTGCGAGCGCCGGGCGATCAGGATGGTCACCAGCGCTGACAGGGGGACGGTAATCAGTGCGATCAGTGCCAGCAGCGGCGAGATCCACAGCATCATGCCCAGCACCCCGATGATGGTGAGCACTGAGGTAATGACCTGGGTGATGCTCTGGGAAAGAGTCTGCGCCAGGTTGTCGATGTCATTGGTGACCCGGCTCAGCACGTCGCCGCGGGACTGGCGCTGGAAGTGGGACATGGGCAGACGGAACAGTTTCGCGTCTACGTCCCGGCGCAGGCGGTACATGGCGTTCTGCACGACCCGGGCCGTTACGCGTGCCTGCGCCCAGCCGAAGAAAAAGGAAGCCAGATAGATGGCAAGCACTCCGGCCAGGAGGGCTGCCAGGGCATCGAAGTCGATTCCCTGGCCCGGTACGGCGTCCATGGCAGCGAGCATGTCGGCGAGCTGGTCCTCGCCTGAGGAGCGCAGGGCCTGCACCTGGTCTGCCTTCGGGACCCCCGGAGCAAGCGTCGCCCCGATGACTCCGTCGAAGATGACATTGGTTGCGTCACCGAGGACCTTTGGTGCCGTGACTGCGAGCGCGACGGAGACGATGCCGAACACCAGGACTGCCGCGACCCGCCAGCTGTCCGGGGAGAGCAGGCGGAGCAGGCGGGCCGTGGAGGAGGCGAAGTTGACCGGCTTGGCTGCCGGTGCGCGCCCGTGCATGCTCACAGGGCCTCCTCCGGCGTGAGCTGGGAGGACACGATCTCGCGGTAGGCAGGACTGGACTCCATCAGCTCGGCGTGGCTGCCGATCCCGGAGATACGCCCTTCCTCAAGGACCACGATCCGCGCGGCGTCCGTAATCGTGTTGACCCGCTGGGCAACAACCACCACTGTCGCGTGCGCGGTCCGTTCCTTCAGGGCCGCGCGGAGCCTCGCATCAGTGGCGAAGTCCAGGGCCGAGAAGCTGTCATCGAAGAGGTAGATGTCCGGCTGGACCACCAGCGCCCTGGCGATGGCCAGTCGCTGCCGCTGCCCGCCGGAGAAGTTCCCGCCGCCCTGCTCCACCCCGTGATCGAGTCCGCCTTCGGCTGCACGCACGAAATCCGCCGCCTGCGCAATCTCCAGTGCCTCCCAGAGTTCGTCGTCCGTGGCGTCCGGCTTCCCGAACCTGAGGTTGGTGGCAATGGTCCCGGAGAACAGGTGTGCCCGCTGCGGGACCAGACCGATTCCGCTGCGGAGGGACTGCAGCGTTACTGCGGCGGTGTCCTGTCCGTCTACGGTGATGTGTCCCGCAGTCGGGTCCAGCAGCCGCGGGACCAGGTTGAGCAGTGTGGACTTTCCCGATCCCGTGGAACCGATGACCGCCGTCGTCTGCCCTGGAAGTGCTTCGAAAGTGATGCCGTGAAGTACCGGGGCCTCGGCGCCTGGATACGTGTAGCCCACGTCCGAGAACACCAGCCGGCCGCCGTCGTACTCCAATGCCGCGGCACCGGGCGCGTCCTGCACGCTGGTGCGCGTGTCCAGCACCTCATAGATGCGCTCTGCGCACACCGCCGCGCGGGGAAGCATCATGATCATGAACATCGACATCAGAACTGCCATCAGGATCTGCATGATGTAGGCGATGAACGCGGTGAGGGCGCCAATCTGCATCTGCCCCGCATCGATCCGGAAGGCTCCGAACCACACCACCGCAACAGTTGCCAGGTTGGCCACCAGCATCGTTGCCGGGAACAGGAGCGCCAGGTACTGCGAGACACGCAGCTGGGTGCCCGTGAGATCACGGTTGGCGCCGTCGAAGCGCTGCTCCTCTGTCCGTTCCCGGACAAAGGCGCGGATGACGGCGATGCCCATGATCTGCTCCCGCAGGACCCCGTTGACGCGGTCGATCTGCCGCTGCGCCCTCCTGAACAGCGGGACCAGGCGCCGCAGGACCAGGATGATGACCACGAACAGGACCGGCAGGATCAGCAGCAGGATCCCTGACAGCGGAATGTCCTGGTTCAGTGCCAGCAGGACGCCGCCCACCCCCATGATCGGTGCGGAGACCATCATGGTCATGGTCATCAGCAGGGACATCTGAACCTGCTGGACATCGTTGGTGGTGCGCGTGATGAGCGACGGCGCGCCGAACATCCCCACCTCCCGGGCGGAGAACGTCTCCACGTTGGTGAAGAGCGCCCCGCGCACGTTCCGGCCCACCCGCATGGCGGTCCGGGCGGAGTAGTAGGTGGCCGCGACGGAACACACGACCTGTCCTGCAGTGACCGCAAGCATCCATGTCCCGATGGACGCGATGGTGCCGGTATCCCCCTTCACGACGCCCTGGTCAATGATGTCCGCGTTCAGCGTGGGCAGGAACAGCGTGGCAGCGGTCTGCAGGAACTGCAGGATGACGACGATTGCGACGGCGCCCTTGTAGGGTGCCAGGTTTTCTCGAACGAGCCTTACAAGCACCCTGTCCTCCCGGGATAGCCCGGCAGTACGCCGGCACCATAAGAACGTACGCCCGGGCACCGGGGAGGTACAAGGGATTGACGCGTCTGGGTGTGCGGCCCTCGGCTGCCTCTAGACTAAGGCGCATGCTGGATACCCAAAATGTTTCTATTCGAAGTGCCTCCGTGGGCTCTATGGACAACAACGTCTATGTGCTGACGGCCAAGAATTCAGGAGACCAGGTGCTCATTGATGCGGCGGATGACTTCGCCCGCATCCAGGAAGTGCTCGACGCCGGTGCAGGCGACCTGTACGGCGGAGTGTCGCAGGCCTCCGTGCGGATGATCATCACCACGCACAGCCACTGGGACCATGTGCGGGCGCTCGCCGAGGCAGCCGAAGCCACCGGCGCGCGCACCGCCGCGGGATCCGAAGACATCGCCGACATCCCGGTCCCCACGGACGTTCCCCTCAAGCACGGCGATGTGCTGGACTTCGACGGGTTCGACCTGGAAGTCATTGGTCTCCGCGGCCACACCCCCGGATCCGTTGCCCTGCTCTTCCGGGACCCTGACGGGCCCGCCCACCTGTTCACCGGTGACTCCCTCTTCCCCGGAGGCGTCGGCAATACGCAGAAGGATCCGGCACGGTTCTCGTCGCTGATCAACGACGTAATCGAACGTATCTTCGAATACCTGCCCGATGACACGATCGTGCACCCGGGACACGGCGCCGGCACCACCCTGGGAGCAGAGCGGCCGCACCTGGCGGAGTGGAAGGAGCGGGGCTGGTAGGAACTGCCCTGCCCGGTTAGGCGCGCTTGCGGGCCACCAGGAAGATCCGGCGGAACGGAAAGACAGTTCCCCAGCTCTTGGGCGGGTAGGCAGTCCGCAGGAGCTGGCCGTACTCCGCTTCGAAAGCCTGGTAATCCCCGGCCGGCAGTGCATTCATGACCGGACGAAGCGCTGTGCCGCGCACCCAGTCAAGGACAGGGTCGGATCCGGCCAAAACCTGCTGGTAGCTGGTTTCCCACACATCGGCGTCGTATCCGGCCTCTACCAGCAGTTCCAGGTACTCATCGGGTTCAGACACGGAGTCTTCTCCCCGCAGGACACCCGCGAGCGCCGAGGACCACCGGGGAGTCTGGGCGAGTTCGCGCATGAGCACGTGGGAAAGCGCGCCGAAGTTGCCCGGGACCTGGACAGCGATCCACGATCCGGCATCAAGCTGCTTGGACCAGTGCCGGAGGAGTTCCTGGTGTCCGGGCACCCACTGCAGTGCCGCATTGGAAAGCAGTACCCCGGGACCCTGCCCCTGCGGCGGTTCCCAGTCCTGGATGCTTCCGGCGGAGAAGTCCAGATTGGCCGGCGCACCCGCCAAGGCCCGGGCCGAGCCGATCATGTCCACGGACGAATCGATCCCCCGCACTGCTGCGTCCGGCCAGCGCGCAGCCAGGACAGCGGTCAGTTCCCCGCTCCCGCAGCCGAGATCAGTGACCCATGCCGGAGAGTCTGCTCCGACCCGGCCCAACAGGTCATGGAACGGCCGGTCCCGGAGGCCGGAGAAGCGCGAATACTGTGTGGGATCCCATTTCATGGCCGCGAGCCTAGCAGTCCGTACTGCCGCGAACGGGCATTTCCCCCGCCCGGCTAGGCTGGTAGTGCAATGAAACTACTTGAACAGCTGCCCGCCGCAGCATCCAACACCGCCGCCGTCGACCCGGACGCCCTCTACATGGCCTTCCTGGAATGGGTGGAAAGCCGCGGAATGTCCCTGTACCAGGCCCAGGATGAGGCCGTGATGGAGCTGGTGTCCGGCCATAACGTCATCCTCGCCACGCCTACGGGGTCCGGAAAGTCCATGGTTGCCATAGCGGCACACTTCTACGCCATGGCACTCGACGAGCGCAGCTACTACACCGCGCCGATCAAGGCACTGGTGTCGGAGAAGTTCTTTGCTCTCTGTGACATTTTCGGCGCGGACAACGTCGGAATGGTGACCGGGGATTCCTCCGTGAACAAGGACGCCCCCATCATCTGCTGCACTGCGGAGATCCTCGCGAACATCGCCCTGCGGGAAGGACCGGACGCCGACGTCGGGACCGTCATCATGGACGAGTTCCACTTCTACTCCGATCCGCAGCGCGGCTGGGCCTGGCAGGTTCCCCTCCTCGAGCTGCCCCAGACGCAGTTCCTGCTGATGTCCGCCACCCTGGGCGACATGACCCGGATCGCCACGGAGCTTTCCGAGCTCACCAACCGGGACACCGTCACCGTGACGTCAGTGGAGCGGCCCATCCCGCTGCACTACTACTACGTCGAGACGCCCGTCCAGGAATCCCTGGAAGAACTGCTGGCCACCAAGCAGGTTCCGGTCTATGTGGTGCACTTCAGCCAGATCGAAGCGATCGACCGCGCCCAGGCACTGATGAGCATCAACGTCTGCACCCGCGAGGAAAAGGACCGGATCGGCGAGCTGATTGCCGGTTTCCGCTTTGCTCCGGGCTTCGGCAAGACCCTCAACCGGCTGGTCCGGCACGGAATCGGCGTGCATCACGCGGGCATGCTTCCCAAGTACCGGCGCCTGGTGGAGCAGCTGGCCCAGGCCGGCCTGCTGAAGGTCATCTGCGGAACCGACACCCTCGGCGTCGGCATCAACGTGCCGATCCGCACCGTGCTCATCACGGCCCTCAGCAAGTACGACGGCGTACGCACCCGGCCGCTGAAGGTCCGGGAATTCCACCAGATCGCCGGGCGCGCCGGCCGGGCCGGCTACGATACGGCCGGGACCGTCGTCGTGCAGGCCCCGGAGCACGTGATTGAGAACGCCAAGGCGATGGCGAAAGCCAAGGCGAAGTTCGGCGATGACCAGAAGAAGCTGCGCCAGGTGGCAAAGAAGAAGCCGCAGGCAGGCTTTGTCTCCTGGGGTGAACCTACCTACAAGAAGCTGGTGGAGGGTACTCCCGAGCCGCTGACCTCCAGCTTCAACGTCACCCACGCCATGCTGCTGAACATCCTGGAACGTCCCGGGGATCCGTTCCGGGCCGCGAAGCACCTGCTCACCCACAACCATGAGACCAGGGCTTCGCAGCTGAAGCTGATGCGCAAGGCGCTGGGGATCTACCGGGAACTGAAGACCGCCGGAATCGTTGAGAAGCTCCCCGCGCCCGAGCCGGACGGCCGCACCGTGAGGCTGAAGGTGCATCTGCAGCCGAACTTCGCACTGAACCAGCCGCTCTCCCCGTTCGCCATGGCTGCCCTGGAGATCCTTGACCCGGAGAGCCCCTCCTACGCCCTCGATGTTGTGTCGGTCATTGAAGCCACGCTGGAGAAACCGCGCCAGATCCTCTCCGCACAGGAAAAGAAGGCCCGCGGCGAAGCCGTGGCAGCGATGAAATCCGAGGGCATCGAGTACGAGCAGCGGATGGCCATGCTGGAGGAGGTCACCTACCCCCAGCCGCTCGCAGAGCTGCTCTTCCAGTCCTTCGAGGTCTACCGTTCCTCGGCCCCGTGGCTCGGCGACTTTGAGCTCACGCCCAAGTCGATCGTCCGTGACATGTACGAACGCGCCATGAGCTTCGGCGAATACGTGGCCTTCTACTCCCTGGCCCGGTCCGAAGGCGTGGTGCTGCGCTACCTGTCGGACTGCTACAAGGCGCTGCTGCAGACCGTGCCGCCCGAAGCCCTGCGCGAGGACCTCTCCGACATCATTGAATGGCTCGGGGAACTGGTCCGCCAGACGGACTCCTCGCTGCTGGACGAATGGGAGGAGCTGGCGGCCGGGGTCGATTCCTCAGCGGGCAGCGAACCTGTCCTGCCGCCTGCACCGGACAAGCTCACGGCCAACACACGGGCGTTCCGCGTGATGGTCCGCAACGAGATGTTCCAGCGGGTCAAGCTCTTCGCGGATGAGGACGACGCCGCCCTCGGCGCCCTGGACGGCGGCTCGGGCTGGGACGCGGAACGGTGGGCCGGGGTCCTGGATGACTACTTCGAGGAGCACGAGGACATTGACGACGGACCCGAGGCCCGGGGCCCGGCGCTGCTGATCATTAAGGAACTGGCCGATAAGTGGGAAGTCCGGCAGATCTTCAAGGACCCTGCCGGGCACCTGGACTGGGGCATCAATGCGGAAGTCGACCTCGCCGAGTCGGACGAAGCCGGCTCCGCCGTCATCCGAATTATCCACGCAGGGCGCCTGGACTAGGCTGGAAACCATGCAGATTCGAGCCGCCCGCAAAGACGACGTTCCCGTAATCCTCGAGCTCATCCATGAGCTGGCCGTCTACGAAAAGGAACCGGACGCGGTTCGGAATACCCCGCAGGCCCTGGCCGGCCACCTGTTTGCCGAGCACCCCGCAGTGTTCGCGCACGTGCTTGAGGACGAGGCAGGCGTGCAGGGCTTTGCCCTGTGGTTCCTGAACTACTCCACGTGGGAAGGGGTCAACGGCATCTGGCTGGAGGACCTCTACGTACGTCCGGAGGCCCGGGGCCGCGGATACGGGAAAGCGCTGCTGCGCAGCCTGGCCCAGCTCGCCGTCGAGCGCGGCTACGCCCGGGTGGAATGGTGCGTCCTGAACTGGAACGAGCCGTCCATTGCCTTCTACAAGTCCCTGGGGGCCCAGCCCATGGATGAGTGGACGACCTACCGCCTCACCGGCGGAGCACTGGAGGACTTCGGCACCCCGGACGCGGCATGAGCGTGCCGCACACCGCTTCCAAGCCGGTGAATGTCCGCGGCATGCGGGTCGTGGAGCACCGCTTCACTGTTCCGCTGGACCATGCGCAGCCCGACGGCGAACAGATCACTGTTTTTGCCCGTGAGTACTCAGACCCGGGGGTCTCCCCCGCCTCCGACCTTCCCTGGCTGCTGTACCTGCAGGGCGGACCGGGAGGCAAAGGCAGCCGGCTGCTGCAGTTCGGCGGCTGGACCAAGGCTGCCTCGCGCCGCTTCCGCATCCTCATGCTGGACCAGCGCGGCACTGGACTCTCGACACCTGCCAACCGGCAGAGCCTTGCCCTGCGCGGGGATGCGGCAGCCCAGGCGGAATACCTCAGCCATTTCCGCGCGGATTCAATCGTTGCGGACGCCGAACTCATCCGGAACGCACTGGGCTCCGGTCCGTGGAGCATCTTCGGACAGTCCTACGGCGGGTTCTGTGCGCTGACCTATCTTTCTTTCGCGCCGTCGGGCCTGAAGGAGGTCCTGGTCACCGGTGGCCTGGCGCCCCTGTCCGGCCCCGCCGACCGGGTCTACCAGGCCACCTTCGGCAGGGTCGCGGCACGGAACGCGGAGTACTTCGCCAAGTACCCGGGCGACCGGGAGCTCACCACCCGAATAACCCGCCATCTGGACACTGTGCCCGAACAGCTGCCCGACGGCACCCGCCTGACGCCTCGGCGGTTCCAGATGGCCGGGTCCTATCTTGGCGGCAACACCCGCATGGACGGACTGCACCATCTGCTGGAAGAGGCTTTCATCGGCACCCCGGACGGAATGCGTCTCTCCGACACCTTCCTGGCCGGCATGTGGCAGCTTGCCGAGCGTTCCACCAACCCGCTGTACGCCCTGATGCACGAATCGATTTACGCCCAGGGGCAGGCAACCGAATGGGCCGCCTGGCGGGTTTTGCAGTCCCGGCCGGATTTCCTGCCAGACGCCGCGGAACCGCTGTACACGGGCGAAATGGTCTACCCCTGGTACTTCGAAGAAGATCCGGCGCTGCGTCCGCTGAAGCGGACCGCCGAGCTGCTGGCCGCGAAGTCCGACTGGCCGGCTCTCTACGATCCCGGGCAGCTGGCACGCAATCCTGTTCCGGCGGCGGCTGCCGTGTACACCCACGACATCTACGTGGACCGGGACCTGTCGCTGGAGACAGCCGCCGCGGTGCAGGGACTGCAAGTGTGGGAGACGGACGAGTTCCACCACGACGGAATTGCCGATGACGGCGAGGGCATTTTCAACCGGCTGCTGGGCATGGTGCGCGGCGAGAGGCCCTAAGCCGGATCTTCCGGTTCCAGGGCGCTGAGATCGGGCAGGCTGTGGCTGCCGCCAGGATTGGGGAATATTCTGGCTGGGGCAGCGAACAGCGGCGGCGGAAGGCCCGGCCATGGCACCCAGCAAGCGTTACTACATTTCATCACGGCCCCGGCCCGGTGCAGCCCCTCCGAAGGCCCCAACCTGGCGCCGGATCACCTCAACGGTGCTGGGCGTACTGGCCGCGCTGCTGCTCGTCGCGTCGGTAACGGCCGGTTACGCGGGCAGCCTGGTAGCCAACACCGACCGGTACGTGGCCACGGTCGGGCCGGTGATCCACGACCCGGCGGTGCAGTCCGACCTCTCCGGGCAGATCAGTGAGCAGGTCACCAGCCGGCTGGATGTGAGCACCTCCGTCAACGATGCGCTCTCCGGAATTGACGACTCACGGGCAGCGCAGGCACTCTCAGCTGCCATCGCACCCATGGTCGCAGACCGGACCAACGCGCTCATCGACAACACCGTCGCGAAGGCGGTCGCCAGCCCGGCCTTCGCCAGCCTCTGGACCGACGCGAACCGCAGGGCCCATGAAGTCCTGGTCCGGGCCGTGCAGGACGATCCCGGCGGCGTCGCCGCCATTGCGCCGAACGGAGACATCACTGTCTCCACCACGGCGATGATCGGCGAAGTGAAGTCCCGACTTCTGGCCCAGGGCGTGTCCGCGGCTTCAGCCATTCCGGATGATGCCGGCCGGGACTACACCGTCTTCAACGCTCCGGGACTCGCGTCGTCGCTGTCCGCGCTGAACACTCTGGGTACGGTCGCCGCCGTCCTCCCGTGGCTGGCCGCAGCGGCCGCCGCCGGCGCTGTCCTAACGGCCCCGAAGGGCCGGCGGCTTCGCTCCGGACTGGTCATCGCCGTGTCCGGTGCTGCCGCCGGACTGGCAGCGGTACTGGTGCTGCGGGTCCGCCAGCAGGCAGGAATCGATTCCGTGACCGGCAGTGCCCTCTCACCGGATGCCGCTGCGGCACTCACGGGCGCATTCCTGGATCCGCTGGCAGCCGCCCTGCGGACAGTCGTGGTCCTGTCCGTCCTGGCGGTGCTGGTGCTCTGGGCCGCCGGACATACCAGCCGGTGGGAACCGTGGGCCCTGCGGCATCAGCGGGTGTGCCAGGGCGTTGCCGCAGGAATCACCGTGCTGGTGCTTTTCCTGCCCGGCCTGACCGCCGGGACCACCATCGGCATTGCCCTGGTGATGGTAGGCGTGATCGTCGTCCTGGAGGTGCTGGGCAGACGTTCCCGGACGCCGCTGGCGGCGGCGTGAAGAACAGCCGGCTTACGATCCGGCCAGACAGAGGAACCCGTCAGACTGGCGATCCGGTCAGACGAGGGCTTTGGCCTTGAGGCGGCCGAACTCGTCGTTGGTGATCAGGCCTTCATCCAGCAGGGATTTCGCTGACGAGATCTGCTCCGCCGCACTCTGGCTGCCGGCAGCGCGCCGGATGTAGGCGTCTGCCTGCTCCTGGGATTCGCTGGCCCTGCGGGCACTCCTTGATACCATGCCGCGGCCGCGGGCAATGACGTAGACCAGGGCTGTGATGTAGGGGACGAAGAGGAGGAAGAAGATCCAGACTGCCTTCGGCGGGCGCCGTCAGGCGCAAACTACGAGAGTCCCGACGCTCAATACGCCGGCACTGGATACGCCGGCGGCGGCCCCCGACTTGATGGCCGGGAACCGCCGTCGTCCTGCTGCTGTTTGTTTGTGCCTGCCGGTTACTGCCGGGCGCCGGGATCGCGGGGATCCGAGGCGAGGAACCTTGCCCGGGCTTCATCCGTGATCTCCGGCAGTACGACGTCGGACCGTGTTTCCGCTGCCTTTTCCGCGGCCCGGTAGGTCTTGGTGACGTCGTTGTAGGCCTGGGTCCGTTCCTGGTGCGGAGCGTCCTCGCCCAGGCTGCGGTAGACGCTCAATGCGGCTTCGAGAGAGGCCACCGCGTGCACGGCCTTGGCCTTGGGGCTCAGCAGGCTGGCTACGGTGGCGATCACGATGGTGCCGAGGATGACGGCCAGCGAAACGAAGGTCGGGATCTCCGGCGCCCAGGCTACGGACTCACCGCCGTTGATGAAGGGCAGTTCGTTGACGTGCAGCGCGTGCAGGATCAGCTTGACGCCGATGAACGCCAGGATCACCGAGAGACCGTGCTTGAGGTAGATGAGCCGGTCCATCAGCCCGCCAAGCAGGAAGTAGAGCTGGCGCAGGCCCATCAGGGCGAAGATGTTGGCCGTGAAGACAATGAACGCGCTCTGGGTGAGGCCGAAGATCGCCGGAATGGAGTCGACGGCGAACATCAGGTCGGTGACACCGATGGTGATGAAGACAATGACCATCGGCGTGAAGACCTTCTTGCCGTCCACCACCGTGCGGATCTTGCCGCCGTCGAAGTTCTCGGTCATCGGCAGGAAGCCGGTGAGCTTGCGGACCAGCTTGTTGTCGCTGCCGCCCTCTTCGTCTTCACCGTTGTCCGTCGCCTGCTTCCAGGCCGTCCACAGCAGGAAGGCACCGAAGAGGAAGAAGACCCAGGAGAAGTTCTCGATCACCGCAGCGCCGATGAGAATGAAGATGCCGCGCAGGATCAGGGCAATGATGATGCCGAACATCAGCACTTCCTGCTGGTACTTACGCGGTACCGAGAAGCGGGCCATGATGATGATGAACACGAAAAGGTTGTCGATGCTGAGGCTGTACTCAGTGACCCAGCCGGCAACGAACTGGCTGCCGTATTCCGGGCCGGTGAAGATGAACATCATCACGGCGAACATGAGCGCCAGCCCGACATAGAAGCCGACCCAGAGGCCGGCTTCTTTCATGGAGGGCTCGTGGGGGCGCTTGACGACCAGGAGCAGGTCGAAAAGCAGGACCAGTCCCAGGATGATGAACGTGCCGACCTCGAAGACGACAGGTAATGCGGGCATGGGAAACAGACCTTTCAGAGCACGGAAAAAGGCGGGGAGCCTCCGTGACTACGAAAGCTGCCCCACCACCGGCAAGCAGTCTACCGCACTGCCTAGGCGTGCCCGGCGTTCTGCATCTGCCGAAGTTCCTTCTTGAGGTCCCCCACCTCGTCGCGGAGCCGGGCCGCCAGCTCGAACTGGAGCTCAGCCGCAGCGGCGTGCATCTGCTCGGTCATCGACGCGATCAGTCCGGCGAGGTCCTCCGCGGGAGCCGCGGCCAGGCCATCCTTGCGGATACCCTTGGCTCCCTTGCCTCCCTTGCCTGCCTTGCCTGTCTTGGCGGTTTCCGCCAGCAGGGCCTTGGTGTCAGCGTCTTCCCGGGCCAGGGAATCGGTGATGTCCGCAATCTTCTTGCGCAGCGGCTGCGGGTCCACGCCGCGTTCCTTGTTGTAGGCGACCTGGATGGCCCGGCGCCGGTTCGTTTCGTCAATGGCGTGGGCCATGGAGTCCGTAATCCGGTCGGCATACATATGCACCTGGCCGGAGACGTTTCGAGCAGCACGTCCAATGGTCTGGATCAGGGAGGTAGAACTGCGCAGGAACCCTTCCTTGTCCGCGTCCAGGATCGAGACGAGTGAGACTTCGGGCAGGTCCAGGCCTTCACGGAGCAGGTTGATGCCCACCAGGACATCGAAGGTGCCCAGCCGGAGTTCGCGCAGCAGCTCCACGCGGCGCAGGGTGTCAACGTCGGAGTGCAGGTACTCAACCTTCACCCCGTTTTCCAGTAGGTAACCGGTGAGGTCTTCTGCCATGCGCTTGGTCAGGGTAGTGACCAGAACGCGTTCGTCCTTTTCAGTGCGGGTGCGGATCTCCGCCAGGAGGTCGTCGATCTGGCCCTTGCTGGGCTTGACCACAACCTCGGGGTCAACCAGCCCGGTGGGCCGGATGATCTGCTCCACCACGCCGTCGGACTTCCCCAGCTCGTACTTGCCCGGGGTGGCGGACATGTAGACCGTCTGGCCGATGCGCTCGAGGAACTCGTCCCATTTCAGCGGCCGGTTGTCCATGGCCGAGGGAAGCCGGAAGCCGTGCTCCACCAGCGTCCGTTTGCGGGACATGTCACCTTCATACATGGCACCGATCTGCGGGATCGTCACGTGGGACTCGTCCACGACCAGCAGGAAGTCATCCGGGAAGTAATCCAGCAGGCAGTGCGGTGCCGTCCCAGGCCCGCGCCCGTCAATCCAGCGAGAATAGTTCTCGATGCCGTTGCAGAAACCCATCTGCTGCATCATTTCGAGGTCATACGTGGTGCGCATGCGCAGCCGCTGCGCTTCAAGGAGCTTGTTCTGGCTCTCCAGTTCGGAGAGGCGTTCGCGGAGTTCGTTTTCGATCCCGGTGATGGCGCGGTTCATCCGCTCCGGTCCGGCAACGTAGTGCGAGGCCGGGAAGACGTACATCTCCTCCTCGTCCTGGATCAGGTCACCGGTCAGGGGATGCAGCGTCTGGATGCTCTCGATCTCGTCACCGAAGAACTCGATGCGCAGTGCCTGTTCTTCATACATCGGGATGATTTCCACGGTATCGCCGCGGACCCGGAACGTGCCGCGGTGGAAATCCATGTCGTTGCGCACGTACTGCATGGATACGAACCGGCGAAGCAGGTCATCCCGGTTCATCTGCATGCCGCGGCGCAGCGTCACCATGCCCTTGATGTACTCTTCCGGCGTTCCAAGGCCGTAGATGCAGGAGACCGTTGCGACGACGATGACGTCACGCCGGGTCAGCAGGGCGTTGGTGGCCGAGTGGCGCAGGCGCTCGACTTCCTCGTTGATGGAGGAGTCCTTCTCGATGAAGGTGTCCGTCTGGGGGACGTAGGCCTCGGGCTGGTAGTAATCGTAGTAGGACACGAAGTACTCGACGGCGTTGTTGGGCAGCAGTTCCCTGAACTCGTTCGCCAGCTGGGCCGCCAGGGTCTTGTTCTGCACCAGCACCAGCGTGGGCCGCTGCACCTGCTCCACCAGCCAGGCAGCAGTGGCGCTCTTGCCCGTGCCGGTGGCGCCCATCAGGACGACGTCCTTTTCACCGGCCTGGATGCGTTCTGCCAGTTCCTTGATGGCGGTCGGCTGGTCGCCGGCGGGCGAGTAGTCACTGATGACTTCAAAAGGGGCGACAACGCGTTTGATGTCCTGCGCAAGACTCATGGTTCAACGCTACTCCGGGACGCGGTCAGGTGCTGTCCGTATTGCTGACGGCATAACGTGCGGACCTGCTTCCGAGCTACTCCTGCTGCGCTGCCCGCAGGCGTTCCCGGTTCAGCGGAACAAGGCGGGTCCGCCACAGTTCGCGGACTGCCCCGACCAGCTCTTCAGGGCTTCCGGTGTTCTGGAGCACGACGTCGGCAGCAGCTGCCCGCTGTTCCGCACTGGCCTGTGCGTTGATCCGGGCCTGCGCGTCGGCGGGGTCCATCCCCCGGTCGCGGACCATCCGCTCGAGCCGGACCGCTTCGGGTGCTTCGACCACCAGGACGAAATCGAACGCGGCGGCCTGCCCGGTCTCCACCAGCAGCGGGATGTCCTGGACCAGGATGCCGTCCCGGGGTACCTGGGCTGCCAGCTCCGCAGCGCGGGCCCGTACCAGCGGATGGACGATGGCGTTCAGCGTTTCCCGCTTTGCAGCGTCGCTAAAGACCAGAGCTGCCAGGGCCGGGCGATCCAGGCTGCCGTCAGCGGCAAGGATCTCCGGGCCAAACTCCCGCACGACCGCGGCAAGGCCTTCAGTGCCCGGTGCCACCACTTCGCGGGCCAGGGCATCGGCGTCCACCAGCACCGCCCCGCAGTCCACAAGCGTCCGGGCGACCAGGGATTTGCCGGCGGCAATTCCGCCGGTGAGACCAACTTTCAGCATGGCCACCACCCTACCCCGGCTCCCCGGCACTCCCCCGGAGCGCTCTTCGGCGGCACCACAAACTAGACTGGGTCAGTGAGTGATTTGGGTGCGGTGGAGGGACGGTATACAACCGTCGCCGGAGAGCACCGGACCGAGCTTGAGATCAAGCGTTCCCGCTTCATTACCGTGCTGCGGCGCACTGAAACCGAAGAAGAGGCCCGCGCGCTGGTGGCTCAGCTGCGCCGGGAGTTCCACGATGCCCGGCACCACTGCAGCGCCTTTGTCCTGGGGCCCGGCCGGGAGGTCCAGCGCTCCAGTGACGACGGGGAACCCTCGGGAACCGCCGGCCTTCCCATGCTCGAGGCCCTGACCAAACGCGAGACTTTTGACGGCGCGGCAGACCTGAGCGACATCACGGCTGTGACAGTGCGCTATTTCGGCGGGATTCTCCTCGGCGCCGGAGGGCTGGTCCGCGCATACTCCGAGTCTGTCTCGTCGGCTTTATCCACCGCTCCCCTCCTGCGGCGCGCCCGCATGCAGCTTTACGCGGTGCCGGCCTCCCACGCCGGTGCCGGACGCCTGGAGAATGACCTCCGGAATGCCGGGTATACCGTCCGCGGGACCGAGTACGGCGCCGGCGGCGCCGTCATCACGGTCGCACTTCCCGACACCGCCGGGTCCGGCTCCGCATTCCAGGACCGGCTCGCTGCGCTCAGCGCGGGCGACGTCGAAGCCGAACCGCTAGCCACTGAATGGATTGACCTGTGAGCACTGCTTCCGAAGCTTCGTTCGATTTCGACCTGCTGGGGCGGGCTCCGGATGTGGAGGCGGAGAACCTGCAGGCGTTCGACGCCGCTGACAAGCTGCTGCTGGACACCGCTGCCGGTGACCTTGAGCCCGCGGCCTCAAGCGGCAGTGGTGCGCCCGTCGTCATCGGGGATTCCTATGGAGCGCTCACGCTCGGAGCTGCAGCGCGGTATTCTCTTACCGGGATCCGGGTGCATCAGGATCCCTTCTCTGGGGAGCTCGCACTGGACCGCAATGCCGAAGCTCTGGGCCTGGCAGGAAGCTACACACACTGGGCCCTGGAGCCGGGGCTGGTAACCGGGGCCGGCGTCATCCTGCTGCGGCTGCCCCGCTCACTGGATGCCCTTGATGAAATTGCCCGGCTCGTCGCCGAACATGCCCCGTCCGGTGTCCGGATCTATGCCGGCGGACGGATCAAGCACATGACTACCGCCATGAACGACGTCCTGGGCCGGTATTTCCAGTCCGTAACGGCGGGCCTCGCACGGCAGAAGTCCCGCGTGCTCACTGTGATGAGCCCGCTGCCGGCGGAAAGGTTCCCTGTATCCCGCTTCCCTCTGGAGGCGGCGTACGACGTCGGCCTGCCGGTTCCGCTGCAGCTGCGGGCCCGCGGGGCAGCCTTTGGCGGAGCATCGCTGGATCCCGGTACCCGGTTCCTGCTGCCGTTCCTGGCCCAGGCCCGCGGGGCCGGTGAAGCAGTGGACCTGGGCTGCGGCAACGGCGCGATTGCGGCGTACCTGGCACTCCACCGTCCGGGCATAAGGGTGCTGGCGTCCGACCAATCCGAAGCAGCCGTTGCCTCCACCCGGCTGACTCTGGCAGCCAACGGCGTTTCGGACCATGCCGTAGTACGGCGCGCAGACGCCCTGACCTGGCTCCCGGACCGGTCCCAGGACCTCGTGGTACTTAATCCGCCCTTCCACATCGGTGCCAGTGTGCACACCGGCATTGCCCACAAGCTCTTTGCCGACGCAGCCCGCGTGCTTCGCCCGGGTGGAGAACTGTGGACGGTCTGGAACTCCCATTTGGCCTATCGGCCAGCCTTGAACCGGCTGGTGGGGCCCACGCGGCAGGTAGCCCGGAATCCCCGGTTCACGGTCACGGTGTCGACTCGGCGCTAGCCATGCTCCCGGCGGGCCAACTGGGGCAACGGCCGTAACAGCAACCTGACTCCCGGAAATCTGAGAGAGCGCTCTCTTGACAGTGAAGCGTGTCACATCTAGGCTCTGAGCAAGATCAGAGAGCGCTCTCTGAAGCGGGTCGGGCGTTTCGAACCGCAACGGGCTCTCTGGACAGGATCCACAGTTAGCGTCCCGTCCCAGGACAAGCCCAGTTTCCATTCGGCACGGTCCTCCCCGGGATATCAACCGGCAAGACACACACAAAGGAGTGACCGTGAAAAAGTTCCGAAATTCAGCAGGTGTCGTGGCGGGTGCTGCGGCACTTGCACTGCTCGCCGCCGGCTGCGGCGGAGGCAGCAACAGCGGCGAGCCCGCCTCGGAGGAGAATCCGATTGAACTCTCCGTCACCACGTTCGGAACCTTCGGCTACGACGATCTCTACGCGGAATACGAGGAGGCCAACCCGGGCATCACCATCAAGGCCAACAACATCGACACCGGCGGCAACGCACGGACTGATCTCTTCACGAAGCTTGCCGCAGGTTCAGGCGTCAGCGACGTGGTGGCCATTGAAGAGGGCTGGCTAGGCGCCATCATGGAGGTTTCGGACAAGTTCGTGGACCTGAACGAATACGGCGCAGAGGACCTCAAGGATAACTGGGTCGACTGGAAGTACAAGCAGGGCACAGACCCCGACGGCCGCGTCATCGGCTACGGCACGGACATCGGACCGCAGGGCATCTGCTACAACGGAAAGCTCTTCGAAGCAGCGGGGCTGCCGAGTGACCGCGAAGCCGTTGCTGAACTCCTGGGCGGGGAAGACGCCACATGGGAGAAGTACTTCGAAGTCGGAAACCAGTACAAGGCCGCAAGCGGGAAAGCCTGGTTCGACCAGGCCGGCTTCGTATGGAACTCCATGGTGAACCAGATGGAGGAGGGCTACTACACGAAGGACGGCGAGCTGAACATCGAGGGCAACGATGCGATGATCGCAAACTTCAAGATGCTCTCCGGTTCCATTGAGGACGGACTGTCCGCGAACCAGGAAGAGTGGAAGTGGAACAGCGGGCAGTCGTTCCTGGACGGCACTTTCGCCACCATGGTCTGCCCCGGCTGGATGCTTGGGAACATTCAGGGCGGCATTGAAACCGCAGGCGGCTCAACTGACAGCGGCTGGGACTTTGCAGACGTGTTCCCGGGCGGTGCATCAAACTGGGGCGGTGCCTTCCTCTCGGTTCCTGAAAGCTCGGACCACAAGGAGGAAGCAGCCAAGCTCGCTGCCTGGCTGACAGACCCCGAACAGCAGATCAAGCAGTCCGCAGCAGCCGGTAACTTCCCCAGCACCCTTGAGGCGCAGGAACAGCTTGCCTCCGACGCAACTCCGAACGAGTGGTTCAACGACGCTCCCACCGGAGCCATCCTGGCCTCGCGCGCCGAAAACGTTGTGGCGCAGTTCAAGGGACCGGACGATTCAGTCATCCAGGAAAAGGTCTTTGGCCCGGCCATCGATGACATGGAGACAGGTACCGCGAATGCGGACCAGGCATGGGAGAAGGCACTGAAGCTCCTCAACGACCTGGTCATCAACAACTAGCAGCACCGCACACGGGGCCTCCTCCGGGGGGCCCCGTCCGGAGCACGGGAGTCTGCCATGACCGCCACACTGAACCGGCCTGTCCAGAAGCTGCCGGTTAAGCCGCGGACAACGTTCCGCCAGCGCCTCTCCAAATGGGATATGAAGGCGTCCCCTTACCTCTACATTTCTCCGTTCTTTATTCTCTTCGGCATTACCGGCTTATTCCCCCTGGTGTATACCTTCTGGGTGTCACTGCACGAATGGCACCTCCTCAAGGGCCAGGGCGACTTTGTCGGGTTGCAGAACTTCGCAGGCGTGCTGGGCGACACCCGATTCTGGGGTTCGCTATTCAACACCTTCTCGATTTTCCTGCTTTCCGCTATTCCCCAGCTGATAGTGGCCGTGTTCCTCGCCGCCATCCTGGACCAGCATCTGCGGGCGAAAACGTTCTGGCGCATGTCGGTGCTGCTGCCCTACGTTGTAACGCCCGTGGCGGTGGCACTGATCTTCTCCAAGATGTTTGCCGAGGAGAACGGACTGCTGAACAACCTGCTGGGCAACTTCGGCGTTGACCCGATCATGTGGCAGAACGGCACACTGCCCAGCCATATAGCGATCGCCACCATGGTCAATTGGCGGTGGACGGGCTACAACGCCCTCATCCTGCTGGCCGCCATGCAGGCCGTTCCCCGCGACCTTTACGAATCAGCAGCGATCGACGGCGCCGGTGCCTTCCGGCGATTCTTCAGCATTACCCTGCCGAGCATCCGCCCCACCATGATCTTCGTTATCATCACCGCCACTATCGGCGGCTTGCAGATCTTTGCCGAACCCAAGCTGTTCGACCCGGTTAACGCCGGCGGAATCCAGGGTCAGTTCCAGACGACTGTGCTGTTCCTGTGGGACATGGGCTTCCAGAGGCAGAACTTCGGCAAGGCCTCCGCCGTGGCCTGGCTGCTGTTCCTGATCATTGTGCTGGTGGGCCTGGTCAACTTCTTCATTTCCAAGCGGATCGCCACCGGGGATTCCCAGCGGCCACGTGTTTCAAGGAGAAAGTCATGAGCGTCCTGCAGCGAGCCCGGGCTGTCCCGGGCACCGGGACCGGGTCAGGGGCCGGGAAACCGATTCGCAAACGGCGCCAGGGGCAGTCTTTCGGGAGCGGACGGCGTCCCGGGTTCCTGACCTATGGCATCCTTCTGGTTTTCCTGTTCTGCTCTGCCTACCCCCTTTGGTGGTCCGTCCTCATCGGCAGCAACGGAAATCCTGCGCTGGGCCAGGAATGGCCTCCCCTGCTTCCCGGGGGGCGTTTCTGGAGTAACGTCTCCGAGGTCGTAAACACCGTGCCGTTCTGGAAGGCGCTTGGGAACAGCCTGATCATTTCCGGCACCATAACCGTCTCCGTGGTGATCTTCTCGACGCTGGCAGGCTACGCGTTTGCGAAGCTCAGATTCAGGGGGCGCGGGGTCCTTATGGTGGCGGTCATTGCCACCATGGCCATTCCCACGCAGCTGGGCATCATCCCGCTTTTTATGGTGATGCAGAAGCTTGGGTGGACCGGAGAACTCGGTGCGGTGATCGTGCCCGGGCTTGTGACCGCCTTCGGCGTCTTCTTTATGCGCCAGTACCTGGTGGACGTCATCCCTGATGAACTGATCGAATCCGCCCGCATGGACGGGGCCAGCATGCTCGGAACCTTCCGGCATGTGGCACTGCCGGCGGCCCGGCCCGCCATGGCCATCCTGGGGTTGTTCACCTTCATGACCGCGTGGACCGACTTTATGTGGCCAATGCTCGTGCTGGCAGACAACCCAACCCTGCAGGTGGCACTCAGCCAGCTGCAGTCGGCCCGCTATGTCGACTACTCGATCGTGCTGACAGGCGCTGTGCTGGCAACCATTCCGCTGCTGGTTCTTTTCGTGGCAGCAGGCAAGCAACTTATTTCCGGAATCATGCAGGGAGCAGTGAAGGGCTAATGACGAACAATTCCTCTACTCGGAACCACGGCAATTTCCCGCCCGGTTTTATCTGGGGGTCAGCAACCGCTGCCGCGCAGGTAGAAGGAGCCGCCAGGGAAGACGGCAAAGAGGATTCGGTCTGGGATGCCTTCGCGGCCGTTCCTGGGAACGTCCTTAACGGGGACACCCCGGCCGTGGCAGTGGACCACTACCACCGTATGCCGCAGGACGTGGCCCTGATGAAGGAACTGGGGCTGGACTCCTACCGCTTCTCCACCAGCTGGGCCCGGGTTAGGCCGGGCGGCGGGGCACTGAACCCCACGGGCCTGGACTTCTACTCCCGTCTCGTGGACGAACTGCTTGAGGCAGGGATCCTCCCCTGGCTGACGCTCTACCACTGGGACCTCCCCCAGGGGCTGGAGGAAAAGGGCGGCTGGGCCAACCGCGACACGGCCTGCCGCTTCGTGGAGTACGCGCAGGACGTATACGCCGCGCTCGGTGACCGGGTTCGGCACTGGACCACATTTAACGAGCCCTTCTGCTCGTCCCTGCTGGGCTACGGCTCAGGAGTCCACGCACCGGGCCGGCAGGAGCCGCGTGCAGCAATCGCGGCCGTGCATCACCAGCACCTGGCCCACGGCATGGCCACTTCGGAGCTGCGGAGCCTGGGAGCTGAACAAATCGGCATCACCCTGAACCTGAGCAACTCCATTCCAAAGGATCCGGCGGATCCCGTAGACGTAGAAGCTGCCCGGCTATTCGACTCTCTCCAGAACCGGATCTTCCTGGATCCGATCCTGCGGGGAGCCTATCCTGAGGACTCTCTCCGGGACCTGGAGCCGTACGGACTGCACGAGGTGATCCTGCCCGGAGACATGGAGATCATCGGAGCACCGATCGACTTCCTGGGTGTCAATCACTACCACGATGACCAAATCAGCGGGCACCCGGATACCTCGGGCGAGGACGGCCACGGCGGCGGCGGTGTGCTGCCCAAGGCCTCGCCCTGGATTGGCGCCGAACACATCACGTTCCCCAGCCGCGGACTGCCGCGGACGGGGATGAACTGGGAAGTTAATCCTGATGGCCTCCGGAAGCTCCTGGTCCGCCTGGGCAAGGAATACCCGCAGCTGCCCCCGCTGTACATCACGGAGAATGGTGCAGCCTACGACGACGAAGTGACGGAAGACGGGGCGGTCCATGACACGGAACGCACCAGTTTCATCCTGGAACACATCCAGGCGGTCGGTGAGGCCATTGCCGAAGGGGCCGATGTCCGGGGGTACTTTGTCTGGTCCCTGCTGGATAACTTCGAGTGGTCCTGGGGATACGACAAGCGCTTTGGCATCATCCACGTGGACTACCAGACGCAGGAACGCATCATCAAGGACAGCGGGCTGGCCTACGGCCGGTTCATCGGGCAGGTTCGGCAGGGCACGGAATCTGGAACCCTCGAAAGCTCTCCGGCTGCGGCCGGCGCGCGGTAGGGGAACTACGATTGAAAGCTGAGCCCGGCTTCGGAAAACGGCAGAGGACGCCAGGAAAAGGAGACCGCATTGGGTACTGAGACTGGCCAGGTGCGGCCTGCTCCCACCCTGGAAATGGTGGCTGCACTGGCCGGCGTCTCCAGGGCCACGGTGTCACGGGTTGTCAACGGTTCAACTTCGGTAGCGCCCGAACTTGTGCACAGCGTGGAGCAGGCCGTCCGGACACTGAATTATGTGCCGAACCGGGCAGCGCGGAGCCTCGCCAGCCGGCGTACCTACACCATCACCCTGCTGGTTCCTGAGTCGACATCCAAGGTCTTCGCCGACCCCTTCTTCGCCACTGTGGTCGAAGGGGTCGCGAAGTACCTGAACTCCACGGATTACATGCTGAACATGGTCACCTCCTCGGAGGCGAATCCGGGCAAGACCCAGCGCTACCTGATGGGCGGAAACGTAGACGGCGTCCTGGTGGTCTCCCACCACAGCGGGGACCATTCCTGGGAACACCTGAGCGATGCCCTGCCCATCGTGTTCGCCGGCCGTCCCCTGCTTAATGCCGCGGACAGCTATTACGTAGAGGTGGACAACGAGGAAGGTGCACTGGCTGCCGTCGAGCGGCTGATCAAGACCGGCAGGCAGAACATCGCCACGATCGCGGGCCCCCAGGATATGCCTCCGGGCGTCGACCGGCTTGCCGGCTGGCGGGCCGGGCTGCACCGTGCCGGGATGAATGATGCACTGGTGGAGTACGGTGACTTCACCGTCGCCTCCGGCGCGATGGCGATGGAACGCCTGCTTGCCCGCGGAAAGCCTGTTGACGGCGTCTTCGCTGCGAACGACCAGATGGCTGCGGGTGCGCACGCCGTCATCCTGAAGCACGGTCTTCGGATCCCCGGAGACATCGCCCTGGTGGGCTTTGATGACGACCAGTTCGCCACCGGCGTCGAGCCCGCCCTAACCACTGTCCACCATCCCATCGCTGAACTCGGCGAAAAGATGGCCCGCATGCTGGTGGAACTCATCGAGGGCCGCGCGGCGGAAAGGGTCTGCCGGCTGCCCACGTCCCTCGTGGTGCGGGAGTCCGCCTAGCTTCTCTGGTCACACAGCTAGGCGGACGTGTAGCGGATGCCGCTGTAGTCTTCCTCGGCAAAGAGCTCACTGCGGCGGGTCCGGCGGTCCCACATGGCCTCAATCTGGAGCATATTGGTCTCCCATGCACCGGCATCAGGCTCACGCGTCCTGATCAGGGCTGTTGCGGCTGCCCGTGAGGCGCACCCCCACACGTAGGCGGAAGCCATCTTGGGGTCGGCGAAGACACCGTTCCACAGGGGGCTTCGGCGCTTCTTGAGCAGCTGGGTTCCCAGCACCAGAAGTGCGGCCGCAACGGCGGCGGCAGCGCCGAACACTTCACTCGAGATGAGGTCGAACGGTTTGGCCAGCAGGGCCGCCCCAAGCAGGACGCCGCCAATGGTTCTTATCCGGGCAGCGTTGCCTGCCAGCCAGCCGTCCGCCTCCCGCGCCAGCCGCCGCTGTTCCCGGCCCCAGGCGCGGAACCGGGGCAGGTCGGCACGCGCTTCTCCGTCACGTACGGCCTCTGCTGCCTCAAAGTACTCCGGGTACCGCTCGTGAAGGTCCCTTTCCAGCTGCTCTGAGGCCTTGATCTCCTCCCACGACTCAGCTTCCCGTTCCGCCGCGGCGACTCCGTTGACGAGATTGGCGGCCTGGACCGGTGTCAGGAGCCTGGCCGCTGCCTGCGTCCGGCGCCGGATCTCCGGTTCAACTTCTGCGGTTTGCGGTGAGATCGAATCGTGGCCCTGCATGTGCTTCCCCCTGTTGCTGTTTCCCTGTCCTCCAGCCCTTACGGCGCACCCAGCCTACCAAGGGAGCACCGGAGCGCCGGGCATAAAGAAAAGGCGGGTCCCCACCGAAGTGGAAACCCGCCTTTTCAGGCAGCTAGTGCCTTAGCAACAGAAATTAGTTGCCGGTCAGCTTCTCGCGCAGTGCCGCAAGAGCCTCGTCGGATGCCAGGGTGCCGGCAGCGGACTCGGATGCAGCAGGCTCGGAAGAGTAGCTGGTGGAGCTGGACTCAACGGAGTCCGAAGCTGCAGCAACGTCTTCAGAGTTGTGCTGGGCAACCTGCTTCTTGTGAGCTTCCCAACGGGCCTGGGCGTCAGCGTACTGCTGCTCCCAAGCTGCACGCTGGGTCTCGTAGCCTTCGAGCCATTCGTTCGACTCGGGGTCGAAGCCCTCCGGGTACTTGTAGTTGCCGGCTTCGTCGTACTCTGCGGCCATGCCGTACAGAGCCGGATCGAACTCGGTGCCCTCGGGATCGACGCCCTCGTTCGCCTGCTTCAGCGACAGGGAGATGCGGCGACGCTCGAGGTCGATGTCGATGACCTTGACGAACAGCTCGTCTCCAACGGAGACAACCTGCTCTGCCAGTTCAACGTGGCGCACAGCCAGCTCGGAGATGTGGACCAGGCCTTCGATGCCGTCTTCGACGCGCACGAACGCACCGAACGGAACCAGCTTGGTGACCTTGCCCGGCACAACCTGGCCCAGGGCGTGGGTGCGGGCGAAGGTCTGCCACGGATCTTCCTGCGTAGCCTTCAGCGACAGGGAGACACGCTCGCGGTCGAGGTCAACTTCCAGAACCTCAACGGTGACTTCCTGGCCAACTTCAACGACCTCGGAGGGGTGGTCGATGTGCTTCCAGGACAGCTCGGAAACGTGGACGAGACCGTCTACGCCGCCAAGGTCCACGAAAGCACCGAAGTTGACGATGGAGGAAACAACGCCCGGACGAACCTGGCCCTTTTCCAGCTTGTTGAGGAACGTGGAACGGACCTCGGACTGGGTCTGCTCGAGCCATGCACGGCGGGACAGGACCACGTTGTTGCGGTTCTTGTCCAGCTCGATGATCTTGGCTTCGATCTGCTGGCCGATGTACGGAGCCAGGTCGCGGACGCGACGCATCTCCACGAGGGATGCGGGCAGGAAGCCGCGCAGCCCGATGTCGAGGATAAGACCACCCTTGACAACCTCGATGACGGTACCGGTAACGACGCCGTCTTCTTCCTTGACCTTTTCGATGTCGCCCCAGGCACGCTCGTACTGTGCGCGCTTCTTGGAGAGAATCAGACGGCCTTCTTTGTCTTCCTTGGTGAGGACCAAAGCTTCGACCTGGTCGCCCACGGAGACAACGTCCCCGGGATCGACGTCGTGCTTGATGGAAAGCTCACGGGAAGGAATGACACCCTCGGTCTTGTAACCGATGTCGAGCAGAACCTCGTCGCGGTCAACCTTGACGACGGTACCTTCGACGAGATCGCCGTCGTTGAAGTACTTGATCGTTGCGTCAATGGCGGCGAGGAAGTCCTCGGCGGATCCGATGTCGTTGATGGCGACCTGCGGGGTACCGGACTTCTCGGTGGTGGTGATGGTCATGTAGTTGGGACTCCGATGTGGAAGTTGATGTAATTCCGGATGTTGCTCCCACCGGCTCGCGTGCAACCCGGAGAAACCAGGTTCAAGACGGTGCTTGTTTGTCCGGAGATGGACAGAATTATGAATCTTGGTGCTGCACGGTGGCGACCGGAATACCTCTCCAGCACGCGTAACGCGCCTGTTTAGTCTAGCCGCAGCCTCCAAGTCAGGTCAAAGCCGGTTGGTAAAACCAGTACCCGAATTGCCTGACCCGACCGAATCCGTACGGAATACCCGTAGCCCCCGGCTAGAAATGGGTGCTGCAGTACGGCGGCCGGGCCACGGCGAAGAGACGGTCCAGGGCTGCAACGCCCTCCTCCGTGCCCCGCACCCCGCCGGAAACGGCCAGGACCTGTGCGCTGACGCCGCCGAGATACAGGGAACCAAAGGCCGCCGCATCCGCTTCGACAGCAGGCACGCCGGACGGTCCGTCTTCCCCTGGAACGAGCTCGGTGACAGTAACGGCGGTCCCGTCCACCTGGACCAGCCAGCGGCCGGCAGCAATGCCCAGCGGGTCAGCGACCGTGAGGACAACTGTGCCGTCGGATTCGAAACCCCTGGCGCGGAGCATTGCGGCCGGATCCAGCGGACGCAGCCACAGGGTGTCTTCGACACCCGTGACCTGATAGCGCCGCCGGTCGGCCAGGGCCCAGGGAAGCGGATCCGCCACCGGTGCCGATGCCGTGATCTTCTCGACGAGGTCAATGGAACCCAGATACCGCCACAGTTCCAGCCGGGCAGTGTCATCGACTGCCACCAGGTCCAGGACCTTGAGGGTATGGGGTTCGGTTTCCCACGGAAGGAAGCGGTAGGTGACGTAGCCGTCCGGCGTCCCCGCGGCGTCGTAGTGCACGGCGGCCCGCACATCCTGCTGCACTTCGGGAACGTCTCCCCACAACCCTGCCGCCCGTTTGGCGTACCCGGCCTGCCGTCCCAGCGCGCCCCGGGCTGCATGGAGGTGCCGGGAAAAGATCTCCGGGGCCAGTTCCTCCATCTTCGGGGCGTCGGCGAGCACTGTGGAACCCGACGGCGGGACCTTGAGCTCCAGCCGGCCGCGCGCGTCGACTTCCACCGTGGCCTCGGCCGTCGCTGCACCAAATCCGAAGCGCCCGTAAATGACCGCCTCGGAGGCAAGCAGTGCCGCAACCGCGAACCCTTCCTCCCCCGCGCGCAGCAGGTCCGCAGTGATCATGCCGTTCAGGATTCCCCGGCGGCGGTGGGTCGGGCGGACCGTCACTGAAGTGATCTGGTGGGCCTGCAGGAGGGTGCCGCCGGCATTCAGGCCGTTGGACATGGTGGCGTACGTCGCCACGGGTGCTGCCGGGTTCCAGGCATACTCCGGTGCGGCGTCGTCATAGACACCGGTGAGCATGCGCCCGTCAGCTCGGTACGCCTCGACGATGGAAGCCATCTGTTCCGGCTTCCAGGCCGGATCGTGGAACCCCAGGTTGACGGCCTGCAGCCAGTCCGCGGTGCGCTCATCGACACGCTGGTGGTCAGCGTGGGACAGGCCCGCCGCGAACCGTTCCGTGCGCAGGGCTGTGCCCGCAGTTTCCGCCGTCATCTGTCTCCCCCTGGCTGGTTTGTCCTAGTGCCCTGCCTCGTGCCAGCTTGCGCCCCAGCCCACTGAGACATCCAGCGGTACGGAGAGGTCAGCGGCGCCGGCCATCTGCTCCCGGACCAGCTTCTCCGCTGCCTCCCGCTCACCCGGGGCGACTTCCAGGACGAGTTCGTCATGCACCTGCAGCAGCATACGTGTCTTCAGGCCCTGCTTCTTCAATTCTGCGTCCACGCCCAGCATGGCCTTCTTGATGATGTCCGCTGCGGAGCCCTGGATCGGTGCGTTCAGGGCGGCACGCTCGGACATTTCGCGCAGCTGCCGGTTGGTGCTGGCAAGGTCCGGCAGGTACCGGCGGCGGCCCTCGATCGTGGAGGTGTAGCCGTCCTTGCGCGCCTGCTCGACGACGCCGCGCAGGTAGTCGCGGACGGCTCCGAAGCGGGTGAAGTAGTCCCGCATCAGCGTGCGTGCCTCGTCGACCGGGATGGAGAGCTGCTTCGAGAGGCCGAACGAACTCAGGCCGTAGACCAGGCCGTAGGACATGGCCTTGACCTTGGAACGCATGGCACTGGTGACCTCTTCCGGGGGAACCCCGAAAATGTGCGAGCCGACGAACCGGTGCAGGTCCTCGCCGTCGCGGAAGGCC
The DNA here is from genome assembly GCF_020907385.1 of Arthrobacter sp. zg-Y916. Classification (NCBI taxonomy): domain Bacteria; kingdom Bacillati; phylum Actinomycetota; class Actinomycetes; order Micrococcales; family Micrococcaceae; genus Arthrobacter; species Arthrobacter sp. zg-Y916. Next base: position 14,308 of record NZ_JAJJOD010000003.1, on the reverse strand, counting down.
TGGATCAGGCTTTCGTCACCGGAGAGGTGAGCCATGATCCGCATTTCCACCTGGGAGTAGTCCGCCGTCAGCAGGGTTTCATAACCCTCCCCGACCACGAACACTTCCCGGATCCGGCGCCCTTCCTCGGACCGGATCGGGATGTTCTGCAGGTTGGGGTTGATGGAGGACAGACGGCCAGTCGCGGCAACGGTCTGCGCGTAGGTGGTGTGGATCCGGCCGTCGTCGGACACCGACTTGCGCAGGCCTTCCACCGTCTGCCGGAGCTTGGAGGCGTCACGGTAGGCCAGCAGGTGGGCCAGGAACGGATGGCCGTTCGTCTTGATAATCAGGTCCGAGAGCGCATCGGCGTCGGTGGAGTATCCGGTCTTGATCTTCTTGGTCTTGGGCAGGCCAAGTTCCTCAAAGAGCACTACCTGGAGCTGCTTCGGGGAGCCGAGGTTGATTTCCTTGCCGATGACGGCGAAGGCCTCCTCCTTGGCGACCTCGATGGTGCGCCCGAATTCGTCCAGCAGGCCGTCCAGCTTGTCGGTCGAGACGGCGATCCCGGCCAGCTCCATCTCTGCCAGCACTTCCGACAGCGGCAGTTCCAGCCCACCGAGCAGCTGGTTGGCTCCGCGCTCAACCAGCAGGCCGGAGAAGTGCTCGCTCAGGCGCAGCGCAGCGAAGGCCTCCATCACGGCCGGAGCGGCTGTGTCCTCGCCGTCCAGGGAGAGTTCCAGCTGGTTGCTGGCCGAAGCCGCGGAATCCAGGGACAGCTTCAGGTGCTGAAGGCTCAGGTCCGCCAGGTCGTAGCTGCGCCGGTCAGGCTGGATGAGGTAGCCCGAAATCGCGGGATCATCGATCTCCCCGCGCAGACGGAGTCCGCGGCGGGAGAGCAGCTTGTAGGCGTCCTTGAAGTCGTGGACCACCTTCGGGGCGTTGCTGTCCGCCAGCCAGCCGGCAAGGACCTGCTCCGCTTCAGCGTCCAGCTCAAGCAGCGGCATATAGGCCGCTGACTCGTCGGTGACGACGGCAAGTCCGGTCGCTTCCCGGGATTCACCGGCCCCTTCCGTGACCAGCCGGATCCCGGCCGGTTTCTGGTTGGTGGCCTGGAACCAGGCCTGGAGGTCATCCGCGGACGTGAGCGTGCTGTGGGCCGGAGGCAGCAGCTCCGGATGGTCCCCGGGAATCTCCTCTTCGCCGTAGACGTCGAAGAGACGCTTGCGCAGCGCGTTGAACTGCAGTGCGTCGAAGAGTTCCTCGATGGCCTCGCGGTCGGGCCGCTGGGCAGCCATGGCGTCGAGGTCCACCGGCAGGTCGAGGTCGCGCAGCAGCCGGTTCAGCCGCCGGTTGCGCTTTACGTCTTCAATGTTCGCGCGGAGGGAGTCGCCGACCTTGCCCTTGATTTCATCCAGGTGCTCGAGGATTCCTTCGAGTCCGCCGTACTGCTTGATCCACTTGGCAGCAGTCTTGGGGCCAACACCCGGGACGCCCGGCAGGTTGTCAGCGGACTCCCCCACCAGCGCAGCCAGGTCCGAATACTTGTCCGGCGGCACAAGATACTTCTCTTCCACTGCGGCAGCATCCATCCGCGGCAGGTCGGAGACACCCTTCTTGGGATAGAAAACGGTGACGCGGTCATCCACCAGCTGGAACGCGTCCCGGTCTCCGGAGACCACCATGACATCCCAGTTCCGGGCCGAGGCCTGCTCTGCAAGCGTGGCCAGGATGTCGTCGGCTTCGTAGCCGTCCAGGGAGATGGTGGGAATGCGCATGGCTTCCATGACCTTGATGATCAGGTCCACCTGCCCGTGGAACTCCTCCGGCGTCTTGTTCCGCCCGCCCTTGTACTCCGAGTACTCCTCGGTGCGGAACGTCGGGGTGTCGAGGTCGAAGGCCACCGCGATGTGTGTCGGCTCCTCATTCTTGATCAGGTTGATCAGCATGGAGGTGAAGCCGTAGACGGCGTTGGTGTGCTGGCCGGTGTCCGTGGAGAAGTTCTCCGCCGGGAGGGCGTAGAAGGCACGGAAGGCCATGGAGTGCCCGTCAAGGACCAGCAGGCGGTTGTTCCCGGCGGCGTTGAGGGTACCGAGCGGTACTGCGGAAGGCGTGGGTGCCGCGTGGCTTCCGACCGGGGCATCAGCCGCGGTGTCCGGCGACTCGGGGACCTCGGCGATCCCCAGCCCGTCAAGGGAATCCGCGGGGTCGGCGACGGTTCCGGAGTCGGTTGAAGAGACAGGGGCAGAGGCCAGTTTGGCAGTTTCACTCACAGGTGTAAGCCTAGTGGGCATGAGCGACATTTTCACGCCGGGCCAGGCCGGCCCCGCGCAGGGCGAGGTCCCCAAGCTGCAGGAACTGATCGACGCCGGCGTGCCGGCCGAACTGCATCCCTGGCTGGGGGAATCGGGGGTTGGGGCACTGGTGGTGAAGCTGGGCATCCGGTTCACGGAAATGTCCCCCTCCCGCATCGTGGCGACCATGCCGGTGGAGGGAAACCAGCAGGTTGCGGGGATCCTGCACGGCGGCGCCCACGTGGTCCTGGCCGAAACCCTGGGCTCCTTCGCCGCTTCGCTGCATGCCGGTCCCGGGCGCTACGCCGTCGGCATTGAGGTGGGAGCCACGCACCACCGGTCTGTTTCAACCGGTCTCGTCACGGGCACCGCCACAGCCGTGCATCTGGGCGGAACGGTCACAACCCACGAGGTTGTCATGACCGACGAAGAGGGGCGCCGGCTTTCCACCGCCCGCATCACCAACCTCATCCGTGAGGTTCGGTAGGCGCCCTCACGGGAATAGGCGCGGGGCAAAGGGAGTTTGGGCAGGTATCCCCAATGCGCAGGTGACTTCGCCGTGCCTGCCGAAAGGAAGTACGTGCAGACAGATCTGTTTTCTCCCCTGACCCTCGGCTCGCTCCAGCTGCCCAACCGCCTGGTGATGGCGCCCCTGACCCGTGTGCGCAGCGGCACCGAAGGGATCCCCGGTCCGCTCGTGGCCGAGCATTACCGCCAGCGCGCGTCCCTGGGCCTGATTGTTTCCGAAGGAACCTACCCCTCCCGCGAGGGGCAGGGATTCTCCGGACAGCCGGGCCTCGTCACCAAGGAGCAGCTGGCCGGCTGGCGGCAGGTGACCGATGCGGTGCATGACGCCGGCGGCCGGATCTTTGCCCAGGTCATGCACGCCGGACGGGTTTCCCACCCGGAGCTGAACGGCGGCTTCCAGACCGTGGCTCCCAGCGCCGTCGCCATTGACGGCGTTATCCGCACGCCGGCGGGCAAGCTGCCGCACGTCCAGCCGCGCGAGCTCGGTGAACTGGAACTGGATGAAATGCGGAACATCTTTGTCCGCGGCGCCGTCTCTGCCGTGGAGGCGGGGTTCGACGGCGTCGAACTCCACGGGGCCAACGGTTACCTGCTGCACGAATTCCTGAGCCCGTCCTCGAACCGCCGCACGGACGGTTACGGCGGTTCGCCGCAGGCACGCGCCCGTTTTGTGGTGGAAGTCGTCACCGCCGTAGCCGCCGCGGTTGGCGCGGAGAGGGTTGGGCTGCGAATCTCCCCCGAACACAACGTCCAGGACGTGTGGGAGAGGGACGCCGAGGAGACCCTGGCCTCCTACGGTGCCATGGTGGATGAGATCGCCCCGCTGGGGCTGGCATACCTGAGCGTCCTCCACGACGATCCGGCGGGCGGCCTGGTGCAGGAACTCCGCCGCCGCTTCGGATCGCCCGTTCTGCTGAACACCGGCTTCGCCGTCGTGACCACCCGGGAAGAAGCCGCCGGACTGCTGGAGCGGGACCTGTGCGACGCCGTCGCTGTAGGCCGTCCCGCGATTGCCAACCCGGACCTTCCGCTCCGCTGGCAGAACGGCCTGCCCCTGAATGAACCGGACCCGTCAACTTTCTACTCTGACGGTGCGGACGGGTACACGGATTACCCCGAATACGCAGGTGCTCCGGCCTAGACCCTGAGGATGGTCGACGGCGGGTCCCCGCCAAGTTCGACGTCCACCTCAGTGTCTGCCGCGGGCAGCAGGATGAGCCGGGTGTGGGTGGCCCCTGACGCTTCGGCCACACTGAGCACGTACCGGCCAGGGGACGGCAGCGGCAGTTCGTAGCTGCCGTCCCCTGCCGAACTGTCGAAACGGCCTGGGCGTCTCCCTCGGCGGACCGGAAGCCGCCGGACGTCAGCTTCGGCTGATCGGTACTTTCCGTCCGGTGCTGCCCTCATCCTGGAGCGGCACCCGAACCTCCAGAACACCGTCCCGGTAGGACGCTGTTACCTCATCGGTGCTGCTGCCTGCAGGCAGCCGGATATCCCGGCTGAAGGATCCGTACTTGAACTCGGAGCGGTATCCGTTCTTGGACCGGTTCGAGGTCTCTTCCCGGCGCTCGCCTTTAATCCGCAGGGTGCCGTCCGAAACTGTCACGTCCAGGTCCTTCTCCGGATCTATGCTCGGAAGCTCTGCCCGCACCACCATCGCGTTGGTGTCCCGATACTCCTCCACCCTGAAGGCGGGCATCTCCCAGTCCCCTTCAAACAGGCGGCGCATGGGTTCTGGAAGGTCAAAACGGTCTCGGCGGCTTAGTCCAGCCATGGCTTCTCCTGCGGTTGCACCGCTCCCCCGGTTTCCCCGCGGCTCCCTGGGGAGCCTCCGGGTACCGGGACTGCTGCGGGAAACGAATAAGTCATCAGAGCGTACGCGCGGCAGCACCCCCGCTCAACGGGAGGCGGGCAGGGAAGGCTGCCGGAGGGCCAGCTTTGAGTTACTCGCATGATGTCCCGGCGCTACGCAGCAGAATGCCCTCTGATACCTAGAATGGCCGATCAGCCGCGCGTATAGTCGAACGCGCGCACACCTGTGGGGCCTTTAGCGCCGCCCACCGCGGCCGGTAATCACGTTGGACACTCCTTACGAGAGGTCGAAGCCATGCCGCAGAACGAACCCCAGGAGTTTTTTACGGTCAACCCGGTGTTCTCCCGGCCGGGAGAGTCCACGCAAGCACCGAAGCACACCTTTCCGCAACACGAGATGATGCCGGAAACGGCCTACCAGATCGTGCACGACGAGACGATGCTGGATGGAAATGCCCGGCTGAACCTGGCCACCTTCGTCAGCACCTGGATGGACGACGAGGCGAACCGGCTCTACGCCGAGACCTACGACAAGAACATGATCGACAAGGACGAGTATCCCCAGACCGCTGCAATCGAGCAGTACTGCTGGAAGATGCTTGCGGGACTGTGGCACTCCCCCAATCCCGAGGGCACGATCGGAACGTCAACCATTGGTTCGTCCGAGGCGTGCATGCTCGGTGGCCTGGCTTTCAAACGGCTGTGGCAGCACAAGCGCCGTTCTGAGGGCAAGTCCACCGAGAAGCCGAACCTGGTGATGAGCTCGGCTGTCCAGGTCTGCTGGGAGAAGTTCTGCAACTACTTCGACGTCGAGGCCCGGCTGGTGCCGATCAGCGAGGAGCACAAATGCCTCGATGGGTTTGAACTTGAAAAGTATGTTGACGAGAACACCATCGGCGTCGTGGCCATCATGGGCGTGACCTACACCGGGATGTATGAGCCCGTGAAGCAGGTTGCCGCCAAGCTTGACGAGATCCAGGCATCCACCGGACTGGACATTCCCATTCACGTGGACGGTGCTTCGGGTGCCATGATCGCCCCCTTCATCCAGCCGGACCTGGAATGGGATTTCCAGATCGAACGCGTGCATTCGATCAGCACGTCAGGCCATAAGTACGGACTGGTCTACCCGGGACTGGGCTGGGTGGTGTGGCGCGAACGGCAGTGGCTCCCGGAGGACCTGATCTTCTACGTGAGCTACCTCGGCGGCGACATGCCGACGTTCGCACTGAACTTCTCCCGGCCTGGGGCGCAGGTGGTTCTGCAGTTCTACATGTTCCTCCGTCTCGGGTTCGACGGGTATCAAAAAGTCCAGCAGGACAGCCAGGACGTGGCGCTCTTCCTCTCGCACGGGATCTCGCAGATGGGACCGTTCGAACTATGGAACGACGGTTCGGATATTCCGGTCTTCGCCTGGCGCCTCAAGGAGGGCCACACCGACCGGTGGACGCTTTACAACCTTGCGGACCGCCTGCGGCTCAAGGGCTGGCTGGTGCCGGCCTACCCCATGCCGGACAACCTGAGCAATCTCACGGTCGAGCGGATCGTGGTGCGCAACGGCCTGAGCATGGATCTCGCGGGACGGTTGCTGGCTGATATCCAGGCCGAGACCTCCTATCTGGAGAATCTCAGTGCCCCTATGCCCGCGGAGCAGGAGCACCCGGGGTTCCATCACTAGATCCAGGAGGTGAGTGGTATGAGCGATTCCACTGCATCGACCGCATCCGCCGGATCAGCACCGGACCGCAAAAGCCGCGCCAAGCAGAACGCGTCGATCACCATCGGCGCACTCGCAGTCATGAACATCGTGGCCGTTGTCAGCCTTCGCGGACTGCCGGCGGAGGCCGAATACGGACTGAGTTCGATTTTCTACTACGTTTTTGCCGCCGTCGTTTTCCTGGTCCCTGTTTCCATCGTGGCGGCCGAACTTGCGACCGGCTGGCCGGAGACCGGAGGTGTGTTCCGCTGGGTTGGCGAAGCTTTCGGTCCGCGCTGGGCCTTCCTGGCGATGTTCATGCTCTTCATAGAAGTCACCATCTGGTTCCCAACGGTCCTGACCTTCGGTGCGGTATCCCTGGCCTACACGGGAACCGACGAAAACATCGATGCACAGCTTTCGGGGAACAAAGCCTTTGTCCTGGCTGTGGTGCTGGTGGTCTACTGGCTGGCCACCTTCATTGCCTTCCGCGGTGCAGCTGCATTCTCCAAGGTTGCCCAGTGGGGCGGCATTATCGGCACCCTGATCCCTGCCGGAATCCTGATTGTCCTGGGCTTTTCCTACTACTTCGCGGGCAACACGCCGCAGATCGAGATGGGCTGGGGTGAGGTACTGCCGGACTTCTCCAACTTCTCCAACGTTGTGCTGGCAGCCAGCATCTTCCTCTTCTACGCCGGCATGGAGATGAACGCCATCCACGTCAGGGACGTCAAGAACCCGACACGGAACTATCCGCTGGCAGTGCTGATAGCAGCGGCCGGTACGGTGGTGATCTTTGTCCTGGGAACCTTGGCAATCGCCTTCGTGGTGCCCCAGGCGGACATCAACCTGACCCAGAGCCTGCTGACCTCCTACAATGACATGTTCGAATGGGCCGGCATCGGCTGGGCCTCTCCGATTGTCGCTGCCATGCTCCTCATCGGCGTGCTGGCAGGTGTGGTCACCTGGGTCGCCGGACCATCCAGCGGCCTCCTCGCTGTGGGCAGGGCCGGGTATCTTCCCCGGTTCTGGCAGCACACAAACAAGCACGGCATGGGAACCCACATCCTGCTCTTCCAGGCGTTTATGGTCACGGCCCTGGGTGTTGTCTACGTGGTCCTGCCGTCGGTTCAGGCGGCTTACCAGATCCTGAGCCAGCTGACCGTGATCCTGTACCTGGTCATGTACCTGCTGATGTTCGCTGCCGCCATCTACCTGCGCTACAGCCAGCCGAACCGGCCCCGCCCCTACCGGGTGCCCGGCGGCGACATTGGGATGTGGCTGATTGGCGGCGTCGGGTTCCTGGGATCGCTGATGGCATTCGTCTTCAGCTTTATTCCGCCAGACCAGATCTCCGTGGGATCCCCGGAAACCTACGTGGGCATCCTCGTTGGCGGCGCGGTGCTGCTGATCATCCTTCCCATGGTCATTTACGCGTTCCGGAAGCCGCACTGGAAGGATCCGCAGACGGAGTTTGTGCCTTTCACCTGGCAGCTGGAACACAAGCATCCGGGGACAGTCAACGAATCCTCGACTGCCACCGCCGAGCTGTCCGAAAAGTGGGAGCAGTCTTTTGACGCCACCACAGAAGGCGGAGCCGCAGCCGGCGCAAGTCCCGGCACAACAGCCGGGAAGCATTCCGGAAAGCCTTCGGCAGCCGGTGCGGGGTCCCGGGGAACGGAGCAGGGAGGGCGCACCAGGGCGCACCGGCCGCGGCCCGGCCCGGCAGCAGGCGGGAGTACAGCGGTATGAAAGTCGACAGCTCAGCGGTCCAGGCTGCCGTAAACGCTGCCCACCGTGACTTCAGGCCGGACCAGGGCGGAGAGAATGCCAGCTACATTCCCTATCTCGCCTCGGTGAATCCTGCCCTGTTCGGCATCAGCGTAGTGACCGTCGACGGCGAGGTGTTCGAAACCGGCGACTCAAACTTCGAGTTCGCCCTGGAGTCAATTTCCAAAGTTTTTTCCATGGCCCGGGCCATGGATGAAGTGGGACTGCCCCAGTTCCACGACAAGGTGGGTGCGGACCCCACCGGAGAACCGTTCAACTCGGTAATCGCCGTAGCCCTCCATGGAGACAAACCCCTCTCGCCGCTGGTCAACGCCGGAGCCATGTCCACGGTGTCACTCATCCCGGCCGGAAGCGCAGAAGAGCGCTGGCAGAAGATCCTGGCCACCCAGTCTGCGTTCGCGGGCCGGGAGATCAAGATGAGCGATGCCGTGAATAACTCGGAGCAGTCCACCAACTTCCATAACCGTGCCATCGCGTGGCTGCTCTACTCGGGCGGGACGATGTACTCGGATCCGATGGAAGCCTGTGACGTGTACACGCGTCAGTGCTCCACCCTGGTGACCGCGGTTGATCTGGCCACCATGGGGGCGACCATCGCCGCCCGCGGTACCAACCCCGTCACGAAGAAGGCTGCCATCTCCCACCCGGATATTGTTCCGCCCATGCTGGCGGAGATGACCATGGAAGGGCTTTACACCGCCTCCGGCGACTGGGCCTACCGGGTGGGCCTGCCGGGTAAATCGGGCGTGGGCGGAGGTGTCCTCGCGGTCATGCCCGGGGTCCTGGCCATCGCGGCGTTCTCCCCGCCCCTGGACGCCGCAGGCAACAGCGTGCGCGCACGCAAGGCCGTGGCGCAGATTGCCTCGGCCCTGAACCTGAACCTGTACAGCGCCTCGGATTACGCCTCAGCGTAAAGGGACAGGCGAATCCGGATGAGACCGGACTGCGGTGGAGGTTGGCGAACGGGCCTCCGCCGCAGTTCGCTGCCCGGCGCGGAAGCGCGGAAGCGCGGAACATGGCCGGTACCCTGGCCGCCGGGGCTAGCCCGTAACCCGGATTCCGTAGTCCGCGGAGATGGCAGCAGCAGCGTCCCTCAGCCGGGGCAGCACCGTCTCGCTCAGGGCCGGGCCCGTGGGGTTCCGGTGGTGCAGGGAGACATTCGCGGCGGCCACGACTGCGTTCCCCTGATGGATGGGAACTGCCACTCCGCTCAGGCCTTCCTCATACTCTTCAAGAACAACGGACCAGCCGCGTTGGCGCACGCCGTCGATTTCATCCAGCAGCGCCGCCCGGTCCCACAGTGTGTTGGGCGTGTAGGGACGCAGGTCGGACCGGTCCAGCCGGGACTCCATGTCTTCAGGCTCAAGGGCGGCGAGGAGCACCCGGCCCATGGAAGTCGCCCATGCCGGAAACCGCGTACCCACATGCACCGCAACGCTGACCAGCCGCGGGGATGTGATCCGGGCAACGTAGACGATGTGTTCTCCGTCAAGGATGCAGATCGACGCCGTCTCCTGCAGATCCGCCGAGAGGGTTTTCAGGTGCGGTTCCGCAAGGGCCGGGAGAGTGAGGCTCGAAAGGAAAGCAGAGCCGATGTTCAATGAACGCGGAGCCAGCTGATAGCGTGCGCCGTCCCCGGACAGGTAGCCAAGGTCTGCCAGCGTGAGCAGGAACCGCCGTGCCGCGGCACGGCTCAGGTCGGCAGCGGCCGCAACCTCGCTCACGCTCAGCCGGGGAGACTCTGCCGTGAAGGCACCAAGGACGGCAAAGGTCTTCTCGACCGACTTTACGTACCAGGCCTGACTGCTGCGCACCACGTCCCCCTGCCCTCCTGCCCCCGCTCCGGGCGCCGAGCACGATCCTACCCGACGAGCAGGCTAAGGGCGGGCATCCCTGCAGGTCAGGCGCGGGACCCCTGATATTGTGCCGCAAGCCGGACGGGTGCGTTCGGCGCGCCGTATCCTTCATAGCCGGTCCGGCGTTCCACGACTTCGAAGAACACGTTGCCGATCGTGGCGGTATAGAAATGCAGGAACTCGCCGTCGGCGTCCCGGTCGTACAGCAGGTTCAGCTCCCTGAGCGTTGCCAGGAACGCCTGGTCCAGCCCGAAACGGGCTTCCAGGTCTTCGTAGTAGTTCTCCGGAACCGGGAGGAACTCCAGGCCGCGGGCGACGGCGGTGCGGGCGACGCTGACGAGGTCGCTGCAGGCGAACGCCACGTGCTGCGGATACCCGGAACCGTCGCCGGCACCGTCGAACACCAGCGGTGCAATGTTCAGTGCGATCCGGACAGCCCCGTCTGAGCTGTGCATCACCTGGCTCCGAACCAGGCCCATGGGGCTGGGCACCTCCACACTGGGACGGGGAGAGAGGGCAAGGGTTGATTCGTAGAACAGCACGGCTTCGTCGAAGTGCTGCCAGGGCTGGGAGAGGTTGACGTGGTCAATCGCGGTGATGCTGCCGGGAGCCGGAACGGTGGTGCCGCCGCCGAACTCGCTCATCCAGCCCGGGCCCGCGGGCTCAGCCTGGCACAGGAAGATTTCGGTGCCGTCCGGCGCGGCGACGACTTGGAGCACTTCCTCGTTCGCCTGGCTGCGGCGGGTCACAGGGGTCGCTTTGAGCTGCAGCGCGCGTGATGCCGCGGCAGGTGCGTCAGGAACATCCAGCCCCACCGCGGAGATGCCCGGGGACATTCCGTCGGCCTGCTGGCTGTTGATGATCATCCGGACGCCGTTTTGGGCCCAGAGTTCCACCTGCTTGGTGCGGTGCTGTCCCAGGCTGGTAAATCCGAGCTGGTAGAGCAGTGTCCGGATATGCTCCGGGTCGCCTGCCTTCACCTCGGCGAAATTGAATCCGAGCGGTTCGCCCACGCCAGGGAGCGTGGCCAGCTCCATGGTGCCGAGTCCGTTGCCTTCCTCCTGCAGGTGGATCGAGGTCCGCTCGGCCAGCCTGATCAGGGAACGCATGGCGTCGACGGCCGTCCGTTCTTCGGCGGCCTGCCGGAAGACGTCGTTGAAGATCTCCAGCGAAACCGGTCCGTCATACCCGCTCCGGACCAGATGGCCCATGAACCGCACGAGGTCGAACGCGCCTTCTCCCGGGAATACCCGGTAATGGCGGCTCCAGGACAGCACGTCCATGGAAAGTTCGGGCGCATCCGCCAGCTGCACAAAGAAAATCTTCTCAGCGGGGATCTTTTCGATTGCTTCCGGATCCCACCTGCGGGAAAGGATGTGGAAACTGTCCAGGCACGTGCCCACGTTGGGGTGGTCTGCCATTTCGACGATGCGCCAGGCATGCTCAAAGTCGCTGACGAACCGTCCCCAGGCCAGGGCCTCATACGCCAGGCGGATCCCGTAACGCGCGGCCACCTCGCCCATGCGCCGCAGCTGGGCCGCGGCAACGGCGTCGTCATCGACAGTGGCCGTGGCCACGTTGCTGCAGACCAGCATGGTGTCGATTCCCATCCGGTTCATCAGCCGGAACTTGGCTTCGGCGCGGCGGAGGTTCTCCGCCAGCAGGTCCTCGGTCACCCCTTCGAAGTCCCTGAAGGGCTGGTAGAGGTCCAGCGTCAGTCCCAGGCCGGCGGCCAGGCTGCGGATCTGCTCAGGGCTGGAGGGGCTCACCACCAGGTCCTGTTCGAAGATCTCCACGCCGTCGAAACCGGCTGCCGCGCAGGCGCGCAGTTTGTCTTCCAGGGTGCCGCTGAGGCAGACCGTGGCAATAGAGGTGCGCATGGAGTCCTTTCGAAGGCGGCTCAGCGGCCGCTGTTGACCAGTTCCAGGAAGTGGGCCCGCATGCGGGCAGCGTCAGGTTCTACTCCGGAGATGAGCCGGAAGGCATCCACAGCCTGCCCCACCGCCATGTGCCCGCCGTCGAGCACCCTGCAGCCGCGGGCCTCAGCCGCGTCAACCAGCTGTGTGCGGACGGGACGGTAGATCACGTCCGCCACCCAGCTCTCCGGACGGAGCAGTTCCGGGTCCAGCGGCAGGCCGGGATGCGAGTGCATTCCCACAGGTGTTGCCTGCACGAATCCGTCTGCCGAGGACAGGGCCGGCCCAAGATCTTCACGGCTCCCCGGGCGGACAACCGCATCAGGGAAGAGAGCGGCAAGGGCTGCGGCGCGTTCACGCGTCCGCTCCGGATCCAGGTCGATCAGGGTCAGTTCCCGCGTTCCGGCCTTCAGCAGGGCGTAGGCAACTGCAGCACCGGCGCCTCCGGCTCCCAGCTGTACCACTGCATCCAGTGCAGCATCCGGCAGTCCCTGGGCCAGGGCGGTGGCAAACCCGGAGTAATCCGTGTTGTGGCCGATGAACCGTCCGTCCTGGATCAGGACAGTGTTCACTGCTCCCAGCCGGGCGGCGTCCTCGGAAACCTCGTCCAGGTGCTCCAGGACCAGCTGCTTGCACGGGTGCGTAATGTTAAATGCGTTGAAGCCGAGATCCCGCCCGTAGCGCAAAAGGTCTCCGACGTCGGCGGCGGAACGGCCGTTCACGGCGAGATCCACCGGCCGGTACAGATAGTGAAGCCCGCACGCTGCTGCTTCCCGTTCATGCATGGGCGGAGTCAGCGATGCGGTGATCCCGTCGCCAATCAATCCGACGAGCAGGGATTCAGTGATGGTGCTCAAGTGGTTCTCCCTTCGGCGCCCGTACGCCGGGCAACGCCAACGGTACCGGCTGTTCACATTTTGCACAATTGTGCGTACAGCGCACATATGGCTTGCGTCTCACTACCCGCCGGTATAACTTGTGGTGTTCGCATGTAAAACAATCGTGCGTTTTACGCACACATCACTACCTGGAGGCCCCATGAGCGCTGTGCCCGCACAGACCGCTTCAGCCACCGCAAAGACCCCGAAGAAGGCCGCCGCGGCAAGCTTCATGGGCAGCGCGGTCGAGTACTACGACTTCTTCATCTTTGGCACTGCGGCATCGCTGATCTTCCCGCACGTCTTCTTCCCGGACGCGGATGCACAGGCGAGCATCATGTCGCTCGCCACCTTCGGTTTCGCCTATATCGCCCGTCCCGTCGGCGCGGTCATCCTGGGCCATTTCGGCGACCGTGTCGGCCGCCAGAAAATCCTGATGTTCACCCTGATCCTCATGGGTGCCTCTACGTTCCTCATCGGCTGCCTGCCGAGCTTCAGCACCATCGGCTGGTGGGCGCCCACGCTCCTGGTCCTCTGCCGCCTGGCCCAGGGCCTCTCTGCTGCCGGAGAGCAGGCCGGCGCCAGCTCCATGACCCTGGAGCACGCGCCTGACGGCCGCCGTGCGTTCTTCACCTCCTGGACCCTCACCGGCACCCAGGGCGGCCAGATCCTCGCTGCCATGGTCTTCATCCCGGTCATGGCACTGCCGGACGACATCAAGTACAGCATCGGCTGGCGCATCCCGTTCTGGCTCAGCGCCGTCGTCGTGATTGTGACGTTCTTTATCCGCCGCACCCTGCACGAGACGCCGACCTTCCAGGAAGCCAAGGCCAACAACGAGATTTCCAAGCTTCCCGTCGGCGACCTGCTGAAGCACCACTGGCGCGACGTGCTGCGCGTTATCTGCTGCGCCTTCATCGCCGCAGTCTCCACTGTCTACGGCACCCTGGCCATCAAGTACGGCACCGAGGTGGGCAATGTTGACGCCACCATCACGCTGTGGCTGGTCGTCGCAGGCAACATCGCCGCATTGTTCACCCAGCCGCTGTTCGGCATGGCGGCGGACCGCTTCGGCCGGAAACCGGTGTTCATCTACGGCGCCCTGTCCAGCGCGATCGTGATGCCGTTCTACCTGCTCTCCATGGAATCCGGTAACTCGCTGCTGCAGTTCACCCTCTCCGTGGTGGTCTTCGGCTGCGGTTACGCCGCTGCGAACGCGGTCTGGCCGTCCTTCTACGCTGAAATGTTCAGCGCCAAGGTCCGCTTCTCCGGCCTGGCCATCGGCACCCAGCTCGGCTTCCTCATGGCCGGCTTCGCGCCGTCCATCGTGGCTGCCCTGGGCGGCCTGCAGCCCGGCGGCTGGGTCGTGATCAGCTGGTTCACCGCAGCTATCTGCCTGATCGCCACCATTTCAGCCCTGACCGCAAAGGAGTCCTTCCGGACCCCGACGGCGGAGCTCGGCAAGCGCTGAGTCATCCACCAGAAACGGGCGGGCCCCCCCGCCAGCGGTGGGCGGGCGGGGCGGTTTTTTTTTGAGGCCGGGGCCCCCCCCCGCCGG
>NZ_JAJJOD010000002.1:0-367422 GCF_020907385.1 Arthrobacter sp. zg-Y916 | reverse complement strand
GAGCGGGGCAGGGGGTGCGACCCCCCCCACCACCGGCGGGCCCCCGGGGCCGGGGGGGCCCGGCCGTTCCTTTTCTTTGGTCAGCCGGCGTCCAGCCGCCGCTGTTTCCGTGCCGACCAGGCAAGGTAGCCGCCCAGCACGCCCGTTGACGCCAGCCCGGCGCCCATCAACGGAGCCTGCCAGCTGCGCCAGCGGTCGGCGTCGCCCAGCGTCAATTCGCCCACGCCGCGGATGAAGGCGGCCGCAAAGATGGCAGCCACCATCCTGTTGCCCACGCGTTCCAGGCGCTCCACCAGCGGGACGAGGTCCCCGGCACGCAGGTGCACCTCCATGCCTTCGAAGTCCAGCGTATTGACCAGCCGCTGGAGCTGGCCCGGCAGGTCCGCCCCCAGCTCCAGCAGTTCTCCCCCGGCCTTGCCGAGGCGCTTCGCGTAGTTGACCGGGTTCAGCTGCTCCACGGTCATCCGCTTGGCATAGGGCGCAAGGGTCTTGCCCATGCTGAATTCGGGATCCAGCACTTCGCCCATTCCCTCAGTCATGATCAGCATGCGCATGAGCAGGGCTATTTCGCGCGGCAGCTGCAGATGGTGGTTGCGGATGATCCCCAGGCCGGTGCTGATGATCCTGCCCACCGGTGCGTCCTTGAGCGTCCGGTTCGAGTACAGCCGGATCAGGGCCGCGAGGTCCATCCGGAGCTTCACCCGGTCCGGGCGGACCCGTGTGACGGTCATCCGCAGCAGGGCAGAAGCCATCCGGTCGGGGTCCTTCCGGATGACCGCGACGAACAGCGCCGAGAGCTGACCGCGCAGTTTGTCATCCAGCTCCCCCACCATGCCGAAATCGATCAGCCCGATCTGCGCATTCGGCTGCACGAAGATGTTCCCGGGATGGGGGTCAGCGTGGAAGAAACCGTCCTCGAAGACCATTTTCATTTCCGCATTGGCGGCCGTGGCGGCAAGCGCCTTGCGGTCGATTCCTGCTGCGTCCAGCGCCCTGGTGTCCGTCACCTTCATCCCGTACATCCGCTGCATGGTCAGGACGTTGTGGGTGCTGTGCTCCCAGTAAATATGCGGGATGAGCACTGCCGCGTCGTTCTCGAAGTTGACCGCAAAACGGTCGGCGTTCCTTCCCTCCTGGGCATAGTCCATTTCCTGGCGCAGGGTATCGGCGAACTCGTCGATGAATCCCTTGACGTCGTAGTCCCTGGCTGCTTCCCATCGCCTGCTGGCGTGCCCCGCCAGCGACTGCAGGATCGCCAGGTCTGATTCCACCGTCGGGCCGATGCCGGGCCGGCGAACCTTGACGACGACGTCGGTTCCGTCCGGCAGCGTGGCCGCGTAGGCCTGGCCAATGGAAGCGCTGGCAATCGGCGTCGTGTTGAACGCCGAAAACATCCTGAGCGGATCCTTTCCGAATTCCCGCTCCAGCTCGGCGTGGACATCCGCCCACGCGGCAGGTGCGGCCCTGTCCTGCAGTTTGGCCAGCTGTTCCATGTACTCGGGCGGAAGCAGGTCTGCGCGCGTGGAAAGCAACTGGCCCAGCTTGACGAAGGTGGGCCCGAGCTCTTCGAGGGCCCGGCGCAGGTATTCGGGGCTGTCAACGCGGGCAGCCTCCTGCGCGGACTGCCGGCGGAACGGGATCCTGGCTTCCAGGCCGGACACCGAAACCAGATAGCCCAATCCGTTGCGGTAGAGAATCTCGGCGATCTGCCGGTACCGGTCAAACTGGGATTTCATCGCCCTCTTCTCCCCTCGAGGCGGAACAGGACGTTCCACGGATCTATTCGAACGATAGCCCTGCCCGCAGGCCAGCAACAGGTCAGGACTGCCCACCGGCGGAACCGGCGGTGCATCACCGTAAAGCCCTTCCGCCACGGACGGCCCCGCGCCTAGACTCGGGCCACGCCGGCAGTACGGAATCCATGCAGGAGGCTCTTCCATGCCAACCCACGATCCGCGGAACGGCCTGACCCCCGCAGAGAAGGCTGGGCTGCTCTCCGGTGAGGGCTTCTGGAACACCCGGGGATCGGCCGGTGCCGGGGTGCGGCCCCTGGTGCTGACCGACGGCCCCCACGGAGTACGCCGCTCCGTGGACAGTCCGGACCTGGGCCTGGGTGAATCCGCGCCGGCAACGTGTTTTCCCTCCGAGTGTGCCACCGCCAGCTCCTGGAACCCCGAGCTGCTGGCTGAACTTGGCCGGGCCGCGGGACTGGAAGCTGCCGCACAGGGGGTGGATGTCCTGCTGGGACCCGGCCTGAACCTGAAACGCACCCCGCTGGGCGGGCGCAACTTTGAGTATTTTTCCGAGGATCCGCTGCTCAGCGGGCTGCTCGGGACCGCGTGGGTCCGTGGTGTCCAGTCCCAGGGAGTCGCTGCCTGCCCGAAGCACTTCGCTGCCAACAACCAGGAGACGGACCGGATGACTGTCGACGTCATCGTGGACCAGCGGACTCTCAGGGAGCTCTATCTGCGGGCCTTCGAAATGGTCGTGCGGCAGGCCCGGCCCTGGACGATCATGGCGGCATACAACAAGCTGAACGGCTTCCACGCAGCCCAGGACCCCTGGCTGCTCACACAGGTCCTGCGGAACGAATGGGGCTTTGACGGCGTCGTTGTCTCCGACTGGGGTGCCGTGACAGACCTGGCCGCTGCGCTCGCGGCCGGACTGGACTTGGAGATGCCCGCCTCCAACGGGATCGGGCCCCGCGAAGTCCTTGCGGGGCTGGATGCCGGACTGGTCTCACCCGGTGATGTGGACGCCGCGGTGGAGCGCCTCCGGGTCCTGGGCGAGCGCACTGCGGACAAGGTGTCCGGCCCGGCCGGCTACGCTGCCCATGACCGGCTGGCGAGGCGTGCTGCGGTGCAGTCCATGGTGCTCCTGAAAAACGACGGCGGCGTCCTGCCGTTCAGCGCGCAGCGGCGCCTGGTGGTGATCGGTGAGCTGGCGAGGACGCCCAGGTACCAGGGCAGCGGATCATCGCGGGTTAACCCCGTACGGCCCAGCACCCCGTGGAACGCCTTGGCGGCGCGGGTTCCGGAGGCACGCTTCACGGCAGGCTATGTGTTGGAGGAAGGTGGCGGGACGGACGGTGACGCGCTGGCGGCGGAGGCTGTAGCAGCGGCAGCGGACGGCGACCAGGTTGTCGTGTTCCTGGGACTGCCGGATTCGGCTGAAACGGAGGGCGCTGACCGGGTATCCCTGGACCTGCCGGAAAACCAGCTCAAGCTCCTCTCGTCCCTTGCGGCGGAGCGGGAAGACCTGGCAGTCGTCCTCTTCAACGGCTCCGCCGTGACCACGGCCTGGGCGCTTCAGGTGCCGGCTGTACTGGAAGGCTGGCTGGGCGGGCAGGGGTGCGGAGAGGCCGTGGCGGACATCCTCCTCGGCGACGTCAACCCTTCGGGAAAGCTGGCTGAGACGTTTCCGCTCTCTATCGAGGACACCCCTGCCTTCGGCAACTTCCCCGGTGAGGACGGCGAGGTCCGGTACGGCGAGGGCCTGCTGGTTGGGTACCGGTGGTACGACACCCGGCAGATGCCGGTTGCCTTTCCCTTCGGCCACGGGCTTTCCTACACCTCCTTTGACTACACCGGCCTGGAAGCCACGGCCGAGGGAACTGGAACCGGAGCCGCGGTGCGGGTCTGTGTCACCGTCACCGTCACCAACACCGGCGGCCGGGCGGGCGCGGAAGTGGTGCAGCTCTATGTGGGCGGGCCACCAAACGGCGTCCCGCGGCCCGCCCAGGAACTGCGTGGTTTCTCCCGGGTGGAGCTTGATCCCGGAGAAAGCACCCGCGTCACCTTCGACCTGGCTGCCGGAAGCCTGGACCGCTTCGATGCCGGTACCCGGTCATGGGTAACGGACAGCGGCGCCTACCTCCTGAAAGTGGGATCATCCTCGCGCGACATCAGGTTGAGCGAAATGATCGAGGTGGAAGGCAGCGGGCCATCTCCCCTTCCAACCGCCTCTTCGCCGGTCAACCAGTGGCTGGCGGACCCCCGGGCTGCCCGCGTTCTCCTGGAGTCGCTCACAGGCTCCAGCGGCGGGAACGGTGACCCGGCGGCAGCCGCTTCACTCTCAGCGGCCCTCAGTCTGATGGGCAGCCTTCCGCTGGATCGGCTGGGGAGGTTTCCCGGCGCTCCGCTGGGCGCCGAGCAGGCAGCGCGGCTGGCGCGGGAACTCGCAGAGGGCGCCGCGGACTGAAGAACGGACGTGCTCCGGAGCCGGCCCGCGCGGTCGGGCCTACGCCGGGCGACGGGCGCCGTCGGACACCTTGGCGGCGGCAGAGCCCGCAAAGAACAGCGCAGCGATACTGATCCCCACGACCGCCAGGGGAAGGATCCAGCTGCCAGACGCGCTGTGCAGTGTGCCCAGGACCACGGGACCGGTGGCAGCGACCAGGTAGCCGCCGCCCTGCACCATGGCGGAGAGCTGTCCCGCCTGCCGGCCCGAGCCGCCCATCCGCACGAGGATCAGCAGCAGGACGGTGATTCCGGCACCTTGCGCGACACCGCCCAGGGTGACCCAGACGGGCCAGGCCGCGGGTGCCAGCAGCAGGCCAGCTGGAAGCGCCGCCCAGGCCGCGCAGGTCAGCCACAGCAGGGTCCGGATCCTCAACCGGCGGGAGAGCAGCGGAACGGCCAGGGCTCCGACAATCGCCGGTCCCTGGAACAGGGAGGATCCGGCCCCGGCACCCGCGGTATCCAGACCGAGCAGATCTGTCAGCATCGTGGGCAGCCAGGTCGAGACGGCATAGAACGAAAAGGCCTGCCCGCTGAACGCAATCAGCATGACCCAGGCCTGGGGTGTTCGCCAGGCAGACCGTTGGGTGTCCTGCGGCGGCGCGTCCGGCTCGGTTCCGGCCGGGCCTCCGGCCTCTCCGGTGCTGCCGGTACCTCCTGGCGGGTCTTCCTTCTGCGTGCCGAGGAGAAAAACCCGCCAGCCGACGAGTGAGAGCCACGCCAGTGCTGCGGCAAGGGCCAGCGCGCTCCACACCACCATGGCTGTCCTCCAGCCAACTGCCTCGGCAAGCGGAGCTGTGAGGATGAGCGTGATCATGGAACCGATATTCATTGCGGCGGTGTAGACCCCGGTTACGAGCGGCACGCGCGCGGGCGCAAAGTCACGCCTGATGATCACCGGAACCAGGACGTTCCCGACGGCGATAGACGCACCAATGACAACCGTCCCGGCCAGCGCCAGCCCGGTTCCGCCTGAGGAACGCAGCAGCGTTCCAAACAGGATCCCTGCCAGGCACAGGGCTATGGCCTGGTCCGGCCCTCCGCGGCGCAGCAGGGGCAGCGCCAAGAAGGACACCACACCAAAACACGCGATGGGCAGGGCCGTCAGCAGCCCCGAGGTCTGCACTGACATGCCCAGCTGATCCTGGAGGATGCCGAGAATTGGCGCGGGCGCAACAATCGGTCCCCGCAGGTTTAGGGCAATGAGCACCATCCCGGTCAGGGCGCCCCAAAACATGAGGCGGGGAGTCCGCTGTCTTCCGTCCCGCCCGGTGGCAGCGGGGCTGTTGCTGTGCATCCTTACCCGTTTCGCTCAAGAACCGTACCGGCCGAACTCGACCGGCCTGCTCGGATTCTTTCAGCTGCGGGGCCCGCCGGCACGCCTAACGCGCCGTGTTACGTCCCGTGGCGGTTCCTGGGACCGGTCCTAGGGTACGGGCGGCACGGAGGGCAGGTGATGAGTGGGGAGCCGGTCGCGGTCGTAGGTGATGTCCGTGTAACCATGGGGCGCCGGCCGTCCATGTTCGTCAAGGTTGACGAACACGATCCGTTCGATCGTGAGGATGCTCGATCGGGTGATCATGTTCCGTACTTCGGCCTGCATGGTCAGGGACGTGGTGCCGAATTTTACGGCGCGCAGCCCCATTTCGATCAGGTCGCCCTGCTGGGCTGAGCTGACGAAATTGATTTCGGACATCAGCTTCGTCACGACCCTGCCGTTACCCATTTGGAGGATCGCATAGATGGTTGCTTCCTCATCGATCCAGCGGAGCAGCGAGCCGCCGAAAAGCGTGCCGTTCGCGTTTAGGTCCTCCGGCCGAACCCACTTGCGGGTATGGAAATTAATGTTGCCTTCTTGCATATTTCCCAGCGTATCTCCGCTCCGTGACCGCTCATGGCCACGGGAGAGCACGGCCACAGCCCGTTGTCTCATGCATCGCAGATGCATCGCAAAGCATCGCACGCGTACCCGCCACGGAACCCTGCCGCTGGGGTGGTCCAGCCGGTCCAACCATGTCAAGAAGCAGCCGCTACCCCGGCGGCGCCTGCAGAACGTCTGCCAGGTCGAAGCGGACCGGTTCATCCAGCTGGGCATAACCGCACGATTCAGGCTCCCGGTCGGGACGCCAGCGGACGAAGCTCGGCGGGTGCCGGAAGCGGTCGCCCTCCATATGGTCGTAGGCAACCTCGATCACCCGTTCGGGGCGAAGCGGCGTAAAGGAAAGGTCTTTGGTGCCGCTCCACCGGCTGCCTTCGGCGTTCCTGGGTGTGCGCGTTCCGGCGTCCTGCCCGGCCTGGGTCCAGGGATGGGAGCTGTCCCAGGTGACCAGGGGCTGCAGTTCTTCGAAGAGTTCTTTCCTGCGCTGCATCGGCAGGGCCCCCACCACACCCACGTTGGCGAGCACGCCGTCGTCGTCGTAGAGCCCAAGCAGCAGTGAGCCGATCCGGTCATCGCCGCTTTTGTGCAACCGGTAGCCGGCAAGCACGCAATCAGCCGTCCGCCGGTGCTTGATCTTATACATGGACCGTTTCCCGGGCTCATACGGGCCGGCCAGGTCCTTCGCCACCACACCGTCCAGGCCGGCGCCTTCAAACAGCTCAAACCATTCGGCAGCCGTCTGCGGATCCAGGGTCTGGCGGGTCAGGTGCAGCCTGCCGCCGGCGGCGCCGAGGGCCTGCTCGAGTGCGGCGCGCCGCTCCCGGAAGGGAGCATCGGCCAGGTTCGTGTTCCCCAGGGCCAGGAGGTCGAAGGCCACAAAGGAAGCCGGGGTCTGCTGCGCGAGGAGTTCCACTCGGCTGGCCGCTGGATGGATACGCTGCTGCAGGAGGTCGAAGTCCAGGCGTGTGCCCCCGTCGCTGACCAGGATGATCTCGCCGTCCACGACGGACTTCTCCGGCAGGCCCTTCCGGAACGCTTCCACCAGCTCTGGAAAGTAGCGGTTCATGGCCCGGCCGTTCCTGCTGGTGATCTCCACCTCGCCGCCGTCACGGAAGACGATGGCGCGGAAACCGTCCCATTTCGGCTCATACGCGTACCTGCCCTCGGGAATCCGGTCTACGGCCTTGGCCAGCATGGGCTCCACGGGGGGCTGCAGCGGCAGTTCCATCGGGTACCTTCCTTCGGGGCGGGCCATGTCCTGGTGTGCTCCACCGTAGGATGCAAATATGAGTCTGAAAAGCGCGGCAGAGGTGCCTGCCGCCAATATGGGCGGCGCATCGGCCGTTCCAACCCGGCCCTATGAACCGCCGCTGCTCCACCCCGTCCACCGGATCGGGGCACGGACACTCGATTTCAGCCGACGTGTGGCGCTGATGGCGATCATCAACCGGACCCCGGATTCCTTTTTCGACGGCGGACGGACGTTCGCCCTGGGCGCTGCGCTGCAGGCCGCGCTCAAGGCTGTCGACGACGGCGCCGACTGGGTCGACATCGGCGGTGTCCCGTTCGCTCCGGGGCCGGCCCTCGGTGCGGCGGAAGAAGCCGCCCGGGTGGTACCCGTAATCCGCGCTGTCAGGGAACAGACCGACGCCGTGATCTCGGCAGACACGTTCCTCCCGGCAGTCGCCGAGGCCGCCATTGAGGCAGGCGCCACGGTCATCAACGACACCAGCGGGCTGCACCATCCGGACCTTGCCCGGGTGGCAGCTGCCGCAGGGGTCCACTTGGTGATAACCCACAGCCTTGCCGTGCCCCGCACACCGTATCCCCGGCCGCAGTACCAGGACGTCGCAGCCGAGGTCGCGCAGTTCCTGCGCCGACGCGCCGCATACGCCCAGGAACTCGGTGTTCCTGCAGAGAAGATCATCATTGATCCCGGCCATGACCTGAACAAGAACACGCTGCACTCACTGGAGATCACCCGCGGCCTCGCACGGATCGCGGAGCTGGGCTTCCCGGTGCTGGCGGCCGTCTCCAACAAGGACTTCATCGGAGAGACGCTGGATGCACCCAAGTCCGAGCGGACCGAAGGAACCCTCGCGGCAGCCGTGGCGAGCATCATGAACGGAGCCAGGATCCTGCGCATGCACGACGTGCCTGCTGCGGCCAGGACCATCAGAATGACTGAGGCGATCCTCGGATGGCGTCAGCCGGCCTACCTGCGGCACAACATGGGCGACACCAATGAACCGGACCGCGGAGCGTGAGCGCACCGGTCACTGCGGCCGGATCCGCCGCGGAGCTTAGCGACGAAGACCTGCTGGCGGCCTATGCGTGGGACAGCCACGGGGAAGCGCCCGGCCAGCCCCTGGTGCGCTTCAACTTTGTGGCTTCACTGGACGGTGCCGCCGCTGTGGCAGGCCGGTCCGGCGGTTTGGGCAACAGTGTGGACCATCGGGTCTTCAACCTGCTTCGACGGAGCGCTGATGTCATCCTGGTGGGCGCCGGAACCGTGCGGGCCGAAGGGTATGCCGGGGAACTCCTGGACCGGCAGGGACAGGCCTGGCGCGCAGCCCGCGGAATGGCGCCGCACCCCGCAACAGCGATCGTCTCCGGGAGCCTGGACCTTGATCCGGACGGACCGCTGTTCAGCCAGGCCCCGGTGCGCCCGCTCCTGCTCACCTCCGCGGGTGCCCCCGCGGACCGGCGGACGGCGCTGGCGGAAGTTGCCGACGTCATCGCGGCGGGCGCCAGGGATGTTCAGCCGGCGCTCGCGGTGCGGGAGCTGGAGAACCGGGGGTTTTCCCGCATCCTGTGCGAAGGCGGTCCCAGGCTGTTCGGCACGTTCCAGGCTGCCGGACTGGTCGATGAACTCTGCCTCACGCTCAGCCCCGGGATGACCGCCGGCAGCGCTCCGAGGATCACATCCGGAGCGCCGGAAACCCCGCTGCAGCACTTCGCGCTGGTACATGTTCTCCAGGGCGGCGACACCCTCCTGCTGCGGTACCGCCGGCCCGGGTCCTAAGCTGCTGAGGGCTCAGAAATTGATCATGTGGCCCGTGAGTCCGTGGAAGGCTTCCTGAAGGGCCTCGCTCAGCGTTGGATGCGTATGGACATTCCGCGCCAGCTCCGCCGCCGTGAGGTCCCACTTCTGCGCCAGTGTCAGTTCCGGCAGCAGTTCAGAGACGTCCGGGCCGATCATGTGCCCGCCCAGCAGCTCTCCGTAGGCGGTGTCCGCGATCAGCTTCACGAAACCGACGGGTTCGCCGAGGCCGTGGGCCTTGCCGTTGGCGGTAAAAGGGAAAACTGCGACTTTGATGTCGTGGCCCTCGTCGCGTGCCTGCGCTTCCGTCAATCCAAAGCTGGCAACCTGCGGCTGGCAGAACGTCGCCCGCGGCATCATCCGGTAATCGCCCAGCGGCATGGTCTCGGCATCCGCGATCGTTTCCGCCGCAACAACGCCCTGGGCCTCGGCGACGTGCGCCAGCTGGAGCTTCCCGGTTACATCTCCGATCGCGAAGATGTGGGGCACGTTCGTGCGCATGTAGTCGTCGATGCCGATTGCGCCCCGGTCAGTGGCTTCCACTCCGGTGGTTTCCAGGCCGAAGCCTTCCAATCGCGGAGCAAAGCCCACAGACATCATCACCCGGTCGGCATCGATGCTCTGTTCGGCGCCGCTTTTGTCCGTGTACTTGACCGTAACGGACGATCCGTTGTCCGTGACCGTCTCCACCTTCGCCGAGGTATGGATGGGGATCCCGATCTTCTTGTACTGCTTGGTGATCTCCTTGGAAACGTCCGCGTCCTCGTTCGGCAGGGCACGGTCCATGAACTCGAGAATGGTTACATCGACACCGTAGCTGCGCAGGACATAGCCGAACTCCATGCCGATGGCGCCGGCACCCACAATCACCATCTTCCGGGGCAGGTCACGGCTGAGGATCTGGGTTTCGTAGGTGACCACGTTTTCGCTCAGTTCCACACCCGGAAGGAGTTTGACCGTGGCTCCGGTGGCGATGATGGCGTTGTCGAACGTGATTTCCTCAGTGCCTCCGGAGGACAGCGTGACTTCCATGCTGTGGTCGTCCTTGAACACGCCGCGTCCGTCGTATTCCGTGATCTTGTTTTTCTTCATCAGGAAGTGGACGCCCTTGACCCGTCCGTCCGCCACCTGCCGGCTGCGGTCGTAAGCGGCCCCATAGTCGAAGCTCACCTCTCCGTGCATCCCGAACTCGCCAGCCTGGCGTGTGAAGATCTGGGCCAGTTCAGCGTTCCGCAGCAGGGCCTTGGACGGAATGCAGCCCACGTTCAGACACACTCCACCCCAGTATTTCTCTTCGACTATGGCAACACTCAGGCCCAGCTGGGCCGCCCGGATCGCCGCTACGTAGCCGCCGGGCCCCGCTCCCAGGACAACGACGTCGTAATGTGAACTCATGCTGGCTCCTCGTCAGGTCTGAAGGACATAACCATAAGTCTGCTTAACACTCTCACGGGCAGGCCCGCTACTCCATGGATGGAGACGGCTCATACATACCCCCTGTACCCCTTCCACGCTTCGCGGCGCTCGGGGAACGGATCCGATTCGATCCTGTCCTCCGTGTCGAAGATGCGGGTATGCCGGTTGAGTTCCTCGTATTCCGGCCAGTCCTCGCCCGGCAAATCGTCCTTGGCGAGGCTGATCAGCGATCCCTGGAACCGTGCGGAAAGTTCCCTAAGGGCATCCATGCCGCCCAGCAGCGAAAGCGCACGCATCGTCCGCTTATTCGTCTCGCCAAACATGACGGGAACGTCAAAAGCGTGTGTTGCCCCAAAACCCAGAAGGTTCATGAGCCTTGTGGCGAAGTCGTAGCGGTAGGTCCAGGTGGGCGCTACCCGGGAATGGCCTTCGGCCACCATCTGGCTGGGATACCAGAAGACGAGGTCACCGCTGATTTGAATGGACCGCTCCTTGGACGGGTATCCGGGGTAGGCCGCAACAATCCGGTCCCTGGCGGCCGGATCGGTTCCGGCAAACATGCGCTCGAGCCGGGCCGGGGTGGAGGGCAGGATGTTGTCCAGTTTCGCGAACAGCGCGCCCTCCTGTGCCATGGTTCCCAGGACAAGCGGTTTCGGTGAGGACTCTCCCTCCAGGAAAGTGTCTATGGGATGGCGCGGCAGGAAGTTCCCGTCGACCACGGGAGAAACACTGAGCGAGCCCGGCATTTGCACCGGCCCAATCTTCGAAGTCATTTCCCGGGTGGCGTTTACCAGCTTCGCCGCGGAAATACTGTCCAGGGCCTGCGCTGCGTGTGCCTCGTCAATCCGGAGGATCTCCAGCAGGTCCAGTGCCCACTGCTCATGCATGTCTGGGTAGTACACTCCGGACGGGGCTGGACTCTGCGCGAACGCCTTGTGGAAATAGGGTGCCGCGGACGGTATGCACATCAGGGCGGTCACCGAGATCCCCCCGGCGGACTCGCCGAAGATCGTGACGTTGTCCGGGTCGCCGCCGAACGCGGCAATATTCTGGTTGACCCAGGCGAGGCCAGCGACCTGGTCCCGCAGGCCGACGTTGGCGTCGAAGGGACGCTCGGGGGTGGAAAAGGACGTGAAGTCCATGAAACCGAGGGCGCCGATCCGGTAGTTGAGGCAGACGTAGACGACGTCGCCGGTCCGGACCAGGTTGGCGCCGCGGTAGGTGCGCACTGCCGAGGAACCGGAGCTGAACGCTCCCCCGTAGAAGTACACGAGAACCGGAAGCAGCTTCGACGGCGGCTCCAGCGGTGCACTCACGTTGACCGTCAGGCAGTCCTCGCTCATCAGCGGACGGCGGCGCGAGCCGGTCAGCGCGATTCCCCGCCACTGGGGCGGGATTGGACCGAACTGGGAGCCGTCCCGCACTCCCGGCCAGCTCTCCGGCGGCTGCGGTGCCCGCAGCCTCAGGCTGCCCAGGGGCGGCACGGCGTAGGGGATCCCCCGCCAGGTGCGTACGCCGTCGTCCACGATTCCGCGGACCCATCCGTTTGCCGTCTCAACTTCCAGGGCTGATATGTCCAGGGACATGCTTCGCCTGCTTCCGCCGGGGAGAACGCATCACTGCGCCGTCTTGGACGGAACCCGAAGGAAAGTACTGAGGGAGCAAAAGCGAACTCCGGAGCAATAACCGGATGCCGTACAGGCAACCCGGGAACCGTACCGCGCTTATCAACGATAGGCTTCTTGGCCGATGAGGGCCAGAGCCGGTGGCCGGAAAGCCACGTGACTACGCCGGAGCGGGGACGTGACTACGCCGGAGCGGGGACCAGGACTAGGTTGCGGGCCGGAGCCTGGTGGCGGAGATGCCGGTGGACGGCAACTTCCTTGAGGCAGAGCAGCGCAACTGCTGCGGCGTTCAGCGCCACCTTTGCCGGCGTCGACCAGTCTGTCAGGACGCAGAGCATCCAGACAGTAAGCAGGACCGGCGCGTCAATGATGCGCAGTGCTGCCGGCGTCCTGTTGGTGGCACGCTGGTAATTCGACCTTGGCTGAGCTGTCATCCATGCGCTCATCGAAGCCATAACAACTTCTTTCCCCTGAGAGACGGCGTCACTGTTGATCATCCATGAGACAGTGAACGCCCTTTAGGAAACTATTATCACATCTTTAACATCCGCCACAGCCCCCGGACAAAAAGTCCCACTGTGAAGGGCCGCTTTCAGTGGCGAGACCGTAGCCGGGGCCAGATTCGCATCCGTTGACGCAGTAACGCAGTTTAGAGCGGTCGTTTTCCATTTGTTGCTGCAATGATGTCGTTTTGGGCCGGTCAGCGGGACGTCATTGCGGCAAAGGAATCTGCGGCGGAGCCATAACAGCGTTTGTGCAGCAGAGGATCCCTCAGTGCAACCGCCCAGGTCAGTTCGGCTCCCGCCAGGCGTCGCAGTGAGGAACCGGATTCCGGGCGCCGTACAGTCAAAGCGCTCACCTGATCGGGCCGTTGTTCGCGGATCGTCCCCTATTCCGCCGAACACCGCCAGGTTCCACCGAACGCCGCGAACCGCTGCTGGGTCCTGTCACTGCGGGCATGGGAACCAGTGTTCCCGTGACTCATGTCAGTCATTCTGGCGCCCGTCCGGTTTTGCTGCGTTTAGGGATGATTCGGTTGCTGTGGGAATTTGCTGCGCGGCGCCTTGGCCAGATTTTCCCCGAACGACCGGTTTGTCCCGAAACGCAGCGAATCCGTGTCACAGGGTGCAGCGAAATCCCGGAACGCATTATTTCCGAACCCAAAGCGCAGTGTTTCCGCACCCAAAGCAGCGTTTACCCAAACTGCAGCGCCGGCGTGGTGCTGTCTCCGCGTCGCCACTGTTCCCATAGCAGGGTGTAGCCGGAGAGCGGCCGTGCACGGATTCCCAGCCGACGTTACGGGTGAGACGGATGTGGCAACAGGAGGGCCGGCTAGCTTTCGCTGACGCGCCCGGCCTCAACATTCCAGAGCCGGTCCAGACGCACGTTCTCCAGCATCCGGCGGTCGTGGGTGACCAGCAGCAGCGCGCCCTCGTAACTCTCCAGCGCTTCCTCCAGCTGCTCGATGGCGGGAAGGTCGAGGTGGTTGGTGGGTTCATCGAGGATCAGCAGGTTCACCCCGCGGGCCTGGAGGAGTGCCAGCGCGGCCCGGGTCCGCTCCCCGGGGGAAAGCGCTCCCACGAGGCTGCCCGACTGATCTGCCTTCAGCCCGAACTTCGCCAGGAGGGTCCGCACTTCCGCGGCAGTCATCTCGGGAACGCATGCTTCGAAAGCATCAGCGAGCCGCTCTCCGGCGGGAAGCTGTCCGCGCAGCTGGTCGATCTCCCCCACCGCCACGGATGCACCGAGCGACGCCGTTCCTGCCTCAGGCTCCAGGATGCCGCGCAGCAACGCCAGCAGGGTCGACTTTCCTGCTCCATTGGGGCCCGTGATGCCGATCCTCTCCCCGGCGTTGACCTGCAGGGACACCGGCCCGAGCGTGAAATCGCCCTTTCGGGCCACAGCTTCGTTCAGGGTCGCCACCACAGAACTGGACCGCGGCGCCGGAGCAATGCTGAACTGGAGCTGCCATTCCTTCCGCGGCTCCTCCACCTCCTCCAGCCGAGCGATCCTCGACTCCATCTGCCGAACTTTCTGGGCCTGCTTCTCGGAGGACTCAGTACTTGCTTTGCGCCGGATCTTGTCATTGTCCGGGGATTTCCGCATGGCATTCCGCACACCCTGGGAGCTCCATTCCCGCGTCGTCCGGGCCCTGGCCACAAGGTCTGCCTTGCGGCCGGCAAACTCGTCGTACGCTTCCCTCGCGTGCCGCTTGGCCACGGCACGTTCCTCCAGGAAGGCATCGTAGCCGCCGTCGTACACTGCTACCTGGTTTTGGGTGAGGTCCAGCTCCACCACAGTGGTCACACAGCGGGCCAGGAACTCACGGTCATGCGACACCAGGACGACGCCGCCGCGCAGCCCGCGGACGAACTCCTCCAGCTTGGCCAGTCCGTCCAGGTCCAGGTCATTGGTGGGCTCGTCGAGCAGGACGATATCGAAGCGGCTGAGCAGCAGGGCAGCCAGGGATACCCTGGCTGCCTGTCCGCCGGAAAGCCCCGTCATTCGGGCCTCCGGACCAACATCCAGGCCCAGCTCGGCCAGCACGGCAGGCATCCGTTCGTCCAGGTCGGGGGCGCCGGAGGCGAGCCAGGTCTCCAGTGCCGCCGCGTACCGGTCCCCGCTGCCCGCGGTTTCTGCGCCAAGTTCGTCTGCTGCGGCCTCCATGGCAGCGGTGGCAGCGGCTGCCCCGGTGCGGCGGGCGATGTAGCCGGCCACGGTTTCACCCTCGACCCGCTCGTGTTCCTGTGGAAGCCAGCCAACGAAGGCATCCACTGGATGCCGTTCAACGGTGCCAGCCATCGGCTCGGCCGCGCCTGCCAGGATTCGAAGCAGCGTGGACTTTCCGGCGCCGTTGGCACCTACCACCCCGACGACGTCGCCCGGTCCCACCGTGAGGGAGAGATGTGAAAAGAGGACGCGGTGGGCGTGGCCGCCGGAAAGTTCCCGGGCGACGAGTGTAGCGGTCATTGGTTAATCTTATGTGCCCGGCGGGGAGGCCCCGGCACAGAGGAAATCAGCGCCAGCCGCGGTAACCGTCCCAGGCTTTCCGCCTGCTGGCGCGGGGGTCAAGTTCAATCCGGTCATACCGGTCAAAGATCTTGGTCCGGCGTGATGTCTGGTCGTACTTCGGCCACATTGGCCCCGGAGCACCGGTCCGCGCAAAGCGGAGCAGCGCGGATTGGAATCGGTGGGCGACATTGGCCGCGGTCCGTTTGTTCCCGAGCCTCACCAGGTTCTTGCCGGGGCCGGAATCGTAGGTGCCGAACACCGCGGCAAGGTCCAGCCCGTGGGTAGCCCCCAGTCCCGCCACCCTGGCCGTGCGTGGAGCGTAGTCAAACCGGTAGGACCAGGTCGCCGCGTGTTCTGCATGCGCCTGGGCTACCTGGATGGACGGGTGCCAGAACACGGCGTCTCCCCCAATTTCAACTGCCTGCTTCTTATGCGGGTAGCCGCGGTAGCCGGCAATGACCTGGTCCCGCAGCCCGGGTGCAGTCAACTCGAACATTTTCTCAATGCGCGCCTGGTTGGTCGGAAGGACGTCGTCCAATTTCTCGAACAGGGTTCCTTCGTTTTCCATCGTTCCGATCACCATGGGAACAGCTGCTGCCCGGCCCTGCTCGAAGGCATCGATGGGGTGAAGCGGCAGGAACGATCCGTCAACGACGGGCGCAAAGCTCAGCGCTCCGGGATAGGCATCAGGGATGATTTTCTTCGAGAGCTGCGTTGCCGCGTCAACCAGTGCATTAGCGGGGATTTCCGCCAGGGCTTCGGCTGCACCTCCGGATCCAACGCCAAGCAGGCCCAGCAGTTCCGAGGCGAATCCGGATGCCAGTTCCGGACCGTAGGCCGACGACGGTGCAGGGCTCTGCAGGAACGCCCGGTGGAAGAGGCCAGCGGCAGACGGGATGCACATCAGCGTCAGCGCGGACATGGCTCCTGCCGATTCGCCGAAGATCGTGACGTTTCCCGGGTCTCCGCCGAACGCCGCAATATTGCGCCGCACCCACTCCAGGGCGGCGATCTGGTCGGCCAGTCCCACGTTCACGTCAAACGTCCGCTCCGGTGTGGAATAGGGACGGAAATCCATGAAGCCGAGGGCACCCAGCCGGTAATTCATGGACACGAGGACGACGTTGCCGCCAGCAGACAGCCCGGACCCGTCAGCGATGCCCATCGCGCCGGAACCCGAGGTGAAGGCCCCGCCATGGAAAAAAACCAGCACCGGCAACGGGTCCCCGGAGGGCTGCATGGGAGCGGTGACGTTAATGGTGAGGCAGTTCTCGCTCCTCGGCGTTCCGGGGGACGCCCCTCCCAGCAGACGGCGTGTCCGCTGGGGAGCCCAGGGCCCAAAGTCCGTTGCATCCAGGACGTCCCGCCACGGTGCCGGCGGGCGGGGCAGGCGCAGCCTGAGCTCACCGATGGGAGGTGCTGCGTAGGGAATTCCGCGCCAGGTCCGGGTACCGCCGGCTGTTTTGCCGCGGACAGGCCCCTCGGCGGTCTGGACGGTGAGGTCTGCTTCCGCGGTTGCAGTAGACATAGGCATCCTTTCGGCCCGGCGTCGGCTGGCCGCTGGGTGCCGCGGAGCCATTTCGGATACTAGCCAGCACACCGGACCGGCACCATACCTCCCGGCCGGAAAGGCTCTGATGTGGCTAAGGTGCCCTTTGGGGCAGCTGCAGGCATGGGTTTCGACAAAGCAACCATAAGTATGCTTATGCTTTTGGGGACGCCCCTGGGCGATTGAGGACGTCCCTACGAGAGGAACAACATGGCACGAGTGGCAATTATCGGCGGACACGGCAAGGTGGCCCTTCAGCTGGCCAAGGACCTGGCTTCGAACGGACACCAGGTCACCTCACTGTTCCGCAATCCCGACCATGTGGCCGAAGTGCAGTCCACCGGAGCGGCTCCCGTTGTGGCCGACGTGGAGCAGCTGGACTCCGGCGCGATCGCTGAGAAGCTTGTCGGCCATGATGCGGTGGTGTGGTCCGCCGGTGCCGGCGGCGGCTCGCCGGAACGGACGTACGCGGTGGACCGTGATGCTGCGATCCGGTCGATCGACGCCGCCAAACAGGCAGGGGTGAACCGCTACGTCATGGTCTCCTACATGGGTGCCGGCAAGGATCACGGCGTTCCCGAGGACAACCCCTTCTACGCCTATGCCGAGTCAAAGGCAGCTGCGGACGACTACCTGCGGCGCAGCGGGCTGGACTGGACCATCCTGGGACCCAGCGCCCTGACCAACGATCCCGGTACCGGAGCAATCAGCGTTGGCCCCGGACAGGACGGAAGTGTCTCCCGCACGGATGTTGCGGCAGTTGCCGCGCAGGTACTGGAACGTCCGGGCACCATCGGGCAGTTCATTGAGTTCATCAACGGGGATACCCCCATCCGCGAGGCCATCGGCTAGCCGGACCGACGCGGAGCCGGCGGCGGTTCTTAGAACTCGCGCCGCGCTCCGTCTTCCGGTACCACCTCGAAAACTTCGGGGACGAGAAAATCCGCCCGGGCAAAGGCACGGCAGACCTCTGATCCGATCCTCGCGGCGTCGGACGCCGGCACCAGGGCGATCGCCGATCCGCCGAAGCCGCCACCGGTCATCCGCGCTCCGGCTGCTCCCGCCGCCATGGCGGCTTCCACTGCAAGGTCCAGTTCCGGACAGGAAACCTCGAAGTCGTCCCGGAGGGATTCGTGGCTGGCGGCAAGCCACGGGCCCAGCCCCGCTGCCCGCCTGCCGGCTTCAAGATGTTCGACGACGGAGAGTACCCTCGCGTTCTCGCTCACCACATGCCGTGCCCTGCGGTAGGCAAGGGCATCCAGGGACGGTGCAGCCAGCACCAGGTCGGGCAGGCTGATCTCACGGAGGGACCCCAGCCCAAGTGTTGCGGCGGCCCGTTCGCAATCCGCCCGCCTGTCCGCGTACCCGCCGGAGTCATGCGCATGGCTCACTTTGGTGTCGATGACCAGCAGGGCCATCCCTTCCCCCGCCAGGTCGAGCGGGACGTGGCGCGATTCGCGGGTCCGGCAGTCAAGGAAGAGAGCATGCCCCGACGTGGACAGCAGCGATGCGGACTGGTCCAGGATGCCGGTGGGTGCGCCCGCGAAGTCGTTCTCAGCCTGCTGGCACAGCAGCACCAGGTCCTCCGCCGGAAGCCCTGCCCCGGAAAATTCGTTGACGGCCAGCGCCACCGCGCATTCGATCGCCGCGGATGAGGAAAGCCCAGCCCCGGCCGGGACGTCGGAGTCCAGCAGGATGTCCATGCCCGGCACCGCAACCCCGCGAAGTCCAAACGCCCAGTGCACGCCGGCAACATAGCGGCTCCACCCCTGCAGCATCCCGGGACCAAGCTCCGCAACTGTGCTCTCGGCCGGGTCCCCGGTGCCGGTGGTGGCCATCCGCAGGACACCGTCCCCCCGCGGCAGAACGGCAATCCGGGCCCGCCGGTTGATGCCGGCCGGCAGGACGAACCCGAGGTTGTAGTCGGTGTGTTCCCCGATCACGTTCACCCGTCCCGGCGCGGAGAAGAGGCCGGCCGACGCCCTGCCGTAGAGCTTCCGGAACCGCTCGGCTGTTGCCTGCACCGGCGTCGTCATGCCTCATCCTCCGCGGCCCGGGAGGCCGCGAACGGCGGCAGTGCTCCGCGCAGGCGTTCAGCGGTGTCTTCCGGGATGACGTCACCGATGAAGGCCCCCATGGCGGCTTCGGACCCGGCCAGGTATTTCAGCTTGCCGGCAGCCCGGCGAGGCGACGTGACCTGGAGGTGGACACGGTACTGCCCGCGCAGCGGATGGTTCACCGGAGCCTGGTACCAGGCCGCAATGTACGGGGTGGGTGTGGGATACAGCGCTTCGATCCGCTGCAGGACATCCAGGTAGAGCCCCGAGAGCTCTTCGCGCTCCTCATGGCTCAGGGCCGGCAGGTCGGGGACGGAACGGTGCGGGACTACGTGGACCTCAAGGGGCATCCGCGCCGCATAGGGAACATAGGCGGTCCAGTAGCGGCCGCGTGCCACGATCCGCCGGCCGTCGGCCAGCTCGTCTGCGAGGAGGTCCGCAAACAGCTCGCCCCGCCCCTCAGCCCGGTACCGTCGGGCGCTCTCCAGTTGGGTGAGCGTCCGCGGCGTGGGGAACGGATACGCATAGATCTGCCCATGCGGGTGGTGCAGGGTGACGCCGATTTCGGCACCGCGGTTCTCGAAGATGAAGACCTGTCCAACCCCCGCAAGCCTGGAAAGCTCGGCCGTCCGGTGCGTCCAGGCATCGATCACGGTCCGGACCCGTTGGCGCGTCAGGCCGGGAAAGGACGCTGCATGGTCGGCGGAAAAAGCAACCACTTCGCAGCGCCCGACGGCGGGAAACTCCTCGAAAGCCCAATCCGGAGGGCGCAGTGCACCGCCGGTCTCCGGGCCGAAGGCCGGGAACCTGTTCTCGAAGACTGCCACGTCATAGTCCGGCGCCGGAATTTCCGTGGCACGTGTATCCGAGGACGGGCAGAGCGGACATTCCCGGGCCGGCGGCAGGTGCGTGCGGGACTGGCGGTGCGCCGCGTAGGAAACCCACTCCCCGAGCAGCCGGTCATAGCGCAGCTCGGGTGTCGCAGGCCTCGCGGGCAGCTCCCGGCTGTCCTGCGGGAGGGACGCGTGTGGCCGCCCGCCGTCGCCGTCAAAAAAGTAGAGCAGCTCCCGGCCGTCAGCAAGGCGGGTGCGGACAGGGACCGATGCCCGGCGGTCAGAGGACATCGCCGAACCCGCTAGCCGGTGATCTTGTACTTGGCGCGGTCCGCCTCGTCCAGGATGATCTGCTCTTCCGGAGTCATGGCCGAGCCGCCCCGGCTGACCGGCATCCACCAGGCACCGGCCGGCGCCTCTTCCGGATACGTGTCAATGCATTCGTCGATTCCGGCCTGCAGCACCTTCTGCAGCCGTGCGGTTTCCTCGGCAACTGAGGCGTTCGGATCTACCCGGAGCGGTTCGCCCACATGGATCCGGACAGGGGTCTTCCACACTGCCTTCAGGCTCAGGCCATGGCCCCGTGTCAGCATGCGGTGTCCGCCCCACACCGACACCGGAATGATGGGCACGCCTGCTTCGGCCGCCATCCGGACGGCGCCTGTCTTCAGCTGCCGGACCGTAAAGCTCCGGCTCACGCCTGCCTCCGGAAGCACTGCGAGGTAGTCCCCGCGGTGCAGTTTCTCCACCGACTCGACGTAAGCGGCTGCGCCGTCTGAACGGTCAACCACAATGTGTTCGCACCATTCACAAACCGCACCGACAAACTTCTTCCGGGCTGCCTTCTTGGTGACCAGGTAGCGCATGTGCACCTTGATCTGCTTCCAGATCAGGTATTCGGCAAACACGAAGTCGAGGTACCCGAAATGCGTGATGGCAACAACGGCACCCTTGCCGGGCACCACTTTGCGGTCCAGGCCCTTGATGACCTCATCGGCCGGAAAGTGCTCAACTCCCGAAGCGATGACCGGGACACGGAAAAGCTTGACCGCTGCCACGCCAGCCATCACGATCGAGCGGTAAACGTACTTATTGGGCCGGCGTTTCCGGGACAAGGTCGACTCCTAAGCTCGGACGAGAGGTGCACGTCAGAGTCTATCCCCGGCCCAGCGCGTAGAAAAACGTCAGCAGGTCAGGATCCAAGCGCACTGCCGCGCAGGAGGAGATACTCCCAGTCCATCTCCATTCCGTCCTCCGTGCTCCGCGCGTACCGTTCGGCCAGCCCGGAGAGTTCGCGGTCCAGCGCAGCGCTCCGCTCCTCATCCTGGCCCAGGCCCCGGTACACCCCGACGGCGGGACCGTAGTTCAATTTGAAGAATTCGCGGAAGTGGTCCGGCTCAGCGAACCTCTTCACTGTCAGGACCTCCCGCCGGCTGACCAGCCCTTCCAACAGCCCGTCCATGAGCGAGGCAACATAGTCCTCATGGCCCCACATGGGCGGTCCGGGTGATGCGGGCGGGGCCGGCACCTGGTATTCACGCATGATCTTGAACATCTCCCCGATGAAGCCCTCCGGGGTCCAATTCAGCAGCGCCACGGTCCCGCCTTCACGGGTGACCCGGGCCAGTTCAGCGGCAGCCTGCCCGTGGTTCGGGGCAAACATGACGCCAACGCATGAAATCACGGCGTCGAATGTTCCTGATTCAAAGGGAATATCCTCGGCGTCGCCCACTACCCATTGAAGTTCCTCTCCGCCCTGGGGTGCATTGAGCTTGCCCAGCTCGATAAGTTCGGGCGTGAGGTCCAGGGCCACCGCTGAGGCGCCGGTGGCAACAGCCGGTATGGCGGCGTTGCCTGTGCCCGCAGCAACGTCCAGGACGTAGTCCCCCGGTCCGATTCCGGCCTCGTTGACCAGGATGGGACCCAGGGAAGGAATAACCTCACGGGCAACTGCACCGTAGTCACCCAGGGCCCACAGCTTGCGGTGCTTGTCTTTGATGCCCTGGTCCGGAACGGGCCGGGGCGTAGGGAGTTCCATGATTACCCTCCTGGGGTGGGAAGTGTCTCCGCTGCGGCTGCAGTTGGATGCCGTCATTCTGATCTTCGCTTCTGGAGGTGTAAAGGCTCTCCCGTAGTCCCGGCCCGGCACGGTGCTGGCTATCGTTAGGTATGGCTTCCCTGGAGGACCGCTGGAACGCGTCCGACGGCGGTTCCTGGGGTGTTTCCCCACCTGCTGCCGTGCTGGACTCCCGTCTCCCCGATATCGACTGGTCGGTGCCGCCCGCCGGTTCCCGCCGCCTTCAGCTCCCGGCTCCCAGCGGATCACTTGCTGCCCTGGCGATGGGGAACCCTGCCGCTCCCGCCGTCGTGCTCGTGCCCGGCGTGATGGGGTCCAAGGAAGACTTTTCGCTGGTCATGCCGCTGCTGGCGGCGAGCGGTTACTACGTCCTGTCCTACGACATTGCCGGACAGTATGAGTCCGCAGCGGCCGGCCCCGAGCACCTGGATCCGCCCGGCAGGCACTACGACTACCGGCTCTACGTAGAGGATCTGCTGACTATCCTCGCCGGGCTGAACGGCCCCGCACACGTGCTGGGACATTCGTTTTCCGGTGTCGTCTCGGCACTGGGACTGCTCCGCTCGCCAGACGCTTTCCGCAGCCTCGTTCTGATGAGCACACCGCCGGTCGCCGGCCTGTCGTTCCGGGCAGTTCCGGTCCTGGGTCCGTTCGCTCGGCTGGTGCCGGCGAAATTGAGCGCCTCGCTGATCGTTTGGGGCGTCAAGCGGAATTTTGTCCGGGTCCCGCCGGCCAGGATGCGCTTCGTCCACCAGCGTTTTGCCCTTACCCGCCGCCGGTCGATCCAGGACATTATGGGGTTGCTGCGCGATGTTCCAGACTTTGGCGCCCAGCTGGCCCAGTCCGCCGTTCCCAAGCTCGTGGCGGTGGGTGAGCATGACATCTGGCCAAACCAGGAACATGCTGACTTTGCGTCCGCCGTCGGCGCCCGGCTGGCCGTCTACCGGGGAGGGCACAGTCCGTGCGAGACGAATCCGCACCAGCTCACCCAGGATCTGCTCTCGCTGTATGAACGGGCCTCCAAGCCGGCGGCCTAACGTCCATGCCGGCGGCCTAACGTCCATGCCGGCGTGCGGATCAGCGCGGATCAGTCCGTTTCCGGCGCCGCAGCGCCGTCGTTGGCCGCAGCCCGCTGCCGCCGCGTCCGCAGCCGTTTCAGCGGAGCTTCCTCCGCGAATTCAGCGCGGAAGGTATGCCATGCCATGGACAGGCGCCGCCCAAGTCCCTTCCAGCTTTCCAGCGGACGGGCACTCACTCCCACACGGAGGGAGTCGTCCCACACCACATCCATATCCGGTGCGACGTGGTAACTGATGTCAAGGTCGTCGTGGATGCGTTCGTCACTGCGCTTGACTGACTCGCTCAGCCGCTTCCACATCGAGGCGCGCATGGCAAAGTTCGATCCAAAGAGCGGAGGGTGGCCGAGCAGCAGGTTCATGGACCAGCGGTAGCCTGCAATGTACAGATGCTCGGCGATCCACCGGGTCAGCCGGTTACCGCCGTAAAAATCCCCGGGTCCGGTGACGGCCGTGAGCTCGCCTGTGGCCCCCAGCAGGATTTCCATCCGCTCAAGCCAGTCAGCCGGGGGTACCGAATCGGCGTCGAGCCGGGCAAGGACATCACCGCTGGCGGCATCGAAACCGCACGCAGTGGCCGCCGCTATCCCCGGCACGTCTTCGGTGATTCTCCGGACGCCGGCTGCTTCGCAGACAGCGGCAGTGTTGTCAGTGGATCCGTTGTCCACAACGAGGGTTTCATCCGGCGGCCTGGTCTGGTGGCTGAGCGCTTCCAGGCAACGGGCCAGGAACGGTGCATCATTTCGGGAAGGGATTACCACGGTGATTGTCGCCATGTGTCCTGCCTTTCAGGCATTGCCATCCTCCCACCCCTGCCCTTGGCGGAGAAGGCGGCACAGGGGTCCGGGGCCGCAGCGGGCGGAATGCGTGCCGGAAACGCAGAAAGGACCGGCCGAAGCCGGTCCTTTCCCGTCTGGAAAAAACTAGACGGTGGTGGTTACGGCATCGAAGTCGTAACGGGGAAGGCGGTCGAACCAGGCATTCTCGCCCGGCTTGCCAATGTTGACGACCATGAAGGTGCGCTGGCTGGTGCCGGAATGGAACTCGGCATCGATGCCCGCGGCATCGAAAGCGCCCATCGGGCCGGCGGCCAGGCCAACGGAGCGGACGGCCATGATGAAGTAGGCAGCCTGCATGTGAGCGTTGTTGTTGCCCATGACGGTGCGCAGTTCCTCGTTGCCGTCGAACATGGCCTTACGGTCCGCAGCGTGCGGGAAGAAGGTCGGGAAGCCTTCATGCCATTCGGTGTCGAAGCTGAGCACCGCTGCCACCGGGGCTGCTGCAGTCTTTGCCTGGTTGCCCTCGGCCATGTGCTTCACGAGCCGCTCCCGTGCTTCCCCGGAACGCACCCAGGTGATCCGCATCGGCTGGATGTTCATCGACGTCGGACCCATCTTGGTCAGCTCATAGATCGCGCGCAGATGCTCATCGGTAACCTCTTCGGCACTGAAGGTGTTTGCTGTGCGGGCCTCCAGGAAGAGAGTGTCCAGGGCTGCGTTGTCCACGACGAACTCGTTCTGGAAGTCGGTGCTGCTGATGCTCATGAGTGCTGCTTTCTGTCTGGTGCAATTGCCACTCATTGTTAACAGTCAGCCATGCCCGGGGCTTCCCGTTGCCAGTGTGATTTAAGTCACCGGTGTTACTCCATCCTGCGGCGGCTTGGCTGGACCCGCGGCGGCTCCCCCGGCATCTTGGGGTAGTCCGGCGGGAACGGCAGTTCTCCCAACCCGGCGTCGAGGTCGCGCTGCCACCACCGGAGCAGGACGTCGATTGCCCCCGGCTCCTCATACATTGCTGCCCAGGGGTCCCCCACTGAAGCAAGGCGCCCAGGCGCGGTCAGGACGGTGAACGCTGTGGGATCCACGCTTTCCAGTTCATCCCAGGTGACCGGCGTGGAAACAGGTGCGTGCGCCAGCGCGCGCGGACTGTAGGCACCCGCCATGGTCCGGTCCCGGTTCGCCTGGTTGAAATCGACAAACACTTTTTCGCCGCGTTCTTCCTTCCACCACGACGTCGTCACCTGCTGGGGCATTCGCCGTTCCAGTTCCCGGGCTGCGGCGATCACTGCGTGCCGGACATCCTGGAACTCACGGACAGGCTCGATGGGTGCGAAGACGTGGAGTCCGCGGTTGCCCGATGTTTTGACGAAGGCATCCAGGCCGGCTTCGGAGAGCACCTCCCGCAGCGCCAGGGCGGCAGGGACTGCGTCGTCGAAATCGGTCCCGGGCTGGGGGTCAAGATCGATCCGCAGCTGGTCGGGGTTATCGGAGTTGCCGGCACGGGAGGGCCACGGATGGAAGACGACGGTGTTCATCTGCACCGCCCAGACAGCCGCGGCGGGCTCGTCGATGACCAGCTGGGGGTGGGAACGGGCGCTTGGGTAGACCACCATGACATCCCGTACGTAGGCCGGGGCACCCTTGGGCGGATTCTTGGAGAAGAACTGCTCCCCGTCGATTCCTTCCGGAAACCGCTGCAGCGAAAGCGGCCGGTCCCCGTTGGCGGCAACGAACGCCGGACCAACCGCCTTGATGTATTCGGCCAAATCGAGTTTGGTGAACCCAAGCTCCGGCCACAGGACGCGGTCCGGACTGGAGATCCTGACTTCGCGCTCGCCGTCGGGCCCGGGCACGGAAATGGTTGTCGCCTTCGCTGCCATTCAGGCAGGCTATCCTGCCGGTGCCGCCTTGTCAGCGTTGTGCAGCCGCTGGGCTATCGCGCTCCCCCGGGCTGCTGGCTGCGGCCGTGGACGAAGTGGTAGAGCACCATGGAAACGACAACCACCCCGGCCAGGACGGCGTACATGCCGGTAAAGCCGGTCAGCGGAATGAGCAGCCCCAGCAGGAACGGCCCGAGGCCGATGCCGGCATCCAGGACCAGGAAGAACGTGGAGGTTGCGATCCCAATCCGGTGGTCGGGAGCCACCGTGACCGCAATTGCCTGTGCGGTGGGCATGAGCGCACCGAAACCCAACCCCACAAAGGCGCCGGCCACGGCAAGCACCGCGCCGTTCGGAGCCCACGCAAGCAGGCCCAGCCCGAGAGCGAAGGACGCCAGGATCGGATACACGACGGCGTTATCGCCCCGCGAGTCCTGGATCCTGCCCACCACGAACCGTGAGACCAGGACGATTCCGGCATAGATCAGGAAGAAGGCCGAGGCGGCTGCCACCATGTCCCGGTGCTGGGCATAGGAATTCAGGAACGTGAGCACTCCGGAGTAGGCCACCCCGGCCACGAGCATTACCGAGGCGATGGCTGCCGCCCGCGGCTCGAAGATGTCCGAGGGACGCATCCGCCACTTGGCTGCCAGTTCATGCGGTGTCAGGGTGCGTTCGGGCAGCCGGAGCAGCAAAGCCACCGCCAGGGCTGCGCCTGCGCAGCCTGTGGTGACCATAAACAGGACGTCGTAACTTGTGCGGTCCACCAGGAGCACCGCCAGGAAGGGCCCGACGGCGGTCGCCAGGGTATTGGAAATGCTGAAGTACCCCGTTCCCTCGCCCCGGCGCCCTGCCGGAATGAGCGCCATGACGGATGCGCTGATAGCCGTGCTGGCCATCCCGAACGCTGCGCCGTGAATAACCCGGATAGCGATCAGGAGTGCCAGGCTGTCAGCGGGGATATAGAGCAGCGAGGCCGCAGTATAGAAAAAGAGTCCCGTGAGCAGCATGCGGCGCCTGCCCATGAAATCCAGGAACTTCCCTGCGAAGATCCTCGCGGCCAGGGCACCGAGCACAAACGTGCCGGCCGTCAGCCCGGCAGCCGTGTCGGAGGCGGAGAACCGCTGGACCGCATAGAGGGCCATAGAGGTCATAAGCAGGTAGAACACCAGGGAGATAAAGAAGTTCACTCCTATGGCGAGGCTGAACGGCTTACTCCACAGCCTC
This sequence comes from Arthrobacter sp. zg-Y916, assembly GCF_020907385.1. NCBI lineage: Bacteria > Bacillati > Actinomycetota > Actinomycetes > Micrococcales > Micrococcaceae > Arthrobacter > Arthrobacter sp. zg-Y916. The sequence continues at coordinate 340,731 of NZ_JAJJOD010000002.1, read as the reverse complement.
CCCTGCACCCCTTGCCGGTTCTCTTCCGTCTGGCCTGCTGCCACTTGCACTCCGTCTCACGTCCCGCAGAAATGAATTAGGTTGCCTAACCCAACTTTTCCACGTTACGCCCCGGCCGGGACCGGGAAGTGCCTCCGGGACGAAGGCACCGCAGCCGAACCCCCTGTCGGAGACGGTTTTTTGGGTCCCCCTTCCGCCGCGGTGTGTCCAAGTGCATACTTTTGATCCATCAGAGCCCCACCCGTCGAGTCAGGACCAACCTGAAGGGACCTCGCTATGTCCAGCCTCATGAACCCCTATTTGAGTTTCCGGGATAACGCCGCCGAAGCGATGTCCTTCTACCAGCATGTCTTTGGCGGAACACTGGAGATGACCTCGTACGGGGAAATGCAGGCCAGTGAAGATCCTTCAGAGGCCGAGAAGATCATGCATGCCTCCCTCACCACGGACAACGGGTTTGTCCTGATGGGTTCGGATACACCAAACAGCATGGAGCTTGATGAAGGCAGCAGCTACTCCATCTCCCTCAGCGGCACAGACGCAGACGAGCTGAGGGGCTATTGGGACCGGCTGCTTGACGGCGGCACCATGCAGGTGCCCCTCGAGCGGGCCCCGTGGGGTGACCTCTTCGGCATGCTGACGGACCGGTTCGGCACGAGCTGGATGGTGTCCATCGAAACACCCGAGGACTCCTAGCCTTTCCAGGCCAGCGCCGCCACAGCCCCTCCGGCGGCCGCATAGAGGGCAAGCAGCGGCTGATACTCGATCCACACGGCCTCCCAGGCCTCAAGCACCACCAGAGCCGACCCGGCTGCCACGCCAACTGCCCGCGCATAGCGGTGCCGGCGCAGCTGCAGGAGGGCTGCCAGGAGGTATCCCCCGCCGAACCCGGAAGCAAGGAGCAGTCCCGGCACCCGCCAGCTGTGGAACGGGGTGCGCCGGAGTGCCGAAGGACCGGAATGGAGGAAGGCTCCGTCCGGGCGCAGGGCGAGGAGCGTTCCGGAGCCCAGCGACGCTGCTCCAACAGCTGCCTCCAGGAGAATGAGGCTTTTCTCCCGGGTGGACCGCACCGGCTCTGGTGTTCTCATGCCGGAAGTATGGTTCCGGCTCTCCGGGCAGTCCAGCCCCACAGCGCGGCTGGCCCCGCACAGCACCCATACGCTGGCCTCGCCGCGTAAGCTCATGGGATGGCCCGCTATTTCGATCTTCATCCGGACAATCCCCAGCCGCGCACCGTTAGCCAGATCACGGCTATGCTGCGCGACGGAGGGCTCATCGCCTATCCCACGGACTCCTGCTATGCCCTGGGTGCACAGGTGGGTAACCGGGACGCGCTGGACAGGATCCGCACTATCCGCCAGCTGGATGCCAAGCACCACTTCACGCTGGTCTGCCGCGACTTTGCCCAGCTGGGACAGTTTGTCCAGCTGGACAACGATGTTTTCCGGGCCATCAAGTCGGTGACGCCGGGCAGCTACACGTTCATCCTGCCCGCCACCAAGGAAGTGCCCAAGCGGCTGCTGCATCCCAAGAAAAAGACCGTGGGCGTCAGGATTCCGGACCACAAGGTGGTGCAGGCGATCCTGGAAGATCTCGGTGAGCCGCTGCTGTCCAGCACGCTGCTGCTGCCTGGCCAGGAGGAAGCCCTGACGGAGGGATGGGAAATCCAGGACCGGCTGGAACACGAGGTGGACGGCGTTGTGGATTCCGGCCACTGCGGCCCCGACCCGACAACCGTGATCGACTATTCCTCCGGCATCGCAGAAGTAGTGCGCGTCGGCACCGGGGATCCGTCCCGGTTCGAGTAGGCCCTGAAGCCGGCCGGAAATCTGTCCGGACGGACCCGCTGGATTTGTGTCCTGCTGTTGACAGTCCTGTCTTGCGTATTGAGTGTTGACCCACTTGTACAGGGGGGGAAGGCGTCACCACTCGCGCACTCTGAGACGGGAAAACACAAATGAACAAGAGAAAACTGACCGTAACGACGGCGATACTGGGCGGTCTCATACTCTCCGGCTGCAGCGGAGGCACCGTTGCCACTGCTCCGCCGGACGATCCGTCGGCAGGTGCCGGACTGGAACAGGCCGGGCACCGGAAGGATAAAACCCCGCAGGAACCGCAGGCCGCGAAGAACATCATCCTGATGGTCGGCGACGGAATGGGAACTGCGCAGCGCAACGCCATCCGGCTCTCCCATGTTGGCCTTACCGGTGAACTCGTCATGGACTCGCTGCCCGAGCTGGGCCTGGTCCACACCAACTCGGCAGACCCGGAGACGTTCGTGACCGACTCGGCCGCGGCGGCAACCACCATGTCCACCGGAGTGAAGACCTACAACGGTGCGATCGGCGTCGACCTGAACGGCGTTCCCGTTCCCACCGCACTGGAAATCGCGGCGGCACTGGGCAAGTCCACCGGGCTGGTGACTACGGCTCAGGTCACCGACGCCACGCCTGCAGCTTTCGGGGCCCATGTTGCTGACCGCGGCGAACAGAGCGAAATTGCCCGCCAGTTCCTCGAGTCGAGCCGGCCGGACGTCATTCTGGGCGGCGGCGAGGACCACTGGTACCCGGTGGGCAACCCGGGCAAGTATCCGGACAACCCGCCCGAAGACCCCGCGGAGGAAAGCACTGGAACAGTAAACCTGGTGGAACAGGCCCAGGCAGACGGCTACGAGTACGTCTGGGACGAAGCGGGACTGCTGCAGGCGCAGGGGCCCAAGGTCCTGGGCCTGTTCGCCAATGAAGAGATGTTCCAGTACGGCGACGACGTCGAGGAAATCTACGAGCCCACCATCCCCCTGACCACCATGACCCAAAAGGCACTTGAGCTGCTGACGGCACCGGACACCGGGGCTGCCGCAGCCCGCCACGGCGGCGGAGGCGGCGGCGGGAACGACGACGCCGGGTTCTTCCTCATGGTGGAGGACGAGGGCATCGATTCAATGGCACACGTCAACGACGCCGAACTGACGATTAAGGCCGGCATCGCCTTTGAACAGTCAGTCGAGGTGGCACGCAACTTCGCAGAAGCCGACGGCAACACCCTGCTGATCGTCGTCGGCGACCACCAGACCGGCGGCATGACCATCGAAGCCTTCAACGACGAGGAAGATGAGTCCGGCGACGGCATTTCCGCTGAGGACGGTCCGCTGCCGGTGGCCAACTCGGATCAGGTCTTCTCGGTGGACTGGACGACCGACGGGCACACCGCACTCGACGTCCCCCTGACCGCGATGGGTCCCGGTTCCTCCCAGCTGGGCGGGTTCTACGAGGACACGCACATTTTCGACGTCATGGTCGGGCAGATGCGGGCCGGCGTCGAACGCTCCACCCTGGACCTCCAGTCCCACCGCGGAGGCCGGGGCGAATATACGGAGGAATCGCTGGCCGCCTTCCGGCACTCCCTGGAGCTGGGCGTCAGCACCCTGGAACTGGATACGCACCTCTCCCAGGACGGAGCCGTCATCGTCTGGCATGACGACGTCATCCTGGACACCAAATGCCGCGACACCGCACCGGCCACCGCAAACGACCCGGAGTTCCCCTATGTGGGTGACCGGGTGGCGGAACTGACACTGGCGCAGCTGAAGACCCTGGACTGCGGTTTCCAGCAGCTTCCGGGCTATCCGGAGCAGCAGGTCGTGGAAGGCAACAGGATCGCCGAGCTCAGGGACGTCTTTGCCCTCGTGCGGGAGATGAGGGCCCGCGGCGTCGGCTTCAACATCGAAACCAAGGTGGAGGATGGACGCGCCGGCGGCCCGGAAATGGCCGCACTGACCCGTGCGGTGGTTCGCGAAATCCGGCGCTCGGGCATGTCGGACCGGGTTACGGTCCAGTCGTTCGACTGGTCTGCACTGAACCTGGTGGGGCGGCTTGCTCCCAACCTGCCCCGGGTGGCGCTCGCAGCCGCGCCGGAGACGCTGGAAATCGGGCAGCCAGGTGCAGCGCCGATCCTCGGCGGAATCGACATCGATGACTATGACGGCTCGATCGCCAAGGCCGCGGCAGCACAGGGATACGACGTCATTTCCCCCATCTACACCTCGGTGACGAGGCAGATGGTCGCCGAGGCGCATGAGCTCGGCCTGAAGATTGTCCCCTGGACCGTCAACGACCCGGCCGTCATGAATTACCTCATCGACCTCGGCGTGGACGGCATCATCACTGACTACCCGACCCGGCTGCGGCTGGTCATGGAGGAACGCGGCATTAAGCTGCCGCGGGCCTACGGAGGTTCCTAGCCACGGCAGGCCAACGAACGACGGCGCCGCACCCGGGCAGGCAACGGGTGCGGCGCTTTTCGCCGGCTGCCTGCACCCTCACTAGACTGGAGGACGCCCTGTTCCGCACCAGATGTAAGAAGCCGCAATGTCCCGAGGAAAGCACCATCCGCCCCGACCAAAGCCCGCCGGGAGCGAAGGGTTCCTCATTGCGGCGGACCTGAAGAAGGACCGCGGGTGGACCGACACCCAGATCAAGGCGTTTCTTCCTGAACCCGACCGGACGGCCCGCAATCCTTTCTCCCGCAAGGCTGCCCCCATGAAGCTCTATGCCATGGAGCGAGTGGAGTCTGTCGAGGAAACCGAGGAGTTCCGCCGGGCCCGGGAAGCGTCCCGCAATCGGCAGGTGGCCGCCCGGGAACGGGCCCTGGAAAAGAAGAAGGAAGCCGTGGCGCTGGCGCACAGCCTGGAACTCCGGATTGTCCCCGAGCCTTGGGACGAGGTGCAGGCGAAGGCGCTGGAACACTACAACGCCCGGCTGCGCCGGAACCAGTCACCCGCGGGTCCGCGCACGTCCCAGGCCCGTCGGGACCGTATGAGCGTGAACTACCTCAGGCACAGGCAGACTTCCTACGAGGAAGAGCTCAAGGGGTTCAAGGGAGTGGTGGGTGTCGGCGAGGCTTACCTCGTGGTTCGCAACCGCATCCTGGACCTCATAGCGCAGACGTATCCCGCGCTGCAGGCGGAGTGCGACCGCCAGAAATTCGACGCGCCTGATCTGCCCGACGGCGTCCGCGGACTCTAGCGGCCGAACAGCTTCGCCAACCAGCCCGATCCGGCATCCTTTTGCTTGGGTGCGTTGGGATCGCAGGTGCAGCGTTCAGCCTTGGGGATGTGCCTCATGACCTCTTGGACATGGTTGCCGCATCCGGCCCAGGTGGACTTTCCGCAGCTGCGGCAATTGACTGCACGGCACATGATGTTCTCCTTCATAAAACACAAACCCGGACGTTTGTCCCGGATGCCGACAACGGTACGCATACCCCCTGGGGTATGCAAATTACCCGAGGGGGTATACGATGGACCGGAACAGAACCAGGAGTACACATATGCAGCTCGAAACCGACGACACCGCCCCCATCATCAACCGGCTCAAGCGCGCCCAGGGCCAGCTCGCGGCCGTAACCCGCATGCTCGAAGAGGGCCGTGACTGCAAGGACATCGTTACGCAGCTCTCCGCTGTCTCCAAAGCGATCGACCGGGCCGGTTTCGCCATCATCGCTTCCGGGCTTGAGCAGTGCCTCACGAGTGAGAACCCGTCGATGGACCGCAAGGAAATGCAGAAGCTCTTTATGTCCCTCGCCTGAGGCTGCACCGGCATGATGATCCGGGTGCGGCGCCGGGCTTACAAGCGGCTGAAGGCCTCCGCCTTGCGGGTTGGCCCGGCAATCAGCAGTTCGTCGCCCTCTTCGATGTACAAATCCGGATCCGCGAACATCCAGCCGCCGCCGTTCTTGCGGATGGCGACGATCTCCACGCCAAAACGCCGCCGCGTCTGCGCTTCGGAGATCGCCGAGCCCGCCACGGCCCGGCGCGGCGATGTCTCAACGACGGCGAAGTCCCCGCCCACCGGAATGTAGTCCTGCATGCTTCCCTGCACCAGGTGGGCCACCCTCCGCCCCATGTCCTTCTCGGGGTAAATCACGTGATGCACTCCGAGCTGCTGCAGGACCGTGCCGTGCGGTTCGCTGACTGCCTCAGCCCAGATCTGCGGGATATCGAAGCTCAGCAGCAGGGATACGGTCAGGATGCTGGCTGCGACATCCCCGCCGATGGCAACCACAACGCGGTCGAATTCGGGAACGGAAAGCTGCCGCAGCACTTCTGCCCTGGTCGCGTCGGCAGCGACTACATGGGTGAGCCTGCCGTCCAGGCGCTGCACTACGTCCTGCTGGCCATCGATGCCCAGCACGTCCACACCGCTGGCCATGAGTTCCAGGGCAAGGGACTGCCCGAACCGCCCCAGTCCGATGACGGCAACAGCGTCGGTATCGGTAACCCGGTCCAGGTCCCGTCCCATAAAGATCTTGAGCCTAGCCAATGATCGGCCTTTCCTCCGGGAGGCGGTACTGCAGCTTCCGCTCCTGGAATGCCAGCGCTGATGCCAGCAGGAGGGGGCCGAGCCTGCCCACAAACATCAGTATGACCAGAATCAGCTCTCCCGGCACCGGAAGGTCCGCAGACACGCCCGTCGAGAGGCCAACGGTGCCAAAGGCGGAAATCGTCTCGAAGAGCACCCGGTCCAGGGTGTAGTCGCTGATCGCCATCAGCACCAGGGTGGAAACACCAACCAATGCGCCAGCGAGAAGGACGACGGCGAGTGCCTGGCGTGTGGCATACGCGGGGAGCGCCTTGCCCAGGGCGGTGAGCTCGGCATTCCCCCGAAGCTCGGCGGCGACCATGAACACCAGTACGGCAAAGGTGGTGATCTTGATCCCTCCCCCGGTTCCGGCGGGCGCCGCCCCAATGAACATCAGCACGTCCATCCCCGCCCAGGAGAGCGGGTCCATGTCAGCAACGTCAATGCTGCTGAAACCCGCGGTGCGGGTCTGGACTGACATGAAGAACGCGGCAAGGATGCGTGACGGCCAGTCCAGGGCTCCCAGGGTGGCGGGATTGCTCCACTCGCAGACAGCTATGTAGAGGGTGCCGGCCGGAAGCAGGATCAGCGTTCCCCAGAGCACCATGCGGGTATTAATGGTCCACGCCAGCGGCCGGCCCCAGGCGCGGCGAAGCTGGACCAGGACAGGAAACCCCAATCCTCCGATGATGACGGCTGCCGCGATGGGCAGGCAGACCCACGGGTCCGAGGCAAAGTCCTCCAGGTTGCCGCTGAACAGCGCGAAACCGGCGTTGTTGAAGGCCGAAACGGCGTGGAAGATCCCCAGCCACGCCGCTTCCCCCGGCCCTTTGCCGTAACCCAGCCAGAAGCGGAGCGCGAGCAGAAGAGCCACGGCGCCTTCGGTGATTAGGGAGATGCGGACGACGCCGGCAATCACCCTGGGGGCGCTGTCCAGCTCGGGGCTTCGGCTCTCCGCTATGGCCTGGAGACGTGACCGGAACCGGAACCTGCCCATCACAGCCAGTCCGACGATGGAGGCAAAGGTCATGACGCCGAGCCCGCCGACCTGAATGAGCGCCAGGATGACGGCGTGCCCGAAGCCCGACCAGTAGACGGGAGTTTCCACAACCGAAAGACCCGTCACGCACAGTGCGGAAACAGAGGTGAAGAGCGCGTCGGAAAAGGAAACCACCCCCGGACCAGCAACGGACGCCGGCAGCATCAGCAGTCCCGTTCCGCACAGCGCAGCTACAACGAACCCCAGGAAGACCACCTGTGAGGGCCGGGACATCCTCCCGGCGGGTCCAGGCTTTGGGCTCTCAGCCACACATCGACAGTACGCCCCGTTGTTCCGGCGGGGTCAAGGCGCACGCACCAGGAACGCGGGCGCGGTCTCAAAGCAGCCGGGGCCGGGCGCCAGCTCCAGCTCGGACAGCTTGAAGACTTTCGGCGGGTCTTGCCGTTGGCCTTCACGAAATGCAGCACATATCATCGTGAAGCGCGTCGAGGATTGGCCGTGTGGCCCGGGCCGTTCCATCAGGGCAGGAACGCGGATGGCCCAGGGCATACAGGGGCGGGTCCCGTCACTGGCCAACCTGCGCACCGCCGGTAGGCCGGGAGGTTAGGACTCGACGTCGACGTAGCTGCCCCGGCGGCCGCCGGCAGAGAATGCCGGGGCATCAAAACGCGCTACATAGTTGTCGACGCCGTACCCCTGGGCCTCCCGGGAGAGGGCGCCCGTGTAGCTGCCTCCGCTGGTCCCCGGTACCGCCTGCGGCCGGTCGAAGGCAGCCACGTAGCTGCCGCCGAAGGGGCTGGTGAACCCTGCGCAGCGGGCGGAATCCGGGGCCTGGTTTTTGGTTTTGAACATGGGGTATCTCCTTGGGGCGTGGCGTTGGCAACGCTGCCCGGTGTGTGGGAATTGGGGGCGGACAGCCGTCCCGGCAAAGCGGGGGTGGTCCGGCGAAAAGTACGGCGCGAAGATCCCGCTGCGGCATAGGCCATCGGGAAAGCGCCTGGGAGTGTTGCTGGTCTTGGAGGACCGCACCAGGTGCTGCAACGTTGATACGACCGTACCAGTTATTCTGAGTAATTCATAAAAAGCGAGCCTGTTAGCTCCCTCTCACTTCCTGGGCGCAGGCATCACATTGGATAACGTCACACTTTTGTTGGCTAATATGGATTTCTGTCTTTCCGTTAGGTAAGCCTCACCAACGTATGTTGTCCGAATGGAGTCCAAGTTGTCTCGCCCTACCCCCACGCAGTCCCTCACGTCCCGCCGAACCCTGCTGGGCGGGGCGGGCCTGGGACTGCTCACCCTCGCCCTCGGCGCCTGCTCCACCCGGGAAACCGTTGCATCCGGCACAGGTTCCCCAGCGGCGTCGGGCACGGGGTTCTCGGTCACCGACATGCGGGGGAAGACGATCACGTTCGATGCACCCGTTCAGCGGATCGCCACCACGGTCATTCCGTCACCGTCCATGATCGCGGCCGTTGACGGCGGGTACGGCAGGATCGTGGGCATCAACGAGTCCACCCTGCAGGCCAACCAGCAGGGGCTGTTCGGTGAGATCTTCCCTGAAGCCAAGGCGACCACCACCATCTCCCCCTCCAGCTTCACACCCAACATTGAGACCATCACCGAACTGGCCCCCGACGTCGTCTTCCAGTGGGCGGACCAGGGCGACGGACTCGTGGAGCCGCTCGAGAACGCCGGCTTCAAGACCGTCTGCCTGCTCTATGGAACTCAGGAGTACCTCGAGACCTGGGTTCACCTCTTCGCAGACATCCTCGGCAAGCCCGGGCGCGGAACGGAAATCACCGACTGGATGCACGCGGAAATCGAGCGGCTGGAGACCGAACTGGCCTCCGTCTCCGCGCCGGTACGGGTTGTCCATCTGGGACAGTCCGGTGAGGGTTACTCCGCTTCGAACAAGGCCTCCTACATGCACTACTGGATGGAACTGGCCGGCGGGCAGAACATGGCGGCGGACAATGTGTCCACGGACAACACCGTGAGCGCCGAACAGCTGATCGAGTGGGATCCGGAGGTCATCACGCTGGGCGGCTTCGACGCCCGTACCCCGGCCGACGTCTACACGGATTCTTCCCTGGCTTCCGTCTCCGCTGTCCGCAACAAGCGCGTCTACAAGGCACCGCTGGGCGGATACCGCTGGGAGGTGCCCTGTGCCGAGTCGCCGCTGATGTGGCAGTGGGCCGCCGAGCTGTACCACCCCGAACTCACGGACCACAACCTGCGCGCAACGATGCGGGAGAAAATCAGCTACCTCTACAACTACGACGTTTCCGAGAAGCAGATCGACGCCGCCCTGCGGCTGGACATGAACCGCGCCAGCGCCGGCTACAACGTTTTCGAAGCGTAACCGTGCGCCTCAGGGAAAACGCTCCGGCGTCAACGTCCGGGACCCCCGGGCCCGCCGGGTCTGCACGGCCGAACGGACTGCTGCGCCGCCATCCGGTTCTCATCAGCGCCTTACTGCTGGTAATGGTTGGCGTCGTTTCCATGGCCGTGGGCCGGTACTGGGTTCCGCCGAACGAGATCCTGCGGATCCTTGCCGGTGAAGCCACTGGACTGTTCCCCGGCGGCGAAGGCCTGCTCCGGCGGACGTGGACCGACCAGGAGGCCACCGTCATCATGGATGTGCGCCTGCCGCGGGTGCTGCTGGCCTTCCTGGTCGGCGGGGCGCTGGCCCTGGGCGGAGCCTGCCTCCAAGCCCTGTTCCGCAACCCGCTGGTGAGTCCAGACATTATCGGAGTCACGTCCGGCGCCTCGTTCGGCGGCGTGCTTGTCCTGACGCTGGGCCTGTCGGGCGGCTGGATGGTGGGCGGTGCGTTTGGCTTCGGCCTCGCGGCCCTGGCGTTTGTGCTCTTCCTCGCCCGGCTCGGGCAGGGCGGGCGCATGCTCATGATCGTCCTTGGCGGGATCGTCGTCGCCGCCTTCTTTAATGCCCTCGTCTCCTTCATGACGTACATCGCGGACCCCTATTCGGAGCTCCCCTCGATCGTCCACTGGCTGCTGGGCTCGATTGCAGCGGCCAGCTACGAGAAGGTACTGATCGCACTGGTTCCGATCGGAGTCGGTGCCATTGTGGTCCTGGCACTGCGCTGGCGCCTCAACGTCCTCTCCCTGGGGGACGACGACGCCGCGGCCCTGGGCGTCAATCCGCACCGCTCGCGGCTTCTCCTGCTCTGTGCGGTGGCACTCATGACCGCCGGAACAGTCGCCGTCGCCGGTGCCGTGGGCTGGGTTGGGCTGGTGGTTCCGCACCTGGCCAGGCTCTGGGTGGGTTCGGACCACCGCGTGCTGCTCCCTGTGTCGCTGCTGCTCGGCGGAACCTACCTGATCCTGATCGACACGTTGAGCCGGTCGATCACCAGCAGCGAAATTCCACTGGGCATCCTGACGGCCATCATCGGTGCACCCGTTTTCGTGGCCCTGCTCGCCCGCTCACAGAAGAAGGCAATGTTCGATGGAAACTAAGTCGCTGCTCCCGAAGGCAGTATCCGCTGCCGGCGCCGGATCTGCACTGCTGCAGGTCCACGACCTGGGGTTCCGTTACTCCAAACTGCGCCCCTGGCTCTTCCGCGGGTTGGGCTTCAGCATGGAACGCGGAGAAATCCTCTCCATCCTGGGACCGAATGCCCGCGGCAAGACCACCCTGCTCAAATGCCTTTCCGGGCTGCTCAAACCGGTGGAGGGGACTCTCTCAGCCGGACCTGCGATCGGCTACGTACCGCAGGACCACGGCTCCGGCGTCGACTTTACCGTCGAGGACATGGTGCTGATGGGCCGCACCCGCCACCTCCGCGCTTATCAGGTGCCGCGCAGCGAGGACCGGGAAGCGGCCGGCGCCGCCATGGAACGCGTGGGCGCAGCTGACTGGGCGCACCGGCACTACTCTGAACTCTCCGGCGGACAGCGCCAGCTGGTCCTGATCGCACGCGCACTGGCGTCCGGGTCGGAGCTGCTGGTGCTCGACGAGCCGGCCTCGGCGCTGGACCTCCGCAACCAGTCCAGGGTGCTCACCGTGCTGGATTCCCTGGCAGCTGAGGGCATGGGTGTCATCATGACCACGCACCACCCGGACCACGCCCTGCATGTTTCCCGCAATGCCCTGCTCTTCGTCGGTGCACACGACACCCGCTGGGGACCGGTGGAGGACCTCCTGACCGGGCCGGCGCTGTCCGATGTTTACGGGCTGCCCATCTGCACTCCGACCGTTGACACTGTCTCGGGGAACCGCACCATTGCGGTTCCCGACTTCGGTCCCTCCTGCCGGCGCACCTGCGCCGTCGACCTCCGAAAGGACCTCCCATGACCATCATCCGGCTGACCGGATCAACCCCCATGCGCGGGCTCGCTGAACCCGGATGGCGCGGCGCCATTGAGGACACCGACGCCTACGACCTCGCCGATCCGGCCAGGCGCATCAAAATCCTCTCCGCCGGCGCACTGATCATCAGCGGCGCTGCCGACCACGTCATGCTGCACCGGCACCGCGAACACCTGACCGGGTTTGTCCGTGACGGCGGACGCGTGCTGGTCAACGGCCAAGTGGTCCTGCCTTTCATCGACGGCCTGTGCCGGTGGCTGAAGCTGGACTACCGCAGCCCCTGGGACCTGCGCCCGCATGCCCTTTCCGATCACCCCGTCTGGAACGGCGTGGACTACCGGGACCTGCATTTCCGCACGGGTGTCCCCGGGGTCCACACGTATGAACAGCTCCAGGAAATCGGGGTGGCCGGCTTTTACGGCCGCGGCTACCATTCCCCGCTGCCCGAAGGCGCAGCGGCCGTCACGGGCATCGGCCCGAACTCCCTTCCCCTGGATTACACCTATCCGCTGGGCAAGGGCGAGGTGCTGGTCCATGGCGGCCTGGATCTCGAGGGCTTTGCGGACGAGCGCTACAGCTCCAGCAGGCTCGGCCCGAACCTGGTCACATGGCTGAGTGCCGGGACCGGCACCATCGGCTCCCGCACTCCCGAGGAAGTATCAGCATGAACACTCCACGCATCGGCCTGCTGCACTGCGGAACCTTCCCGGCGCTGCGCACGCTTGAAGACCCGGCGCTGCAGCCGTACCGGATCGAATCGGTCTATCTGCCCGGTTCCGCCCCCGAGGATCTGGCGGAACTGGACGTTGTACTGGTTGCCGACCGGCTGCACCCCGGGCAGCGGGCACGCTTTGAACCCGCTGTCCGCGCAGCGCTCCAGGACGCGGGCAAAACCGTGATCATACTTGGCGAAAACAACGTCGAGGACTGGCTTCCCGGCGTCGGTTATACCTTCCGCCCCACCGTCTTCTGGGCCTGGCGGACCGGTACGGATACCGGCACCAGGATGCGCCTGCCCGAGGACCCCCTGTGGGAGTTCTTCACCCGGCGCGCAGTGGACTGGCACCACCACGGGCTGCTGCACCCCCCGGAGGGTGCCCGCTCGCTGGTCACCATGGAAGAGGACGGCACGGATAGCGGGGCCCTCCTGTACCTGGATGAGGTGAACCAGCCCGCCCGCCTGCTGGTTACCACCATGGACCCGGTTTACCACCACGGTTCGGGCTTTATGCCCGGTGCCACCCAGCTGCTTTACTCGCTGCTGCGCTGGGTTTCCGCCACCCACCGGCCGTCCGCCGCTGCCTAGGTCCGCTGTCTGGATCCGCTTCCGGTGCCGGGAGCTTTGGACGCCCCGGCACCGGAAGGGAAACCTTGGGAAGCGTTGCTGCCCGGGCGGGAGTGGTTGACCCGGCTAGAGTTGACACATGAGCAACACGCCCGCCCGGGCCCGCAAGTCTGTCTTTTTCCTGATCCCGCTTGGCGCCCTCGCAGGCATGGCATTGGCCCTGCTGAACTACCAGCAGCGCTTCGCCTCCGCGGTTGAGCCGGGCGAGGAGGCCCGCTTTATCCTCTGGACCCTGATTGGCGGTGCAGTGCTGGGCGGTTCTTTCGCATGCCCGGCCAGTGTGGCCGCCTTCCTCAGCGCGGGCGCGGGAAAATCCGCACGATTCTGCGCAATCGCTGCCGGTCTCGCGCTGGCCGTGTGCTGGTTGCTGTATGCCGGAGTCTCGTCCGGCACTGCACCCACGGGCCTGCTGTTGGCTGCAGCTGTGCTAACCACCGCCGCCGGCGCAGTCTTCGTCTGGCTCACTGCACGGTCTGGCTCACTGCACGGCGGAACCGGGCCAGACCCCCGGTGAGTTCTTCCGCTCAGGTGAGTCTCGCCAGGCAGGTCTCGGAAGTCTAGCCCTGGCGGTACGGTCCGCCGACCATCCGGGCCAGGGCATCAGCCGGGGAAGCCACCTCGGCGCCGTGCGCGAAGAGAATCCGATCCGGCCCCAGGTCCGCAATCCGCTCCAGCGACTCTTCAGCCAGTGCGGCATCCGCCGTAAAGGCCTCCGGCCCCCGGATCACTTCGCCACTCTCCGTACCCGCGGCATCACCCATGAACAGGGTTCCGGTTGGCTCGTGGAAGAGACTCACGTGGCCCTTCGTGTGGCCCGGAGTGGCTAGCACCCCAAAGTCCTGGATGACAGCCCCCTCGCTTATCGGCGTCACCCGTCTCGGGGCACGTATATCCATGGAGTCCGGACCGCCGGCGTAGATCGCAGCGTGCGGCGCCCGCTCAGCAACCGCAAAGAGTGATCCCACGTGATCCATATGGAGGTGGGTTAGCACGATATCCCTTACGTCCGCGAACGTTCCCCCCAACGCCTCGACGGCAGCCGCGATGCCGTCCTCCGTTCCGGGCAATCCTGTGTCAATGATCACGATGCCGGCTGGTTGTGCCACGGCATAGCACCGCACGTCCATAACCAGTTCGGCAGCACCGGCAACCCCGGCGGGGATGACCACTTCCCGCACCACCTCTTCAACGGGCAGGTGCGTCCCGCCCTCACCGGATTGTTCGCTCATCGCGCGCCTCCTTCGTTGCAGTTCCGGGCCTTCAAGCGTATTCCCGCCAGCCCGGCGCGGACCCCCTAAACCCAAAATGACCCATGGAAAGCGGACATTCTCCGGGGCTGTTTGGAGTTGGCACCTGGGTTGGGAGCCCAGTGCCCAAGTGGCTGCAGTGACAGGAAAGATAAGCTCGCTGCTCTAATACCTGCGTGATCTACAGAACACAATGGCAACACGCCGTCGTTACCGAATTGCAATACAAATGGAATGCCTGTTAGTGTCCTTGGCATGCCGCAGAACCTGATGCGGCGCCTTGGCTTGTTACCTAACTCTGCCGCTAGCCAAGGACCCTTTTGCACCACGACGGCAGGGGCGGGGGAACCAATTTTTTGGGTCCTTTCGAATCCTTGGGGTTAAGCCGGACGGTTGAGAACCGTTCGCCGGGTGACTCCCATCCGAACCCGACAGCTCACCTCGCAGGTATAGGGAGAGGTAATTCCTTGTTCATCAAAACCAATCGCGGACGCCACTGTGCCCAGACCAGCGTCTGGACCACCATCGCAAAGGTCGCTCCGGGCAAAGCCCGGACTATCGGCGGAACCGCCGCAGCCGTCGTAGCAGGCTCCGGCCTCATGTTCGGCATGGCAGCCCCTGCCCAGGCCGGCGTCGTTGTGAACGACTCCGCCCCTGCAGCACCCGTAGCCGCACCGGTCCAGGCCGCACCCGTGGCAGAGCCCGTTGCAGCGCCGGTAACCGAAGCTCCCGCAGCTGTGGCAGCCACCACGCACACCGTTGTCGCCGGGGACACACTGAGCCAGATCGCCGCCAACTACGGCGTTTCCCTCGACAGCGTGTTCGCCCTGAACGGCCTGTCCATGGCGTCCATCATCTACCCGGGCGACGTCATCACCGTCGCCGGTGAAGCCGCAGCCCCTGCTGTTGCTGTTGAACCAGCCGCGGCCTACGCTCCGGTCCAGACTTACACCGCACCGGTGGAAACCTTCGCTGCACCGGCGCCGGCAACCTACACGGACTACGCGGTCAGCACGCAGGCCACCTCCGTAGCGCCCGCTGCATCCATCGGCGGCAACGCCAGCATGCTGAGCTCCGCCTACGCCCAGCTCGGCGCCGCACAGGACTGCACCGTCCTGGTGGAGCAGGCACTCCGATCCATTGGCCACACTGTCGGCGATCTGGCACCCGCCCAGCTGGCTGCCTACGGCACCCCGGTTTCGACCCCCGAGCCCGGTGACATGATCTACTACGCCGACGGCGGCATGGGCCTGGCCCACATCGCCATCTACATCGGCAACGGCCAGGCCATCCACAGCGGCTGGAACGGCAGCCAGACGGTTGTCCAGTCCGCCAACGTTGGCTCCGGCCCGGTGTACTACCGCGCCTAAGGAGGCGTGCAGCGCCTTCGCTGCCGCCCCGCGGAACGCCCCGTCCCTGCCAAGGGAAGGGGCGTTCCGCGTTTGCTGAGCAGCCTGCGGCGAAAAGCCGGAAAGCGCACCCCGCCTCCCGTCCTACCCGCGACCACTCGGCCGAAGCATGAAATAATAAAGCGGTGAGACTCGCGTTGCAGGCGTCCCCTGAACGCTCCTGCCTGACAGGCAGCCGCCCCCACAAGACCGGCTTCGATGCAGCCAAAGGGAAACACATTGACGTTTAACGAAGGACAGACAGTAGTCCATCCCCATCACGGCCCCGCAACGATCCTCAGGGTCGCCACGCGCAAGGTGCGCGGAGTCGAGACTGAGTACCTTGTCCTGGAAATCCACGCCAACAAGCTTCAGGTATGGGTGCCCAAGGACAAGGCGGGCGACGTCGGCCTGCGCCGTGTCCTGAACGGAACCCAACTGCAGCAGTTGATGGAAATCCTCAAAGGTGCAGCCGATGCAGAAGAAGCACAGTGGTCCCGGCGGTTCAAGGAAAACACTGAACTGCTGGCCAGCGGCAGCATCAATGACGTGGCGCGGGTGGTCCGCAACCTCACGCTCCGGTCGCTCGACAAAGGGCTTTCCCACGCAGAGCGGGACATGCTCCGCCATGCCCGGCGGCCGCTGCTGACCGAGATTTCGCTCTCCCTGGCCGTATCCGAAGAGGAAGCCTCCGCGGTGCTTGACGGCGTATGGGCCCCGGCCGGCAGCTCCCTGGCGGAGCCTGTCACGTAGGCCGTCCGTCCTTTTCTACATCCGGGCCTTCGTCCGGGCCGTCGCCACGGCGGACCAGGGGTCCTCAGGCCACGGATGCCGGGGGTAGCGTCCGCGCATTTCGGCACGCACCTGGCTGTACGGCCCGGCCCAGAAGGACGCCAGGTCATCGGTGACGGCCAGCGGCCGGCCTGCCGGGGACAGCAGGTGAAAGAGGATCCTCGCCCTGCCGCCGGCCAAGCGCGGAGACTCTGCCCAGCCGAAGCATTCCTGAAGCTTCACCGCCACCACCGGCCTGCCGCCGTCGTCGTCCACTTCCGGATAGGTGATCTGCACTTTGGAGCCGCTGGGAACCAAGAGGCGCTCCGGGGCGAGTTCCTCCAGCCGTGCGGCCTCGGGCCACGGCAGCAGGCGCCGGAGCGGATCCAGCAGGTCCACCCCGGAGGCGCGTGCCCCCTGGGACAGATCCTCCAGTTCCGGGCCCAGCCATTCCTGGACGCGCTCGAGCAGGGCAGATTCGGAAACATCGGGCCAGGGCGCACCCACCAGCCGGTGCAGCAGCCCCAGCCGGCGCCGCAGGGCATCAGCTGAAGGCGAGAATCCCAGGATCCCCAGCCCTTCGCGCTGCAGTGCCTGGGCGACGGCGGTGCGGCCCTCCGCGGGTGTCGGCCGGACCGGCGTGGACTCCAGCTCGATGCTGCCCAGCCGCCGCTGCCGTCGTGCGGCAACCTTCCCGTTCGTAAAGACAGCGGTCACGGATTCGCTGAGCAAATGCGACGCCGCGGCCTCCGCCGTGCCCGCCTCCAGCGGAGCAGCGGCCCGGATGACGGCGCCGGTGCCGGCAGCGGCCCTCCCCTGGGCACGCGTGACGTCGGCGATCGCCAGCCATTCACGGCCAGCCAGCGAACTCTGCGGAGGCAGGCCCGCACGCGTTCCTGACGCCAGCAGGTACTGGTCCCCCGCGCTCCCCGCCACCCGGCGGGCCACCCGCGCCGGAAACGCCAGCGCCACCATGTAGCCCACGGATTCCCAAGGTTCACGCTGATGCCCGGTCCGGCTGTCGCTGCCGGTCCCTGAATCCAGGGCGTGTGTACGGGCCAGGCGTTCCATGCGCCGCACTTCAATGGACCAGGCACTGGCTCCGGGTTCGGTTCCTGCCCGCAGGCCGGAGAGGAGCCGCCCAAGGTCAGAGCCCGCCGGCCGGTAGTCGCCGGCAACCATGGCGGTGATTTCCGCCGCGGCCCGGTCACCAATCACGCGCGTTCCGTCCAGCAGGGCGCGGGCAAGCTGCGGGTCTGCAGGGATGCGCGCCAGCTTCCGGCCGGCGGGCGTCGCCAGTCCTTGACTGTCGATTGCTCCGATGCCGCGCAGCACCTTCTCCGCGTCTGCGACGGCAGCCGGCGGCAGCGGGTCGGGAAGCCTCAATCCGCGCCCGCCGGGAGTTCCCCAGCAGGCCAGGAGAAGGGCAGCCGTCGTAAGGTCCGCGGCGGCGGCTTCCGGCGTGGCCTGCGCCGGAGCGGCGGCGTACGCGGCCTCCGGATAGGCGCGGACCACTGTTCCGGGGCCCTGGCGCGCTGCACGGCCGGCACGCTGCTGCGCCGAGGCCCGGGAACAGCTGACGGTGACCAGGCCGGACATTCCCCGGACTGCATCGCGCCGCGGCTCACGGGCCAGCCCGGAGTCCACCACCAGCCGTACTCCCGGCACAGTCAGGGAGGACTCGGCCAGTGAGGTTGCCACGATAATCCGCGGCCGACCGTGCGGCAGGCGTCCGGAAACTGCGCGGTCCTGTTCTGCCGGGCGTACCTGTCCATGCAGTTCCACCACGTCGGCAGCGTTTCCGGCCAGGTGCTTCAGCCGGGAGGCCACGTGCGAGACTTCGCGGGCACCGGGAACAAAGACCAGTGCGTCAGTTTCCGGGTCCGCTGCCAGCGCGCGGGCATGGGCGTCTGCCGCTATTCCGGCAAGTTCGTCCAGGAATCCGCGCGTCACTCCGCGCTCGTCCAGGCGGGCGGCCCTGGTGGGCTGCCAGCGGACGTCCAGGGGATGAAGGACCGAGGGACAGTCGATCACCGGCGCCGGGGAAACTGAGCTTTCAGCGGCTATGATCTCGGCGAAGCGAGAGGTTTCCAGCGTCGCTGACATGGCGATGAGCATCAGGTCTTCACGGAGTTCCCGTACTTCGGCCAGCATGCCCACCAGCAGATCGGACTCCAGGCCGCGCTCATGGACCTCATCCAGGACGACGGCAGCGGTGTCTTGGAGCGAAGGATCAGCCAGGAGCCGGCGAAGCAGGATGCCCGGGGTCACGAATTCCACCACGTTGTCCGGGCCGGCGAGGCTTTCGCCCCTGACGGTGTAGCCGACGGCACCGCCTGCGGCCCCGCCGTCGAGCGCCGCCAGCCGCCGGGCTGCCGCCCTGGCCGCAACCCGCCGCGGCTGGGTCACCACTACCCGGCGGGGGCCCTCAGTCCGTGCTGCCAGGTTGGCAGCCAGCGGGGGCACCAGGGTGGTTTTACCGGTACCCGGGGGCGCCTGGACGACGGCGTTCCCGCTCTCCCGCAGCGCAGCGGCCAGCTCGGAAAGCGAACGCGCGAAGACCAGCCCGGCACCGATGCGGTCCAGGTCAAAAGGCCCGCTCTGATAGCCGGCGGCAGACGGTCCAGGAACACTCACCCCACCATTCTCCCCTCCCGTGCGTACCGTCCCGTGCACCTCCGCCACGGCGGGACGGTGATCTGAGGTGAGCTGCTACCTGCGGAGCGCCTTTCGGGCCGCCTGATTGCCCAGGAACTGCACGAGCTGCACCAGGACGATGATGACTGCGACGGCGGCCCAGGTGACCACCGGATTGAACTGCCGGTAGCCGTACTGGATGGCGAAGTTGCCCAGTCCCCCGCCGCCGACGTAGCCGGCCACTGCGGACATGTCCACGAGGGCCACGAAGATGTAGGTGTAGCCCAGGATCAGCGGACCAAGTGCCTCCGGAATGAGGATCGTGAAGATGATCCGCCGCCGCCCGGCACCGATGGACCGCGCTGCCTCGATGACTCCGGGCTGCACGGTGAGCAGGTTCTGCTCCACGATGCGGCTGATGCCGAATGCTGCGGCAAGCGACAGCGTGAAGATGATCGCGTTGTTGCCGATCCCGCTGCCGGTAACGGAGCGGGCCAGCGGCTGGGCCGCGGCCAGGAAAATGATGAAGGGGATGGGCCGGAAGATGTTCACGAGGACGTTCAGCGTGCCGAACACCGCACGGTTGGCCAGCAGCGCTCCCTGGCGCGTCGTGTAGAGGCCCATGCCGATCAGCAGTCCGCCGATTCCGCCGAACAGGAGGCTCAGGCCCACGATGTAGAGGGTCTCTCCGATAGCAGTCCACAGCTGCGGGGTCAGGGGTATGAGGTCTTCCATGTCAGTTCAGCTCCGTCACTTTGATGCCGTGCCCGACGGCGGCAAGGGCGCCGTCGATCGCCTGGTCGGCGCCCTTGAGCGCCAGCGTCAGGTGGCCGAACGCGCGGCCGGAAATGTCATTGATGCCGCCGTAGACCAGTTCGAACTCCACTCCGGCGGCTGCCAGTTCAACGAACACGTCCGACTGGGACGCGCCGCCGTCCCGGAAGGACAGGGTGACCATTCTTCCCTCGTGCCTGTTTCGCAGCGTCGCCAGGTCGGCCGCTGAAGGAACGCCCCGGACCACAGTGGAAACGAACTTCCGTGAGGATTCCTCGCGGGGGTTGGAAAACACCTCGAACACTTCACCCTGTTCCACGATCCGTCCTCCGTCCATGACGGCGACCTTGGTGGCCAGGTTCTTGATGACGTCCATTTCGTGGGTAATCACCACGATCGTGATGCCCAGCTCGCGATTCACCCGGCGCAGCAGTTCCAAGACCTCATGCGTGGTCTCCGGGTCAAGGGCCGACGTGGCTTCGTCTGCGAGGAGGATCTTGGGCGACGCTGCCAGGGCGCGGGCAATGCCCACGCGCTGCTTTTGCCCGCCGGAGAGCTGCTCCGGGAAGTTGTCCGCCTTGTCCGTGAGTCCCACGAAGTCCAGGAGCTCGGCGGTCCGTGCGGCAATTTCAGCCCTGCTCCGGCCCGCTACCCGCAGCGGATAGGCCACGTTGTTGCGGACGGTTTTGGAGTTAAAGAGGTTGAACTGCTGGAAGATCATCCCGATGTCCAGGCGCAGCTGCCGCAGCTGCCGCTCCGGGACGCCCGTGACCTGCCGGCCGTCGACCGTGATGTCGCCGGAGGTTGCAGTCTCCAGCGCGTTGATCAACCGGACCAGGGTGCTTTTTCCCGCTCCGGAGTAGCCGATGATTCCGTAGATTTCGCCGGCTTCGATCTCCAGGTTGATGTCCCGCAGCGCCGTGACCGGCTCTTCGCCCCGGCGGGCGGGCGGGTAGGTCTTGGACACGTCGCGCTGGGAGTTGCGGGCGTGGTTTCCCGAGCCCCCCCCCCCCCCCCGCCCCCCCCCCCCCCCCCCCCCGGGACGCGGTGGAACGGGCAGGAACTAGTCCAGGTTTTCGATGTCCTGCTGGACCTCGGCGAGCGAATCGCGCAGGTCCTGGACCGGGACCTTCAGGAATTCGGCGGTGTTGCCTGAAGCCTCCTGGACACCGTCCTGGACAGCCTGCGTTTCCTGGTAGATCTGCACGAGCTTGAGGTAGGTCTCGTTCTCCTCCTCGCCGGCACGCGCTGCGAAGATGTTGACGTACGGGATGGCCTTGGGATCCGACGGATCGTCCTGGGCAATGGCGTCTTCGGCCTTGAGGCCCGCGTCTTCGACGAAGTCGTTGTTGACGATCGCTGCTGCGACGTCGGGAAGCGACGTGGGGGTCAGGGAAGCCTCGAGGGTGGTCACCTTGACCTTTGACTTGGCTTCGTCGAGGTCGTCAAGGGTCGCGAAGACGCTGCCGCCGTCCTTGAGGCTGACCAGCCCGGCTGACTGCAGCACCAGCAAGCCGCGGGCCAGGTTGCTTTCGTCGTTGGGCACCGCCACCGTCGAGCCCTCGGGGATGTCTTCCACCGAATCGTACTGGGTGGAGTACAGGCCCAGCGGGTAGATGGCCGTGGAGCCAATCGGTGTGAGGTCTCCGCCGCTGGCAACGTTGTAGCGGGCCAGGTAGATGATGTGCTGGAACTGGTTCAGGTCCAGTTCGCCCTCGGTCAGTGCCGGGTTCGGCTGCGTGTACTCGGCAAAGTCAACGATTTCGACGTCGATGCCTTCCGCCTTCGCGGCCTCGCTGTAGGTGGCCCAGTACGGATCGCTGGCTCCAACCACGCCGATCTTCACAGTGCCTTCGTCCCCGGAGGCTGAGCCGCAGGCGGCCATCGTCAGTGCCAGGAGCGGGGCGGCTGCAATCGCCAGGATTCTGCTGAGTTTCATGGTGTGGCTCTTCTCCCAAAAGGGTCCGCGGCGCTCCGCGGACAAGGTGGAGGCGCAGGCCGCTGGAGGGCAGTGCCGGCGCCGTACTTGCCTCGCGGAAAGTCTCCGCCGAGGCCGAATCATCACCTGGAGCACCCCGCTACGACGAGAGGGTTGCTGTCCAGCCGGCCAGGGCCATTGGCTGGAACTCTTGATTCCGTCCCTAGGCTAGGAACATCTGGGCCACGTAACCAAAACGCGCCTGCTTTATGACGACTTATGCAGTGGCACATGACATCCTGCGTAACAGGACGTCACGGAACCAGCCCCGGGCGGGGCCTTGGAAACCGGGAGAAAGGGAGAAAAGGAAGCCATGAGCGAAGCGCGGGATCTGACGGCAGCCGATATATGCACTCTGGCAGCACGGCACGGACTCGCCCTGGAACCAGGCACCGTCCGTTTCAACGAAGCCGGACTGGATTACCGGGTCGCTTTCGCCTCCGCACCGGACGGCGGGGACTGGGTACTTCGGATCCCACGGCGCGCGGACGTTGCCGCCGGCCAGGAACGCGAGCAGGCGATCCTGGATTTCGTGCGTCCGCGCCTTCCTGCAGCGGTTCCGGAATGGAAGATCCAGAGTTCGGACCTCATTGCCTATCCCCTGCTTCCGGGCAGCCCGGGGCTCACGGTGGACCCGGACAACCAGCCCGAATGGCACTTTGACCCGTCGGATCCGACGTACCTCCACTCCCTGGCCGGATTGATCGCGTCGCTGCACGGGATGGACGCGGCGGCCGCGGCCGCCGCGGGCATCCCGGCCGAGACTCCCGACGGCGTCCGCCGGCACTGGTCGAAGGGACTGGAACAGGTGCGCGCCGAGTTCCGCATCGCCCCGGAGCTGCTGGCCGGCTGGGAACAGTGGCTGGCCGATGACCGGCTCTGGCCGCAGCGGACGGTGCTGACCCATGGGGAGCTGTATCCCGCGCATCTGCTGCTCGATGACGCCAAACGGATCGTCTCCGTATTGGACTGGACCACGGCGAAGGTGAGTGACCCGGCCCTGGAGTTTATGTACGTGCACCTCATCTCGCCGGGTTCCCTCGACGACGTGGTCCGCTGGTACCAGGACGCGACAGGGCTCACCGAGCCGCACCTTGCCGAACGGTGCACGGCGCTGATAGCGGCCGGCCCGTTGAACTACGCGCTGTTTGCCCTCGCCTCCGGCGAACCCGCGCACCGCGAGACAGCCTCCGCGCAACTGCTGCCGTCCTAAGTCAGGACTGTTCCGCCGGAGTCTCTGATTCCTCAGGCGCGTCGCCGTCCTCGGGGGCGTCGCCGTGGTGGCCGCCGCGGCCGTGGCCTCCGCCCTTGCCGCGGTCGCCGTCCCGATCTTCCCGATCACCGCGGTCACCGCCATCGGCCCCGTCGTCGTGCTGTCCGTCTTCCCGGCCTTCGTCGGCCTGGCCGTCAGCATTCTCCTTGCCGGGCTTCGGATCATCCCCGTCCTGGGTGTCCTGCCGATCCGGCCGGGCTTCGTCACTGCCGCCGTCGCGCTCCTGGGCGTCTTCGGGCCCGCGCCGTTCCCGGTCGCCGCCGCGGCCCTGGTCCTGGCCCTGCTCCTGTTCGGACGTCACCGATGCAGTCTCCATATTGTCCCCAACGGCCATACCCGTGAAGAACGTTCCGGCGAGCAGGCCGGCGGCGGCCAGACCGCTGGCGGTCCAGATGATGACCTTCTTCGCTTTGCTCCCAATCGCCACGATTGGTGACACCTCCCTTGAGTTTGGATATTCCTACGCCATCTATCCAACGCCGCGATTCTTCGAGGATTCTTAGAAGCCCCGTGCGGATAGGGGCAGCCGCACCACCAGGACGGCGCCCTGGCCTGTTTCCGGTTCAGCGCTGACTGATCCGCCGAACCGTGCGGCGATTTCTGCGACCAGCGCAAGGCCCAGGCCGTAGTGCCGGGTGTGCCCTGCCGGGGCCGGGCGTACCGAGGAGAAGCGGTCGAACAGTGCTCCGGCGAGCTCCGGCGGCAGCCCCGGGCCGTCGTCTGCCACCGTGACCACGGCGTCGCGGTTCCGCGCGGCTACGGAGACGGTAACTTCCGTCCGCCCGAAATCCAGAGCGTTGGACAACAGCGCGGTGAAGACCCGTTGAAGTGCCGCTTCGTTGCCCAGGACAAGCACCGGCACGTCCGGCAGTTGGGTGTGCAGGGCAAGGCCCCGGTCGGAAAAGGCGGGGCCGAAGGCGGCGGCTGTCTGCCGGGCAACGGCTGCCAGATCCACCTCTTCCAGCGTCCCGGGCTTTCGCGGATCCGCGGCAACAAGCAGGTCGTCCAGGATTCCGGTGAGGACCCCTGCGTCTGCCACCACCTCATCCAGCCCCTGAATGAGGCGGTCCAGCTCCCCGGGAGACGCTCCGCCTGCCTGCCCCGCGGCGCGCCGGCGCAGCAGCTGGGCCCGGGTGCTCAGCAGGGTCAGCGGCGTGCGCAGTTCATGGCTGGCGTCAGAGACGAACCTGCGCTGCAGCTCGAGGGCGCGGGCCAGCGGGCGCATGGCAGCCCGCGCGGCCAGAACTGAAAACAGTGCCGCCACCGCTGCCGAACCCACCACGGCCGCTGTCAGCGCGAATAACAGGCGGTTCAGCTGGTTCCGTGTTTCCTGTGTATCCACGGCGGCCTGGACAACCCGGCCGCGCCTCTCCTGCGCCGTCAGCACGCGGTAGGTTGTGCCGTCTGCCTCCACGGTTTCTTCGATGCTGCCTGCTCCTGCCGCAACGGCCGACAGCGAGCTGGCCACCGGCAGGCCCGAAGGCACGTCCCGGGAGACTTCCAGCCTGCCGCGGTTCAAGACCGCCAGGAAAACGTCCAGCGGAGCATCACGCGGGTTATCCAGTTCGACGGCGGCCTCCAGCCGCTGCTGGAGGGCTTCCTCGCTCCCGGCGGCGGCGAGGTAGTAGACGACGGCGCCGGCCAGCGAGAGCAGCACCACGATGAGCGCGGTGAACTGGACCGCCAGCCGTACCGAGGCCCGGCGGAGTTCACTCCGTTCCCCGCGCAGTGCCCTTGCCACGGCAGACCTATTCCTGCCGGCCCAGGCGGTAGCCGATCCCCCGGACGGTCAGGACCGCGTTCCTGCCCAGTTTCCGGCGCAGATAGTGCACATACGTGTCGACGACGCCGTCGTCGTCGGCGTCCGGGAACACGAGGGCGTGCAGGTCCTCGCGGGGGAAAACCTGTCCGGGGCGCCTGGCCAGCTGCTCCAGGAGCGCAGCTTCGCGTTCCGACAGGACCACCACCGCCCCGGCTCCCGTGGTCACGGTCCGCCCGGCGGCGTCGAACATTCCGCCGGGCACCGGCAGGACAGGCACCTCGCGGATGGTCCGGCGCCGCAGGACGCGCAGCCGCGCCAGCAGTTCATCGACGTCGAACGGCTTGGCCAGGTAGTCTTCGGCACCCCTGTCCAGGCCCTCCACACGGTCCGACGGGTTGCCCAGGGCGGAAAGCACCAGCGCGGGAACGCCAACGCCCCGGCTGCGCAGGCGTGCCAGGACATCCAGGCCTTCGATGGCGGGCAGCCCGCGGTCAAGCAGCAGCACATCGAACTCCCGGGTCAGCCCAAGATGCAGGGCACGCTGACCGTCGAAGGCCGTTGTGACGGCATAGCCAACGGATTCGAGGATCTCTACCAGCATCCGGGAAAGGGCCCGGTCATCTTCCACCACAAGGATCCTCGGTTGGTCCTCCATCTTCGCGAGTATAGGGCCGCGGGAGGGCAGATGTTCAGGGACCAGGCAGGAACCGGCTGCCGCGGACCAATACCTGCGCGAGTGCTATTCCGGGTAGAGCTCCATGGCTTCGGGATTCAGGGCCAGGACCACGTCCTGCCCCGGGTCGAGTCCCAGTTCAGCCGCCCGCCCCGGTGAAATGTCAGCAGCGAGCCCTCCTGCGCGCACCCGGATCCGGTCCCCCTGCGGCTCCAGGTCCGTGACGCGGGCACGGAAAAGGAAGTGCACCCCTCCGCCCGGCCCGGCAGGATGCACAACGCCGGGATGCACCGGACCGGCAGGATGCACCGCCACGGACGTCGGCGAAAACGCCGCCAGCCAGCGCGCTCCTTCGCCCCCGGCCGCCGGCTCGGCCAGGACGCCCGGAAGGGTAAAATCCCCGGCCACGAACCCGCCGGACTTCCGGATTCCCGCCACAAGGTTCAATCCCGCCAGGCTCGCGGTGAACTGGCTTCGGGGCCGGCGGAGCACCACGGCGGCGGGGCCGGACTCGACGATCCTGCCCTCCTGCATCACCAGCACCCGGTCCGCGAGGGTCAGCGCGTCCAGCACGTCGTGCGTCACGATCAGCGCGCTCCGGCCGGCCAGGGTCCGTTTCAGCAGCCGCCTCATCAGGGGCACCGCTTCCACGTCCAGCGCCGCCATGGGTTCGTCGAGCAGCAGCAGTGCGGGTTCGGCGGCGAGGGCGCGTGCCAGGGCCACGCGCTGGGCCTGCCCGCCGGAGAGTTCGGAGGGACGGCGCCGGGCGAGGTCCGCGGCGTCCACTTCGGCCAGCCAGCGGTCCGCGGCGGCCAGGGCGGTCTTCCTTGACGATCCGGTGCTGCGCGGTCCGAACGCCACGTTCTCCCGGACATTGAGGTGTGGAAAAAGC
The DNA here is from genome assembly GCF_020907385.1 of Arthrobacter sp. zg-Y916. Taxonomy (NCBI): domain Bacteria; kingdom Bacillati; phylum Actinomycetota; class Actinomycetes; order Micrococcales; family Micrococcaceae; genus Arthrobacter; species Arthrobacter sp. zg-Y916. The sequence goes on along the minus strand of NZ_JAJJOD010000002.1, from coordinate 314,293 downwards.
AGCGGTTCCTGGGCCAGCAGTGCCGTTCCGCGGCGGTGTGCGGGGACCCAGGTACCCCGGGACCCGGCGAGGTTGAAGAGCGTCCGGCCGCCCAGTTCGGCCCGGCCGGCCTCCGGATGCACCAGCCCGGCGATCAGGGAGACCACCGTGGATTTCCCGGCGCCGTTGGGGCCAAGCAGCGCCACCGTCTCGCCCTCCGCCAGGCGCAGGTCGACGTCAACCCCCCGCTGCGGAACGGTTGCACTCAGGTGCAGGCTCATTTCCGGACCTCCGCCGGAGCAGTTCCGGCAGGCCGGGACGTCCGCCGCTGCCCTGCCCGGCCGGCGCCGGGGTAGGTCAGCCCCACCACTGTCACGGCGACCGCCACCAGGACGAGTGAGAGAGCCACGGCGGCATCGGCGTCGCTCTCCCGCTGCAGGTAGACCTCCAGCGGCAGCGTTCGCGTGACCCCCTGCAGGCTGCCGGCAAAGGCGAGGGTTGCGCCGAATTCACCGAGGCAGCGGGCAAAGGAGAGGACCGCCCCGGAGACCAGGCCGGGAACCACCAGCGGCACGGTGACCCTGCGCAGTACGGTCGACGGCGCCGCGCCGAGCGTGGCTGCGACTGCTTCATAGCGTGTACCCGCGGTCCGCAGAGCACCTTCGAGGCTCAGGACCAGGAACGGCAGGGCCACGAAGGTCTGCGCCAGCACGACAGCAGCGGTGGAGAAGGCAACCTGGATACCGAAGACCTCCAGCACCCCGCCCAGCAGCCCCTGCCTGCCGAAGGTGTACAGCAGTGCGATGCCGCCTACCACCGGAGGCAGCACCAGCGGCAGCAGCACCAGCGCCCGGACCAGCCTTTTTCCCGGGAACTGCGTCCGGGCCAGGACCAGGGCCAGCGGAACGCCCAGGAGGATGCACAGCAGCGTACTCACCACCGCGGTCCGCAGGCTCAGGGACAGGGCGGCCAGCGAGGACTCGGAGGTGATCAGCGGAAGGAACTCTGACCAGTTCACGGCCGCGGTGAGCGCGGCGAGGGGAAGCAGCAGGAACAAGGCCCCGACGGCGGCTACCCCCGGAATCCAGGGCGGCAGCGGCGCCATGCTGTTACGGAGCACCAAAACCGGCCCCTCGCAGCACAGACTGTCCCTGGCTGCCCACTACGTACTGGATGAAGGCATCGGCAGCGTCACTGTTGCCGTCACTTTTGCCGGATCCGGAAAGGCGGACGATCGGGTACCTGTTGACCGCATCCGCGGCCTCGGGAAGAGGTACTTCCTCAACGCTGCTCCCGGCCGCTTTGACGTCCGTGACATAGACCAGGCCGGCGTCGGCTTCACCTGAACTGACCTTGCCCAGCACGCCGGCCACCGACGATTCCTCGCTCACCGGGGACAGGGCAGTTCCGGAAGCCGCTTCGATCCGTTCTGCGGCAGCGCCGCACGGCACCTGAACGGCGCACATCACCACCTGGACTCCCGGAGCTGCCAGGTCGCCGAACCCGGTGATCCCCGCCGGATTGCCGGGCGGCACCGCTATGGTCAGCGTGTTGGCGGCAAAGTCCGCAGGCTCGCCGGCTGCCAGGTCCGCCTCCAGGACCCTGGCCATGTTCGTTTCGTCGGCGGCCGCGAACACGTCCGCCGGGGCTCCGGCCACGAGCTGCGCGGCCAGGTCGGAGGAGCCGGCGAAATTCAGCCGCACCGTGGTTCCGGGATGGGCGGCTTCAAAATCCTGCGCAAGCTCGGTGAAGGGACGGGACAGCGACGCCGCTGCGAAGACCGTGAGCTCGCCTCCGCGCCCGGCGGCCGGCGTCGTGTCCGCGCAGGCACCCAGTGCAAGCACCGCCGCCAGGGCCGGAACAAGGAACCCGGCGCGGCTGAACCGTTCGGGCATTACACCTGCTTCTTTCCCGGCGGGACTTCCACAATCACGTTCGTTGCCTTGACCACCGCGGTGGCCGTGGATCCGGGTTCCAGCCCCAGTTCCCGGACAGCTTCGGCACTCATGAGTGAAACCACCCGGAAGGGCCCGCACTGCAGCTCAACCTGGGCCATGACCTTGTCCATGACGATGTCGGTCACCAGGCCAACAAAGCGGTTTCGGGCCGAGGAGACACTCTCCGCCGGATCAGCCGGCAGCTGTGCCTGGCTGCGTGCCAGCCGTGCCAGTTCCAAACTCTGGACGGCCTGGCGCCCGCTGGCATCGCGGATACCGGTCAAGGTACCGTTCTCAATCCAGCGGCGCACGGTATCGTCGCTGACACCGAGGAACCGGGCTGCTTCGGCAACTCTCAAGCTAGGCATGAATAGACCATAACTCCGCAGATGCGTCGTATTCCAGAGATTGGAAAGATAAGTGCGGTGTTTTGTAACCGTGACGGCGCAGGAAGAGGGCACCGGATGGAGAAAGCGGAGGAGCAGGCACTGGCGGACCTGTACTCGCCGCAGCTCCGCGCGGCCGGTTGTGTGTACGCAGAGGAAGAGGCGGCCCTGATTGCCGGTGCTGCCGCCTCACCCCCGGAGGCGGAGGAGCTTCTTCGGCGGCGCCTGGCCGGGCAGCCGCTGGAATACGTCCTGGGCTGGGCAGGGTTCTGCGGCCTCCGGATCGCCGTCGTTCCGGGGGTATTTATCCCCCGGCGGCGGACGGAGTTCCTCGCCGGTGCGGCGGTTACGGCAGCCCGCACCCTGCCCTCCCCCGTGGTCCTGGACCTCTGCTGCGGCTCGGGGGCCATCAGCGCTGTCCTGGCCGCTGCCATGCCGGAGGCCGAACTCCACGCTGCCGACCGGAGCCCTGAGGCGGTGGCCTGTGCCCGGGGGAACCTGGCCGGACGGGCAGCTGTCTGGGAGGGCGACCTGTTCTCGGCACTCCCGGACAGGCTTCGCGGACACCTTAACGTGGTCGTCGCCAATGCGCCGTACGTCCCGACGGAAGAAATGGGTTTCCTGCCTCAGGAAGCCCGCCGCTACGAACCGCGGCTGTCCCTGGACGGCGGAGCCGGCGGGCTGGCTGTCCTGCGGGCCATCGCGGCGGCAGCTCCGGCATGGCTGGCAGCCGGCGGGCAGCTGCTGCTGGAATGCAGCGAAGAGCAGGCTCCGCGGCTTTCGCCTGAGCTGGCTGCGGCCGGCTTCACCGCCGCGATCCGGCGGAACGAGGATGCCGGGGCGACGATTCTCTGCGGAGTCCTGGGCTAGGCAGCACCCTGCGCGTCCAGGGTGCGGCGCCGGCCGGCGAGGAACTCCGCGATCCGGTTCACGGCATCGCGGATGTCATCTTCCGCAGGCAGGATCACGAAGCGGAAATGGTCGGGCTCGGGCCAATGGAACGCGGTGCCCTGGGAGACCAGGATCTTCTGCTCTTCGAGGAGGTCCAGGACAAACCTCTCATCGTCGTCGAACGGGTACATGGCCGGGTCCAGCTTCGGGAACAGGTACATCGCTCCGGCTGCGGGAACGCAGCTGACTCCCGGGATCTCGTTCAGCAGACGGCACGCCAGCTCACCCTGTTCGGCCAACCGGCCACCGGGCTTCACGAGGTCGTCGATGCTCTGGTACCCGCCCAGGGATGTCTGGATCGCATGCTGTGCCGGAACGTTGGGGCACAGGCGCAGGGACGCCAGGAGTTCCAGGGATTCCCGGTAGTCCGCGGTGTCGGACCGCTTTCCGGTGATTGCTACCCAGCCGGCACGATAGCCGGGCATCCGGTACGCCTTGGAAAGGCCGGAGAAGGTCAGCACGGGCAGGTCCCCCGCTACTGAGGCGGTGTGGATGTGCTCGGCGCCGCGGTAGAGGATCTTCTCGTAGATTTCGTCGGAGAAGAGCACCAGCTCATGGCGGCGGGCCAGGTCCACGAACTGTTCAAGGATCTCGCGGGGGTAGACGGCTCCGGTGGGGTTATTGGGGTTGATGATCACGATGCCCCGGGTGCGGTCCGTGATCTTGGATTCTAGATCAGCCATGTCCGGCCACCAGTTGTTCTCTTCATCGCAGGCGTAGTGCACAGCCTCCCCGCCGGAGAGCATCACGGAGGCTGTCCACAGCGGATAATCCGGGGACGGGATCAGGATCTGGTCCCCCGGTTCCAGGAAGGCCTGCAGCGTCATGGAGATCAGCTCGCTCACGCCGTTGCCGATGTAGATGTCCTCCACACCGATCTGCATGAGTCCGCGCGTCTGGTAATACTGCGAAATAGCAGTCCGGGCGGAGAAAATCCCCTTGGAGTCGCTGTACCCCTGGGCGCCGCGCAGGTGGTGGATCATGTCCACCACAATCGATTCCGGCGCTTCCAGTCCAAACGGTGCCGGGTCTCCGAGATTCATCTTCAGGATTCTCTGGCCCGCAGCTTCCATCTGTTTGGCCACGTGCTGCACGGGTCCACGGAGGTCGTAGCGGATGTTCTGCAAACGGCTGGAGTTCTGCATGGGGCGCATCTTCGGATTTTCCCACTGCGGGCACCTTGGGCCAAACCCGTCCGGTTCCATGACGGACATCCGTGCCTGGACGCCCCTGCTCCGGGCATCAGTGACGGGCCGCCCGCTTATCCAGCTCCAGGTCCGCGGCACGGGTGCCCAGCAGGCGGTCATAGACCACACCGGCAACCAATGCGGCCACAACGAACACCAGGATGATGACGCCCATGCCGATCAGTCCTGCCTGCAGGCCGGCGCCTGCCTGGGCGTCGAAGTAGAGGATGGCCTTGTTCGCGATGGTCATCTGGTACAGCGGCTCCCCGCGGGCAATGAACTTGAAGAACCCCGGGAGCATCTCCAGCGGAACCACACCGGTGGCGGCAGGCAGGCCCATGAACACGATGTAGATCATGGACAGGATCATTCCGGCGCTGCCGAAGAGGGTGATGAGTCCGAACGTCACGGCCGAAACGGTTGCCAGGCACAGCCAGGTGCTGAAGAAGAACCAGCCGCCGTGCGGAATGGGCATGCCGACGGCGGAGGCAATCCACATCATCAGTCCCGCGGTGGGCAGTCCCGCCACCAGCACGATTCCCCATTTGAGCAGGAATGTTGCCCAGCGTGCGGGCCGGAGGAGGGGTCCGCGGCGGAACCGCGGTCCCAGCTCAATGGGCAGGACCCCGAGGCGGGAATCGAGGAGGAAGTGCAGCGCCACCGATCCGCTGATCCCCACCACCATCAGGAGCACCGAGTAGAAGAACGCGCCCATGCCCAGTGCAGATCCTTCCTGCGGCTTCTCGAAAGGCCGCTCAGTGATCTCGATGGGATCGCTCAGCACTGCCGCTGATGTTCCGTTCAGCTGCGGCGCCAGCTGGCTTTGCACCTCTTCCGGAACGCCGGCTTCCGTAAGTTCCGCTCCCTGCCGTTCCTGGGCAACAGCGCGGGCCTGCTCGGCTGAATCCTCCAGCTGTTCGCCGAGGTTCCGGCTGGCTTCGTCCAGTGCCGGTACGATGGCGTCGGCTGCCAGCTGGCTGCCCAGCGGGCTGGCGAGCGGGTTGGTGTAGAACGTGATGTGCGGCCGTGTTGCTTCCGTGTCCGTGAGGCTCGAAGAGACCAGGCCGACGGCGTCGGCAGAAAAGTCCTCCTCCAGCACGACTGCCGCATAAACCTGCCCGGACCGCAGCTGGGCCTGGGCCTCGTCCCAGCTCAGGGGACGCATATCGAAGTCGTCCGTCTTGTCGAAGTTTTCCTTCAGCGTCCCGGCCAGGTCCTGGCCGAAGTCCTCCTGGGTTCCGCCGGCATCAGTACCGCCGTCGCGGTTCACCAGGGCAACCGGGACATGTTCCAGATGGCCTGAGGGACTTCCGAGTCCGCCAATGTACAAGGCTGAACCTGTGCCGCCGAGGAGCAGCAGGACAAACAGTGGAAGCAGCCACGTCCGCGGAGACAGGTACGTCCCGATCCTGCTGCCTGTGGCGCCGGACGGACTATGGGCTGCTTTGCTTCCGCCGGAATCGCCGGGAACGGATGAGGGCATGGGAACTACCTCCCAGTTGGCTAACATGCACCGCGCAGGCGGCCGGAGCACTGTCCCTATCGACGGTACGGGAGCCGGAACCCGAAGGAACAGATGCCGTGGGCGGCCGACGCCCCGCGCCCGGATATTTCTTCGGATCCTCCGGGAACCCGGGTTACCAGGCAGGTATTACGGCTTTGGGTGCCGCCGCGGCATATCCCCGGCCAGCTGCCCGAGGATCCGTGCCAGTTCCGAGCGGTCATCGGCCGAGAGCGCGGCGAAGTACTCATCTGCTTCGCGGGCGCGGTCCCTGCGGACTCCTTCGCGCATCCGGGTCCCTGCCGGCGTCAGGGCAATCAGCGTGGCCCGGCGGTCGGACGGATCGGGTCCGCGCTCCACCAGGCCTTTGGCCTCGAGCTGGTCCACGACTTCGGTGGCCGAGCGCGGCGCGATGCGCAGCCGGTCAGCGAGATCCTTCAGCCGCATCCCGCCGTCGTCCGCGTTGCGCCCCATGGCGTTGAGCGCCCGGTACTGGTGCGGAGTCAGCTCAAAAGGTGCCAGCTGCTGGATCCAGCGGCCCCGCAGGCCGCGGAAGGCGGCGTGCATCAGCTCGCCCAGGGCAGCGGAATCGGCATCGGAGTTCGGCATTCCCCCAGTCTAGCCATTCGGTGAGCAGCCACACTGTGAGGTAGCCGCGGTACCTCGAGTCCGATGGGCTTACGGTTAAACGCCCCCCGCCTTCAGCGCCTGAGGACCTTCGGACTGGCCGGCGCAGAAAGGGTCAGGCTCATAAAGACGCTGTTGGGATCCTCCTTGTATCCTCCAAACGGATCGCAGGGAACGAAACCGGCGCTCTCATAAAGCCGGCGTGCCGGCGCGAAGAACTCCATGCTTCCGGTCTCCAGCGAAACCCGCTCGACGGACCGGGCAGCCGCGTCCTCCAGCAGATGCCCCAGCATCAGGCGCCCGAGTCCGCGGCCGCGCATCCCGGGCGCAGTACGCATGGACTTGAGTTCCTCGTGCCCCGATTCCAGGACCGCAAGGGCCCCCGTGGCGGCAATGGCCTCTCCGTCCCAGGCCACCCACAGGCGAACGGAGGGCTGGCGGAGACCTGTGAGGTCCAGGGCGTGCCGGCTTTCGGCAGGCGCAGTGGGACGCAGTTCATCCAGGTGGGACTGCAGGAAGACAGGCAGGCGCGGATCGGAGAAGTCCGCGCGGCGCAGCGCAAGCGTCATGCGTACAACTTACGGACAGCTGCGCGTTGCCACCATCTGTGACACGACCCTCACTTCTATCCCTCAACCACATAATGAGGTAACCTCTACATATTCGGCCGAACGACGCCAGCGCGCGGACGCCCGGATTCGCACTAGGAGGAACCTTTGGCCCTGCACAACAACACCCGTGAACGCCCAGGCGCCGGAATGCCCGACGGACCCGGCGCCGTGCCCGGAACCTCCGGTCCCGGAGGCGGAGGCGGAGGCGGCGGACGCGGCCCGGCCCGGCTGAACCCCGCAGATAAGAAGCAACTGAAGCGGCACCCCGTCAGCCTGCGGCGCATCGCCGCGATGTTCGCCCCGCACAAGAAGACCATCGCCGTCGTTGTGGCCTTGATTTCCGTAGCCTCCGTGGTCAACCTGGCCCAGCCCTTCCTGGTCCGCGCCGTGATCGACGACGCCCTGCCACACCAGGACATCCGGCTGCTGGGCATCCTCACAGCCTCAATGATCGGCGTCGCCGCACTCACGTCCGCCATTGGCGTGGTGCAGACCTGGCTGGCCACGAAAATGGGCCAGCAGGTCATGCACACCCTGCGCGTCAATCTTTTTATCCACCTGCAGGCACAATCCCTTGGCTTCTTCACCCGCACACGCGGCGGCGAAGTCCAGTCCCGCCTCACGCACGACATTTCGGGCATGCAGTCCGTGGTGACCACGACGGCGACCGGCGTAGCTTCAAACCTCACCACCACGGTCGCCACCGCGGCGGCCATGGTTGCCCTCTCCCCCGGACTGAGCCTCATCTCCCTGGTGGTCCTGCCGCCGGCCACCTGGCTCTCCCGCAAGGTCGCCAAGCTCCGCCGAACCGTCACCGATGAACGCCAGCGCGAACTCGCCGACCTGCACACCCAGGTCGAAGAAGGACTTTCGGTCTCCGGCGTCCGGCTGGCCAAAACGCTGGGAACCATCCCCCGTGATGCCGAACGCTTTACCGCCCGCTCCCAGAACCTGGTGGGGCTGGAGCTGCGCAGCCAGCTCGCCGGACGCTGGCGGATGGCAACCATGCAGGTAGTTTTCGCCGCGATCCCTGCCGTCATCTACCTGGCCGCAGGATTTCCGGCCGCCAACGGCGGCATGACCATCGGCACGCTGGTTGCGTTCACCGGCCTGCAGGCCGCAATCTTCCGGCCGGTGATGGGACTGCTGGACATCGGTGTCCAGTGGGTTACCGCGCTGGCGTTCTTCAGCCGCATCTTCGAATACCTGGACCTTGAGCCGCAGCTGAAGGCCCCCGCCCATCCTGTGCACGTGGACGCCGCCGCAGTGCGCGGCGACGTCCGGTTCGAGAACGTTGACTTCGCGTACGACGGCGGAACGCCCGTCCTGCACGGCATCAGTCTCACGCTTCCCGCCGGCTCTGCCACCGCCGTCGTCGGGTCCACCGGTTCCGGCAAAAGCACTCTTGCGTCACTGGTTCCGCGCCTGAACGATCCCGTGGGCGGGCGTGTGACGATCGACGGCATCGACGTCCGGGAACTGGACGCCCAGGACCTTTCCCGGATTGTCGGAGTGGTGTCGCAGGAGACCTACCTGATCCATGCATCGGTCCGGGAAAACCTGCTGCTCGCCGCACCCGGGTCCACGGACCAGCAGCTCTGGCAGGCACTCGGGGCAGCCCGGATCGCCGACGCCATCGGCGCCCTTCCCGACGGGCTGGACACCCTGGTGGGCGCACGCGGACACCGGTTCTCCGGCGGGGAGCAGCAGCGGCTGGCCATTGCCCGGACGATTCTCCGCAATCCGCCGGTACTGGTCCTGGACGAAGCCACCTCGGCACTGGACAACACCACCGAAGCCCAGGTGCAGCTGGCGCTGGAGCAGCTCTCCGCCGGGCGGACCACCCTGACCATCGCCCACCGCCTCTCCACCGTCGAGTCTGCCGACCAGGTGGTGGTGCTGGAAGCCGGACGCATCGTGGAGCGGGGAACAGCGGCCCAACTGCGCGCTGCCGGCGGCGCATTCGCCCGGCTGGCCGCCCGGTCTGACCAGGCACACACGGGCGGGCAGCTCTCGGAGAAGAACCCGGGCGCCGCAGTGCCGGGCAGTTAGGATTCTGCTGTGCAGAACATACGAATCGTCAAGAAACCCGGCTACGCCGTCGACTCCGTGGATCGGGCCCTGCAGCTGATCCTGCTGCTGCAGGAGCGGGAGTGGCTGCGGATCGCCGATGCCGCCAAGGCCCTGGCCGTGGCACCCTCGACGGCGCACCGGCTGATGTCGACTCTCGTTTACCGCGGGTTTGCCCTGCAGGATGACCAGCACCGCTACTGCGCCGGTCCGGCCCTCCGCCCGGATCCTGCGGCCGGCCAGGAGCGCGCCCTGATTGCCGCCGCGCGTCCCTATCTCGAAGCCCTGGCAGCCGAGGTCCGCGAGACCGTGAACCTCGTGGAGCGGGTCGGTGCCACCGCCCGCTACCTGGCAACAGTCGAAGGACCCCAGCTGCTCCGGGTTGGCAACCGGGCCGGAACTGTCCTGCCGGTCCACCTCTCTTCCGCCGGGAAGGCCATGCTCTCCACCCTCCCGGACCAGATGGCCGCGGCGGTCTGCACGCGCCAGGCCCAAAGAGGCGGCACTGCGATGGCACCGGGCGAGCTGGACCAGCTGCTGAACGAGCTGGAGGCCATCCGCCGGCAGGGCTATGCCGCCAACCTCGGCCGGACCGAACCGGACCTCGCCGCCGTGGGAGCACCGGTGCGTGCGCCGCATCAGCCGGCCACCCTTGCCCTCTCCATCAGCGCACCGCTGTCCCGGGCTGCGCAGCTCCAGGACCCGGCAGTAACCGGAGCGCTCGCAAAGGCGTGCCGGGAGCTGCACGCGGCGCTTCCCTAAGCTGCGGCGCGGCCCTAAGGCATCGGCCTGCGGTCGCATCCAGCTGTCCGCATAAATTCTGCTCAGCAGAATCTAAGTGCAGGGTTGTTGCATGGGTCACTAACGTTGTTCCAGCGCGCCCGGGGCGGGCGTTCACGTTTTCGGATCCACAGTGGATCCGCCCACGCTCAGGAGCAACAGTGCAGTTCTATTCCGACGGCTACCGTCCCGGCGATCCCGATGTACGGCCGGCCGCACCCGGCCGGGAAAACGGCCAGGGTCCGCTTCCCGCCGAAGTCGACGTCCTCATTGTCGGAACCGGACCTGCCGGCGTGGTCCTGGCCGCCCAGCTCGCCGCGTTCCCCGGCATCACCACCCGCGTCGTCGAGCGCCGGGGCGGTCCGCTGGCGAAGGGACAGGCCGACGGCGTTGCCTGCCGCACGGTGGAAATGTTCGAGGCGTTCGGGCTGGCCGACAAGCTGGTCCGGGAAGCGTACTGGGTCAATGAGACCACCTTCTGGGGACCGGCAGGCACCGGGAGCGGGATTGAGCGCACCGGCAGGGTCCAGGATGTTGCCGACGGCCTCTCCGAATACCCGCACGTCATCGTGAACCAGGCACGCATGCAGGACTACCTGCTCGAGTACATGCGCAACTCCCCCACCCGCCTCGAGCCGGACTACGGGCTGGAAGCAGCCGACGTCGTCGTTGGCACTGACGGCGAGTATCCCGTCACGGTGACGCTGCGCCGCACCGAGGGGCCGGACGCGGGCGAGGAAGTCGAAGTGCGGGCCAAGTACGTCGTCGGCTGCGACGGCGCCCGCTCTGCGGTCCGGAAGTCCCTGGGCATCGAACTGCGCGGCGATGCCCGGAACCATGCCTGGGGCGTCATGGATGTCCTGGCGGTGACGGACTTCCCGGACATCCGGATGAAGTCCGCCATCCAGTCCGCCTCCGGAGGCAGCATCCTCATCATTCCCCGCGAAGGCGGATACCTGGTGCGGCTGTACGTGGACCTGGGTGACCTTGACCCCGCCGACCGCGGGGCGCGCAGCCGCTTTACCGCCGACAGCATCATCGAAGCAGCCCGCAAGATCCTGGACCCGTACACGCTGGAGGTCAAGGACATTGCCTGGTGGTCGGTGTACGAGGTTGGCCAGCGCGTGGCAGACCGGTTCGACGACGTCGCTCCGCAGGAACGCGGCAGCCGCTCCCCGCGCGTGTTCATCGCCGGGGATGCCTGCCACACCCACTCGGCCAAAGCCGGCCAGGGTATGAACGTCTCCATGCAGGACGGCTTCAACCTCGGCTGGAAGCTCGGAGCCGTGCTCCAGGGCCGCAGCCCGGAATCCCTTCTCGACACCTACTCCGGCGAACGGCAGGAGATCGCGCAGAAGCTGATCGATTTCGATCTGCTGTGGTCCACCGCCATGGCTGCCAAGCCCAAGGACCCCGCCAACCCGGAGGCCGGAGGAATGGACGCCGCCGAGCGGCAGGCCATCTTCACCCAGGGCGGACGCTTCACGGCCGGCTTCGCCACGGAGTATCCGCAGAACCTGATCACCGGCGCGGGCACCTACCAGCAGCTGGCCACCGGCTTCCCGGTTGGGGAGCGCTTCCACTCGGCTCCGGTCATCCGGCTGGCGGACGCAAAGCCGCTGGAACTCGGCCACCAGGCACAGGCTGACGGACGGTGGCGGCTCTACGCCTTTGCCGACGCCGCTGCGCCAACGGATCCGGACTCCCGCCTCGCCGGCCTGTGCCGCTTCCTGGCTGAGGATTCGGCGTCCCCGCTCCTGCGCTACACACCTGCAGGCTCAGATTCAGATGCAGTCTTCGACGTGCGGGCCGTGTACCAGCAGGGCCACCGTGATATCAGCGTGGCCGACCTGCCGGCGCTCCTGCTGCCCCGCAGGGCTCCGTATGGCCTGATCGACTACGAGCGTGTGTTCACTCCGAATCCCCGCGCTGCGGATATCTTCGACGCGCGGGGCATCGACCGCAGCGCCGGTGCCCTTGTGGTGGTCCGCCCGGACCAGTACGTCGCGCATGTCCTTCCCCTGGACGGGTACCAGGAGGTGGTGGACTTCTTTGCCGGAATCCTGCTGGAGGCACGGGACTAACAATCGGGACCGGCGCGCCGGTCCTTTCCGCGCGTAGGGTCGTACTAGCCCCGCCGAACTGCCCAGTGAAAGGAAACCTGCACGTGGTCTCCCTCGCCTGGCTCCGTGACGACCTGCGCACCGCGGATAATCCTGCACTCCTGGCTGCAGCACACGAGGGCGGCACCATAGCCCTCTACGTCCTGGACCAGGAATCACCGGGCATCCGTCCGCTCGGTTCGGCCGCCAAGTGGTGGCTGCACCACGCATTGCAGGTACTGCGCGAGGATCTCGGCGCGCTGGGCATCCCGCTGGTCCTGCTGCGGGGGCCGGCAGCCGAGGTCGTCCCCGCTTTTGCGCGGGCGGCCGGCGCCGAGCGGATTTTCTGGAACCGGCGCTACGGCGGGCCGGAACGCACGGTGGACACCGCGGTCAAGGACTGGGCCGCCGGAGCTGACCTGCACGCGGAAAGCTTCCAGGCCTCGCTGCTGCACGAACCGTGGACAGTGCGCACCGGGCAGGGCGGGCCGTACCGTGTCTTCACGCCGTTCTGGCGGGCCGTCAGCGCGCTGGATTTCCGCGGTCCCCTCGACGCCCCGGCGAAAGCCGCCGCACCGCCGTCGGGGTTCCCCTCCGGTGAAGATCTGGAGGACTGGGGCCTTCTGCCCCGGCACCCCGACTGGTCTGCCGGCCTCGCCGCGGCCTGGACGCCGGGGGAAGCGGCAGGACTCGCGGCCCTGAGTGACTTCCTCGACGGTCCGGTGCAGGACTACGACGACGGCCGGGACCGGCCGGCGAAGCCCGGAACCAGCAGGCTCTCCCCCTATTTGAGGTGGGGGCATGTGAGTCCGTTCCAGGTCTGGCACGCACTGTCCACGGTGCGCGGGACGGGGGCGGGGCCGGAGGTGTTCGGCACGGAGATCGGCTGGCGCGAATTCTGCTGGCACCAGCTCTTCCACAACCCGGACCTCGCCGTGAAGAACCTGCGCCCTGCCTTTGATGCCTTCCCCTGGGAATGGCCGGAAGGATCAGGCCCGGTGACCCCGCCGGTTTTGCGCGGCCACTCCGGGGACAGTCCTGGGCAAGCATCACGCCCGGATGGACTCGACCCGCTGGATGCCTGGAAGGCCGGGCTCACGGGCATCCCGCTGGTCGACGCCGGCCAGCGCCAGCTCTGGAGCATGGGCTGGATGCACAACCGCGTGCGAATGGTCGCGGCCAGCTTCCTGGTCAAGAACCTCGGCGTGCACTGGCGGGTGGGCGAGGAATGGTTCTGGGAAACCCTGGTGGATGCGGATCCTGCGAGCAACCCCGCCAACTGGCAGTGGGTCGCCGGATCCGGTGCGGACGCAGCACCGTTTTTCCGGATCTTCAATCCGGAAACCCAGGCGAAGCGCTTTGATCCCGACGGCGCCTACATCTCCCGCTGGGTGCCCGACGCGATGACCCCGGCCTATCCCGAACCTCTCGTGGATCTGAGGGAATCCCGCCGGCACGCCCTTGACGCATACGAGAGCATCCGCTGACTCACTGCCCCAGAGCGGCGATAATGGCGTCGGTGACTTCCTGCGTGCCGGCCGTGCCGCCGACGTCGCGCGTCTTAATGCCCGACGCCGCCACCGCCTCTATAGCCGCCTCCAGTTTGCCGGCCTCCCCGGGCAGCCCCAGGTGGTCCAGCATCAGCGCCGCGCTGGCGATCGCCCCGACCGGGTTGCTGATGCCGCGTCCGGCGATGTCCGGAGCGGACCCGTGAACCGGCTCGAACATGGACGGAAACCGCTGCTCCGGGTTCAGGTTGGCGCTGGCGGCCAGGCCCAGGCTGCCTGCCAGCGCTGAGCCCAGATCGGAGAGGATGTCCGCGAACAGGTTCGATGCGACCACCACGGACAGGCTCTGCGGGGCCAGCACAAACCTGGCACTCATGGCGTCGACCAGCACACTCTCGGTTTCGACGCCCGGATAGTCGGCGGCGACCCGGCGGAACACTTCATCCCAGAGCACCATGCCGTACTGCTGCGCATTTGATTTGGTCACGGAGGAGACTTTCGGAACAGCCCGGGTCAGTGCCAGGTCAAAGGCAAACCGGATGATCCGCTCACAGCCGGTTTCGGTAAACAGCGCCGTCTGGACCGCCACCTCATTGCCGGGTCCGCGGCCGGAGAGATTGCGTCCGCCCAGCCCGGCGTACTCCCCCTCCGAGTTCTCCCGCACCACAATCCAGTCCAGGCCCGAAGTGTCCGTGCGCAGCGGGGAGTCGATGCCCGGCAGGAATTTCACCGGGCGGATGTTCGCCCACTGGTCGAAGTTCTGCGTGATGTTCAAGCGCAGGCCCCAAAGACTGGTGTGGTCCGGCACGTTCTCCCAGCCGACAGCCCCAAAGTAGATCGCGTCTGAGTCCTGCAGCAATTCCAGGCCCTTGGCGTCCATCATGACACCGTGCTCGGCATAGTACGCGCTGCCCCACGGATACGGGATCCACTCAAACCCGTAGCTGCCCGAACGTTTAGCCAGCGCCTCCAGCACCTGCTGCCCGGCAGCGATTACCTCGGCCCCGATTCCGTCCCCCGGAATCACCGCGATCCGAAAACAGCTTTCCATCTGCCCTCTCCCCTCCGCCAGCGGCCATGCCCCGAAGACCAGCCTCTGGACCCGGGAGCCTAACCCAATCCTCAACCAGGCACGGAAGTTCCCATGTCCAGGCCGGTATGTCTGCCGCTGCCCTTCCGGCCTGAGCGGGGACGGGACTACCTTTGGCTGCACATCACCCGCGCCAGCCAATGGAGGCAAGGATGTCCCAGGATCTCTCCCCCTCGCGGACGGGCGGCGGGCAGCCGGCCCGCACCGACGTCGAAGCGGCACTGCTCGGCGGACGCACCTTCCGAAGCCTGAGCGAACAGACTCTGTCCCCGCGCGAAGAACGGTTCGAGCGGGCCCGGCAAACGCTCGGGTTCTTCCTTGCCCCGGCGGCCACCATCATCTTTGCCCTCTGGCCCTCGGACATGGACTCCACCCAGCAGCTGCTGGCCGCCATCCTGCTCGGTGTCATTGTGCTGTGGATCTGCGAGCCGGTCCCGATTCCGGTGGGCGGGCTGATCGGGGTCGCCGCCGTCGTCATTCTGGGCGTTGCGCCGTCAACGGCCGTACTGGCTCCGTTCGGTTCCACCACTATCTTTACGTTTATCGGCGCGTTCATCCTGGCGCAGGCGATGCTGAAACACGGCCTGGCGCAGCGCCTGGCGTTTGCGGTGCTCTCGCTGCCCGGCGTCGGGCGTTCGACCTACCGGGTGATCATCGCCTTCGGTGCAATCACGTGCCTGCTGTCGGCGTTCGTTTCCAATACCGCCACGGTTGCCATGCTGCTGCCGACTGCGCTGGGCATCCTGGTGGTCATCGCCAAGCTGATGCAGGACCGCGGCGAGGTGAAACCCGACTTCGATCCGCTGCGGCTGCGGGTGGGTGCCGCGCTGATGCTTATGCTCGCCTACGGAGCGAGCGTGGGAGGGCTTCTGACTCCGGTTGGTTCCCCGCCGAACCTGATCGGACGCGGCCTGATCGAGGAGGCAACCGGGGAACGGATTTCCTTCGCGCAGTGGATGGCGGCCGCCGCACCGCTGTGCCTGGGGATGTTCGTGATCCTGGCGCTGGTCATGTTCCTGCTGAACCGTCCCGAGGTGCGCCGGATCGAGGGTGTGGAGGATTACATCCGGGAGCAGAAGGCCGAGCACGGGAAAATGAGCCGGGCGGAAATCAACACACTGATAGCCTTCGGCACCACGGTTCTCCTCTGGCTGACCCCGGCTGTGGCGTCCCTGATTGCCGGCACCGAGTCCGAAGCCTACGCCTTCCTGGATGACCGGCTGGATGAAGGAATCGTCGCTGTACTCGGAGCTTCGCTGCTGTTTATCCTTCCCACCAATTGGAAGGAACGCAAAGCCACACTCACCTGGACTGATGCAGCCAGGATCGACTGGGGAACCATCCTGCTCTTCGGTACCGGCATCATCTTCGGTGCCCTGCTGGCCGAGACAGGCCTCGCGGAAACCATCGGCAACGCCGCCTCGGACAGCCTGGGCATCACCAGCCTCTTCGCCATCACCGCATTCTCCACGCTGCTGGCCATCCTGATATCGGAGACCACCAGCAATACCGCCTCCGCCGCCGTCGTGGTTCCCATTGTCATACCTCTGTGCACAGCAATGGGCCTGGACCCGTTTGTCCCTGCCCTGGCGGCAACGTTCGCTGCGTCGTTTGGCTTCATGCTTCCGGTGTCCACCCCGCAGAACGCCATCGTTTACGGCTCCGGCGCCGTACCGATCATCCGGATGATCCGCACCGGCCTGGTCTTCGACATCCTTGGAGCGGCGCTGATCATCGCGCTGCTCCCGCTGATGGTTGGCCTGGTCGGGATCGGTGCCTGAGCCACCCCAATGAGATAGCAAAAACTGCCCGTTAGAGCGCTCTAACGGGCAGTTTCTGTTATCTCGCTTGAGGGGAAAGGCCTTAGCTGAGCTTGGAGGCCACCAGCGCGGTGAGGTCCACCAGGCGGGAGGAGTAACCCCACTCGTTGTCGTACCAGCCCACGATCTTCACCTGGTTGCCCTGGACCTTGGTCAAGCCGGCGTCAAGGATGCAGGACGCCGGATCCCCGACGATGTCCGAGGAGACGATCGGATCTTCGGTGTAGGTGAGGATGCCGGACCAGCGGTCCGAAGCGGCAGCGGCGCGGAAGGCCTCGTTCACTTCTGCGGCCGTGGTTTCCCGGCTGACTGTGACCGTCAGATCCGTGGCGGAACCGGTGGGCACCGGAACGCGCATGGCGTAGCCGTCCAGCTTGCCCTTGAGTTCCGGAAGAACCTTGCCAATGGCCTTGGCTGCGCCGGTGGACGTGGGAATCACATTCACGGCGGCGGCACGGGCCCGGCGAAGGTCGCGGTGCGGGGAATCCTGCAGGTTCTGGTCTGCCGTGTAGGCGTGGATGGTGGTCATCAGGCCCTGCTCAATGCCGAATTCACGGTTCAGTACATCCGCCATCGGAGCCAGGCAGTTGGTAGTGCAGGACGCGTTGGAGATGATGTTGTGCTTCTCGGGATCGTAGTCGCCGTCGTTTACGCCCATTACCACGGTGAAGTCCTCATCCTTGGCCGGAGCGGAGATCAAGACCTTGCGGGCGCCGGCCGCAATGTGCTTTTCGGCGTCGGCGGCCTTGGTGAACAGGCCGGTGGATTCGATCACGATGTCCACACCGAGGTCACGCCAGGGCAGACTGCCCGGATCGCGCTCAGCCAGAACCTTGATGGTCTGGTTCCCCACCTGGAGATCACCGTCGACGACGCGCACGTCTTCAGGGAGGCGGCCGGCAACCGAGTCGTACTTGAGCAGGTGCGCCAGCAGTTCCGGATCTGCCAGGTCATTGACGGCAACGATCTGGAAACCGTTCTCGCTGTGCAGGGCGGCGCGGAGGAAATTGCGCCCGATGCGGCCAAAACCGTTGATTCCGACTCGAATACTCACAAGTGCCTCCTGAAGGCTTGAGGATTATATTTAGAGACTAAATATATAAACTAGTACAATTATGCTGTTATTCCCGCCACTCGTCAAAGGGGCCCTAACTTTGGACACCGCCGCCAGCACCCCACAGCTTCTGCGCCGCACCAACCTGCGCTCCGTCCTGGACGTGCTGCGCTCGGTGCCTTCGGCCACCGGAACCGACCTCATCGACGCAACCGGCCTTACACGTGCCACGGTGATGGCAGTCTGTGACGACCTCATCGCCCGGGGCTGGGCCCGGGAGACACCTTCTCCCCGCGCGGGCGGGCAAAAGGGCCGTCCGGCGCGCCGCTTTGAATTCAACGAGAGCGCCGGATATGTCCTGGGACTCGACGTCGGCCTGGCCACCGTGCGAGTTGTGGTGGCCGACCTTGCCGGAACCGTCGTCGGCGGTACCGAGTCCCGGTTCCCGCGCCACGGCGGAACACCAGCCGACCGCCGTTCCGATGTGATCGCCGCCGTGGGGCAGGCCCTGGAGGAAGCCGGAGTGCCGGCCTCCGCCGTGCTGGGCACGGCTCTGGGTATCGCCGCCCAGGTCACACCGGAGGGCAGCATCGCACCGGGGCAGGAACTGGCTCCCATGTTCGACCTCGGACTCACGCAGGAGTTCCGCGACGGCTTCGGCTGGCCGGTCCTGGTGGAGAACGATGCAAAGCTTGCCGCCCTCGCCGAACGCTGGCGAGGCACGGGCGCCGGCGAGGCCAACCTGGCCGTGGTGCTGGCCGGTGAACGCCTGGGTACCGGGGTCATCGAGTCCGGGCGGCTGGTCCACGGAGCGCGCGGACGTGCCGGAACCATGGGAGGCCTGGAACTGGTCGACGGCGTCGGGAACCAGGACGGCATCGCCAAGCTGGCGCGCCTCTGGGGCACAGCTGCCCTGGATGCCGGGCACGACGGGATGATTCGCCGGTTGGTGGGAACGCAGACCAACCGTGTGTCGGCCCGCTATGTCTTCGAGGCAGCGGCAGCCGGGGACGGCACCGCAGCGGAGATCCTCGACCGGATCGGCCGGCGGATGGCCCGGGTACTGGCGCTGGTGTCCACCTTCTTTGACCCCCGCATCATTGTCCTCGGCGGTGCCGTTGCCGCTTCGGCTACAGCACTGCTTCCGGTCATGACCGAGGAGCTGGCCAAATACGTACCGGATCCTCCGCGCCTGGCGGTCTCGGAACTGGGTGAAATGCTGGTCGCCACCGGTGCTGTCCGGCTGGCGCTCGACCACGTGGAGTCCCGCCTCCTGGACCTCCGCCCCGGATCCGTCCGGGGAACGGCCCCCCAGGACGGTTCGCTGGCCTAGACTTTCCACGCCTGCGGGGACTTCCCTGCGCCGCATAGGACGGAGAGCAGCATGGAGAGCCGATTGGAGACCATCGGACGCGCTGAAATGCTGCGCCGTCGCGCTGCCAGCCATGCCCTGGGCAGACCGCCTGCCGACCTGGGCGGACCCGCCGGTGCCGTGGACCGCCTGTTCGCCCTGCAGGGCCAGGACCTCCCCGGGGCGCTCTGGTCCCTCGGGCTGCGTTCCGGCGCGTCCCTTCCCGACGTTATGGCTGCCTTTGACGACGGCACGCTGGTCCGCAGCTGGCCCTTCCGCGGGACACTCCATATGCTCCGCGCCGCGGACGTTCACTGGATCCTCAAGCTCACCGCTGAACGCACGCTGCGCTCCGCCGCCCGGCGCCGGGAGGAACTGGAGCTCGACGACGGCACACTGGAACAGGCGCGGAAGCTCACCGAGCGGGCGCTTGCCGGCGGGAACCGGCTGGGACGCGGGGATCTGCTGCTCCTGTTCGAGTCCGCCGGCATTTCAACTGCCGGCCAGCGCGGCTACCACCTGCTGTGGCACCTCAGCATTTCCGGAACCACGGTACTGGGTCCGATGGAGGGCAAGGAGCAGCTCTTCGTCCTGCTTGACGACTGGGTTACCCGGCGCCGGGACCTGAGCGGTCCGGATGCCCTGGGTGAGCTGGTGCGCCGGTACCTTACGGGCCGTTCCCCGGCAACAGCCGCGGACATCGCGTGGTGGAGCAAACTGCCCCTGACGTCGATCCGCTCCGGGATCGCTGAGGTGTCCGGTGAACTCGAGGAAGTTGAGTACTGCGGGACCGTGCACTGGCAGCTGCACACTGGGACGCCCGCCGCGGCCGGCCGGGAACGCTCCCGCCGGGAAACCGCCCTCCTGCTGCCCGGTTTCGACGAATACCTGCTGGGTTACCAGGACCGCAGCGCAGCCCTTGAGCCCGAGCATGCTCCGCTGACCGTCCCGGGCAACAACGGCGTCTTCAAGCCCACCCTCGTGCTGCGCGGCCGGGTCGCCGGGCTGTGGTCCCGCAAGGCCACACGTGCCGGTACGGCGCTTACCGTGCAGCCCTTCTCCCCCGTGAGCGACCATGACTGGAACGCCGTCGGCCGGGCGGCCGCCCGTTACGGGCAGTACCTCGGCACCCCGGTCACCGTTCAGCACCACCTGGCAACTGCCCGGCCAGGGCATCCAGGAGCTGCACCTGCCCCTTGACGAGCTTGGTCCGCGCCTCGGCCACCGTGAACCAGCCGGCCCGGTCGACTTCGGGGAAGCTCCGCAGCGCCCCGGACCGTGGCGGCCATTCAAGTTCAAAGGTGTTGCTGCTGGTCTGCCGGTCAGGGATATCCGCTTCGGCAACGAAGACCGTTATGGTCTTGGCCGATGACTGGCGGAAGGTACCGAGAAGCCGGTATTCGACGTCGGGAGCCGGCCAGCCCATCTCTTCGCCGAACTCCCGCTTCGCGGCCGCCAGGGCATCTTCGGGCGGAACGAACTCGCCCTTGGGAACTGACCAGGCATGATCGTCCTTCCGCGCCCAGAACGGCCCGCCCATGTGCGCGATCCACACCTGCAGGGCGGCACTGTCCCGCCCGGCTTCTTCGCCGGGCTTGACGCGCCGGTACAGCAGGATCCCCGCACTGGAAATCACGGATGTCCCCCTGCTAACCGCTCCGGACAGACCGTGCCGCGGACTCAACCGCCTGCTGGATATCCTCGGTGATGAGATCCATGTTGATCGCGGCCCCGGCGGACATTCCCGCAGCGGCTGATGCGATGACCTGGACCATGGGTTCGGCGACGTTTCCGGCGGCATACACGCCGGGCACCTCGGTAGCGCCGTTCGGTTTGACCGGCACGGCGGTGCCGGTCGGGATCTCCCCGGCGAACTGTTCGACGACCTCCAGCCCCACACCTGCCAGGTAGCCGGCGCGGGCCTGCACCCGGGTAAAGACCACGACGGCGTCGCAGGGTTCCAGCGCCCCCGAGGCCAGGCGCAGCCCGGTGACCTTCTTCGGCCCTTCGACCCGGATTACTTCTCCTTCAACCACACGGATCCCGCGGGCGGCCAGCTGCTCGGCCTGCTCTGCGTCAGGCGTCCCGGCGGTGTGCAAAAACAGTGCGACGTGCTCGCTCCACTGCCGCCACATCAGCGCCTGGTGCACGGCCGTGGCCATGTCAACGGCCAGGATCCCGATCTCCTTGTCCCGGACCTCCCAGCCATGGCAGTACGGACAGTGCAGCACGCCTGTGCCCCAGTGCTCCCGGACCCCTTCGACGTCCGGCAGCCGGTCCGCCCCGCCGGTAGCCGCGAGGATTCGGCGTGCCCGCACCGTGTCCCCGGTGCCGAGCCGGACACTGAATCCGCCGCCGTCGATCCGTCCTACGGTCTCCACCCGGCCCTGGACGAATTCCGCCCCGTACTGCAGGACCTCCTGCCGGCCGGCCGCATACAGTTCGGCCGGCGGTGCGCCCTCTTGACCCAGGTAGTTATGAACGTGGGAGGCGGGAGCATTGCGGGGTTCGCCGGCGTCGACCACCAGGACCGTGCGGCGGGCACGTGCCAGCGCCAGGGCACCGCTGAGTCCGGCTGCTCCGCCGCCGATGACGACGACGTCGTATTCCCCGGCTGCCGGCCTGCCGTTTCCAGTGCCCGTGCTGTCCTGCCCCGCAGATTCCATTCCGAACTCCAATCCTTCACCTGTGCGCTGCATGACGCTTCACCTGCTGGCCCGCCACGCACCCGGGCAGCTTTCGGGCTTTACCCCTCCAGCATGGCCACGGACTTGTTCCACAGACCGAGGGCAAGGAGAGCATCGCCGGCCTGCTTATTCGGCCGGGCCACCTTGCAGCGGACAAAGTACTTTCCGGTCGGATAGTCCTCTCCCGGGGTCCCTTCCGCCAAATACACGAGGGTGCGGGCGCCTTTCTCCGGTGTCCCCAGGAACCTCTTGAGCGGCGAAGCATAGGCGGCGTGCATCGCAGTGCCCGGCGCATTGGAGAAGCTGGAGGCAATGGTGCCCGGGTGGAAGGAGGTGGACGTGGCTCCGGCGGCACGGTAGCGCCGGTCGAATTCCTCGGTGAAGAGGATCTGCTCCAGCTTGCTGTCGCCATACGCCTTGTGTGGCCTGTAGCCGCGTTCCTGTTCCAGGTCGTCGAGGTCCACGTGGCCGAACAGCCGGTTGCCCAGGCTGGAGGTGTTGATCACCGTGCCCTTGGACTCCAGCAGCCGGTCGGTCAGGAGGCGGGTGAGCAGGAACGGCGCCAGGTAGTTCACCTGGAACGTCATTTCGTGTCCGTCGACTGTGACCTGACGTTCCTTTCCGAAGATGGCGCCTGCGTTGTTCGCCAGGACGTCGATCCGCGGGTAGCGCTGCAGCAGGTCGGAGGCAAGGCTGCGGACCTGGCCCAGGTCGGCGAAATCGGCAGTGAAGTACTCACCGCCGGTGTCCGCAGCGACGGCGGCCGTCTTCTCCAGCGAACGCCCGACGATCACGACGTGCTGCCCGTCCTTGGCGAGCCGGCGCGCTGCGGCCGCGCCTACGCCGTCGGACGCGCCGGTGATCACGATGGTCTTGGGAGCCATGCAGGCCTGCTTTCCTGGGAACCGGGCGAGACGGTCCCACACTAGCGGCGCCTTGGCGGGAACGGTATCCATTCGCACAAGGCACCCGGGAAGCGCCCACGACGGCGCGCTTCCGTGGCAGGATCGGGCTATGCCTGATCGCCTGATGCTTCTGGACACCGCCTCGCTGTACTTCCGCGCGTTCTACGGAGTGCCCGATTCGATCCGCCGCGGAGACGGAACGCCGGTCAACGCCGTGCGCGGACTGGCGGACATGATCGCCAGGCTCACTGCTGAATTTTCCCCCACACACCTGGTGGCGTGCTGGGATGATGACTGGCGGCCGCAGTGGCGGGTGGACCTGCTCCCCTCTTACAAGGAGCACCGGGTGGCGCGCGTGGTTGACGGCGGATCCGACGTCGAGGTGGTTCCGGACGCGCTCGAGGCCCAGATCCCGCTGATCCGCAGGATGCTCGCCCTGGCGGGTATACCCGTGGTCGGCGTTCCCGGCTACGAGGCTGATGACGTGATCGGCAGCTACGCCGCGCAGGCCACGATGCCGGTCCACGCCGTCACCGGCGACCGGGACCTGTTCCAGGTCATTGACGACGCACGCCAGGTGCGGGTGCTCTACACCGCGGGCGGAATGAAGAACCTCAAGGACATGGACGACGCCGCCGTCGTCGCCAAATACCGCGTGCTGCCGGAGCAGTACGCCGACTACGCGACGCTGCGCGGCGACAGTTCCGACGGCCTTCCCGGCGTAGCCGGCATCGGCGAGAAGACCGCGGCGTCCCTGCTTGCTGAGTTTGGCACGCTGGAGTCCCTGCTGGCCGCAGTGGAAGACCGAAGCAGTGAACTGTCCTCGGCCATGCGCGCGAAGCTGACCGCTGCAGCGGACTACCTCGCCTCCGCGCCGAGCGTCGTGCGGATTGTCCGGGACCTTGACGTTCCGTCCCCGGAAGACGCCGGCGCCCGGCTTTCGCCGGTGACCGGAGACCGGCGAACCGAACTCGAGTCACTCGCCGGGGAATGGAACCTCGGCGGTTCGGTCCGCCGGTTGATCGAGTCCCTGGACTCGACGGGCTAACCGATCCGGCGGCAAGTCCGGGATATCCTGCCGAAGACAACAACGGCACAGATGAACGGTTTGACGGTGGCTGCACGCAGGAACAAGACGACGGCGGCGCCCGCCCTCCCCACGCGGCGGCGGGTACTGTCCGTGCTCGTGGCGGGCCAGATCCTGGGCGGGGTCGGCATGGGCGCGACCCTGTCGCTGGGCGCCCTCCTTGCCGCAGAGCTCTCCGGCTCCCCCGCCTTCTCCGGCATGGCGGCCACCATGAGCACACTGGGGGCGGCAGCGGCAGCGGTTCCCCTGGCCCGGCTGGCGCAGACGTCCGGCCGCCGGGTCTCGCTCTCCACCGGAGTCCTGATCGCGGCGGCTGGTTCCATCACCGCCATCGGCTCGGCCGTCACCGGCTTCTTCCCCCTGCTGCTCGCAGGGCTGGCGCTGCTTGGTGCCGGAAGCGCCGTCAGCCTGCAGGCCCGGTTCGCCGCTGGTGACCTGGCCACGGAAGCGACCCGGGGCAAAGACTTGTCCGTGGTGCTGTGGTCCACCACCATCGGCGCAGTCCTCGGACCGAATCTTTTTGGCCCGGGCGAGGTCGTCGGCGCTGCCCTGGGACTGCCTCCGCTGACGGGTGCCTTCGTCTTTTCGCTCTCAGCCCAGCTGGCCGCGGCGGCGGTCTACCTCTCCGGGCTTCGCCCGGATCCGCTGCTGGCCGTAAAGCGGCAGTCAGGGGACGACGCCGGGGGCGACGACGACGGCACCGGCGGCGGGGTTCCGGACCCGGGCCCCTCCCGGCCCAGGCGCGGCGGACTCTCGGTCCTCCGGCATGCCCCGGCGGCACGGTATGCCGTCGCGGTCATTGCCCTCAGCCACGCAGTGATGGTCGCGCTGATGTCGATGACCCCGGTCCACCTGGCCAGCCATGGTGCGGCCATCAGCATCATCGGCTTCACCATCAGCCTGCACATCGCCGGAATGTACGCGCTCTCCCCCGTCTTTGGCTGGCTCTCGGACAGAACCGGACGCCGGAAGGTCATCCTGGGAGGACAGCTCCTGCTGCTGTCTGCCTTGATCCTCGCTGGAACCGGGTCAGAGTCCTCCGCGGTGGTGACCGTCAGCCTGGTCCTGCTGGGGCTGGGCTGGTCTGCCTCGGTGGTGTCGGCATCGGCCCTGGTATCCGAGTCGGTGGCCGTTCCCGACCGCACGGCGGTCCAGGGCATTTCGGATCTGGGGATGAACGTCGCGGGGGCGCTCGGCGGGGCGCTGGCCGGGCCGGTGCTTGCCGCGGCGGGGTACTCCGGCCTGGGCTACGCGGCTGTGCTGCTGGTCGCCGTCGTCATTGCCTGGACTGCCGTTGGTGCCCGAAGTGGGACTCGAACCCACACACCTTTCGATACTGCATTTTGAGTGCAGCGCGTCTGCCAATTCCGCCATTCGGGCAGGCCCTGTGATGTTGATCAAACGTTCTGATCTACCGTGTTGGGCGCGAAACTACTCTACATGCAGATAGTCTGATTTCGTGAACTGCCGGCGCCACCGGTAGTGCTGTCGTCTTTAGAGGAGCATCTGTGTCTGAGTCATCCGAGCCCGTACCGTCCAATACCCCCGCGCGGCGCGTCCTCGTTGCTGAAGACGAGACGCTGATCCGCCTCGACATCGTGGAGATCCTGACCGGCGAAGGCTATGACGTAGTCGGTGAAGCAGACAACGGCGAGAAGGCCGTGCAGATGGCCAACGAGCTCAAGCCGGACCTGGTGCTCATGGACGTGAAGATGCCCGTCATGGACGGCATCACCGCTGCTGAGGCCATCGTCAAGGCCCGCATCGCGCCCGTTGTGCTGCTCACGGCGTTCAGCCAGAAGGAACTGGTGGAGCGGGCGCGTGAGGCCGGTGCCATGGCCTACGTGGTCAAGCCCTTCACCCCTGCGGACCTGATTCCCGCCATCGAGATCGCCCTCTCCCGGCATGAGGAAATCAAGGCGCTGGAGGATGAGGTCACCGACCTCAAGGAACAGTTTGCCACCCGCAAGCTCGTGGAACGGGCCAAGAGCCTGCTCACCACCAAGATGGGGCTGACCGAACCGGAAGCCTTCCGCTGGATCCAGAAAACCTCCATGGACCGCCGCCTCAGCATGCGCGAGGTTGCTGAGACCATCATCAACCAGGTCAACTAAGGCCAAAGCGGCAACGCAAAAGTCCCCGTCCGGATGGTTCCGGACGGGGACTTTTGCGTGGGCCTGGCGCCTAGATGGGCTTGGCCTTGCCCTTGTTGGCTTCCTTGACCGGCCAGGGGCCGACCTTTTCCTTCTCGCGGCGGCGGCTTTCACCGGCATCCGCGGCGTCACCAACCCGGTGGACCTTCAGCAGGTTGGTGGAGCCGGCCTGTCCGGGAGGCGATCCGGCAGCAATAACCACCATGGCGTCCTCCTCCACGATTCCGTTCTCCAGCAGCTTGCGGTCCACCTGCGCGGTCATCGTGTCAGTGTGTTCGGCGAATTCGACCAGCAGCGGGCGGATTCCCCAGAACAGCGACATGTAGTTCAGGGTGGATTCCACCGGGGTGAAGGCAAACACCGGCTTCTTCGGCCGCAGGCGGGAAAGCCGGCGCGCCGAGTCGCCGGACTGGGTGAACGTGCAGATGCATGCGGCGTCCAGCTGGTCGGCGATTTCCACTGCGGCGCGGGTGATTGCACCGCCCCGGGTGCGCGGCTTGCTGCCCAGCGGGGGGACACGGTTCAGGCCGTGCTCTTCGGTGGATTCGATGATCCGTGCCATCGTCTTGACCGTGTCGATCGGGTACTTACCCACGGAGGTTTCGCCCGAGAGCATGACGGCGTCCGCGCCGTCCAGCACTGCGTTGGCGCAGTCGGAAGCCTCGGCGCGGGTCGGCCGCGGGCTTTCGATCATTGATTCCAGGACCTGGGTCGCCACGATCACGGGCTTGGCCCAGCGCCGGGCCAGCTCAATGGCGTTCTTCTGGACCATCGGAACATCTTCCAGCGGCAGCTCGACGCCGAGGTCCCCGCGGGCGACCATGATGGCATCAAAGGCGTCGATGATCTCTTCGATCGCCGCGACGGCCTGCGGCTTCTCGATTTTGGCGATAACCGGAACGCGCCGGCCTTCTTCGTCCATGATCTCGTGGACCCGCACCACATCGGCTGCATTGCGGACGAAGGAGAGCGCAACCATATCCACGCCGCGGCGGATCGCCCAGCGGAGGTCTGCCTCGTCCTTCTCGCTCATGGCGGGCACGTTGACTGCCACGCCGGGCAGGTTGATGCCCTTGTTGTTGGACACCGGTCCGGGAACGGTCACCTCGGTGACCACCTGCTTGTCGTCCACCGACGTGGCGCGCAGCGCGACCTTGCCGTCGTCAATCAGCAGGATGTCGCCAACGTTCACGTCACCCGGAAGGCCCTTGTACGTAGTGGAGCAAAGCTCGGCGGTGCCGGGCACGTCCTCAACGGTGATGGTGAAGACATCGCCGCGGTTCAGGAAATGCGGACCGTCCGTAAACCGGCCGAGCCGGATCTTGGGGCCTTGGAGGTCCGCAAAAATACCCACCGGCTTCCCGAGCTCAGCGGAGGCCCGGCGGACGTTTTCGTACGTGGTGTTGTGGACGGAATGATCGCCGTGGCTCATGTTCATGCGAGCTACGTCCACCCCCGCACGCAGCACGGCCACGGTGTTTTCGTAACTGGCAATAGCGGGTCCGAAGGTTGCAACAATCTTTGCGCGTCTCATATGTCCTACCCTAGTCGTCCGATTCCTTTTACGCAGTCATGGGAGCACTCCCCCGTGGCTGCGGCAAAGGCGCCGGACCGGGGTCCGGCGCCTTTGGCGTCCGTCTCTATCTTTACAGCGGGGCGATGGCCCGGTCCGTCGGTGCAACCGGCGCGGGAAGCCGGGTGGAGCCCTCGAGCCATTTGTCGACGGCGGCCGCACAGGCCCGCCCTTCGGCAATGGCCCAGACGATCAGGGACTGTCCCCTGCCCGCGTCACCGGCGGCGAAGACGCCGGGCGTGTTCGTCATGTAGTACCCGTCGCGCTTCACGTTGGTCCGCTCGTCGAACTCGGCGTTCACCTGTTCGGCCAGCCCTGCCGGTTCCGGTCCGGTGAAGCCCAGGGAGAGGAACACAAGGTCCGCGGGGATGATCCGCTCGGTTCCCGCCTTCGGCAGGCGCTTTCCGTCCACGAACTCGGTCTCCGCGACCTTTACGCCCGTGAGCTTGCCGTTCTCGCCCACAAACTCGACTGTCGAGGCAAGATAGG
Organism: Arthrobacter sp. zg-Y916; assembly: GCF_020907385.1. Taxonomy (NCBI): domain Bacteria; kingdom Bacillati; phylum Actinomycetota; class Actinomycetes; order Micrococcales; family Micrococcaceae; genus Arthrobacter; species Arthrobacter sp. zg-Y916. The sequence continues at coordinate 286,445 of NZ_JAJJOD010000002.1, read as the reverse complement.
TCCGCTCACCGCCTTCTTCGTGGGCACTGGCAACCTCGAACAGGGTCGGGTACATCGGCCACGGCTGGTGCGCCGCCCGCTCCGCCGGCGGCTGCTGGCCAATCGCCAGCGTGGTTACCGACGCTGCCTGGTGCCGGTGCGCGGTGCCGATGCAGTCAGCACCGGTGTCTCCGCCGCCCAGGATCACCACATGCTTGCCCTCGGCGTGGATCTGGTTCTTGACCTTCTCCCCCGCAACGGCACGGTTGGACTGCACCAGGTAGTCCATCGCGAAGTGCACGCCGGAGAGTTCACGCCCGGGAATGGGCAGGTCGCGCGGAACTGTGGCACCGGTGGCAACCACTACGGCGTCGTACCGGCGGCGCAGCTGCTCCCACGAAATATCCTTGCCCACTTCGACGCCGGTGCGGAAGCGCGTGCCTTCGGCGCGCATCTGGTCCAGCCGGCGGTCGATCTGGTCCTTCTCCATCTTGAAGTCGGGGATGCCGTAACGCAGCAGGCCGCCGATCTTGTCATCGCGTTCGTACACGGCCACGGTGTGGCCTGCCCGGGTGAGCTGTTGGGCCACAGCCAGGCCCGCAGGTCCGGAGCCGACGACGGCGATGGTCTTGTCGGTCAGCCGCTCCGGAGCATGCGGAACAACCCAGTTCTCGTCAAAGGCCTGGTCGATGATGGAAACTTCCACCTGCTTGATCGTCACGGCGGGCTGGTTGATTCCCAGCACGCAGGAGGCCTCGCAGGGCGCCGGGCAGAGCCGGCCGGTGAACTCGGGGAAGTTGTTCGTCGCGTGCAGGCGCTCGATCGCTTCCTGGCCTTTGTCCCGCCAGGTGAGGTCGTTCCATTCCGGAATGAGGTTGCCCAGCGGGCAGCCCTGGTGGCAGAACGGGATGCCGCAGTCCATGCAGCGTCCGGCCTGCTCCTTCAGTACACCCTTTTCCTGCCGTTCGTAGACTTCCTTGAAGTCCATGATGCGTACAGGTACGGGCCGGCGCGGCTGGGTTTGGCGCTCGCGCACTTTCAGAAATCCGCGTGGGTCAGCCACCGGTTACCTCCAGAATCTTGGTCCATGCTTCGGCGCCGTCAGGGTCCAGCCCTGCTTCAGCCGCGGAGGCGCGGGCATCGAGAACTGCCGCGTAGTCGCGCGGCAGCACCTTGGTTATGCGGGAAACAGTCGTTTCGAAGTCCTCCAGCAGCGAGGACGCCAGCGCGGAGCCGGTTTCCTCGACATGCTTGAGCAGCAGGCCGCGGACAATGTCCACGTCCTCGGCGTCGGGCTGCAGAAGCAGCAGTTCGCCGGACTCCATGGCGTCCTTGTTGACCCGGGCGCGGTCGAGGTCCACCACGAACGCGGTGCCGCCGGACATGCCGGCACCGAAGTTCCGTCCCGTGGAGCCCAGGACCAGTGCCTGGCCGCCGGTCATGTATTCGCAGCCATGGTCGCCGATTCCCTCGACGACGGCGGTGGCACCGGAGTTCCGGACCAGGAAGCGTTCGCCGACCTGGCCGCTAAGGAACATCTCGCCGCTGGTGGCGCCGTAACCGATCACGTTTCCGGCCACGACGTTGCGCTCGGCAGGGAAGACGTTGGCACGGTCCGGGCGGACGATGATCCGTCCGCCGGAAAGCCCCTTGCCCACGTAGTCGTTGGAGTCACCGAACAGGCGCAGCGTGATGCCGGCCGGAAGGAACGCTCCCAGCGACTGGCCGGCCTGGCCGGTCAGCGTGATGTCGATCGTGTCTGTTGCCAGCACGTCGGTTCCGAAGGTCTTGGTGACCGTGTGGCCGAGCATGGTGCCCACAGACCGGTCGGTGTTGACCACGTCCAGCGTGATCCGCACCGGCTGCCGGTTCTGCAGTGCGTCGGCGCTCATCTCGATCAGTTTGTTGTCGAAGTGCGCATCCAGTTCGTGGTTCTGGGTCACCAGGTTGCGCAGCGGTGCACCGGGGTCCACTTCGTGGCCGCGCAGGATCGGCTCCAGGTCCAGGCCGTCGGCCTTCCAATGGTCCACTGCTGCCTTGGTGTCCAGCATTTCGGTGTGGCCGATTGCTTCCTCAAGGGAACGGAATCCGAGTTCGGCCAGCAGTTCACGCACTTCCTCAGCCAGGAACTCGAAGAAGTTCACCACGAACTCCGGCTTGCCGGAGAAGCGGGCGCGCAGCTCGGGATTCTGGGTTGCCACGCCCACCGGGCAGGTGTCCAAGTGACAGACGCGCATCATGATGCATCCCGAGACCACCAGCGGGGCGGTCGCGAATCCGAATTCCTCGCCGCCCAGCAGGGCGGCGATAACGACGTCGCGCCCGGTCTTGAGCTGGCCGTCCACCTGCACCACCACGCGGTCGCGCAGGCCGTTGAGCATCAGGGTCTGCTGGGTTTCGGCGAGGCCGAGCTCCCAGGGAGCACCGGCGTGCTTCAGCGAGTTCAGCGGCGAGGCACCGGTGCCGCCATCGTGCCCGGACACCAGCACGACGTCGGCCTTCGCCTTGGTCACGCCGGCTGCCACGGTGCCGATTCCGGCTTCGGAGACAAGCTTCACGTGGACCCGGGCGGACGGGTTGGCCCGCTTCAGGTCGTAGATCAGCTGCGCCAGGTCCTCGATCGAGTAGATGTCGTGGTGCGGGGGCGGGGAGATCAGGCCGACGCCGGGAGTGGAGTGGCGCGTGCTGGCCACCCACGGGTAGACCTTCTGCGCCATCAGCTGGCCGCCTTCGCCGGGCTTGGCGCCCTGCGCCATCTTGATCTGCAGATCATCGGCATTGGTCAGGTACAGGCTGGTCACGCCGAAACGGCCGGAGGCAACCTGCTTGATGGCGGAGCGGCGCTCGGGATCCAGGAGGCGGTCCACGTCCTCGCCGCCTTCACCGGTGTTGGACTTGGCGCCCAGCCGGTTCATGGCGATCGCCAGGGTCTCGTGCGCTTCCTGCGAGATGGAGCCGTAGCTCATCGCGCCGGTGGAGAACCGCTTCACGATCGAGGAAACCGGTTCGACTTCCTCCAGCGGAACAGGCGGACGCTCCCCCGTCTTGAAGTCCAGCAGGCCGCGCAGCGTCATCAGGTCCTTGGCCTGGTCATCCACGCCGCGGGTGTAGGCCTTGAACACGTCGTAGCGCCGTTCGCGCGTGGAGTGCTGCAGGCGGAAAACAGTTTCCGGATTGAACAGGTGCGGCGGGCCTTCACGGCGCCACTGGTATTCGCCGCCGTTATCCAGGCTGCGGTGCGGTTCCTCGATCTCGTCAGACGGGTAGGCACTGGTGTGGCGTGCCGCATTCTCCGCAGCAATCACATCCAGCCCGACGCCGCCGAGCTGGGTCTGGGTGCCGTGGAAGAATTCGTCCACGAGCTCCTGGCCGAGGCCAATCGCTTCGAACGTCTGGGCGCCGCAGTAGGAGGCCACCGTGGAGATACCCATCTTGGACATGATCTTGAGGACGCCCTTGCCCAGGCCCTTGATCAGGTTGGTAACGGCCTGTTCCCGGGTGACACCGGTGATGTCCCCGTTGCGGACCAGTTCCTCGCAGCTTTCCATGGCCAGGTACGGGTTCACCGCCGAAGCGCCGTAACCGATCAGGACCGCCACGTGGTGGACCTCGCGGACATCTCCGGCCTCCACCAGCAGGGAGATCTTGGTGCGGTTGGCGCTCTTGAGCAGGTGGTGGTGCACGGCGGAGAGCAGGAGCAGGGACGGAATCGGTGCCCACTGGGCGCTCGAGTCGCGGTCGGAGAGCACGATGTACTCCACGCCGCGGTTGACTGCGCCGGAGACCTTCTCGCAGATTTCGCTGATGCGTGCCCGCAGTTCGGACTCGCCGCCGTCGGGCCGGTAAAGGCCGCGGACCTTCAGCGACAACTTTTCGCCGTCTTCATTGGTGAGGTTGGCGATCTTCGCCAGTTCATCGTTGTTAATGACCGGGAACTTCAGGGCGATCTGGTGCGTCTTGACCTGCCCGAGCGCCAGCAGGTTCCCGTTCGGGCCGATCGAGTTCTGCATGGAGGTGACCAGTTCCTCGCGGATGGCATCCAGCGGCGGATTGGTCACCTGGGCGAAGGACTGCACAAAGTAGTCAAAGAGCAGCCGGGGCCGCTTGGAGAGCACTGCGATGGGCGTATCGGAGCCCATGGCACCCAGCGGTTCGGCACCCGTGCGGGCCATCGGGCCGAGCAGGATACGCAGCTCTTCCTGGGTGTAGCCGAAGGTACGCTGCCGGCGGTTGATGGAGGCCTTGGTGTGCAGCACATGCTCACGCTCGGGCAGCTCCTCCAGCGAGACCTGGTTCTCGCGGACCCATTCGGCCCACGGATTGGCGGCAGCAATCTCCGCCTTGATCTCGGAGTCTTCAATCAGCCGGCCCTCAGCGGTGTCAACCAGGAACATCTTGCCCGGGGACACCCGCCCCTTCCGGACCACCTTGGCGGGATCGATGTCCACAACGCCAACCTCGGACGCCAGGACCACCAGGCCGTCCTCGGTGATCCAGTAACGGGCAGGACGCAGGCCGTTGCGGTCCAGGACCGCTCCGACCTGGTCGCCGTCGGTGAAGGAGACAGCGGCGGGGCCGTCCCACGGTTCCATGAGCATGGAGTGGTACTGGTAGAACGCGCGGCGGGCCGGATCCATGGTGGCGTGGTTTTCCCAGGCTTCCGGGATCATCATCATCACGGCGTGCGTGATCGGCCGGCCGGAGAGCATCAGCAGTTCGGCGACTTCGTCGAAGGATGCCGAGTCTGAGGCGCCGGGCGTGCAGATGGGGAAGAGCTCTTCGGGGGTGTCCCCGAGCAGCGGGCTCTTGAGCTGGGACTGCCGGGCACGCATCCAGTTCCGGTTGCCCTTGACCGTGTTGATCTCACCGTTGTGGGCAATGGCGCGGAAGGGCTGGGCCAGCGGCCAGGACGGGAAGGTGTTCGTGGAGAACCTGGAGTGCACAATGCCGAGCTTGGTCTTGAACCGCGGATCGGAGAGATCCGGGAAGAAGGGTTCCAGCTGGGCGGTGGTCACCATGCCCTTGTAGACCATGGTCTTGGAGGACAGGGACGGGAAGTAGACGCCGAACTTGTTCTGGGAGCGCTTCCGGACCCGGAAGGCACGTGCGTCGAGGTCCGTGCAGGCCGCGTCCACGGGCGCCAGGAAGACCTGGACGAAGTACGGCATGCAGGCCCGGGACATGGCGCCGACGATGTCTGCGGCAATCGGAACCTCGCGCCAGCCCAGGACGGTGAGGCCCTCGGACTCGGCAATGGCTTCGACGCCGGTGCGGGCGGTTTCCTGCTCGCGTTCTTCGGTGGGGAGGAACGCCGTACCAACGGCGTAGCTGCCGGCAACCGGCAGTTCGAAATCCGTTACGGCACGGAAGAACTCGTCCGGAACCTGGGTGAGGATGCCGGCACCGTCGCCGGTGCCTTCATCGGCGCCCACGGCTCCGCGGTGTTCAAGGTTGCGCAGCGCCGTCAGCGCCGCATCGACGATGTCGTGCCCGGGTTCGCCGCGGAGGGTGGCAATGACGGCCAGTCCGCAGGCGTCTTTTTCGTTCTCGGCCCGGTAAAGGCCAGCGTCTTCCGGGTAGGCCGCGAACCGCTGGAACGGCGACACCACCTGCGCAGGCTGAGGGGACATTGAGTGAGTCATAGGGTAAGTCCTTCCCCCTGTTGAACGTACGGAGGGGACGACATTGGCCCCACGCCGGCGGCACGTACCTGCCGGCGTGTCAGATGATTCTACGACTGTATTCCCGTGAGGGCCCTGCATGGGGGGTGGGGGCTGGCTCTGGAAACTACGTCCGTCCGGATGCCGGAGCGGGGTTGTCCCCGCGCGGCCACCGCTCGCCGCCACCTCGATGTGGCATCAGGACTGCCCGGGAGGTAACCCGGGCGCAGGTCCTACGTGGCTGGGTCCGAATGATCGGACCGGGAAGGCTTTTTAGAAGCCTCGTTTTTTGTCTCTGCGACATTAGCACGCGCTTCACGCGTTCGTGACGCAGATTTCACATTCCCGGATTCTGTTTCATTCTTGTTATCAACCGGTGAATTGTTACTCTGGCCAGCGGTTTCACCGGCAGGGACGGGTCCGCCCTCCAGGTACAGCGACGTTTCCGGTGTCTTCCGGGCACGCACCGACAGGAAGATGAACATCCCGATGGAGAGCAGCAGCATGGCGGCGCTCGTCCACACATTCAGGCGCTGCGTGGTGCCAAACAGGGTGATCATCTCGGCGTCGTCGATCCGGAGCATTTCGATCCATACCCGTCCGGCGGTGTAAATGGCGGCATAGAGCCAGAAGAGGCGCCCGCCGCGCAGCCGGAAGCGCTTATCCAGCAGCAGCAGCACCGCCACGCCCGCCAGGTTCCACAGCGACTCATAGAGGAACGTGGGGTGGAAGAGGGTGCCCGGCGCCGTGCCGTCGGGGAAGTTGGTGTTGTTCGGGTCGATTTCCAGGCCCCAGGGAAGATCCGTCGGTCCGCCGAAGAGCTCCTGGTTGAACCAGTTTCCCCAGCGGCCCACGGCCTGGGCCAGCAGCACTCCCGGAGCGGCCACGTCGGCGAAGGTGGAGAGTTTGATGCCGGCCCTGCGGCAGCCGATCCATGCACCCACGGCACCGAGGGCGATGGCACCCCAGATACCCAGCCCGCCGCGCCAGATCTGCGGGATCAGGGCCAGGTCCCCGTCGGGCCCGAAGTACGCGTCCGGAGAAGACACCACGTGGTAAAGGCGCCCGCCGATGATCCCGAAGGGAATCGCCCAGATGGCGATGTCAAAGACGGAGTCCTGCGGGAGCCCGCGCTTGTTCCATCGCACCGAGGTCATCCACAACGCCAGGATGATACCGGCGAGGATGCACAGCGCGTAGGCGTGGATGGTCAGCGGCCCCAGCGAGAAACTGCTGAAGTCAGCCGGGGGGCTGGGAATCGCGGCCGGAACCGCCAGGGACGTGGACATGGGTTAGCTCTTTCGGGTTCCGGAACTCAGTTCGCTGGTCAGGGCGCCGACGGCGGCCGGGCCCCCGTCGCGCAGGGCGGCCACCAGCGCGGTGCCCACGATCACGCCGTCGGCGTAGGAGCCGATTTCGCGTACATGCTCAGCGGTGGACACACCCAGTCCGACGCACACACGTTCCGCGCCGGCGGCGCGTGCCGCGCTCACCACGCCCTCGGCGGCGTCGGAGACCTGGCTGCGGGTGCCGGTGACACCCATGATGGAGACGGCGTAGACGAAGCCGCGGCTGGCCTGCACCGTGGACTTCATGCGTTCGGTGGTGGAGGACGGCGCGACCAGGAAGACCCTGTCCAGCCCGTACTTATCCGAGGCAGCCATCCATTCGGAGGCTTCATCCGGGATGAGGTCCGGGGTAATCAGGCCCGCTCCCCCGGCTTCGGCCAGGCGGCGGGAGAATTCGTCCACACCCAGGCGCATGACGGGGTTCCAGTAGGTCATGACCAGCACGGCGGCATCGGTCTCGGCGGTGATGCCGGCAACGACGTCGAACACCTGCTGCACGCGGAAGCCGGCTTCGAGGGCCTGGCTGGTGGCGGCCTGGATAACGGATCCGTCCATGACGGGGTCCGAGTACGGGATGCCGATTTCGATCAGGTCCGCACCGTTCCGGGCCAGCTCGATGCCGGCGGCGATGGTGTCCTGCACGGAGGGGAATCCTGCGGGCAGGTACCCGACCAGCGCGGCACGGCCGTCAGCCCGTGCCCGGTCGATTGCGGCGGCGGACTTGCTTGCGGTCGAGACGCTCACAGCTGTTCTCCTTCTTTGCCGATCTCGGCTTCAGCTGACTTCTCGTCCAGCAGGTTAAACCATTCAGCGGCGGTCGCTACGTCCTTGTCGCCGCGGCCGGAGAGGTTGACCATCACGATCTTTTCGGACGGATCTCCTTCCGGACCGGCTTCGGCAGCCAGGCGCTGGCCCACCTTGATGGCACCGGCCAGGGCATGGCTGGACTCGATGGCAGGGATGATGCCTTCGGTCCGGCAGAGCAGCTTGAAGGCGTCCATGGCCTCGGCGTCGGTGATGGGTTCGTAGGAAACCCGTCCGATGTCCGCCAGGTAGGCGTGTTCGGGGCCGACGCCGGGGTAGTCCAGGCCAGCGGAGATGGAGTGCGACTCGATCGTCTGGCCGTCTTCGTCCTGCATCAGGTACGTGCGGGCGCCGTGCAGCACGCCCGGACGGCCCAGGGTGATGGTCGCGGCGTGCCGCGGCGTGTCGACGCCGTCGCCGCCGGCTTCGAAGCCGTAAATCGCTACCGACGGGTCGTCGAGGAAACCGTGGAAGATGCCGATCGCGTTGGATCCCCCGCCCACACAGGCGCAGACAGCGTCGGGAAGCTTGCCGGTCTGCTCCAGGATCTGTCCCCTGGCCTCTTCGCCGATCACCTCGTGGAAGTAGCGGACCAGTGCGGGGAACGGGTGCGCTCCGGCAGCCGTGCCCAGCAGGTAATGGGTGGTGGAAACGTTGGCGACCCAGTCGCGCAGCGCTTCGTTAATGGCGTCCTTCAGGGTCTGGGAGCCGTTGGTCACGGGAATGACCTTGGCACCCAGCAGTTCCATGCGGGCAACGTTCAGGGCCTGGCGGCGGCAGTCTTCCGCCCCCATGTACACAACGCATTCCAGTCCGAGCAGGGCGGCAGCAGTCGCACTGGCCACTCCGTGCTGGCCGGCACCGGTTTCGGCGATGATGCGGGTCTTTCCCATGCGCTTGGCAAGCAGCGCCTGGCCCAGCACGTTGTTGATCTTGTGGGAACCGGTGTGGTTCAGGTCCTCCCGCTTGAGGAAGATCCGGACGCCGCCGGCGTGCTCGGCGAACCGCTTGGCCTCGGTCAACAGGGACGGGCGGCCCGAGTAGTTGCGGTTCAGGTCGGCGATCTGGGCGGTGAAGTCAGGGTCGGCCTTGGCCTTCTCGAACGTGTCGGTCAGCTCGTCCAGGGCCGCGATCAGGGACTCGGGCATCCATCGGCCGCCGTACTCGCCGAAGTAGGGTCCGGCCGCGTGGCGCAGGGAATCAGCTCCGGTGAGGAAGCTGTCAGTCACCTCGTCCGTCACCGTCTCGCCTGGGCCTGCCGTGCTGGCGGCCGTGCTGTTCTCGGGGGTCCCGGTCATGGAGCCTGTCCTGTCCTGCTTTGGTCCGGGCCGCTGCGGGCAGTGGCCGGAAGGGTGCGTCGAAAGTTATGTCCTAGCGTTCGCTGGCCTGCAGCCGTCCGGCGATGGCCGCGGCTCCTGCCTGCATGAATTCCGCGATGGTGGCCGCGGGGTCGTTGTGTTTGACCAGCGCTTCACCGACAAGCACGGCGTTGGCGCCGTTGGCTGCGAAGTGCTCGACGTCAGCGGTGTTCCTTACGCCGGATTCGGCGATCACTACCGCGCCTGCGGGAATGGACTCCGAAAGTGCGGCGAAGACTGAACGGTCAACCTCAAGGGTCTTCAGGTTCCGCACGTTCACACCGATGATCCGGGCGCCCACGGCTGCGGCGCGCTCGATTTCCTCGGCGGTGTGCGTCTCGACCAGGGCGTTCATGCCCAGTTCGTGGGTCAGGTCAAGGAAGGTGCGCAGCTGCTCGTCATCCAGTGCCGCCACGATCAGCAGCACCAGGTCGGCGCCGTGCGCGCGGGCTTCCCAGATCTGGTATTCATCGACGGTGAAGTCCTTGCGCAGCAGCGGGATCCGCACTGCCTCCCGGACGGCGTCGAAGTCTGCCAGGGATCCATTGAACCGGCGCTGCTCCGTGAGCACGCTGATCACGGCAGCTCCGCCGTCTTCGTAGCGCACCGCCAGGGCTGCCGGGTCGGTGATCTCGGCCAGGGCACCCTTGGAGGGGCTGGAACGCTTCACCTCGGAGATCACCCGGAGGGTGCCGCGGGGGTTGTCGTTGCCGCCCAGCGCATCGAACGCATCAAGGGCAGGAGCGGCCTGGGCGGCGCGCTCCTGCACCTTTTCCAGCGGCAGCTCCCGCTGACGCTGGGCCATGTCCTCACGGACACCGGCAATGATGTCGTCGAGAACGCTCACTTAGTGACCGTTGTTCTTCAGCTTTGAACCGCCGACGCCGTAGCCGGCTTTGCGCATGATCCAGCCGACGACCAGGCCGAGGGCCACCACGACCAGGCCGGCGATGAAGACCAGCATGCTGGCGATCACGAAGCCGATGCTGGAAACCAGGGCACCTGCAATCATGATCAGCACGCAGGTCCAGGCTGCCGGGGTGTTGCCGTGTCCAATGGTCTCGTCGTGGATGCTGGCGTGGACCTCGGCAGCGTTCTCGGGCTTGGTGTCCTGCTGGTCAATGGCGTTTGTGCTCATGGTGAATCTCCTCGTAAACGGGTCTGGGTTCCATTCTGCCATTAGCTGGCAGGAAGTCTCTTACTTGTTGCGGGGCGTGTGCGGCGGCCGCGAAGCTGCCTACCGGTAATTCGTGGGGTCTTCGCCCTTGGTCAGGCGGTCCCAGCTGTCGATTTCATCGATCGGCGGCTGCGTGGATTCGCCCTTGGATGCTGCGCCCGTGGCGGGCTGCGCGGCATACTTCCGGGACGCTGCCCAGGACCTGGCGGCGATTGCCAGCCAGATGCCGGCGAGCACAATCAGCCCTCCGGCTGCTACAGCCAGGTACGGCATGACCGTGAGCGTTACGTCTGCCCCGGCTGCACCGCTGACACCGACTGCCTTGCCCACCGCCCCGGCGGCACCCTGCTGCGGATCCTTGATGACTGCGGCGCTGGCATAGGCCACGCCGAAGCCGGCCACCACGAGCACTCCCGAGATGACCCACCGGGCGATCTTGCCGGCGATCGAGGCAGCCAGGGCGGCCGCCACTGCGACGACGGCGAAAGCCGTCACCGCGGTTGCGGCTTCGCTTCCGGCGACGGCAATGTTCGGGGTCTCCACTGCTGCCTGCGGGAGGACGACGTCGAGCCAGGTCCGTGTGGTGGTGCCGAACGCGGCTGCTGCCAGCAGCACGGTCACCAGTACGACGGTGGACTTGCGCCGCCAGCGCGCCGCTGCCGTTTCTGAACTCACTTGCTCGTTTCCTGACTGTTGAAGATCCTCGCGCCCACGGCGGGCGTGACCGGTTCCAGTCCGTCGGCAATCAGCGCCGCTCGCAGCGGCGCCGCGGCCTTGTTCACTGTTTCCTGCGCTTCAGCCTCCAGGTCCGAATCGGCGACGATCCCGCCGCCGGCCTGAACGTAGGCCTTGCCCTCACGCAGCAGGGCAGAGCGGATGGCGATGGCCATGTCCATGTCCCCGGCGAAGTCGAGGTAGCCCACGACGCCGCCGTAGATGCCGCGGCGGTGCGGTTCCAGTTCGTCGAGCAGGCTCAGGGCACGCGGCTTGGGCGCGCCGGAGAGTGTCCCGGCCGGGAACGTCGCGGACAGCACGTCATACGGCGTCCTGTCCGGGGCCAGTTCCCCCACCACGGTTGAAACCAGATGCATGATGTGGCTGAAACGCTCGACTTCCATGAACTGCGTGACATCCACGCTGCCGGGCAGGCAGACCTTGGAGAGGTCGTTGCGGGCCAGGTCCACCAGCATCAGGTGTTCGGCCCGTTCCTTCTCATCCGCCAGGAGTTCCTCGGACAGCACCCGGTCCAGTTCCTGCGTCTTGCCGCGGGGACGCGAGCCGGCAATCGGATGCGTGATGACTTCGCTTCCGGTTACCGTAACCAGCGCTTCCGGGGAGGAGCCGACGACGGCGAACGGGTTGCCGCTGCAGTCCTCGAAGTTGAACAGGTACATGTAGGGGCTCGGGTTGGTGTTGCGCAGCACCCGGTAGACATCCAGGGCCTCGGCCCGGCATTCCATTTCGAAGCGCCGGGAGATGACCACCTGGAAGACGTCGCCGTCGACAATTGCTTCCTTGCCGCGTTCCACGGCACGCAGGTAATCCGGCTTGGGCCAGCTTTCCTTCACGCCGGCGGTCAGGGTGGAAACGTCCACGGAGCCGCCGCGGAGCACGGTGACGGCCTGGGGTGCCTGGGCCGCCAGCTTGTCCAGCATGCTGTGCAACCGGGCCACGGCGTCGTGCCAGGCGTCATCCACGCGTTCATCGGAGCCGTCGAAGTTGATGGCGTTGGCCACCAGGAGCACCGTGCCGTCGGAGTTGTCGTGGATGGCCATGTCCGAGACAAGGTTCATGGCAATCTCGGGCAGGTCCAGGTCGTCGACCGGGGGCGACGGGAGCTTTTCCCAGTGCCGCACCGACTCCCACCCGACAAATCCGACCAGGCCGGAGGTGAACGGCGGCAGTCCGTCGAAGCGGTCGGTGGCCAGCAACTGCAGCGTTGCGGCCATGGCCTCGACCGGGTTGCCGTCCAGGGGAACACCTGCCGGCGGCTTGCCGAGCCAGCAGGCCTCGCCCTCCCGCGTGGTCAGCGTGGCACGGGAACGGGCGCCAATGAAGGAGTACCGGGACCACACTCCTCCGGTCGCGGCCGACTCCATGAGGAAGGTGCCTGCTTCCCCGCCGGTGAGCTTGCGGTAGATGCCGATGGGAGTGTGGGCGTCGGCCAGGACCTTCAGCCGGACCGGGACAACCCGGCGGTCCGCGGCGACAGCACGGAATTCCTCCAGGGAGGGAGAGATAACACCTAGATCCTGCATGTATTTGGGCTTTCGGGTTGGAGGGTGTTCGGCTAGGCGGACACGGGCAGGGCGCGGCCCTCGAAGCAGGTCCGGGTGCCGGTATGGCAGGCGGCGCCGATTTGGTCCACGCGGACCAGCAGCGCATCGCCGTCGCAGTCCAGCGCCACGGATTTGACGTATTGGACGTGGCCGGACGTGTCGCCCTTGCGCCAGTATTCCTCCCGGGAGCGGGACCAGAACGTCACCCGTCCGGTGGTCAAAGTGCGGTGGAGTGCTTCGTCATCCATCCAGCCAAGCATGAGTACCTCGCCGGTATCGTGCTGCTGGATCACTGCTGCCACCAGTCCGGCGTCGTCACGCTTAAGGGTCGCCGCGATTCCGGGGTCCAGGTTGGAGGCCGGAATGGTCTGAGGGGTTGGGTCGCTTGCCATCGGTATCGATTCTAGTGTGTTTGGCCGCACCGGGGCCGATCGGCCCCGCGTGGCGGGCAAAGCGGGGTGTTCCGTGCTAGTTTCAGCAGTGATGCAATTCGTAGAACCCTCCCGTGAAGTCCTGGCCGAAACACTGCTCGCGGCCGGTCCCCACGCGCCCACGCTCTGCGAGGGGTGGGAGACCCGCCACCTGGCTGCGCACCTTTACCTGCGCGAACACCGTCCGGCCTCCGCCCTCGGTTTCTTTGTGAAGCCGTTCGCCGCACGGACGGCCAAAGCCATGGACGCGCTGGTCAGCAAGGCCTCCACCTCCGAGGGCTACGCCAAGCTGGTCAAGTCCTTCCGGTCCGGCCCTCCGCTGCTCTCCCCCATGAAGATCAAGTCGGTGGACAACTCCGCCAACCTGGTGGAGTACTTCGTGCACACCGAGGACATCCGCCGTGCCGGTGACCGCTGGGCTCCGCGGGCCCTGGATGCCGAATACTCCGAAGCCCTGTGGTCCGAGCTGCTGAAGCGAGCGGCGCTGCTCTACCGCGGCGTCGACGTCGGCATTGTCCTGGTGCGTCCTGACGGACCCCGGCACGTAGCCAAGCGGGCAGCCGTGTCCGTGGCGATCGTCGGCGAGCCCTGCGAGCTGCTCCTGCACGCCCACGGCCGCAACCAGCAGGCCCTGGTCATGTTCGAAGGCCAGCCCGACGCCGTCGCGCTGCTTGAGAGCGCCGAGATCGGGCTGTAAACCCTTTCCGAATACAGGGTCCGGCTTATGCGCCGGGCCCTTTTTCGTTGCCCGGGACCCCGGGAAATGCCACGCTGGAAGTCCGCGCACTGACCGCTGGCTTCGGAGATTCACATGGGCAGGAACTGCGTCTTTGCTCGTTCCGTGCGGCTGGCGGCCGCGTCCTTGGCCGCCGCGCTACTGGTTGTTTCCTGTTCCCCGCCTGACGCTGCCCGGGACTCAGTGACTTCTCCCTTCTCCTCCCCGTCCCCTGGAGTTTCGGCGCAGGACGAATTGCCGCACAAGATGCAGAGCGCGCTGCAGGACCAACTTGCCCAGGTCATGCAGCGTTACGGCGTGCCGGGTGCGGCTGCCGGAGTCTGGGTCCCGGGTGAGGGAACTTGGCAGGCGGCTTCCGGAACAGCCGACGTCGCCGGCGCGGTGCCGGTCTCCCCCGGCATGGCGTGGCCGCTGCGCAGCATCACCAAGTCCTACACCGTGACCCTGCTGCTCCAGCTCGCCGACCAGGGACTGGTGGACCTCGACGACGCCGCCGGCCAGTACGTGGACGGAGTGACCAACGGTGACCGGATTACCCTGCGGCAGCTCGCGGCGATGTCCAGCGGTAATGCCGACTACACGGGGGCAGAATTTGCTGCTGAATATGGGCAGAACCCGGCACGGATATTCACCCTGGCGGAGCTGAACGGCTTTGTGCTCGGTGAGCCGGCGCAGTTCGAACCGGGCACGCAGCGTGCCTACACCAATGCCAATACCAACCTGATTGGCGCCGTGATCGAGAAGGTCACCGGCCAGCCTTACAGCGAAGTGCTCAGCGAACACGTCCTCGAGCCCCTGCAGCTCAGCGGCACCACCTACCTCACGGACGCCGCGGACTGGGGGCAGCCTCATCCCACCGGTTACATCGCACAGGACGGCGTGCCGGAACCACAGGTGGAGAACCCGTCCATCTTCGCCGCAGCCGGGTCGCTGTTCTCCACGCTCGAGGACACCCGGGTGTGGGCGGAGGCCCTGGCCACCGGTGCCCTGCTGGACGCGGATACCCAGGAGGAACGCCTGGCAGGCGCGCCGCTAAAGACCGGTCCGCCCTACGACCAGTACGCCCTCGGCATCGGTGAGACACGCGGCTGGTGGGGACACAACGGCGAAGGCATCGGCTTCACCTCCGCCGCGTTCCACGATCCGGCCAGCGGCGCAACGATTGTGGCGTTCATGAACGAATCGAACGTGCCCGGTGCTCACCCGGCCGATGAAGCGTTCCGGTCTTTCGCGGAGGTTCTGGCTGATTACCGGACGGGGTAACCCGCGTCCGCAATAGCCTTCTTGACGTCCGCGATCGCGTTGTCCGGTCCGAAGTGGAAGATCGATGCGGCGAGGACAGCATCCGCACCGGCAGCGATAGCCGGCGGGAAATGCTCCGGTACACCGGCGCCACCGGAGGCGATCAACGGCACGTTCACGGCAGCGCGGACGGCGCGGATCATTTCCAGGTCGAACCCGTCACGGGTGCCGTCGGCGTCGATCGAGTTGAGCAGGATCTCCCCCACCCCGCGGTCAGCTGCTTCCTTCGCCCAGGCGACGGCGTCGATTCCGGTGCCCTTGCGGCCGCCGTGGGTGGTGATTTCGAAGCCCGACGGCGTTGAACCGTCGTGCGTGCGGCGTGCGTCCACGGAGAGCACCAGCACCTGGGAACCGAAGTGCCGGGTGATCTCGTCAATAACGTCCGGGCGTGCGACCGCTGCGGAGTTGATGGAGGCCTTGTCCGCGCCGTAGCGCAGCAGCCGGTCCACGTCCTCAACGGTGCGGACACCGCCGCCCACGGTCAGCGGAATGAAGACTTCCTCGGCGGTGCGGGAGACGACGTCGAACACGGTTTCCCGCGCCGCGGAGGACGCAGTGACGTCGAGGAACGTGAGTTCGTCGGCGCCGGCGCGGTCGTAGCGGTGGGCCAGCTCCACCGGGTCACCGGCGTCGCGCAGGCCTTCGAAGTTGATGCCTTTGACCACGCGGCCGGCGTCGACGTCGAGGCAGGGAATGACACGGATGGCAACGCTCATGACGGCGCTCCCCTAGATCCGGCAGGCGTGGATGGTGCTGACCAGGATGGCGCGGGCGCCGAGGTCGTAGAGCTCATCCATGATGCGGTTGGTGTCCGACTTCTTGATCATGGAGCGTACAGCCACCCACTCGGAGTCCCGCAGCGGGGAGACCGTCGGGGATTCCAGGCCGGGCGTGAGGGCGGCGGCGGCTTCGACGAGTTCCTTGCGGACGTCGTAGTCCATCATCACGTACTGGCGGGCCACCAGGACGCCCTTGAGGCGGCGCTTGAGCACATCGAGACCGGCGGGGTTGGCACCCTTCCGGCCGATCAGCACGGCCTCGGACTTCAGGATCGGCTCACCGAAGATTTCCATGCCGGCGGCGCGGAGCGTGGTTCCGGTTTCAACGACGTCGGCAATTGCGTCGGCGACGCCGAGGCGCACGGAGGATTCGACGGCACCGTCGAGGCGGACCACGGAGGCGTCCACGCCGTGTTCGGCGAGGTACGCGCGGAGCAGTCCGTCGTAGCTGGTTGCCACGCGCTTGCCCTGCAGTTCGGCCATGGAGGTGAAGTCGCCGACCGGTCCGGCGAAGCGGAACGTGGACGCGCCGAAACCGAGGCTCATCAGCTCTTCGGCCTCTACCTGGGCGTCCAGGAAGAGGTCGCGGCCGGTGAGTCCGACGTCGAGCGTTCCGGAGCCGACGTAGACGGCAATGTCCCGGGGGCGGAGGAAGAAGAATTCGATGTCGTTGTCGGGATCGACCATGACAAGTTCGCGGCTGTCGCGGCGCTGGCGGTATCCGGCCTCGGAGAGCATGGCGGAGGCGGATTCGGACAGGGCACCCTTGTTGGGTACGGCTACACGGAGCATTGGAGTATGTCTTTCGCTGGAAGTCAGATGGGAGCTGGGCCTGCCGGCGGGCCACACGCTGCCTGAGGTGAACTCAAGGCAGCACGTGGCTAGAGATGCTTGTAAATGTCCTGCAGGGTGAGGCCTTTGGCCAGCATCAGGACCTGCAGGTGGTAGAGCAGCTGGGAGATTTCCTCTGCTGCGGCTTCATCAGACTCGTACTCGGCAGCCATCCAGACTTCTGCGGCCTCTTCGACTACCTTCTTGCCGATGCCGTGGACGCCGGACTCAAGTTCGGCGACGGTGCGGGACCCGGCAGGCCGGGTCGCCGCCTTCTCACTGAGTTCGGCAAATAGCTCTTCGAAGGTTTTCACAGATCAAGGGTACGCCGTGCGTCACAGTCTGCCCCATTCCGGCCCGCGTGTGTGACGAAGGACGCTTGGCCAGGCGGGGTGTGGACGCGCCGGCTGAGGACCTTCAGCGTGCAGCTGAATCTGTGTTGGCGGCATAATCTGCGTTCAGCCACTTAGCCCTCACCTGGACGTCTGAGAGCTCGTATCCAAGATGGTCATAGAAACCGATAACCGGACTGTTGTTGGTGCGGATCATGAGCTGCACCTTTACAGCACCGCGCTCAATCAACCATTGCTCGGAGGCCTCCATCATCATGCGTCCCAATCCGGATTCCTGCCTGTCCGGTGCGACCGCAAGGTAGTAGACCCAGCCGCGGTGCCCGTCGTGCCCTACCATCGCGGTGGCCACCAAGTCACCATCCAGGGAGCACCCAAGGACCGTCGACGTCGCACCGCTCATCGCTCGGAGTAGGTCGTCCATGGGATCGTTCCACGGGCGTGTGAGACCGGTAGCCGTCCACAGGGAAACAGCGCTGTCGTACTGGTCTTCTGTGAGGCTGCGAGCATTCATTCTGCCGATTGTATGACCTCATGATTGCCGCCGGCTGCCGAGCTCACTCCAGCGTCAACGTCAGGCCGTACTCGCAGACGCGTGTCCACTCTGGAGCCCGCTAGGGATCCGCAGGGGGACGTCTCTCACCGCGCCGCCCTGGCACGTTTCGCAGTGGGGACCGGCTAAGGGGCGCCTGGGACTCGCCGGGCGTGCAGGGAAAAGTCGCGGTCGAGGAGCGGTAGGGTATTGCGAAGCTGCACCGTCCGCACCGTCATGGAGCCCGCCGAGGTGCGACGTCCCGACCGGTTATGGAAGGCCACGCCCATGGAATCGTCCCTTATCCCGCTGCCGCCGCGTCAGGTCGAAGTCGGTGACGCGGCACATTTCGTTGGCACCACACCGGAAGCGATCCTTGGCTACCAGGAGATTGGCCTGCTTCCCGAGCCCGAACCGGGCAGCGGCGGCCACCGCCGATACGACTACGAGGACATGATCCGGCTGCTGTGGATCCACAAGATGGTCGACGCCGGGATTGCCGTGGACGACATCCATGAAGTCTTTGCTGACGCGGCTCCTGCTGGTGTCGACAGCGGCCGCGACGCCGCCGTCGTGCAGCGAATGCGCACCTTGGAGGGTCGGCTGGGGCTACTCTCTGAATTCGTCACCGGCCGCCTCAAGGGCCTGCCCGAGGGCTCGCTGCGTCAGGCGGACCTGGACAACCTGCTGGTCATGGAGCGGATCTTCGGGCCGCTCGGTGCGGCCGTCAATGCCGGCCGTTATATCGTCCTGGCCACTCACCCGGGTCTGCGGGAGGAATCCGACCGCGTCGAGGCCGCCGAGGAGGCGCTCGATGACACGGTCGCCGTCGACGACCCCCGCGTGGCGCAGGCCGCTGCCGAACGGCACGCCTTCGAACTGAAGCTGGACGCCGCCATCAACAATTCCGGCCAGGCTCAGAGCGACGATGAGCTTTTCGACTCCTGGGATGCCCTGCACCCCGCTGGCACTGAAGGTGTGGACGCGGCCTGCCAGGACGCCGGCGGCGGGGAAAGCCGCGTGGGCCTCATCGAGGCCATTGGAATGATGCCCTACGACTACTCCCCTGCCCGCCTGCGTTGCATGGAGCTGACCGCAGAACTCGCCGCCAAGGAGTTGCCCGCTTCGTAAACAAGAACGGCGAGGCTCGTCCATGGCAATCCGAGTAGAGAGCGCACCCAACTGCGGCAACGCACCTCGCCACGAGATCGCCCGCCGGAAGCTTATTTGCCCGCACCCGGGTTCATCGGACCGAAACGGAGTTTGTACCCGTGGTTTCGACGATGGGATCTCCCGAGGCATAGGTGATGCTGTTACTCTCCCCTTCGACGTCGATGTCACGGGTCTCCTCGACGCCGACAGTGTTCTCGGTCCCGTCAACATCGATTTCGGGCACATTCATCAGGTTGGCCTCGTTGTTGTTGCCGTCAATGTCGAGGCTTTCCGCGTCCTCGCCGCTGACTGAGTTGTCATTGCCCCGGATGTCGATGTCTTCACACTGACCGGTCGTCTTCACGCTGGTGCCGCTGGTCTGGACGTCGATATCCCCGCCGCCCGAGCACGTAATGCTGATGCTGGTGTTCGCTTCCGTAATTCTGTGTGCGTCGCCGCGGCTGAGGGTGATCTCCTCGCCGGAGCCGCCTGATGCAGGTGCTGCGCTTGAGTCTGTCGGGGCGGCCGTCGTGTTCTCCGGTGTTCCGGCACTGGTTGATGGGGTTCCGGTTTCCAGGGGTTCCGGCGTGGGGTTAGTGCATCCGGTGATGAGTGCCAGGCCCGCGACGGCGGTGAGCACGGGTGCGGTGATACGGAAATTGCGGTACATGCCGGTCTCCTCAGCTAGACGAGGCTGGGTGTTGTATGGCCTGCCCCAAGGGAACCTGCAGTTCCTCGACCAATTCCTCTTCCGGGGCCCTTCCGCTTGCCTGTCTATTCTTCAGCATGAGGGGCAGGAGGGCCATGTTGACGCTCGTCATTGACCACAGACACGGCCGAAACGTTGAGGTCCCCCCGTCTGTGCCTCGATTTGTCCCAGCACTACGCGCCGCTATCTCGTTGAAGTGTCAAGGCAGGGGCTGGGTAGCCTTTCCATGCTTTTGATCCTTCTTCCTTAGGGTCAAAAGCAGGAGGATCAATGCAAGAAAGCTCATGCCATAGAGGATCCTGCTCCAAGGAGAATGATCCCCGCCTGTCGTGGAGAACGCGTCAGCGAGGCTCATCCCGGGACTGAACGAGACAAAGTAGTAGGTGGGCGTCCCGAGCATGATGAGGATGAGGAAATACCGGGTAATCGTCCATGGCAGATCAGGGAATTTCACGATGGAAAAGGTGCCGACAGTGAGAGCAAGGACGGGTCCGGCCAGTGCCCATGCGTAAACCGGGGTTTCCACTAGCGGCTCGTTGACAGATGACATAGCCGTCTTGATCTCTTGGAGGCTCATACCCGGAACGGCCGCCATGGGGTTCCAAACGATGATCTGCAGCGCACCGATCAACGCATAGGCACTGATGATCAGAACCCCACCCAACACAATCGGAACAACGTGTCGTTGCTGCTCGTCTAAGGGGCTCCTCATACCGCGCCACACTACTACTGGTTGCGATAAGAGCGGTGAGGGATCCCCCACCGAAGACCGCGAGCGACTATTGGCCCTCAAGCTGCGGGCATGGGAACCAGTGTTCCCGTGACTCAAGTCAGTGACTCGGGAGCCCCTTCGGTTTTGCTGCGTGTGGGGCTGATTCGTTTGCTGTGGGAATTTGCTGCGCGGCGCCATGGCTGGATTTTCCCCGGACGACCGGTTTTTCCCGAAACGCAGCGAATCGGTGTCACAGGATGCAGCGGAATCCCGGAACGCAGCGTTTCCGCACCCAAAATGCAGTGTTTCCAAAAGTGCAGTGTTTCTCGCAAGGGGGCTTGCCCAGGATGCTGCGCCGGCATGGAACTCAGAGCCTTAGCCCGGGCGTGCGTCGGCAACCCCACAAGTAGTCGAGCTGCTTGGGTGATGTGGGCCTGTGGCGCTCTTCGAACACCGGGCTCCCAGCCGTAGTTCCTGGTGTTGCGGCAGAGGTTGCTCATGCCACAGGAGCAACAGGGAGTGGGAACCTGTGCGGGCCCCAGCCCAGCCCTCACCGGCTGGCTATTGTTGGCGAATGGAAATCGTGCCGTATTCCGCCGAACACCGCGAGCCGCTGCTTGCCCTCTCACTGCGGGCATGGGAACCCGTGTTCCCGTTGCTCAAGTCAGCTGTCCCCGTCTTCGTCTATGAGTCGTTCTACCCCGATGGCTGGCGCAGCCGGCAGTCCAGCGACCTTGAAGCAATCCTCGACGATGAGCCGGACAACATCGACGTTGCCCTGATCGACAACTCACCCGCCGGGTGGGTCTGCACGCGGCTTCATCCGGAGGACGGCATGGGTGAGGTCTATGTTCTTACTGTCGACCCCGTGCACCAAGGGAAAGGACTCGGCCGCGCCCTTGTTCAGCGCTCCATCGAACGGGCCCGCTCAAAGGGTATGCGGATGGTGATGGTCGAAACGGGCGACGATCCCGGACATTCACCGGCCCGTCAGTTCTACGAGGGGTCCGGGTTCGAGCGGTGGCCAGTTGCTCGCTACTTCAAGGAGATAAGCGGCGAAACGCAGTAGACACACCGTCAGGGACCCTCTTACCGGCAGGGCTTCGTCGGCGTTTCTGATTAGACTCACGGAATGTCATCGAATCCAGATCTCCGCATCCTGGTGTTGAACGGTGGCTCGAGCTCCGGGAAGTCATCCATCACACGAGCTCTTCAGGAGTTAGCTTCGGGGATCTGGCTGACTTTCGGAGTAGACACGTTCATCGATGCACTCCCGGGCCGGGGCGACAGCCCACAGGCTGGAATCACTTACGAGCCTGACGGCACCATTACCTTCAGCCCCGCCCACCGGAGACTGGAACAGACCTGGTACACCGGACTGGCCAGCATGGCCGGGTCCGGAGCGCACATCATCCTCGACGAGGTCCTGCTCGCCGGCGGAAGCAGACAGGAACATCTCATGTCCGTCTTCAACGATGTGGCTGTGGCATGGGTGGGAGTTCGCTGTGACCCCGATGTTGCCGCAGCGCGGGAAGCACGACGCCCTGACCGGGTGCAGGGCATGGCACGGCATCAGGCGCTGAGCGTGCACAGCGGCATGAAGTACGACTTCGAGGTCGACACTACGCATCGTTCCGCCGAAGACTGCGCCAACGACATCGCGTGCTGGCTCTCGGCCAGAGATCCGCGCCGCGAAGGATGGAGGGGCGATGTTCGATCCTTGCAGTGACCTGGCGGCCGCGAAATGGATCGCGGCCAGTGATGAGCACTGGGGCAAACTGGTGACGCTGGGCCCGCCGGGATTCCCGGCCTATGCGCGGCTGCGGTTCATCCCGGATCCGGTCCACGAGGGGCAGTCCGAAAACGATGCTGTACGCCAGGCCGACGCTCCCTCAGACAATGATCAGCTCCGCATCGCCGTCGGGACACTGCTGCGGCACACCGACGCACCTGACGAAGGGTACCTGCTGATGTGGGACGGTTGGGGCCGTGACTCGTTTCCCGAGCCCGTACTCCGAACGCCGCGTTTGACGGTCCCAAATCGGGAGTACTACCTGTGCAGGGTCTCACTGCCGGACTTCGTCTCCGGGGCGATCGAAGACTCGTGGCAGGCAGAAACAAACCGCTCTATGCCGCACCCCGCGTTCATTTGGCCCTCGGACCGGGCCTGGTGCGTCACCTCAGACGTCGATCCCCATTGGGCTGGCATCGGGGCCCAGCAGTCGCTGATCGATCCGCTCCTGACCGAGCCTCGTCTCGACGTCGTCCGGGTCGAACCGAATGAAAAGCTGCCCTTCTACTCTTAGCGCGACTATCCAGGGAGTGCCTCGGCTCTAGTGACGGGCATCCTTGGAATCCACGGAATCCACGGAATCCATCATCTGGTCCAGGGCCAGGGAAGTCACGGCCGCGATGACCGCCATCACAAGCCGCGGCCGGGCCGTCCCGTGCCGGAGCAACCAGGTTTCGATCCGCTCATCCACCACCAGGCTCAGCGCCAGGACCCCGCTCACGGTGACGCCCACCGCCCCAGCCAGTGCGGTCAATGCGATTGCCGGCTTCCGTGACGGAACCGCATCTGCGCGCACATAGGAAGGCGGGGGTGCAGTGCTTCCAGCGCCGTCGGATTTGGACGCTGCCGGGGTGACTAGATCGACTCTCCCGGCGGCAGCCAGCTCCCGCCCTTTCTGGGCTCCCTTTAGCAGGGCCGCGGCGGCGATGATGCCAGTGGCGGCGCCGGGAGCGAGCACGAAGGCGCGGCGCACCCCCGGAGACCAGCCGGCCGGGCTTTTCAGGGTGAGTGCACCGGATAAAGCGGCCAGCGCGAGCGACAGCGGAAGATTCTTCATGGCCTACACGCTACATGCTGCGCCTCCCGGTCTGAGTCAGGAGACTAGTGCGGTCTCATGCTGCTGCTGGCGCCGCGTACCCGCGGAGAACTAATAGGTCGAAATTCCTCAAGGATATTCCAAGACAAGGCGCCTATTGAGGACGGAACCTGTCCGCAAGCACTGCCATCATGGGGCCAAATGCCAGCCCGACGAAAGGAACTCACACCCATGCACATTCTTGTCACGGGAGCCGCTGGACAGGTCGGGCGTCACCTCGTCGCCAGACTCCTCGAGTCCGGCCACGCCGTCCGCGCCCTTACCCGCGACCCTGCCCGGACCGACCTGCCGGACGGGGTGGAGGTGGTCACCGGCGACCTCACCAACAGCGACAGCCTCGAAGCAGCGTTCGAAGGCATGGATGCTATCCACCTGATCACCTTTGGCGGGGACGACGGCGGGGACCTCACCAACGGGGTGGAGATCATCCGGCTCGCCGAGCATGCCGGCATTCGGAGGGCCACCGTCCTGGGCGGCTGGTCGCCCACGAGTATCGAAGAGGCGCTGACAGCCAGTTCCATCAGCTGGACCATCGTGCAGCCGGCCGAGTTCATGGGCAACTCGCTCGATCTGGCCCCCGAAATACGTGCCTCGCGCACAGTGTCCCTGCTCGCCGGCTACCAAAGCGCCGTCGTCCACGAAGCCGACATCGCCGGTGTCGCTGCGGTCGCGCTGACCGCGGAAGGGCACGCAGGCAAGACCTACCGGGTAACCGGTCCCGAGGCACTGACTCCTGCCGAGCGGACCGGCCTGCTCGCGGATGCAATCGGCGAGCCAGTCCGGTACGTGCAGTTGGGTGAGGACGCCGAGCGCGAACGCCTTCGCAGTTACGGCTACGACGAGGACTACGTTGAATTCGGCATCCAGCTGGCCACCAGCCCTCCCGAGAATGCCGGCACCGTCCTGCCCACCGTCGAGGAGGTCACCGGGCGTCCGGCACGATCATTCGCCCTTTGGGCACAAGAGCACGCCGACCTGTTCCGTGCCGCACCCTGAAAATGAAACTCTGACGGGGTCGCGTACCTGCCGTTCCGGCGGCGCACGCTAGCGTCCTTGAGGCGGGTGCGGGGCGGCAGCCGGCGGGTCCACCGTCCGGCATGGCGCGCGGCGTACCCTGAAACATGGACTCCAACGTCCGGATCCTCAATCTCCGCACCGGGATCACGGTCCCGTGCCTCGTCAGAGGGGACGCCGACGCACCACCGGTGCTCCTCCTCCACGCCTGGGGCGAATCCCGCCGGAGCTTTGACCGTTTGGTGCCCGGGCTGGCCGGCTTCAGGATTTACGCCCCGGATCTGCGTGGGCAGGGAGATGCCGGCAAACCGCTGGCGGGATACTCGCTGGCGGAGCAGGCCGACGACGCCGCAGCGGTCCTGGCTGCCCTCGAGGTGGAGAGCGCAGCCGTCCTCGGGTCTTCCAGCGGCGGCTATGTGGCCCAGCAGCTGGCCGTCGAACATCCGGCGCTGGTCGCCGCGCTTGTGCTGGTGGGCGCACCCCTGAGCCTGCAGGGCAGGCCGCCGTTCGCGGACGACGTCGACGCACTGATTGATCCCGTGGAAGAGGACTGGGTACGCGCTTCCCTGTCCTGGTATCCCCTAGGGAATCCTGTTCCGCGCTGGTTCATCGAGGACCGGATTCGCGACGGCGTCAACATCCCTTCGCACGCGTGGAAGGGAATCCTGCACGGCCTGTACGAGGCGGTGCCGCCCACCGAGTCAGCAGTCATCCACGCTCCAACACTCATCCTGTGGGGCGCACAGGACAGTTTGCTGCCGCGCAGCGGCCAGGACATTCTTGCTGCACGGATCGAGGGCAGCGTCCTGTTGGTCTATCCCGACGCTGCGCATCTGGTGCTGTGGGAATGTCCGTCCCGGGTCGCGGCGGATGCGACGGCGTTCCTGAGGTCCCTGGCCTAATCCGCCATCGCGCTGACGACGGCGGCAGCCAGTTCCGCGGGCACCGTCCGCGCAGACCCATCGATGCTGACCAGCCGGAGGCAGCCGTCAAGCTCCAGGGTGAGCGGCGCACCGGCTTCCTGTCCCAGGGCCACCGGCCAAAGCGCCGCGAACTCGGTCGCCGCCGCACCGCAATCCGTTGCCGACGGCTCGGCGGCGGCAGCCTGCAAGAGAGCATCCTTGGCCGGACCGGTCAGGTTCCCGCCGCGGGTAAACGTTCCCGACGCGATTTCGACAACGTCAAAGGGGGTGTCCGGCCCTGCGTCCGGAGAAAGCCCGTTCCCTGGTTCAGGTTCAGGTACCGTCCGGTAGCCGCAGATCCTCAGGGCATCGACGTCGTCAGCGGCTGGCAGCAGACCGGATGAGGGGTGCGCTGGCTCCACCTGGCCCAGCCCGTCACCGGGGATTGTCGTCAGCGGGGCGAGCGCCAGGCCTCCCGGGACGGCGCTGATACTCCACTCGGCGGGGCAGCCGGCGTCGAGGGCGGCGCGGGACTGGATCAGCGAGAGCTTGTGCAGGCTCGAGCCAAGCACATCCAGATCCGCTAGGACGCCACGCACGCCGGGCTTGGTCTTGCCGCAGGAGTCCGTGGGCCAGGCGGCGCGCATAGCCTTTCCGTCCGCCGCCAGCAGCCACAGATCGGGAACCAGCTCCATGTCGGCGGTGCAGGCCTGGTTCGGCCGGGGCCCGTCGCTGGGTTCGGCCAAGGCAGCCACCAGCGCGTCCAGGTTTCCGCCAAGTCGCTCCTCGGCGACGGCCGACCACACGCCGTCCTGGTCTTCGACGGTTTCCAGCCCGGCGGTGCAGAGGATCGCTTCAAACGGAACAAAGTCCGCAGGAATGGAGCCGGCCGCCGGCGGCGACGCTGCCGGCGTCGGCTGGGTGCCCGATTCGACGGTGCGCTCCATGGAGGTGCAGTCGACGGCGTCGACCAGCTCGGCCGCAGGCCGGGGCTCTGCATGATTTCCGAACTGCTGTCCGCAGCCAGCCACGCCGCCCAGCAGCAGCAACGCTGCCGCACCAACGGTAACGGCCCGCCCGCGGTTTCGATGTAGCCGCCGGATTCGATGCACCAGCACCTGCTTCAATGCCCGGCTCCCCTTCCAGTTGGTGCCTCAGGGTAGCAAGCCAAAGCAATGTCGAGAATCCTGAACCTGCTTCGTCCCAGACATGAAGGCAGCCACAATGGCTGTGTTGCAGGCAACCCACGTGTTGCACCAGGCAAGGAGAACGTCATGGCCAAGTATCTGTTGCTCAAGCACTACCGCGGCGCCCCGGCACCCCTGAACGATGTGCCGATGGATCAGTGGACGCCGGAGGAAGTCTCCGCCCACATGCAGTTCATGCAGGACTTCGCCGACCGGCTGCAGGCCGGCGGCGAATACATCGACGGTCAGGCCCTGTCCCCTGAGGGGACTTTTGTACGGTACGACGGCGAGGGGCGGCCGCCGGTGACCGACGGCCCGTTCGCGGAAACCAAAGACCTGATTGCGGGCTGGATGGTGATCGACGTCGACGGTTATGACCGTGCCGTCGAACTGGCCGGTGAACTCTCCGCCGCACCGGCGGCGGGCGGAAAACCGCTGCACGAGTGGATTGAGCTCCGCCCGTTCATGGGCTCCCCCGCCACCGTAACGGAGTAAGCCTTGGAGGAACGGCTCATCCGAACGCTCACCCCGCAGGTGATCGCTGTCCTCGTCCGCCGCGGAGCAGGATTCGCGGCGGCCGAGGACGCTGTCCAGGAAGCCCTGCTCGAGGCCCTTCGGACCTGGTCCAGCGACCCGCCGCGGGATCCGCTGGGCTGGCTGGTCACGGTGGCATGGCGGAAGTTCCTCGACGCCGGGCGCGCGGAGGCTTCCCGCCGGCGTCGTGAACTCAAGGCCGATGCCGAACCGGCGCCCGGGACCGCCCCAGAAAAGGATGACACGCTGCAGCTCTATTTCCTGTGCGCCCATCCATCGCTGACCCCGTCGTCGGCTGTGGCTTTGACGCTGCGCGCCGTCGGAGGCCTGACCACCCGTCAGATTGCGGCCGCCTATCTGGTGGGCGAAGCCACCATGGCGCAGCGCATCAGCCGGGCCAAACGGACAGTGTCCGGGGTCCGGTTCGACTCCCCGGGCGACCTGTCCACCGTGCTGCGGGTGCTGTATTTGGTGTTCAACGAGGGGTACACCGGCGACGTGGACCTCGCGGCCGAAGCGATCCGGCTAACCCGCCAGCTGGCCAGCCGCCTTCAGCACGAAGAGGTGCAGGGACTGCTGGCCCTGATGCTGCTGCACCACGCCCGCCGGCCGGCACGGACCAACAGCGCCGGTCAGCTGGTACCGCTGGCGGAGCAGGACCGCGGCCTTTGGGATACCGCCCTGATTTCCGAGGGCATGATGATCCTGCAGCGGGCGCTCGCCCGGCAGAGGCTGGGCGAATACCAGGCACAGGCCGCCGTCGCGGCGCTGCACGCAGATGCCGCCAGCGCCGGGGAAACCGACTGGCCGCAGATAGTTGGGTGGTACGACGAGCTGGTTGCGCTGACAGACAGCCCGGTCGCGAAGCTGAACCGCGCCGTCGCCCTGGGTGAGGCGGACGGACCGCGGGCAGGACTCGATGCCCTGGCCACGCTGGATCCTGCACTCCCCCGGCACACCGCCGCCCTGGCCTACCTCCACGAACGCAGCGGCGACACCGAAGAGGCCGCACAGCTGTATGCCAAGGCTGCTCATCTAGCCCTCAGCCTGCCCGAACGCGAGCATCTGATCCGTTCCGCGAGCCGGCTGAATGCTGCCCCGAGAAAGAGCCCAGGGTGATTCACGGTCCTACGGCCTAGCTGTCCTTTACATCCGTGAACAGTGCCATGAACGTTGTCCCTGTAGCCTTCAGCTGGTCCATAAAGTCGGCGGCTTCGGCGGTCGCCACCGCAGCGGAGGCATCGTCGTAGGTGTCGAAGTACATGTCCACAGTCCGGTACGCCGGGGTGGGCGATCCGTTCTCCTTGGGCCAGACCTTTCCGGCTTCGAATCGCTGCATGCGCGGAAGCTGCCGCGCGCTGCCTTCGAAATCCCTGTAGGCCGCTTCGAATGCTTCAGGGTCTGCCGGATTGTCGATGATGAAGGTGATCTTGGTGGACATGGTGTTCTCCTGTACATAGTCTGCGGAGCCGAGGGGATGTAGGCACTCTTCCGCATCACTCTTCCTGGGGCAACCCGGGATGAAGGAAGGCATTCAGAATGGCGGATCCAGTCCCCGGCCCGGCACCGAAACGCAGCCGCCTGCTCATCGTCGCGATCCTGGCGTCCTTCGTCGCCTTCCTGGACGGCAGCATCGTCACGGTCGCACTCCCGGCTATCGGTGCCGACCTCGGCGGCGGGCTCGCCACCCAGCAATGGACGGTCAACGCCTATCTGCTGACCCTGGGCGCACTGATCCTGCTTGCCGGGTCCCTTTCGGATTCCTTCGGGCGGCTGCGTGTCCTTGCCTGGGGACTGGCGGGCTTCGCCGCGGCATCCGTCCTCTGTGCCCTGGCGTGGACCCCGGACGTCCTGGTGCTCGCCCGCGCGCTCCAGGGCATCGCGGCGGCGCTGCTCGTCCCGAGCAGCCTGGCCCTGATTACGACGGCGTATGCCGGCCCTGAGCGCGCCCGCGCCATTGGCACCTGGACGGCCTGGACCGGAACTGCCGCGATCATCGGCCCGCTGCTGGGCGGGGTTCTGGTTGACTGGGCCAGCTGGCGGTTCATCTTTGCGGTGAACGTGCTGCCGGTGGCCATCACCCTGGTCCTCATGCCGGGACTTCAGGATAGCCCGCGACGCCGGACAGCCCTGGACATCCCCGGCGCGCTCCTCGCCGTCGCCGGCCTGGGCGGCTCGGTCTATGCGCTGATCGAACAGGACAGGCTGGGCTGGACGCATCCGGCGGTGTATCTGTCCCTGGCCGGGGGCTTGGTTGCGCTGGTGCTCTTCGTAGTCCGCGAGGCCCGGACCCCGTCGCCGATGATGCCCCTCTCCCTGTTCCAGGCGCGGAACTTCCGCTATGGAAACCTGGTGACCGCAGCCGCGTACGGAGCACTCTCCCTGGGCACGTTTGCCCTGACGGTCTTCGTCCAGGAAACCGCGGGTTTCAGCGCCATTGAGGCAGGGTTCATTTCGCTGCCCCTGCCCATCGCCATGCTGCTTCTCTCCACCTGGTTCGGCGACCTGGCCGGCAGGTACGGTCCGCGCATCTTCATGACGGCGGGTCCGGCCATCATGGGCGCCGGATTCCTGCTCATGCTCACGATGAGCCCGCCGCTGAACTTCCTCACCCAGCTCTTACCCGGCCTGCTGCTCTTCAGCCTGGGGCTGGCAGTCATGGTCGCTCCCTTGACCGCAGCGGTACTGGGTGCACTGGATGAGACCGACGCCGGCATCGGGTCTGCGGTCAACAACGCCGTCAGCCGGGTGGCCGGGCTCATCACGGTTGCCCTCATCGGCACCATCTCAGCCGGATCCCTGGACTATGCCGGTTTCCAGCGGACGGCACTGGCGACGGCGGTGCTGATGTTTGCCGCAGCGCTGATTGCGTTTCTGGGGATTCGGACGCCCCAACCGGCCTAGAACCCGGCCAGCACGCAGTACTACCCCCGAGCCTGCACCAGGTTCGCGAACGGCAGCCTGCCGTGGAGCTGGCGGAACTGTTCGTGATACACCGCGAGGGCCTCATTGAGCTCCCCCGCCGGGAGCTCCCTCCATGCGACCAGCAGCTTCCCGGCACCAGCCAGCTGCCAGATCAGCCGCCCGTCCCAGTGCCCCGGCGGCTTCCCCTGGCCGAAGTCCACAAACTCCTGGATCTGCCGCCGGAGCCCGCGGTTGCCCTTGCTGCCGGGACCGGCCTTCCCAAGGAACAGGACGTCCGCGTCCTCAACCCATTCCTCCGCCAGGACCGCCTGGGACACAGACGGGTTCTTCCGCTTGAAGGTCCCGGCGGTGCTCTGGGCCAGGAACACCGGTTCAAAGCCTGCGGGGCGCAGCACCGCGAAGATTCCCTGCCGCTGCGGGATCCGGTTGATCTCCAGCCCCGCGATCGGCCGGAAGCCGGTGAACCCGTCCGCCTGCAGTGCTTTTTTGTTCAAGACAGCGCTCAAACGCCGGCCCAGCGCAGCGCTGCCACGGTGTTCACGGCGGCAGCAAACGCCTCATAGCCCTTGTCCTCCGAGGACCCCTCCAGCCCGGCGCGGTCCAGCGCCTGCTCGTCGGTGTCGCAGGTCAGCACCCCGAAACCGACCGGAGTGCCGGTCCGGACACTGACCTCAGTCAGCCCCTGGGTGGCCGAGGAGCACACATAGTCAAAGTGCGGAGTTCCGCCGCGGACCACGACGCCGAGGGCAACGACGGCGTCAAAGTGCGGTGCCAGCCGCGCGGCAGCCACGGACAGCTCGAACGTGCCCGGAACCCGGATCACCTTCGGCCGCAGCCCCGCATCAGAGGCAGCGCGCAGCGCACCCTCGATCAGTCCGTTCATCACTTCGGTGTGCCAGCTGGCAGCGACAACCGCCACCTTGATGTCAAGGCCCTGGGCCTTGATGCTGCTGACGTCGTTCTCCGGTGCGCCGTGTCCGCTCATGTCTGATGTCCTTCGGTGTGGTGGGGAAAGTTAGCTTTGCTGGACGGGATTGGCCCGCAGCAGATTGAGGTGGTGGTTCATCCGGTCCCGCTTGGTCTGCAGGTACCGTTCGTTTTCGGCCCTGACCGGCACCTCGGAGGGCACCATCGCTTCCACGGCGACGCCAAACACCTCCAGCCGGTCACGTTTGACCGGGTTGTTGCTCAGCAGCCGGATGCGGTCCAGGCCCATCCGGAGCAGGATCTCCGCCGCGGCCTGGTAGTCGCGGGCGTCCACGGGCAGGCCCAGCTGCTCGTTCGCCTCCACGGTGTCCGCTCCGGCTTCCTGCAGCGCGTAGGCCCGCAGCTTGTTCGCCAGGCCGATCCCCCGGCCCTCGTGACCGCGCAGGTACAGCACTGTTCCGCCGTGCAGGCTGATCAGCCCAAGGGCCTGTTCCAGCTGTTCACCGCAGTCGCAGCGGTAGGAGGCAAATACGTCGCCCGTCAGGCACTCCGAATGCAGCCGCACCAGCGGGGTCCCGGGTTCGGGGGAAGTTCCTGGGGCGGAGACAGCCAGGTGTTCCGCACCGGTGCGCGTATCGGTCCAGACCTGGGCAGTGAAGTCACCGAACGCCGTCGGCAGCTGAACTACGGGTCCCGGGACCACGTTCTCCGCGCCCTTCACCGCCGGCCTCCGGCCGATGCCGGCACCGCGGCCAGGTACGCCACCAGGTCATCAATGGAGACCAATGCCAGCCCATGCTCGTCGGCGAACTCCCGCAGGGCGGGCAGGCGCATCATCGTCCCGTCGTCATGCACCAGTTCGGCAATCACGCCTACCGGTGTGCAGCCCGCCAGCTGCGCCAGCTCAACGGCGGCTTCGGTGTGTCCGCGGCGGGCGCGGACCCCGCGG
Source organism: Arthrobacter sp. zg-Y916 (assembly GCF_020907385.1). Lineage (NCBI taxonomy): Bacteria > Bacillati > Actinomycetota > Actinomycetes > Micrococcales > Micrococcaceae > Arthrobacter > Arthrobacter sp. zg-Y916. The sequence goes on along the minus strand of NZ_JAJJOD010000002.1, from coordinate 254,979 downwards.
TCGTGCGCGCGGAGCGGAAAGATGTGGCCGGGACGGTGCAGGTCCGCCGGAGCGGAGGCTGGATCGGCCAGTACCCGGGAGGTCAGCGCGCGGTCGGCGGCGCTGATCCCGGTGCTGGTTCCCGAGGCGGCGTCGCAGGAGACCGTGTAGGCGGTGCCTTTGGCGTCCTGGTTCACCGCTGTCATGGGCGGCAGGTCCAGCCGGTCCGCGTAGCTGCCGGGCAGCGGCACACAGATGACGCCGGAGGTGTACCGGACGGTGAACCCCATCAGCTCCGGGGTCGCGTGCTGGGCGGCGAAGATGATGTCGCCCTCGTTCTCGCGGTCCTCGTCATCCACGACCACGACGGCGCGGCCCGCGGCAACCGCCTCAACGGCGGCGGCGATGGAATCCAGCCGGATGCTCATGACTCCTCCTCGGTTCCGGATGCAGGCGCCGCAAACGCCAGCAGCCGTTCGGCGTACTTCGCCAGTACATCCACTTCCAGATTCACGGGACTCCCGGGCTGCAGGGCACCAAGGCCGGTCTCGGCCAGAGTGGTGGGAATCAGCCCGACTTCGAACCACGGCTCACGGTCCTGCGGCACGCTCACGGCAGTAACGGTGAGGGAGACGCCGTCGACGGCGATCGAGCCCTTCTCCGCGATGTACCGAGCAAGCTGCGGCGGCACACCGAAGCGCAGCCGGTCCCAGCTGCCCAGGTCCTCGCGTACCAGCAGCGTCCCGACACCGTCCACATGCCCCTGCACCACGTGGCCGTCCAGCCGTCCGCCGGCGGGCACACACCGCTCCAGGTTTACGGTCCGCCCGGGTTCCAGCCCGCCGGTGGTGGTGCGGTCCAGGGTTTCGCCCATGACGTCGAGTGAAATGCGGGCTCCGTCGATGGCGGTCGCGGTGAGGCAGACCCCGTTGACGGCGATCGATCCGCCCAGCCCCAGCTCCGCGGACGTGAGCGGAGCATCGATGACCAGCACCTTTCCGGCGCCGGTGGCATCGGGTTCCAGGGAAACTACGCTGCCCTGTTCAGCGACAATGCCGGTAAACACGTCTGACGTCCTTACTGTGGTTCTTCGAAAGGAATAGGTTCAAGGTGCAGCCGGAGGTCCGGCCCCACGGGCACGGCACTGCCGCCGCCGGCAGGATCCCAGCGCCAGCGCTGGATCCGGGCCATGGACGCGATGCCCAGGCCCGCGAACGCCGCGGTGCCCGCGCCCAGCAGCGCCGGAGCGGTGTAGGCCACCAGCTCATCGGCGAGTCCGGCACGGAGGAAGGCGCCAGCCACGGTGCCGCCGCCCTCGACCATCACGTGCCGCACGCCACGGGCATACAGTTCAGCGAGTACGACGGCGGGATCATGCGTCGGGATCTGGACGAACCGGCCGTCGGTTCCCCGGACGGCGGCCTCGGCGGGAACCGGCGTGTGTCCCATGACCGCGCGCAGCGGCTGCTTTTCCGCCGTGCTGCCGTCCGGATTCCGGGCGGTCAGCCGCGGATTGTCAGCTTGGATGGTTCCCGTGCCGGCCAGCACTGCGTCGACCCGCCGGCGCAGATCCTGGGCATCGGCGCGTGCCTCCGGTGAGGTAATCCACTGGCTGGTTCCGTCCGCCGCAGCGGTGCGGCCGTCCAGCGTCTGGGCCGTCTTGACCGTGACGAACGGACGCCGGCCGTCCATCGCGGCTGCCCAGCGGGAATTTAGTTCCCGTGACTCGTCCGCCAGCAGTCCACCCCCAGCCTCCACCCCGCCGGCGGTCAGAGCAGCAGCTCCCCCGGCGGCGTCCTCGTTGGTATCTGCGGCCGCGTACACGACCCGCGCGATACCGGAGCGGAGGATGGCCTGCGAACAGGGTCCGGTGCGGCCGGTGTGGTTGCAGGGTTCCAGGGTGACCACCATGGTCGCGCCATCCACATCGATGCCGTCGGCCGCGGCGGACGCAAGGGCGTCGGCTTCGGCGTGTGCAGTTCCTGCCCCGCGGTGAAACCCGCTCGCCAGGACCTCCCCGGACGGGTCCAGGATCACCGCACCCACCAGCGGGTTAGCCCCGCGCACTCCCCGGCGGGCCAACTGGAGTGCCTGCTCCATGGCTGTGCGTTCCGCATCGGAGAAATTCATGGCTACCGCACCGTCGGATCCGGCATGGCGACCTGTACCTGCGGCTTCTCGTTGGCCTTGGCGCGCCACCAGACGAAGAACCCGATCAGTGTGAAGGCCCCGTAGAACAGGTACATGAACGCCGTGGCGTAGTAGCCGGCGCTGAACAGTAGCGGCACGCCCACAATGTCCACTGCCACCCAGATCAGCCAGAATTCGACCCACCCCTTGGCCATGCCGTATGTAGCCAGCAGTGATCCGACGAACGTCCAGGCATCAGCCCACACTGGTTCGTAGGAGCCCAGCATGCCGAAGACGGGTGTCAGTGCCGCGGTACCGAGGATCATTCCCGCCACCAGGCCGATCCGTGCCCTGCCGGAGGCCCACTGTGGTGTGACGGCGTCGGCACCCGAGCTCTTGCTGGCCTGCCAGCGGCGCCAGCCGTACACGGCGACGGCAATGAACATCACCTGCCGCCCGGCCTGGCCGAGTAGGTTCGCGGTGCTGGCGTCGCCAAAGATCGAACCGAGGAAAACGGTGAGCAGCAGGGCGTTGCCGGCGATTCCAACCGGCCAGGCCCAGATTTTCCGGCGCATGCCGCCGAGGGCGCTGAGCAGCCCGAAGATGTTGCCAAGTACTTCGCGCACCAGCAGGGAAGAACTCCCCACGGGGATCTGCGCGTCAAAGAGCCACCGCAAAAAATCCAATGTCGTTCCTTATCCCGTAGCGGCGGCTCCGGGGGTACGACAGTCCGATGCACCGACAGCCCGGGGTACCCCTGCAGGTACGCCGAAGCGTCGGTTCAACAAACTGTACGTGCTTCTCCCATCCAGACTTTAACTGTCGGTACTGGAATTTCACCAGTTCAACCGCACATCCTGCTGAGGGATCCCAGCCTGACGTGCGGGTCGCGGACTATAACCGCCGGTTCGGAATTACACCGACCCCGGAGCACGTTTGTTAATCCATATTCTCACACAGGCGGATTGGGCTGGTTTAACTTTTACGCCGGGTGTCTCAGGCCACGCGCAGGTCGATCTCCCCGGGAGCGCCGCCCCCGGCGCCGAAGACCAGCTGCCGGTTGGCTACCTTGTCCGTGAAGAACCGGTCGTGGCTGACCACCACCACGGCGCCCGGGAAATGCAGCAGCGCCTGCTCCATGACCTGGGTGCTGGAAAGATCCAGGTGGTTGGTCGGTTCGTCGAGCAGCAGGACGGAGGCTCCCGAGAGCAGGCACTGGGCCATGGCCACGCGCGCCTTCTGTCCGCCGGAAAGGTTTCCGATCTTCTGCTTGAGGTCAGCCTCGGAGAACTGGAACATGGCCAGGAACCGGTTCACGGATTTCTTCGTCGCGGTCAGCGCCAGGCTGTCCGGCATCGCGTTGACCGCGTGGGTGACGGTGTCGGCGTCGTCGAGTTCGGCCAGGACCTGGTTATAGGAAACCATCCGGGCGCCGTTCGCCCAGGCTACCTTGCCGGCGTCGGGCGTTTCCTCGCCGGTGAGCACCCGCAGCAGGGTGGTCTTGCCGCTGCCGTTGGCGCCCAGGACCACCAGCCGGTCCCCGCGCTGGATCTCGAAGGACACCCCGCTGAACAGGGTCCTCTCCCCGTAGGACTTGGCCACGTCCTGCACCCGGCACAGGTTGTCCTTCACGTGCAGTCCTGCGTAGATCTCGGTGATGATCTGGTCCACAGGACGCGGCGCACGGGACTTCTTGATCCGCGCGAGCTTCGCACCCAGGGTCCGGCCGCCGGCCTTTGCAGCCTCGCGGCGGTCTGCGATCCCTTCGGCTTCGAAGGCCAGCAGCTCCGATTCGTGCACAAACTGGGAGGCCAGCTGCTTCAGCCGGAACTGCTTCTGGATGACATATTCGGCGAAGTTCCCCGGGTATTCGTGCAGGTGGAAGTTCTCCACTTCGATGATCCGGGTCACCACGGCGTCCAGGAACGCCCGGTCGTGGGAGACGACGACGGCGGCGCCGCGGAAGTCCCGGAACCAGCCTTCCAGCCACTGGACTCCGTCGACGTCGAGGTAGTTGGTTGGTTCGTCCAGCAGCAGCACATCCGGTGCCTGCAGCAGGATCTTGGCCAGTGCGGCACGGTTGCGCCAGCCGCCGGACAGGGCATCAATCGGGCAGGTGCGGTGGGCTTCGCTGAATCCCAGGGTGGTGAGCGCGGCGTCGATCCGGCGCGGATAGTCCCATCCGTCCAGATGGTCCATGGTTTCAAAGAGCTCAGCCTGGCGGCGGATCAGCCGGTCCATGGTCTTCCCGTCCGGATCGGCGCCCAGTGCCGCGTCGATCGAGGCCAGTTCCGCTTCCACGTCCTTGATTTCGGTGAACAGGCCGTCGAGGACTTCGGTCACCGTAGACTCCCCGGCCAGTTCGGAGAACTGGGAGAAGTACCCGATCTTCAGGCCTTCATCCACGCTCACCGTGCCGGAATCAGGTTCGATCTGCTGCAGAATAAGTTTCAGCAGCGTGGATTTGCCCGAACCGTTTTTGCCGATCAGCCCCACCCGGTCCTTAGGCTCCAGACGGAAGAACACCTCCCGGAGGATTTGGTTCTTTTCGAAGCCAACGTTGACGTCCTGCAGCCTGATCAGGCTCATTCGGGGGTGTCCTCTCGGGATGGAAGCAAGCCACTCATCTTATCGGTCCAGCCGTGTCCCCTGTTGCCCGCGGTGGCACCGACGCATACTGGACGCGTTCGGCAGTGAATCCTTACAGGCGCGGGAGGTTCCTTCGATGGAACAGGCGACAACTCTGGTTTCCGGATTGGGGATGGGCGAATCCGCACGCTGGCACGGCGGAGAGTTCTACTTCGCGGACTGGACCGCCGGCACCATCTCGGCCCTGGACGCTGTCGGGAACGTGCGGCGGATCACCGGAGTGCCCTCTTTTCCGATCACCTTTGACTGGCTGCCGGACGGGCGGATGGCCGTCGTCTCCGGGGCTGACGGATCGGTGCTGGTTGAAGTTCCGCACGCGGGGCTGATTCCGCTGGCGGACCTGCGCGGCTTGTCGCCGCATCCCTGGAACGAGATTGCCGTCCACCCCTCCGGCAACGTCTACGTCAACGGAATCGGGCAGGACTACGCGGGCGAGCCGCGGAACAACGGGCTGATCGCCCTCATCCGGCCGGACGGTTCAGTCCAGCAGGTCGCCGGGAACCTGGCGTTCCCCAATGGCATGCTGGTCTCCGCAGACGGGAACACCCTGGTGGTTGCCGAGTCCTACGCCGGACGGCTGAGCTCTTTCACGGTCCGTCCGGACGGGACCCTGGAAGCCGCTGGGACATGGGCCGCCGTGGAGGGCAGCGCCCCGGACGGCATCAGCTGGGATGGCAGCGGCGGCATCTGGTTCGCCGAGGTGCCGGGCGAACGGTGCGTCCGCGTCCAGGAAGGCGGCGAGGTCCTCCAGACAATTGAGCTGGAGGACGGATGCTTCTCCTGCGCCGCCGGCGGTGACGACGGCGGCCTGCTGTTCATGATGACCGCGCAGTGGCCGCAGGTTATGGACCCCGGCTGGGAGAAGACCGGCCGGGTCATGGTGCAGCGGGTTCGGCCGCCGCAGCCCGCCTAGACGGCGCGGCTTACCGCGCTGGCCTGGGCCCGCAGTTTGGCAATCGCCTCATTCGGGTCGGGCGTGCCGTAGACCGCTGAGCCGGCGACGAACACGTTGGCCCCGGCTTCCGCGGCGCGCTCGATGGTGTCGGGGGCGATCCCGCCGTCCACCTGGATGGCGATCGGCAGGCCGGAGCCGCGGACGGCCTCGGCAGCGCGGCGGATCTTCGGCAGCGTCACATCGAGGAACTTCTGGCCGCCGAAACCCGGTTCCACGGTCATGATCAGGAGCATGTCCAGCTCGGGCAGCATGTCCAGGTACGGCTCCACCGGAGTGGCCGGCTTCAAAGCCATGCCGGCCTTGGCACCCCGGGCACGCAGTTCCCGCGCCAGCCGGATCGGGGCTGCAGCGGCCTCAACGTGGAACGTCACTGAGGCCAGCCCGGCTTCGGCGTACGCCGGAGCCCAGCGGTCAGCGTCGGCGATCATCAGGTGGGCATCCAGCGGCAGTCCGCTGACCTCCTGGATCCGCTTCACGACGGGCAGGCCGATGGTCAGGTTCGGCACGAAGTGGTTGTCCATGACGTCCACGTGGACGGCGTCGGCGCCGCTGATCCGCTCCAGCTCCGCTTCCAGGTTCACGAAGTCGGCGGAGAGGATGCTCGGGTTGATGCAGCACTGGCTCACAGGGTCTCCTAGATTTTGCGGCGGACCAGCGCCAGGAACATGGCATCGGTCTGGTGGACATGGGGCCACAGCTGGGCCGTGGATTCGTGCCCGGCCCCGAGGGAACCGGTCAGGCTGACGGCATCCAGTGCGGCTCCGGCGTCCAGCAGCTCAAGGTCGTTGCGCTGGCGCAGCACGTCCGCGACGACGGCCTTGGTCTCGGCGGGGTGCGGAGAGCACGTTACATAGGCCACCACGCCGCCGGGCTTCACGGCGTCAACGGCACTGAGGAGCAGCTCGCGCTGCAGGCTCCCCAGTTCGCCGACGTCGGAGGGCTGGCGGCGCCAGCGTGACTCGGGCCGGCGGCGCAGGGCACCGAGGCCGGTGCAGGGAGCGTCCACCAGGATGCGGTCAAAGGTTTCCGGGTAGTCCTCGGCCACGGTGCGGCCGTCTCCTGTGCGCACGTTCCAGGTCTCCCCGGGAACGGCGTCCAGTGCCTGGCGGACCAGCTGGGCGCGGTGCGGTGCAGGCTCGTTGGCCAGGATCACCGCTCCCTTTTCGTGGGCCAGGGCGGCAAGCAGTGCTGCTTTCCCGCCGGGACCGGCACACATGTCCAGCCACTTCTCGACGCCGTCCTCGTCCGGAGTGACGCCGTCCAGGTCCAGCTCGGCCAGGGCGCGGGCCACCAGCTGCGAGCCGGCGTCCTGGACCCGGGTGGTTCCGGCCCGGACAGATTCCAGCCGTCCGACGTCGCCCGCGGAGAACAGTGCCGAATCCGCGACCAGTTCACCGTCTACCGCTCCGGCTGCCCGGGCCTCGTCCAGGTCCCCGAGCCCGGGCAGGGCGACGAGGTTCACGACGGGCGCGTCATTGTCGGCCCGCAGCAGGTCGTTGATTTCCTCGACGCTGCGGCCGTGGGCCACCAGGGACTGGCGGAGCGCACGGACGATCCATTCGGGGTGGCTCTGCTCGATCGCCGCGCGGCGGATGGCGTCGGTGTCGCCTTCGGTCAGCAGTGCGGTCCACTCCCCCAGGTCCCGTGCAGCGACCTTCCGCAGCACCGCGTTGATCAGGGCAGAAGGCCCGGCGCCGATCACGGCGCGGGCCAGGCCCACGGTCTGGTCCAGGGCCGCATGGGCCGGAACGCGCATGGCCAGGAGCTGGTGGGCGCCGATCCGCAGTGCATCCAGGACAGCAGGGTCCAGCTTCTCCAGCGGGCGGTCCACGCAGCGGGCCAGGATGGCGTCATACGTACCCTGGCCGCGCAGGGCGCCGTAGGCCAGTTCAGTAGCGAACCCGGCGTCGCGCTTGTCCAGCCGGTGCTTGCGGATGCTCTTGGGCAGCACCAGGTTTGCGTACGCGTCCTCGCCGGACACGGCGCGGAGCACTTCGAAGGCGACAAGCCGGGCAGGATCCGCCGCGCGGGTCCGCTGCGACGGCGCGGCCTGGGTATGGCTGCGGACCTTGGGCCGGCTGCGCTCGTGGCCCTTCGCATTGCGTTCGGTGCTGCTCATTCGAAAACCACGTCCTCACGCTGGCCTAGTCCCCGGGCCCAGTCAGGTCCGGGCATCATTTTCTTGCCGGCCGGCTGGACCAGCGTCAGTTCCAGCGCCGTGCTTCCGGTCCCCACCAGGGCTTCGGCTCCGCTGCCGGACCCCAGCCGCACCTGGCCGGGGGCCAGGTCAGTGACATCCGGCCGCGGCACGGCAGCACCGATCTTGAACCGGGCTCCGTCCCACATGGTCCAGGCCCCGGGTTCCGGGGTGACGCCGTTGATCCGCCGCCGGAGCGCCAGGGCAGGCTGCTGCCAGTCCAGGTGTCCGTCTTCGATCGTCAGCTTGGGAGCCAGTGTCACGTCACCGCTCTGCGGAACCGGAACGGCCTTCCCGGCCTGGATCGCGGCGAGGGTCTGCGCGAGCAGCACCGCTCCGCTGTGCGAGAGCCGTTCCAGCAGTTCCCCGCTGGTCAATGACGGGTCCACGGTTTCGGTCAGCTGCCCGAACACCGGTCCCGTATCCAGGCCCTTTTCCAGCAGGAAAGTGCTGGCCCCGGTGATCTCGTCACCGGCAATGACGGAATGCTGGACCGGAGCTGCCCCGCGCCAGGCCGGGAGCAGGGAAAAGTGCAGGTTGATCCAGCCGTGCGCCGGGATGGCCAGGGCGCGTTCGGGGATCAGGGCCCCGTAGGCAACGATCGCGGCGGCATCCGGTGCGAGTTCCGCAATGGCGGCAACGGAGTCGTCGTCGATTTTGTCCGCCCGGATCACCGGCAGGCCAAGCTCTTCGGCGCGGGCTGCGACCGGCGACGGAGTCAGCACGCGCTTGCGTCCCAGCGGCGCATCGGGCCTGGTGAGGACACCGACCACGTCGAATCCGGCGTCCAGGAGGGCGTTGAGGGAAGGGACCGCCACAGCGGGCGTCCCAGCAAAAAGTACGCGCATCGCCACGCCTGCTTACGCTCCCGTGCTTTGGCCGAAGGTGCCGAAGCTGGACCCGACAGACTGGGCGCGCTGCGTGACCGTGCGTTCGGCGATGGAATCGTAGTCGGCCATGCGGATGGCGCGAAGCGCGGCCTTGCGGTCCTCACCTTCGAGCCGGTCGATGTAGAGGATGCCGTCCAGATGGTCGGTCTCGTGCTGGAAGCAGCGGGCAAGCATTCCTTCGCCCTCCACCGTGACGGGATTGCCGTCCTTGTCCTGGCCGGTGACACGGGTCCAGCGGTACCTGGGGACGGGATAGCCCAGGCCGGGAATGGAGAGGCAGCCCTCGACCTGGTCTTCCTGGCGGTCTTCACTCAGTTCCAGGACCGGGTTCACGATGTGCCCCGCAGCGCCGTCGATCCGGTAGGTGAAGACACGGAGGCTGACACCCACCTGGGGTGCGGCGAGACCGGCGCCTTCCACGTCCTCCATGGTCTCTTCCATGTCGGCCACAAGCTTGGCGAGCTCCGGACCGAACTCCGTCACTTCCTCAGCGGGGGTCCGCAGGACGGGGTCGCCGATGATCCGAATCGTCAGGATTGCCATCTGGAGTGTGTTCCTTACTCTTATTTCTGTGTAGCGCTAAGTCCTCGTGCTGAACCTAAGTCTAGTTGTGCGCGGGCTGCCCGGCGGGAACAGCATGGGCGCCGGAGGCCTGCATTGGCGGCGGAGCGATGGGAAGGAGCGCCCGGCCGGCGGCAGCGACGTCGTAATTTGTCTGCCAGACCCGCCGCAGCGCACAGAATTTGTACCAGTGCTGCGGAAGCACGTCAGGGTTGGCACGCATGGGCCGCACTTCGGTCTGTCCCACCGCGACGCCGAGGAGCAGCGGCTGCTCGCCGTAGGCCCACGGCTCCCATTCCCCCCGCCCCGCGTCGACCAGGGATTCTTCCGCCTTCATGCCGGCGACCAGCTGCATCACGACCTTGTCATCAAGCTGTTTGACCTGGCCGTCGCGGTCGGTGTTTTTGGTCTTGTAGTCGATCAGGCACAGCCGTCCGCCGATGCTGGCGACCAGGTCAAGGGTTCCGGCGTAACCGAGCTCATGGTTCCAGACGGTGATTTCCGCAGCCAGGGGCTTCACCTGGTAGAGCTGCCACCATTCGTCGAAGCGGTCGGCAAACTGGTGCTCGCCGTGCTCAGCCAGCTTTTCGCGGGCTTCGGCAAGCTGATGCGGCTGCTCCAGTGCCCGCAGCGCCACCTGCTCGCAGTAAAAGTGGACACGGGTGCCGCGCTCGGCGGCGGCATCGCGGTAGCGTTCGGACGCGCGGGAGGCTTCCTTGACGATCGTCTTCAGCTGCGCCTGGTTGCCGAGGGCCTGCCCCAGGCCCGGATGCTTGACGACGGCGCTGGCCGCCATGTAGCTGTGCCAGCCGTCCAGGGAGGTGCTGCCCTGGGCGATGACAGTGGTGATTGAGGGAACCGCAGGAGGTTCGGACAGGGAGCGCGAATACATGCGCCCGAACTCGGTAGTGTGCGCCAGTGCTGGTTCAGTCATATCAACAGTCTGTCACCCGGGTCTGACCTTTAAGCAAAAACAGGCACCGGAGCTGTTCCGGTGCCTGCCTGCGTATTTCTGTGGGCGATACTGGGTTCGAACCAGTGACCTCTTCGGTGTGAACGAAGCGCGCTACCACTGCGCCAATCGCCCTTGCGGGAGTTGCCTTTGAAGTGCTGCAACGTCTAAAGATGCTAGCCCACAATCGTGCCTCGTCAAAACCCGCTTCGGGGTGAATGTGCAAAGCGCGCCGATTGGACGAACTTCGAAACGTCCTATAGAGTTTTTCTTCGTTGGAAAGCGGGAGTTCGCCGCTGGAACACCAACATGCGGACGTAGCTCAGCTGGCTAGAGCACCACCTTGCCAAGGTGGATGTCGCGGGTTCGAATCCCGTCGTCCGCTCGCAAGTCACTGTATTTCCGGCCCTCAAAAAGCTGGTCACGGTGGGGTGGCCGAGAGGCGAGGCAGCGGCCTGCAAAGCCGTATACGCGGGTTCGAATCCCGTCCCCACCTCCACGGTTACATGCACAACCCATTTATGGGCGCGATTGGCGCAGCGGTAGCGCGCTTCCCTGACACGGAAGAGGTCACTGGTTCGATCCCAGTATCGCGCACGAGGTTCAGCACCTTGTGTGTTGGATATTCATTTGCGGACGTAGCTCAGCTGGCTAGAGCACCACCTTGCCAAGGTGGATGTCGCGGGTTCGAATCCCGTCGTCCGCTCTCCTGTACTGAAGGCACCGGAATTCTTTCGGAACCTGTCAGTATCAGGCGCGATTGGCGCAGCGGTAGCGCGCTTCCCTGACACGGAAGAGGTCACTGGTTCGATCCCAGTATCGCGCACTCTGCGGACGTAGCTCAGCTGGCTAGAGCACCACCTTGCCAAGGTGGATGTCGCGGGTTCGAATCCCGTCGTCCGCTCCACTAAAAAGAACCAGGCCCCTCCCGGGCCTGGTTCTTTTTTGTCTTCACATACCGGTTCAGTGCGCTGACTAGGGACAACAGCGTGTTAGATTCGGCGCCATGGGGAAAACGGACGATTTTCACGACATGTACATAGCTGCCTGGAACGAGGGAATGGCAACTGGGGATGCCACACCCGTCTACGCGTTCCTGGCACCGAAATACCACGGGTGGGTAGGCCAGGACGCCACATCCATTTCCGAGTTCGAGACGGCCGAGGCGAAGGACGGATTCGCACAGGTAGTCCGGGGAATGCAGGGATCCACCGTCCATGCCAGCCACCGCACCGTGGGGATGCGCGGTGAGGATGAGGCCGTGGTCTTTTACGAGATGAGCTACCGCCGGGACTCACAGGTCATCGCCCGGGCGCTGCTAATGGAATCCTGGCGGCGGGTCTCCGGCAGCTGGAAACTGCACCGGGACATTACCGAACTGAATGCGCCGGTCCTGGAACCGGATATTCCCTCAGCTGAATCCATTGGTGCAATCCATCAGGAGGCTTAGCATTGAAGCGAACGGGAGGCGTCAGGGCCTCCCCTGGTGGAAGGGAGGTGATCCGTGTCTGTATTTGACGGGCTCAAAGGCAAGGCCGGAGAGCTGAAGGACAGGGCTACCGAACTTGTGGGCGAAAACGCCGACAAGATCAAGGGCGGCATCGACCATGCGGGGAACTTCGTTGACCAGAAGACCGGCGGCAAGTACTCCGACAAAATCGATGGCTTCCAGGCCAAGGCCTCTGAAGCGGTAGAGAACATCGACCGCAACCAGGGACCGGGCAAGGGACCCGAAACCGGACAGACTCCTCCGGCCGTATAAGTCTCAGAGCACGGCAGAAGGTCCTGGTCCCGCTTTCCGCGGGATCAGGACCTTCGTCTTTTAAAGCGCCAGTTGCGTAAGCGTCGGTTGGGGCTCGGCTTTGGCTAGGATGCCTCGCCGGTCTGGCCCTCCCGGGCCAGCGCCGTCAGGCGTGAGACGGCGCGGAAGTACTTCTTCATGTAGCCGCCGGCCATCATTTCCTTGGTGAAAAGCTGGTCGAAGGGAACGCCGCTGGCAAGGATCGGAACGTCCTTGTCATAGAGGCGGTCGGCCAGGACCACAAAGCGCAGCGCCACGGACTGCTCCGAGATGGTGTGAACGTTGTGCCAGGCCACGGCGTCGATTCCATCGATCAGCTGGCGGTAGCGGCTGGGATGCACGTCCGCCAGGTGGGCCACCAGGTCAGCGAAGTCGTCCTCGGCAACAGTCTTCCCGTCAAACTCCGCGGTGATCCGCTCGGCAAGTCCGGCCTCGTCCAGCGGCGGCGGGGACTCCGGCAGGCCGCGGTGGCGGTAATCCTCGCCGTCGATCCGTACGACGTCGAACTGGTCCGCCAGGACCTGGATCTCGCGCTGGAAGTCGACGGCCGCAAAGCGGCCCTCACCCAGGGAGCCGGGCAGGGTGTTGGACGTCGCAGCGAGCTTGACGCCGGCGTCGGACAGTTCCCGCATGAGGCGGGACATCAGGACCGTGTCTCCGGGATCGTCGAGTTCGAATTCGTCGATGCAGACCAGCTTGTAGGCCGAGAGCGCCTCGACCGTCTTGCGGAAGGACAGTGCGCCCACAAGGTTGGTGTACTCCACGAAGGTGCCGAAGGCCTTGGGCCCCTCCACCGCGTGGAAAAGCGAGGCGAGCAGGTGGGTCTTGCCCACACCGAAGCCGCCGTCGAGGTAGAACCCGGCCTTCGTTTCAGGCTTCTTCGCGCCGAACAGCTTGCGGAAGCCGCTGGGGGCGGGAGTATCAACGTTCTGGGCAAAGGCACGCATCGCAGCGACTGCCTCCGCCTGCGAGGGCTGTGCCGGATCCGGGATGTAGCTGTCGAAGGAGACTTCTCCGAATCTGGGCGAGGGGAAGAAACCCTGCAGGAGTTCGTCCGTGGAAACCTGGGGAGTCCGCTTTGTCAGCTGCTCCACTTGTCCTGCTGCGCCCAAACTATCCATCCGATTCTGCTAGGGGTACCTTCATTTGCTGCCGTAGCAACGATACGCCACTGCGGCGGATGAGCAGTCCCCAAGGAAGTTTTAGGACGTGCACATCGTTAGGCTTGGTAGTAAACCTGCCGCCTTACCCAAAGGGGAACATTCATGCCGCTGCCCGCAGATCCGAATCCGAAGTTCGCCGAGTACGCCCATCCGGAAAGGCTCGTGTCCACCGAATGGCTGGCCGCGAACCTGGATTCGCCGGACCTGGTGGTGCTGGAGTCCAACGAGGACATCCTGCTCTACGACACCGGCCACATCCCCGGCGCCCGCAAGATCGACTGGCACACGGACCTGAACGACGCCGATACCCGGGACTTCGTCGACGGCGCAGTTTTCGCCAAGCTCATGGGTGAAAAGGGCGTGAGCCGCGGCTCCACCGTGGTGATCTACGGCGACAAGAGCAACTGGTGGGCTGCCTACGCTCTCTGGGTGTTCACCCTTTTCGGCCACGAAGATGTACGGCTGCTCGACGGCGGCCGTGACAAGTGGATCGCCGAAGGCCGCGAGATGACCACTGACAAGCCTGTAGTCACCGCTGTCGACTATCCCGTCGTCGAACGCAATGATGCTCCCATCCGTGCTTACCTGCCGGATGTCCTGGCCCATCTTGGTACCGGTCCGCTGATCGACGTCCGCTCCCCCGCCGAGTACTCCGGCGAACGGACTCACATGCCGGACTACATGGACGAAGGCGCCATGAAGGGCGGTCATATCCCGACTGCCGTCTCCGTACCCTGGGGCAAAGCCGCAGCCGAGGACGGCACGTTCCGGGACCGCCGGGAGCTGCAGGATCTCTACGGCGGCGAAGCGGGCCTAAAGGAGGGGGACGACGTCGTCGCCTACTGCCGGATCGGTGAGCGTTCCAGCCATACTTGGTTTGTACTCAAGCACCTCCTCGGTTTCGATTCGGTGCGCAACTACGACGGATCCTGGACGGAGTGGGGCAACGCAGTACGCGTGCCGATCGTCCGGGGAACCGAACCGGGTCCCGCGCCGGCTTCGCGCTAGATCGCTTCCTGCACTCCTCAACCGAAAGCAACTGGTTATATGAGCACCACCGTTCCTTCCTCCGCTGATTCGGCCGTTCCGGCGGCGCTTCAGGAGATTATTGACGATTTTCAGGCCATGACTGAGCCTGAGAGGCTTGAGCTGCTGCTTGAGTTCTCCCGGTCGCTTCCGGCCCTTCCGGCCCGTCTGGCGGACCACCCGGAAATGCTGGAGCAGGTTGTCGAATGCCAGTCCCCGCTGTTCCTGACGGTCGAGGTTGGCGACGGCCCGGAGCATGACGTTGAACTGTTCTTCTCGGCTCCGCCTGAAGCCCCGACCACGCGCGGATTTGCCGGTGTGCTGCACGAGGGTCTGAATGGATTGTCCGCTGCAGAAATCCTGGCCGTACCGGCCGATGTGCCGGACCGGCTGGGCCTGACCCGGGCGATCACTCCCCTGCGGATGCGCGGCATGTCGGCCATGCTGGGCCGGATCAAGCGGAAGGTGGCAGAGCAGGTGGACGTTGCTTCCGCTGACGCACCTGCCGCCGGACTGGGGAGCTAAGCCGATGGCCGGCAGCAGCAGGAAAAGCGGGCACGGCGCGACGCCGGCCACCCAAGCCCTGGATGCTGCCGGCGTCGCCTACCGGACCCTGAGCTACCACCACGACGCGTCCACGCCGTCGTACGGGCTGGAGGCAGCGGAGAAACTCGGCGTTCCCGAGGAGGCCGTCTTCAAGACACTCATGGTGTCGCTGGAGAACCGTCTTGCGGTGGCTATGGTTCCGGTTGCTGCCATGCTTGACCTGAAGAAGGTCGCGTCCATGCTGGGGGTGCGGAAGGTTTCCCTTGCCGACCGTGCCGAAGCCGAGCGGCGGACCGGTTACGTGGTCGGCGGCATCTCCCCGCTGGGGCAGCGCCACCGCTCCCCTGCGCTTATTGATTCCAGCGCAGAACTGCTTGACGCCATCTACGTATCCGGCGGCCGCCGCGGGTTCGAGATAGAGCTCTCCCCTTTCGACCTGATCCGCCTGACGGAAGCTCAGACCGGGCCGATCGCGGTATACAAGGACTAGCTGCGGATTTTCCGGACGAACTGAACGGTCCGCTCCTGCAGGCGCCGTGCACGCTCGGCCTTGACGAGTTCCGGGTCGGGGTGGATCGGATCCGGCTTGGGCTCGGAGCGGACGTTCTGGGCACAGGAGAAGTTGCTGTGGATCAGCGTTCCCACCGAGTTGCCGTTCTTTCCGGCGGGGCCAGCCTTGGGCGCAACGAACATAAACACGTCGTCGTCGCTTTCCATGTCCTCGCAGAGGGCGCAGAGTGCTTTCTTGCTTGCGGAGACCAGTTCGGGCGCGCGGAGCAGGACAGTGGTGGTTTTGCCCTCCACGTCCAGGACCAGATAGGCGCGCTGGGGCATTTTGTGGTCCCGCCAGCCGTACTGGTCGATGTTCTCCCAGTCGATGGTGTCGAAGTCGGCGGGGAAGTTCACTGCCGCAGTCTGGGACCGGCTGGCGTTGATGAAGGACTTGCGGATGGCAGCTTGGGTTAGGGCTTTCATGTAACAGGCTTTCGTTTCGGGTTGCTCAGAGAGCGCTGGTGCAGGCGGGACGCGGGGGCGCGGTCATCTGGTTTGGCATTGGCAGCACCCGCTTAGGGGATGAACCTGCAATAGAGGATGTGCGTGCTAGGAGCGTGCCCCACAGCAGGGCCCGAAGCCCACCAGCCCTTCCGCTGCGCTCACGCAGACGGGTACCGAAACGATCATGGAGAAAAGCTTACAGGTCCTGCATTGCCGGATGTGCTCGCCCCCCCGGCAACGGAGGCGCCGCGGAGGTGTAGGTGTGGCCGGTAGGCGTGGTGATGCGGACGGTGTGCCTCCTGCCGGATCCTGTACGGGCCGTCCGCATGCTCCTGATGGTGGTCGCGTTCCACCCGGGTGCTTCTTTGGCGTGGTTACAGGCTTCGCAGAGTCCCTGTCCGTTGGTGTAGCTGGTAGGGCCGCCTTCGGCGCGGGGACGGATGTGGTCGATGTGCCGGATGGGTGCGTCGCACCAGGGTGTGCGGCAGGTCCGGTCCCTCGTGCGGATCATTCGTGCCAGTCCGGCGGGGAAGGCCCGGGCTTTGGATTCCATGGCTGTGAGTTCCCCGTTGAACGGATCGAGGTACAGGCGGCGCAGGCTCACCAAAGACGAAGGCTCCGGCACTGTAACCAATACCGGCACCAATGCCCGCTTGTGCTTCAGTCCGGCGCCTGCTGGAGTATCCCCGCCGGCTTGCTCCTTATCCGGTACCCCCAAGGTGTCCCGCAGCGGTTGGCTGGGTAAGCGCGTACCGGGCGGGGACGCCTGGCGGCTCGTACCGGGCGGGGATCCCTGCAGGCGAATACCGGGCGGGGATGCATGCCGGCCTTCCCCGGTACCCAGTGCGGAGCTGATGAGGTTTCGTGCCCAGGCACCGGGGATGGTCCCGTAGCCGGGGAAATACGCCGGTGTGTCCGCTTTGGTTTCCGGTGCACCCGGAACACGGTCCCCACCGGTTTGGCGCTGAGGGAACAGGACGTCGGAGAGCAGGGTCCGGTCCGTGATCACCAGCTGCACCTCGACCGGTACCTGGTCCGCTGTGTCCTGGCCGGTGACGCGTTCGACGAGGGTATCGGCCATGATCTGTCCCCGCCCGCGCCCGTCCCCGGATGCACGCAGGGAATCCGCTGCCCGGGACAATGCCGCATACACCGCCACTCCCTGAGCGACCGGCAGCAGACCGGTCAGGTAGGACATGGTGTCCGGCGCCGGGCGGCAGGAGACGTACCGGTCGGAGACGGCTTTGGCGTTGCGCCGGACCTGGGACGCGGGGTCAATGGTCTGGGTGATCGTGCGGATCCGGGCAATGAGTTTCCGGTCGCCGAGGCCTTCCAGGGAGGCTGGGTCCTTGCAGATCAGCTCATCGACCCGGCGCCGGTCCTCCACGTCCAGGCAGGCTGTTTCCCGGACCAGGAGCGTGGCCCGCCATTCACTGAGCACCCCGGAAGACAAAGCCGCCAGGGTGTAGGGCATTTCGTGGACCAGTGCCTTGCCCAAACCCAGGTGCCGGCTGCCCCGGTGCGGGGAATCCCGCCTCGCCAGCGCCACCTGCGATCCCACACCGCGGCCAAGATGCTCAGCCGGGACACCGGCACGGGACTGCGTCCGCCGCTGGGAGGCATCAAACGCTGCCGCGGCACGGGCCTGCACCGCCGCAGCTGCAGACTTCAGTTCCTCCAGCACCCGCATCAAATCTATGAGCTGCGGGTCCGCCGTTTCTGAAAGATCGGCATCTGCGAGCGCGGTGGAGAAGGCCCTAACGTTCTCTGCTGAAAGCGACACCGGAGAAACTGTGCTCCAGGAGTCTCCGCCGGGTCCATGTCCCCACGCAGCATGGTCGCCGCCTGCAGTCAGACCATCTGGACCCACCGTGAATGATTCGAACATGTGTTCGAGTCTATGAGTCGAATGGGGTCACCGAAAGACAGACTCCTACGGGTTCCAGTACCTGTTTCGTCGCCTGCGATTCCCCTCCCCTCCCTTGGGCGAGCCCCCGTGCCTAAGTGGCAGCGTGTCCACCAAACCTGGGCATAACTCCGGTGGCCAACGGCCGGCACTGGAGCAGTGGAGGACAGGAAGACCAACAACCGGCACACCGTCAGGGAGCCTCCGGAATGCCGGGATCACCAGTGAGCGCCGGGAGTTCTGGATGCGGCGGAGCTGGAAGCGGCACGCCAGCAATGGGATTGCGGCGACCGGGCCATTAGCACCCTCAAGCGCCGGAGGCACAACAAGAAGCGGGACCCTAACTAACGGGATTGCGAGCCGCCGGCCAGGACACGTCTCCGGCTCAGAGCCCCGCAACAAGGAACACCAGCGCCAAAAAAGCCGGAACGGCCTGGATGAGCGCAGGCCGGAGCATACGGCGGTCTTTCAGCAGCAGTACCACGCCGGCCAGCATCATCGACGCTGCAGCAAACCCGATCAGCGAAGCACCAACAGCTATGTTCCCCCTGGCCAGCAGGAGAACTCCCAGGACTGCACCCACGGCGAGGAAGAGGTTGTAGAAACCCTGGTTGTAGGCGAGCGCCTGGGTGTGGGCTGCCTGTTCCTCGTCCGGGATCCGGAACAGTGCCATGGTTGCCGGGGCCGTCCACCGGATGGACTCCAGCACAAAGATGTAGACGTGGATGGCAGCGGCAATAAGCGCGAAGACCGATGCGGCAACGAGCATGGTTCCTCCTACCGGTATCGGAGATCCCTTCCGGTTTCCCTCATGCTCGCATCCGGCACGGTACGCCACAATGAGGTGCCGCAAACCCCAGTTGAGGTGCCGCAATCCCCGGTGAAGGTCCCTGAAAGCCCCTAGCGGTGCTCCCCGGGCCTAGCGGTGCTCCCCGGGCCGCCGGGTCCGCCCCAGGGCGGTCCGCAGCCATCCTGCAACGGCATCTTCCCAGCGCACGGGATCGGTGTTGTATTCGCGGGTGTGTCCACCCTGGGGGAACCGCACGAAGGTCACGAGGTCCGGGTTTTTCTCGGCCAGGTCAGCCGAGGGTCCCACCGGAACAAACTCGTCCCTCTCGCTGTGCACGATCAGCACCGGGGTCCGGATCTCCTCGGCACGGGCAACCCAGTCCATGCTCTTCAGGTCCAGCGGAGCAGCAAGTCCGGTCAGCGTCCGGCCGGCTGCGTTGGAAATCAGCCACTGCCCGAGCCTGCCCACCTGTGCCGGGATCCGGTTCAACCGGGCGTGATGGGCCAAGACCTCCACCCAGTTCACCACCGGACCGTCCAGCACCAGTGCCCGGATATGCCGGCCCAGCGGGGACTTGTCAGCGGTCTGCAGGGCAATCGCGCCGCCCATGGACCAGCCAAACAGGACAACGTCCCGTGCGCCGTGGTCCAGGGCATAGCGGATGGCTGCTTCGACGTCGCGCCATTCGGTCAGGCCCAGGCCGTAGCGCCCGTCTGAGGTGTAGGGCGCTTCGCCGTCGTTCCGGTAGGAAATCAGCAGGCTCGTCATGCCCGCACTGCGCGCGGCCCCGAGCCCCCGGATTGTCTCCGTGCGCTGGGCTCCCCTGCCGTGCACCATGATGGCCCAGGTATCCGTTGCATCCAGCGAGCGCACCAGCCACGCGGGCGCCTTGCCGTTCTCGACGTCGATCTCCACGTCTTCCTGCGGGAAACCGGCGTCCGACGGCGTCGGATGGATAGTCCCGGACCACCAGCCGCGTACCGCGGTGGCCAGGTCCCCTGAGTAGACGCGTTCGACGTCGCGCTGCACGGTCCCTTCGCGGGGAACGTAGGAGCGGATGGCTCCGATCCGGGCGTAGCCGGTACCGCCGTCAAAATACAGGCCGTAGGAGCCCTCAGCGGTGGTGTCGGCATTGGCCGGAAGGATGATCTGCTGTCCCTCGGGGGTATCAATCACGGCGAGGATTTCGAGGTTCTCATCCCGCGCACGGCGCGGCGTGACAATCTGCCGGGCAAAATACACGGCCAGACCCGACGTCGCGGCCAGGACGGCAGTCGACGCTGCCATTCCCATACCGGCACCGAAGGCAGTCCATTTCACCCAGGATGCGGTCTGGGCTGAGACGGCCTGTACGGGCGCCTCGGAAGCTGAGAGTTGCATGCCTTCATTGTGACTGACTTTGCCGCAGGGGCCGAAAAACCGTGCCGCATCGGGTCCTTCTCACCCGACCGGCGCTGAAGCTAGGCTGGCGGGATGAATCCGACGATCGTGGTGCTGACCGAAGAACCCCTGAATGAAGCAGATGCCCGCAACCTGGGCTACCTCGCCGAAAACAATCCCGTCCGCTTCGAGGTCCTGGTTCCGTCAGATCCGGGGCGGAACATGCTCGTGGACGTCCTGGATAACCTCAGCCTCCTCGATTTCGCCGCAGCGTACCGGAACATCGCGGGGCCGCATCGAACGCCCAAGCAGGAAGTGAAAGCAGCGGAGCAGGAACTGGCCGAGTCCCTGGACCTGCTGCGCGGACTGGGGTTCGACGCCGACGGCAGGGTCACCGGCGAGAACCCGGTGCAGGCCGTGGTGGAGGAGGCCAAGAACTCCAGCGCCCAGCAGGTCGTCGTGATCACGACACCGCACGCCGTCGAGGACACGTTCCGCACCGACTGGGCCAACGAAGCACAGGAGCGGCTCGGAGTGCCGGTCCTCCACCTGTACTCCGGCTCCAGCTTCATCGGCGATTCGTAGATCGCATCACCGCGAAATTATTGGAGGCCCTGGAACGTTGAGGCGGTTATGAGCGATACAGGAATCAACGCAAGCAAGCCTGAAGGCGTAACTGGGATCCAGGTTCCCGTCCAGAAGTCCGACGACGAGTGGCGCAGCGAACTCACGCCGGCCGAGTACCAGGTCCTCCGGAAGGCCGGAACCGAACGTCCGTACACCGGGGAGTACTGGGACACCAAGACCGAGGGCGTCTACGCCTGCCGTGCCTGCGGTGCGGAACTGTTCACCAGCAACGAGAAGTTCGATTCCCACTGCGGGTGGCCGTCCTTCTTTGCACCGCTGGCCGAAGGAACGGTCCGCTACCTGCACGACCGCTCCATGGGGATGGACCGCATCGAGGTGCGCTGCGCCAACTGCGACTCCCACATGGGCCACCTCTTCGAAGGCGAGGGATTCAACACCCCCACCGACCAGCGCTTCTGCATCAACTCGATTTCCATCAAGCTTGTCCCCAAGGACACCGACGGGAACTGACGCCCGGACGGACACTTGGCGCCCTGCCATTGTGCGCCCCTGCAGCCCGCCGTACGCTCGAATGAGGGTCAAACACGTTTTCGGACCAGCGTACGGCGGGCTTTTTGCGTCCGGTGCGGAGGCCCGAAGACGCCGAGATTTGCGCCAGCCTCGTGAAGAGGCTGCAGCCAAGGAGGAGTAAACCGTCCGGCACAACGCTCGAACGCATGCCAATCCTTGGGAGGTGCATGAGACATGGCGCGGCCAACCATCCTGGATCGGTTCCGGCCGGTCGGGGCACCCGGTCCCTCCGGACCCGTAGGAGTCCCCTCAGCGGACGATGAAGGGTCCGCAGCCGAACTGCTCCCGGTTTTCGAAGCCTTGAAGCCCGACGTCGAAGCGGCGCGGCAGCTCCTTGAAGCGGCCGGGGAACAGGCACGCACCATCCTTTCCGATGCCCGGCGCCAGGCGGACACCGACGTTGCCCAGGCCCGGATGGATTCCGGTGCGGTCCGGGCCCGGGCCGCCGAACAGGTCTCACAGGAGGCCGCGGCACGTGACCAGGAACGCCTGGACCAGGCCCGGCAACGCGCGGCCAGCATCTCGGCGGGCGCAGCGGGCAGGGTCACCCAGCTGGCCACAGGGATCGCCGCCTCCGTGATCCAGGACTACCTGGGCCCGGACACCGCCCCGAGGCAGGACTCATGAGGTCCGACTGGGTGGCGGCAACGGTCCGGGCCAAAGCGATGGCCCGTCGGCGTGCCGGAGCGGGCCTGTGCCGCGAAGCTGCGGCGCAGCCCAGCCTGGACCAGGCCCTGGAAGTGCTCAGCAGCACCTCGTATGCAGCGGACCTGGCGGGAGCAACCGACCTGGCCGCAGCCCAGGACGCAACCCGCCGCAGCGTGCTCTGGCAGCTGCGGGTTCTGGCAGGCTGGGTCCCTGTCTCGGGGGCACGCATGGTCCACGCGGCCGGAGCAGCGTTTGAACTGGTGAACATCCTGCTCCTCGCCCGCCGCCTCGCGGAGTCTGCCGACCAGCCCGCCGGCCAGCTCGGAGACCAGGACAGCGCCGGGGACCTCCACCGCAGTGTTCCGCTTCCCGAATACTTCGAACTCGGCGGACTGGCAACCGCTTGGCCGCGGCTTTCCGCTGCCGGCTCGACGGCGGAGCTTGCGGAACTGCTCCGGACCAGCCCCTGGGGTGATCCCGGCAGCCCGGACACGATGCCGGACACCCTGACGGCCGTCTGGCTCCGCCGGCTGGCCGCCGCTGTTCCGCAGGCCCGGAGCTGGGCCGTCGCTGAAGCGGCACTGCTCGCAGCCCGCCGCATCCTGGTCTCGCCGGCAACGGGAACGTCAACGGTGCCGGAGATCCCGGAACGGCTGGGCATGCTGCTGCAGCCCCTGATTGGCGGCACCTGGTCAACAGCGGACGACGTCGCATCCTTCCGCGCTGCCCTTCCGGCGGCAGCCGCTCCGGTACTGGACGGCGTCGAGGAACCCACGGGGCTCTGGCGCGCCGAAGCGGCCCTGCAGGCCCGGGTTGAAGAGGACGCATTCCGCCTGCTGAGGTCGGGGCTGCCCGGCCCGGACACCGCAGTGGGAGCCGTAGCTGTCCTGGCCGTCGACGCGTGGCGGATGCGTGCTGCGCTCGCGGCCGCGTCCGCAGGAGGAGGCAGCGAGGTGCTCGATGCCGTGGCGTGAAACCCTCAGCCCGGTCCGGATGGAACGGGTGGCCGTGATAACCCCCACAGAGAGCAGGCGGGAGGCGCTCACCGAAGTCGCGCGCAGCGCCGCCGTCGAACTGGACCTGCCCTACACCCCGGGCAACGGCCCGGAGGAACTGGACCGGGCAGCGGAAGCCGCCGTGGAAAACGGCCCGGTGTCCGGATTGGTCGGCTGGACGCCGGCACGCCGGCTTCGAGAACTGCAGGGCACACTGGCACCCCTGGGAGCCGGAGTCGTGCCGCTGAAGACCCCCCGGGGCGTGCAGCCCCCCACACTGCTGACCGGCAACGAGAAGCGCTCCCGGCAGGCGCCCAGGCTGTCCCGGCTCCTGGTGGACACGTACACCACCGTTCCGTACGCGGACCTGGATCCGGCCCGGCTGGCCGGGCTGGCGTACGTGGTCATGTTCGGGATGATGTTCGGCGACGCCGGGCAGGGGCTGCTGCTGGTCCTCTTTGGGCTGCTCATGCGCTCCGGCCTGGTCCCGGCGCTGCGCAGATTCCAGCGCACGTGGCTGTTTATTTTTGGCGCGGGGATGGCCGCCGTGTTCTTCGGGATCCTTTACGGAGAATTCTTCGGGCCCACCCACGTCATTCCGGTGCTCTGGCTCGAGCCGGTGGAGAATCCCATCCCGCTGCTGATTGCCGCGCTGATTTTCGGTGCCGTGCTGCTCGCGGGCGCGTACACCGTCGGCACCATCAACCGTGTCCGGGAGGGCGGCTGGGGGTATGCCCTCTATGCCCGCAGCGGGCTCGCCGGAGCCATGCTCTTCCTGGCCGTGGGACTCCTGGCGGGCGGGCTCCTGGCCGGGATACCCGCCATGGTCATCGCCGCTGCCGTGCTGGCCGGGCTGGCCCTCGTGCTGATTTTCATCGGACTCTTCGTGGAAGCCGGAGGCGGTGCCACCGGCGGCGTGCAGGCTTCGGTGGAGCTGGTGGACACGGTCATCCAGCTCGGCTCCAACCTGGTGTCCTTTACCCGCCTGGCGGCCTTTGGCCTTACCCACGCAGCACTGATGTCAATTGTCTGGCAGGGCACGACGGCGCTGTGGCACCCGGACTGGCGTGCCGTCCTTGCCGTACTGGTCTTCCTCATCGGCAATGCCATCACCTTCGCGCTGGAAGGCCTGGTCGCCGGCATCCAGGCACTGCGGCTGGAGTATTACGAACTTTTTTCCCGCGTTTTCACGGATGAAGGACGGCCCTTCAAACCGTGGAGCCCTGAATTGCCGGAGTCCGGGGCGGACTCCGGCCCATCCCCCGAGCCGCCCGCTGTCTCCCACCCCGAAAGGCAAACGCCATGAATCCCTGGTTTGCCGGAATACCACTGGCACTCATCGTTACCGTCCTGCTCGCCGGAGGAGCACTGTATGTCCTGCGCCGCCGGCAACGCGCCGGCATCAAGGTCATGCTCGGGGTCAACGCCCTGATCATGGCCGGCGCGCTGGCCCTGCTGGCCGCAGCCTTCGCGGCTGCTCCGGCTTCCGCCTCGGGTGGCTCTGCGGAAGCGGCGGTTTCCATGGCCACCGACGGCAGTGACAGTTCCGGTGCCGCCCTGATCGGGGCGGCCATCGCCGTCGCCGGATCCTCCATCGGGGCGGCCATCGCCGTCGCGTACACAGGTTCGGCTGCGCTGGCTGCCATGAGTGAACGGCCGGAGATCTTCGGCCGGGCCATGGTGGTGGTGGGCCTGGCCGAGGGCATCGCCATCTACGGACTGATTATCTCGATCATCCTGATTGGACAGGCGTGACGTCCCCGGATGCCGCCGTCGTGGCGGCCCTGGGGGAACCGGAGGTGCTGGCAGGCTATGAGCTCGCCGGAGCACGGCTGCACGCCGCCCGCACGCCCGTGGAAGCCAGACTGGCCTGGGAGCACCTGCCCGAGGACACCGCCGTCGTTCTCCTGACACCGCCCTGCGCTGCCGCCCTTGCCGGACTCCTTGACGATCCGGACCGCCCGCTGACGATCACGCTGCCCTCATGAGCGCCCTGCCGCGCAGCGCCGGACCCGCGCTGGAACCTGTCCGCGAAGCCATCCGGCGGGACGCGGAGGAACGGGCACGGGAGGTCGTGGACGCGGCCACCCGGCAGGCTGAGGACATCCGCGGGCGGGCCCGGGAGGAAGCAGACGGCATCCGCAGCCGTTCCGACGCCGACGGCCGTGACGCTGCCCGCACCGAGGCGGCGCTCCGCTCAGCACGCCTGCGCCGGAGGGCAGGCGGAATCGTCCTCTCCCAGGAAGAGGAGCTGCGCGAACAGCTGCGCACCGAGGTCCTTGCGGAGATGGCACAGCTGCGCACCGACCCGCGGTATCCGCGGCTGCTCGATGCCCTGCGGGCCCAGGCACGGACACTGCTCGGCCGGCAGGCGCAGCTGGAAGAAGCTCCGGAAGGCGGAATCATCGGCAGGCTTGGTTCGCGCAGCGTCAATCTTTCACTTCCGGCGCTCGCGGACGCGGCGCTGGAACGGCACGCCGGGGAGGTGCGCACCCTGTGGCAGGACTGAATCCTAAGGATGACGGCCGGGACACCGGACCCCAGACCGCGCGGGTACGGCGTGTCAGCGGACCGCTGGTTGAGGTCAGCGGTCTCGCCGGCGTGTCCATGCTCGAACTGGTCTCCCTGGGCCCGTCCCGGATATCAGCCGAGACGATTGCCATCAACGGGACCGAAGCCACCCTGCAGGCCTATGAATACACCGGCGGCCTGAAGGCCGGCGACGCGGCGGTGGGCACCGGACACCAGCTTTCCGCACTCCTGGGACCCGGCCTGCTGGGACAGGTGTTCGACGGGCTGCTGCGGCCGCTTTCCTCCGCCCCCATGTGGCTGACGGCGGACCGGGAAGCATCGGCCGAAGACCGCCTGGTCCTGGACCGGGAATGGACTTTCGAGCCGCGGGCAGCGGTTGGGGACACGGTCGCCTCCGGAGCCGTACTGGGAACTGTCCCCGGGGCCGGCAGCGTGGAGTACCGGGTCACCGTTCCCCCGGGAATTTCCGGCGAGGTGAGCTTCCTGGCCTCTGGGCAGCTGCGCCCGCTGGACCGCGTTGCAGTGGTGGGCGGACAGGACGTCCCGCTCTCGCAGCGATGGCCGGTGCACCGGCCCCGCCCGGTTGCCGCCCGGCTCTCCGACACGGTCCCCATGCACACCGGCCAGCGCGTGCTGGACCTGATGTATCCCCTGCCGCGGGGATCCGCCGCTGCCGTCCCCGGCGGGTTCGGCACCGGGAAGACGCTGCTGCTGCAGCAGATCGCCAAATGGTCCGACGCCGATGTGATCATCTACGTGGGCTGCGGCGAGCGCGGCAACGAGATGGCCGACGTACTGGACGGCCTGAGCCATCTGGAGGACCCGCGCACCGGCGGCGCGCTCCTGGACAGGACGGTCATCATCGCCAATACGTCCAACATGCCGATGATGGCGCGCGAAGCCAGCATCAATACCGGCGTCACGGTCGCCGAGTTCTTCCGGGACATGGGCTACCACGCGGTGGTCATCGCCGATTCCACCTCCCGCTGGGCCGAGGCACTGCGCGAGTTCGCCAACCGCAACGGGGATCTTCCGGCGGAGGAAGGCTATCCGGCCTCACTGGCTTCGGAGCTGGCGGCGTTCTACGAGCGGGCGTCGCTGGCTACCACGCTGGGCGGGGCGACGGCGTCAGTGACCGTCATCGGCGCCGTCTCACCCCCGGGAGGCGATATGAGTGAACCGGTCACCACCGGGACCCAGCGCTTCGTCCGTTCACTGTGGCAGCTGGACCGGGACCTGGCCTACTCCCGGCACTACCCTGCGGTCAGCTGGCGGGGTTCCTTCTCCCGTGACGCCGAGTCCCTGGGGCGCTGGCATGCCGCCAACGGGGACCCGGAATGGGCCGGACGCCGAGCCCGGGCCGCCCTGGTGCTGGCCGAAGCTGACCGGCTTTCAGCGCTCGCGGAAATCATCGGTGCCGCTTCCCTGCCGGGGCACGAGCAGATGATCCTGCTGGGCGGGCGGCTGCTGCGCGACGGCGTGCTGGTGCAGAACGCGTTGAGCCCCAATGACGGCTACTCCTCCGCCGCCAAGGGCGCCGCCCTGCTGCAGGCGGTGCTGGACACCATCGATGCCTGCCAGCAGCTGGTGGCTTCCGGGGTGCCTGCCTCCAGCGTGGACAGCTATGACTTCTCTCCCCTGCTGCGCCTGCGTGAAGCGGCCGGACCGGACGACGCCGCCGGCGTCAGCGAGCGCGCCGCAGCCTTCCTGGCCGGCCTGAAGGAGCTGCAATGAACCCGGACCCCCGGAACCTTGTCTCCTACAGCGACGTGCGCGAACTGCGCGGGCCGCTGATGATCCTCGGCGAGACCCAGGGGGTGGGCTGGGATGAGTTCGCCACGGTGGAGGTCGACGGCGGCGACGAACGGCACGGGCTGGTCCTGGAAGTCGACGGTGAGGAAACCGTCCTGCAGGTCCTGGAAGGAACCGGAGGGCTGCAGCCGGGCGGCATCTCGGTGCGGTTCCAGGGAAAACCGCTGCACATCCCGGTGGGTCCGCAGTGGCTGGGGCGGGTGTGCAACGGCCGCGGGGTGCCGCTCGACGGCGGGCCGCCCGTCACTTCGGAAACCTCTGAACCCGTGAGCGGCTGGCCGCTGAACCCCGTTTACCGGATACCCCCGCAGGAAGCGGTCATCACAGGGGTGTCCGCCATCGATGCCCTCACCACCTTGGTACGCGGTCAAAAGCTGCCTATCTTCTCTGTCCCCGGCCTGCCGCACCTGACGTTAGCGACGCAGATTGCGGCGCAGTCACGCACCGGCGGGCGGAACTTCAGGGTGGTCTTTGCCGCGATGGGCATGACCCACGCGGACATCGCGTATGTCAGGGACCGGCTGGAGGAGCGCTCCGCTGCAGGAGAACTGGTGCTCCTGCTCAACGCCGCCGATGATCCCGTGATTGAACGCATCCTCACTCCCCGGATCGCGCTGAGCATCGCCGAGCACCTGGCCTATGAGGAGGGCAGCGACGTGCTGGTCGTCATGAGTGACATGACCAGCTACGCCGAGGCCGTGCGTGAAGTCTCCGCCGCGCGCAAGGAGATCCCTGCCCGGCGGGGTTATCCGGGCTACCTCTACAGCGACCTGGCGACCCTGTACGAACGCTGCGGCCGGGTCCAGGGACGGGAAGGGTCGGTCACCGTGGTGCCGGTGCTGACCATGCCCTCAGGGGATATGACCCACCCGGTGCCTGACCTGACCGGGTATATCACCGAAGGGCAGATAGTACTCTCCCCCGACATCGACGCCCGCGGCATCTATCCCCCGGTGGATGTGCTGTCCTCCCTGTCCCGGCTGATGCGTTCCGGTGCCGGCAAGGGACGGACCCGGGAAGACCACCTGGACGTGGCGGCACAGGTGCTGGCCGCGATGGCCCGTGCCCGGCAGGCCTCGGAGCTGGCCGAGCTCGTGGGGCAGGCAGCGCTGGGTGAGGCTGACCGTGCCTACATTGAGTTCCGCTCCGTGGTGGAGGAGAAGCTGCTGAACCAGGGCCGCGACGAATACCGTTCCCTGGAAGAGACCCTGTCCATTGCCTGGACGGCGCTGGCAGTTCTTCCGCGGCGTGAGCTGAGCATGCTCTCCCCCGAGCTGCTGGACCGCTACCTGCCCGGACCGATCGGCGGTGCCCGGTTGTGAGCGGCTCGGGCCGGGCGGCACGGGCAGAGGTGGAGCGCAGGCTCGAAACCGCCCGCCGCGGCGCGGAACTCCTGGACCGCAAGCAGCAGATCCTGCGCATTGCGATCAGCAACCGAAAGGAAAAAGCGGAACAGAGCAGGCTGGCGTGGGAACAGGCTGCCCGGAACGCAGCACTGTGGCTGTCCCGCACCCTGGCCATGGACGGGCTGGGGCGCGTGCACGGGGCCGTTCCGGAGTCGTATGCCAAAGCCGGCATCGTCTGGGGAGGCGCGATGGGAATCCGTTACCCCGAGGGCGCCTCAGTCACCCTGCCCGCACCGGTCCCTCCCGCAGGGTCCTCAGCGCTCGCCTTTGCTGCCGCAGCGCATCGGGAAGCGCTCGCCGCCGCCGTGATCCACGCCGCCGACGCGCGTGCGCTGCTGCTGGTCAGCAGGGAGCTGGCCGAGACCCGCACCCGGCAGCGCGCCGTCGAAAACCGCTGGATCCCCCGGCTCGAAGCGGAACTCGAACGCATCCAGCGCAGCCTCGCTGAACAGGAACTCGAGGAAAGCCTCCGGCTGCGCTGGGCGGCGGGGGCCGTCTAGACGAAAACGTCTTCCCACTCGAACGGCGTGATCTCGTGGTTCTCCCAGTCCTGCCGAAGGATGGCGTAGGCAACGGACGCCACGCGGGTGCCGTCAGCGGTGGGCCAGCCCAGGCGGTAATGCGCTTCCTTCAGGAACCCGGCACGCAGGAACGTCCTGCGCATCGCGACGTTGTCCTCACGGGTCTGCCCTTCGAACCGGACAATCTCCGGAAACCGGTCGAAGACCATGGCGCACAGTGCCTTCAGCACCTGGACGCCCATTCCGCGGCCACGGAAGTCCTCCGCCAGCCGCAGGTCGAACATAGGGGTGTCCTCTTCCAGATCGTCCAGGACCACCAGTCCGATGCGTTCCGGACCGTTTTCGATCCAGAACCCGATGGAATCCCCGCTCCAGAAACGTCCTTCCTCCACCAGCTTCCTGGCTGACTCCTCAGAATGGGCCGGCATAACGTGGAAGGGGAAACGGTTTGAGGTCAGGAACTGCACCAGCGCCCGGGTCTCGTCGCCGGACTCCGCCATGGGCAGGAAACTAATAGCCATGGCCGAAGTCTAGAAGAAGTCGAGGAGCTCAGCCGAGCCGTTCGATAATCGTGACGTTTGCCTGCCCGCCACCCTCGCACATGGTCTGGAGCCCGTAGCGCCCGCCGGTCCGTTCAAGTTCGTGCAGCATCGTGGTCATGATCCGGGCTCCCGTAGCTCCGATGGGGTGTCCCAGCGAAATGCCGCCGCCGTTGACGTTGACCTTGTCCAGGTCAGCGTCGAGTTCACGCTGCCAAGCCAGGACCACGGAGGCAAAGGCTTCGTTGATTTCGATCAGGTCCATGTCGGCCAGGGACATGCCGGTGCGCTTGAGGGCGTGTCGGGTTGCCTCGATCGGGGCGCTGAGCATCATTACCGGATCGTCCCCGCGGGCGGAAATGTGGTGGATACGGGCACGCGGGCGCAGGCCGTAGCGCCGCACCGCGTCCCCGGAGGCCAGCAGCAGGACGGCAGCGGCGTCGGAAATCTGCGACGCCGTGGCCGCGGTGAGCTTTCCGCCTTCCCGCAGCGGCGCCAGGGATTCGATCTTCGCCCGGTCCGGGGTACGCGGGCCTTCGTCCGCACGGATCCCGGCCACAGGCAGGATCTCCCGGTCGAAGCGGCCTTCCGTCTGGGCAGCCAGCGCGCGCTCGTGGGAGGCGACGGCGAAATCCTCCATCTCAGCGCGCGAAAGGTCCCAGCGCTCGGCCATCATCTCGGCGCCGATGAACTGGGAGATCGGCTGCGTGCCGTACCGGGCTTCCCACCCCGCCGACCCGGCGAAGGGATTGGGGAAGCCCAGCTCGGCAGCGGCAGTATTGGAGTAGCCGATGGGGATGGCGGACATGTTCTGCACTCCTCCCGCCACCACCAAATCAGCCGTTCCGCTCATGACAGCCTGGGCGGCGTAGGACACCGCCTGCTGGCCGGAACCACACTGGCGCTCCACCGTGGTTCCGGGAACGCGTTCGGAGAGTCCGGCGGCGAGCCACGCCGTGCGGGCGATGTCCATGGCCTGCGGCCCCACCTGGTCAATGGAACCGAGGATCACTTCGTCGAACTCGTCCGATGTGATGCCGGTGCGGTGGACCGCTTCGCCGATGACCGCAGCAGCCAGGTCGGCCGGGTGGATGGCGCTGAGCCCACCGCCGCGGCGTCCCACCGGAGTGCGGATCGCGTCAACAATGAATGCTTCTGCCATGGTGGCTCCCTTGCCCAATAATCTGTGCGGTGTGTGCTGTGCACCACACTAAACCCAGTCGGCCCGCCTCCTGGCACGCCGCGGAAAGCCGGTTTGCGATCGGCGGCTAGAATGGAAAGGCTGTTCCTTGGGCAGCGCCCCACCCACTTCCCACTCCTGAAAGCAGCGGCAGTGTCCTCACAGGTCCAGACTCCCGTCCGTGCGAGCGCCAATCCGGCAATCGGCAAGGAAGCCGCCCGCCGGCGCACCTTCGCCGTCATCTCCCACCCCGACGCCGGAAAGTCCACGCTGACCGAGGCCCTGGCCCTGCACGCCCGGGTCATTGGAACGGCGGGCGCGACAAACGGCAAGGAAAACCGCCGCGAGACGGTCTCTGACTGGATGCAGATGGAGAAGGACCGCGGCATCTCGATCAGCTCCACCGCGCTGCAGTTCGCCTACCGGGACACGGTCATCAACCTGCTGGACACCCCCGGCCACGCCGACTTCTCCGAGGACACCTACCGTGTCCTCGCCGCTGTGGACTGCGCCGTCATGCTGGTCGACGCCGCCAAGGGCCTGGAAACCCAGACCATGAAACTCTTCGAGGTCTGCCGCTCCCGGAACCTCCCGATCATCACCGTGATCAACAAGTGGGACCGCCCCGGACTCGACCCGCTGGCCCTGATGGACGAAATCACCGAGCGCACCGGACTGGCACCCATGCCGCTGACCTGGGCCGTGGGCATCGCCGGAGATTTCCGCGGCATCTGGGACCTGCAGAAGGACGAGTTCGTCCGCTTCACCCGGCAGAACTCAGGCGCTTCACTGGCCCTGGAAGAACACTTCACCCCCGAAGAAGCCGAAGCCGCCGAAGGCGACGCCTGGACCGATTCGCTCGGCGAGGCAGAGCTGGTCATCGACGGCCGCGAGTTTGACCGGCAGGCGTTCCTGGACGCGAAGGCCACACCCATCCTCTTCTCCTCCGCGGCACTGAACTTCGGCGTCAAGCAGATCCTGGACACTCTGGTTGACCTGGCTCCGCCCGCCGGCGCCCGCGTGGACGAAGACGGCAACTCCCGCGACGTAGACGCGCCGTTCTCCGGCTTTGTGTTCAAGGTCCAGGCCGGCATGAACAAGGCACACCGCGACCACGTGGCCTTTATCCGCGTCTGCTCCGGCATCTTTGAACGCGGCATGGTCGTCACGCACGCCAACACCGGCAAGACCTTCGCCACCAAGTACGCCCAGCACCTGTTCGGCCGCGAGCGCGAAGTGATCGACCAGGCCTACCCGGGCGACGTCGTCGGGCTGGTTAACGCCTCCGCCCTGCGCGTGGGCGACAGCCTCTACGTCGAAGAGCCGGTCCGCTACCCGCCCATCCCGTTCTTCAGCCCCGAGCACTTCCGGGTCGCCCGGTCCCAGGACCCCAGCCGGTACAAGCAGTTCCGCCGCGGCATCGACCAGCTCGAACACGAAGGCATCATCCAGGTGCTGCGCTCGGACCGGCGCGGTGACCAGGCTCCGGTCCTGGCCGCCGTCGGCCCCATGCAGTTCGAGGTCGTCGAAGACCGGATGAACCAGGACTTCAACGCCCCCATGCGCATGGAGCAGCTCTCCTACTCCATGGCCCGGCTGACTGACGCCTCCGCTGCCGAGGTGCTCAGCAACGTGCACGGAGCCGAAGTCCTCCTCCGTACCGACGGCGCCTACGTGGCCGTGTTCAACGACATCTGGGCCTTGCGCCGGGTGGAGAAAAACCACCCCGGTGTTCCGCTGGCCGTGATCGGCACCGAGTCACCCAACAGCCGCGGCTACTAATCCGGTAGAAGTTCCGGGAACTCTGGTTCCGCCAACGTGGCCGACGTAGTTTCTACTCATGCAGGAAAGCGAAAGCGGACCTGGCGGCGAGGAGCGGACGTCGGCTCCTAAGGCCTCGCGCATGGCACCCGCTCTCCCCCGGATTGCCCGCCTGGCCCTGGACTTCCTGGTGCCTGTTGCGCTGTTCTACGCACTGCGTGCGGCCGGCGTGGGGGCCTACGCCGCACTGCTGGCAGGCACGGCTGCCTCAATGGCCGGCTCGCTGGCGGACTTCCTCCGCGTCCGGCGAATCTCACCCTTTACCCTGTATGCCCTGGCGCTGATGGCCCTGAGCACCGTGGTCTCGGTAATCCCCGGGGACGAGAGGTTCCTGCTGGCCCGCGGCGCACTGGTCGTGGGAGTCTCCGGGCTGTGGTTTCTCGTGAGTTCCGTGACCCGGCGGCCGCTGGTCTATGTGATGTCCAAGCCGGTGCTCGAAGGACGGTTCGGGTGGCCGGGGAACTGGGACAGGCTCTTTACTGAACTGCCGCGCTTCCGACGGATCTGGCGGGTGAGCAGCATTGCGTGGGGCGTGGGACTTTGCATGGACAGCGCCCTTCGCATCCTCATGGCCTGGAACCTCCCGGTAGACACGGTCCCGGGCCTGACGACGGCGCTGACGGCAGGAACAGCGCTCGTTCTGGTGGTGGCCGCCAACACCTACTACCAGGTGAGCGGCGCAGCCCGTGCCTGGTCACCGTTTTATGCCGGAGTTGCCGTGGATTACCCGAAGGGCCGCTGGGCCATACGCCGCGACAATACACAGTAAGCATAAGCATTACTTACTTAGCCGGTTGCTAAGGGTAAGATTCTTTGATTTCTGGCTACGCTGGGACCATCACTCACTCCCGGTTCGGGAGTCCGTGCAACTGGAAGGTCTCCGCCATGTCGTCCACCGTCTTCAGCTCCCCAGCCACTGAACTCGCCGCTCCCGAATCCAGCGCCGCCTGGCAGCGCCTGAAGAACGCCGCCACGGAGTTCGCGCAGTTCCAGGAACAGGACGGTTCGGTTCCCGCCGAGCACCGCACGGCAGCCGCAGCGCTGCTGGAGACGGTCCGCGATGCCGTGGCCGACCTGGCCCCCGCCTTTCCGCACGACTCCGAGTACTTGCGCCTGGTGATCAGCGACCTGGACAGCTGGCTCGAAGCCGGCCTGGGCGTGCCCGACTTCCTCGATTCGCTGCTGGCCTTCCAGCCGCAGCTGGACCGCATCGACGGACTGCTCCACCTGGTGGTCTTCCCGATGTACACGCAGAACGGCTCACGATCCCGCCTGCTCGAGGCCGTGCTGGTGGAAGTCATCTGGCCCGAGTTCATTGCCGGCCTGGAAGCCGGGGAATACTCCAACAAACTCTTCGTTCCGATCCGGTTCCGTGACTTCACCCCGGGCTATGACACCAACTCCGCGGTTCTCTTCCCGGAAACCGTTGCCGTCCGCGAGACTCCCACGTTCACCTGGGGCGCCATCTTCGCCGACCGCGAGGCGGCCCGCTTCCGCCGGGTACTCCGCGCCGCCGCGGAGATCACCTCGCTGGAACTTCCCGAGGCTGCGGCGGACTTCCTGGACAACCAGGAACTCACCGAGGAGACCTTCGTGATGTGGGACCTCATTCACGACCGCACGCACATGCGCGGCGACCTCCCCTTTGATCCGTTCATGATCAAGCAGCGGATGCCGTTCTTCCTGTACTCGCTGGAGGAACTGCGCTGCGACCTGACCGCGTTCCGCGAAGCAGTAAAGATCCAGCATGACGACGACGCCGACCCCAAGGCGCGCAGCACCGCAGCGCTGGTGCAGTACGCGGTGATCTTTGACCGGATCTTCCGCTTCGCCATCACCGGATCCCGGGTGCGCAACTATGACGGCCTCGGCGGACAGCTCCTTTTCGCCTGGATGCACCAGAACCATGTACTGCACTGGACCGACGGCAAACTGAGCATCGACTGGGACGAAGTTCCCGCCGTCGTGATCCGGCTGGGCGAAGAAATCGAGGAACTGTACTGGCGTTCCATCGACCGGCCCAAGACAGCCCACTGGCTCGCTGCGTACACTCTGATTTCAGGCACAGTGACTCCGCACCCGGCATCGCGCTGGGCCAAGGGGCCGGATGCCCTGCCGCTGGACGGCCCGCCGCGCGCGCTCACTGACCAGGTGCTCGACGACGAATTCCCGCTGTCCATGTTCTACGAAGCGCTGTCGAAGAAGATGGCACCGGTCATCGAATCCACCGCCGGAATCACAGGGAGCAGCACACTATGAGCGCAGCCGGAGCCGGGGAAGCATCCGCGCTTGAGGGCTTGAGGGTCCTCGTAGCCGGAGCGGCCTCTGCCTCCGGCACCGCTGTGTGCACCGCCCTGGCCCGCGCCGGAGCCCAGGTGATTGCTGTCGGCTCCAGCGCCGGACGGCTCGATGAATCCTTGGGCCTGGTCGCCGGCGTCGAACTGCGCACCTGCGACCTGAGCCGCCCCGGCGACGTCGCATCCCTGGCCTCCGATATGCAGGGCTACGGCGGGATCGACGGCCTCATCCATCTGGTGGGCGGCTGGCGGGGAGGCGGCACCCTCGAGGACCAGAGCGACGATGACTGGGATTTCCTGCAGCAGAACATCATGACCACGCTGCGCAACGTCAGCCGCAGCTTCGTGGGACAGCTGGCAGCGTCCGAGCACGGGCGCCTGGCCATCGTCTCCTCCACCGCCGTGGAATCCCCCACGCCGGGAAACGCCGGCTACGCCGCGGCCAAGGCTGCGGCGGAGGCCTGGGTCCAGGCCATCGCCGCGCAGTTCAGCGGCACCGGCGCTGCCGCCGTCGTCTTCGTCGTGAAGGCGCTCGTGAATGATGCCATGCGGGCAGGGCAGCCGGAGCGGAAGTTCCCCGGCTATACCGATGTTTCCGAGCTTGCCCGCGCTGCCACCAGCCTGTTCACTGCACCGGCGGGGCAGATCAACGGCAAGCGGATCAACCTGGTTCCGCGCTCCTGAGAACCGATTTCAGCCAAGACCCACCCTGAGAGATACTGATTTTTGTGACTGATTTAGTGACTGATACTGCCTCCCTTCACGATCCCGCCCTGCGTGCTTTCGCCTCGGACAACTACTCAGGCGTCCACCCGGAGATCATTGATGCCCTGACCGCAGCCAACCTGGGCCACCAGGTCGCCTACGGCGAGGATGTCTACACGGCAAAGCTCCGCGAAGTCTTCACCGAACACTTCGGCAACCGGATGCGGGCCTTCCCGGTGTTCAACGGCACCGGTGCGAACGTCATCGGCCTGCAGTCCCTGCTGCCGCGCTGGGGTGCCGTGGTCTGTGCCTCCACTGCGCACATCAACGTCGACGAGAACGGTGCCCCGGAACGTGTGGGCGGAATGAAGCTCCTCACTGTTCCCACCCCGGACGGCAAGCTGACCCCCGAACTGATCGACCGCGAGGCCTGGGGCTGGGGCGACGAGCACCGGGCGCAGCCGCTGGCGGTCTCCATTACCCAGTCCACCGAGCTGGGAACGCTGTACACGGTCGAGGAAATCCAGGCGATTGCCGACCATGTGCACGCACGCGGCATGAAGCTGCACATGGACGGTGCCCGGCTCGGCAACGCTGCAGCCTCCCTGGGCGTCTCGCTCCGCGCGATCACCACGGACGCCGGCGTCGACATCCTCTCCCTGGGCGGAACCAAGAACGGCATGATGTACGGCGAGTGCATCGTCGCGCTGGATCCCGACGCCGCCCCCGGGCTGGACTACCTGCGCAAGATGAATATGCAGCTGGCCTCCAAGATGCGTTTTGTCTCCGCACAGTTCATTGCGCTCTACGGAACGGACCTCTGGCGCCGCTCGGCTTCCACCGCCAACGCCATGGCGGCCCGGCTGCGTGCGGCCGTTGAGAAGATCGACGGCGTGACCCTGACCCAGCCCACCCAGGCCAATGCCGTCTTCGCCACCCTCCCGGCCGGCGTGGCCGATAAGCTGCGGGACCAATTCCGTTTCTACGACTGGGACCAGGCCACCGGCGAAGTGCGCTGGATGTGCACGTTCGACACCAGCGAAGCGGACGTGGATGCCTTCGCCGCGGCCATCGCTTCAGAGGTTTCCGCCGCACGCTGATCCCTGGCCCTGTCGGTCGGGCCCGCCGGTCCGTAAGCTGAAGCCACGTAACGAAAAGGAAACACCGGCGAGCCTGATCGGCAGCAGGCCGGACCGGCCGTAATCTTCGAGGGTGAGTGCGATTGGTGACCTGTCACAGGTGCCCCCCGAATTCCTGACAGCTCTTGGGGCATTGCGCCGAGCCAAGTGCCGGCCTGAACTGCGGCTGGAAGAGATCCCGGCCCCGACCCGGCTGGCCCCGTTTGCGGTGTCGCTGGCTGCCGACGTCGGCATTTCCGGTCCCGTTCCCGCCTCC
The DNA here is from genome assembly GCF_020907385.1 of Arthrobacter sp. zg-Y916. NCBI lineage: Bacteria > Bacillati > Actinomycetota > Actinomycetes > Micrococcales > Micrococcaceae > Arthrobacter > Arthrobacter sp. zg-Y916. Next base: position 218,049 of record NZ_JAJJOD010000002.1, on the reverse strand, counting down.
GCCACGTTCCATGGCCCGGTGGGACCCGTCCTGCCCGAGAGCCAGGAACTGGCCACGGGACGGTTCATCCTCCTCCACGACCCCGAGGGCAGCGCCGTATGGAACGGCACCTTCCGGATCGTCACGTACATCCGGGCCGAACTGGAACCGGACATGGGCAACGACCAGATGCTGGGTTCCGTCGCCTGGACCTGGCTGGTTGATGCGCTCCAGGAACACGGTGCCCGCTACTCCTCCGCCGGCGGCACCGCCACGAGGATCCTCTCCGAGAGCTACGGCACCCTGGCCGGGCGCAGCGACGCCATAGACATCGAGCTGCGGGCTTCCTGGACTCCGGCCGACGCCGACGTGCAGAGCCACCTTGAGGCCTGGTCCGACATGGTCTGCACCTTCGCCGGACTGCCGCCCCTCCCCGAAGGCGTGTCACCGCTGCCGAGGCGCCGCCTGAACTAGCCAATCGTCGCGCGGATTCCCGTGCCTGGCCGCAGGAAACGGTATTCGCGCCGGTACTCGATAGACTGAAGTCCTTATGACCGCGCAAACTTCCGGCAAAACCGCTCCCGAAGCACCGGCAGCCGATCCCGCTGCCGCCGCTCCCCTTCCCGTTCTTGAAACTCCCCGCGACGGAGTACCGCTGGTCATCGACACCGCGGCAGGGCTCGAACGCGCGGCACGTGCACTGGCCGCCGGCACCGGCCCCGCCGGCGTCGATGCCGAACGCGCCTCCGGCTTCCGGTACGGACAGCGGGCGTTCCTGGTCCAGATCCGCCGCGAGGGCGCCGGCACCTGGCTCATTGATCCGGAACCGCTGCGCGACCTGAGCATCATCAACGAAGCCCTCCGCGGGGTTGAATGGATCCTCCACGCGTCCACCCAGGACCTGCCGTGCCTCTCCGAACTGGGCATGTGGCCGGACAAGCTCTTCGACACGGAACTGGCAGCACGGCTGGCCGGACTGCCCCGCGTCGGGCTGGCCGCCGTCATCGAATCCCTGCTGGGTTTCAGCCTGGCGAAGGAACACTCGGCTGCCGACTGGTCCACCCGGCCCCTGCCCGAACCCTGGCTGCGCTATGCCGCGCTGGACGTTGAGGTGCTGGCGGAACTCCGTGAAGAACTCATCAAGGTCCTGGAAGCTGACGGCAAGCTTGAGTACGCCGAGGAGGAGTTCGAGGCCATCCGCAGCGCCGAACCCGCCCCGCCCCGCACCGACCCCTGGCGCCGCACCTCCGGCATGCACCAGCTGCGGGACCGCCGCCAGCTGGCCGCCGTCCGTGAGCTGTGGACTGAACGCGAACAGCTGGCTGAGCGCCGCGACACCGCCCCCGGCCGGCTGATTCCGGACTCCGCGATCGTCGCCGCGGCCCGGGCCATGCCCTCCACCGTTCCGGCGCTGCTCGGCACTCCCGGATTCCACGGGCGCGCTGCACAGAAGGAAGCCCCCCGCTGGCTGCGCTGCATCGCGGCTGCCAGGGACACCGAAGACCTGCCTCCGCTGCATATCCCCACGCACGCGCCGCCTCCCCCGCGGGTCTGGGCACGCAACGACCCCGCCGCCGCTGCCCGCCTGCATACCGCCAAACCGCGCCTGGCAGCCCAGGCGGAACGGCTCAACCTGCCGGTTGAGAACCTTCTTACCCCGGACCACCTGCGCCGCATCGCCTGGCGCCCGCCGACTCCGATCGACCTGGATACCGTCAGCGAGGCGCTGCGTTCCCTCGGAGCCCGGGAATGGCAGATCCGCGAATCGGCGGCCATCCTGACCGTCGCCTTCCTGGACCCCGATCCGCTGCCGGAAAAGGAATAGCTTCAGGGCTGCAGCCGGGCCAGTTTCTCCGGGTTGCGCATGGCGAAGACCCCGGTCACCAGTCCGTCCCGGAAGGAAAGCTGGAACACCGTGGTCACCAGTCCGTCTTCCCGGAAGGCAACGGCAGGCAGCCCGTTCAGCTCGATGAACTCCGGCACCGCCCCCTCGCCGTATTTGGCTGCCAGCCCCAGCAGCAGCGCCGCCACCCGCTCCGGACCGTACACCGGCCGGCGCGCGGCACTGACTTTGCCGCCGCCGTCCGAGACCAGCACGACCTCGGGAGCCAGCACGTCCAGCAGGTCCTGCACCTGCCCGGTCATCGCGGCTTGGAGGAAACGTTCGACGGCGGTCCTGTGCTCTGCCTCGTCCGGCACCGTCCGCGGCAGGCCGGAACGCACCCGTTCCCCGGCCCGGTGCACCAACTGGCGGACAGCAGCCTCCCCGGCACCGAGCGCGGCCGCGATTTCGCGGTATTCGAACCCGAAAACTTCGCGCAGCACAAAGGCTGCCCGCTCCGGACCGTTGAGGCTCTGCATCAGCACCAGCATGGCCGTGGAGACTTCCGCCGCCGTGAGGGCCGCAACCTGCGGGTCTGCCTGCTCCCCGGCGCCCGTGGGCAGCGGCTCAGGCAGCCAGTCTCCGATGTACTCCTCCCGGCGCCGGGCGGACGCCCGGACCGAGTTCAGCGCCTGGCGCGCCGCGGTCCGGGCAAGATAAGCCCGGGGATTGTCTACCGGGTGCCCGACGGCGGAGAAACGCAGGTAGGTTTCCTGGACCACATCCTCCGCGTCGGCGACGGTTCCCGTGATGTCGTAGGCGATGGTGAAGACCATGCCCCGATGGGCAAGGAATTCAACCTCCCGGGTTAGGCCCATGCCGCCCGCGGCACCGGCTGTGGATTCAGCTTCGGACCCCTCGGCCATGTGTAGGCTCCGCTCTTCCGTGCCTCCCCGCGGATCCACCGCAGCGTCATTCGGCAGATTACCTCTTTCAAGACGGCAGCGGACCGTCCGTGGACATGCAGCCGCCTCGGCGTGAACCCAGGCGTCAGGAACTGCACCGCGCCGTCCCGGCGCCCCAGCGAGATGCACTGCGCCTGGAAACCGCTGTCGTGCCGCGGCAGCGGCTCTCCCTCCTGCAGCCGGAGGATGTTGGAGGCAGCTTCGGCGCCCATGGGCATCGCGGTGGCGCAGGTCATCGGCAGGTAGCCATATCCCGGCGCACCAATGACGGCAGCATCCCCGGCTCCGAAGATCCGGTCCTGGCCGGGGACCCGGAGAGAGGAATCCACCACCAGCCGGCCGTCAGCATTGACCGGCAGACCGCTTCGCGCAGCCAGGGACGGAACACCGAACCCCACGCACCACAGCACCAGGGACGCCTCCGGAAGGTTCTCCGGATCCACTGTGCCGGCATGAACTTCAACGCCTGCCCGGCGGAGGCTCTCCAGCATGCCGCTGCGCGTGCTCTCTGCCAGTTGCGGAACCAATGTCCCGGAGGCATACAGGGTGAGCGGGTTGTCCGGGTATCGCCGGGCGATCTCCGCCGCCATCTCCACGGCGGTCAGCCCTCCCCCGACAACGGCGATCCGTTCCCCGCGTGCCAGCTCCCTGAGCCGCCTCCGTGCCTCACGCGCGCCATCCAGCCGGTCAGGGGCTACGGCGCCCGCGGGGGCCGGGGCGCTTCCGCTGCCCACTGCGTACACCAGGTATTCGTACCCCATCGAGTCACCAGAGGCCAGATGCACGGTCCTCGCCGACGGCTCGATCGCCGCGGCTGCGCCGGCCACAAGCCGCACGGCCGGGTGCAGCAGCGAGCGGTAGTCCTGCGTGGGGTCCGCCCTGCCGCCGGCTGTGAATTCGTGCAGCCGGATCCGTTCGGTGAAGCGGGGATCCGGAGTCAGCAGGACAGTGTCCTGCCCGCGTCCGGCCAGCCGGTTCGCTGCCATGACACCGGCATACCCGCCGCCCAGGATGACCGTGGCCGCTGTGGTGGTATCCGTTTGCATTTCTCGCTCCTCGAGTTCGCCTGCACCGGTCGTTCCGGCTGTACATAAGACACCTCCGGACCCCGTTTTGTGACAGCTCGGCAACAATCAGCCCCAAACACCCCCTCTGGCCAGGCACTTTCAGGATTTTCCTAGGAAAGGGCCGTAGGCTCTTGGCTACTATGGACGACCCTTCTCATAAACCCATGCCCTCCTGTGTGCCAGACAATTTGGTTCTAGGGGGGCACCTCAGTTGAATGATTTGTATGAATGGCTCATGATCGGCGTTGGCCTCGTGCTGACTGTCGGTACCGGCCTCTTTGTGGCCTCAGAATTTGCCCTGGTCAACCTCGACCGCAGTGATCTGGAGGCCCGACAGGCCGCCGGGGAAAAGCGTCTTGGTCCCACCATCAAGGCCCTGAAGATTACCTCTACCCATCTTTCCGGTGCCCAGCTGGGCATCACCCTTACCACCCTGCTTTCCGGCTACACCTTTGAACCGGCCATCAGTGCGCTGCTTCGCGGCCCGCTGCTGAGCGTCGGCGTACCCGAGGCAGTCGTCGGCGGTACCGGCGCAGTGATCGCCATTGCCGTTGCCACCCTGCTCTCCATGATCATCGGCGAACTGGTGCCCAAGAACTTTGCCCTGGCACTGCCCAAGGCCACCGCCAAGGTAGTAATTCCGTTCCAGGCACTGTTCACCACCGTCTTCAAACCCGTCATCCTGGTCTGCAACAACACGGCAAATAAGGTCATCCGCTCCTTCGGCATCGAGCCGAAGGAAGAACTCTCCGGTGCGCGCAGCGCCGAGGAACTCAGCTTCCTGGTCCGCCGCTCCGCACTGGAAGGCGTACTCGACCAGGACCACGCGGAACTGCTGCACAGGACACTGCGCTTTTCCGACCACACCGCTGAAGACGTCATGACCCCGCGCGTGCGGATGGTGGGCGTCCAGGCCACGGATACGGCCGAGGACATCATTGCCATCGCCGTGACCACCGGATACTCCCGCTTCCCCGTTCTTGGCCGGGACCCGGACGACATCCTGGGCGTCCTGCACGTCAAGCAGGCCTTCGCGCTGCCGCTGGAGGCACGTGCCACCACGACGGCGGCAGACGTGATGGTCCCGCCGCTGCGGGTCCCCGAATCCATGGGCGTTGACTCCCTGCTGGGCATCCTGCGCAGCCAGGGACTGCAGATCGCCGTGGTGACGGACGAACACGGCGGCACCGCCGGCGTCGTCACCCTGGAAGACCTGGTGGAGGAAATCGTCGGCGAACTCGAGGACGAACACGACCGCGCACGCGTCGGCGTCGTCCGCACCGGCCGCTCGGTCACCTTCGATGCGTCGCTGCGTCCGGATGAACTGCTGGACCGTGCCGGAATCACCGTGCCCGACGGCGAGGACTACGAAACGCTGGCCGGCTTTGTCACGCACTGCCTGGACCGGATGCCCGAACTGGGCGATGAAGTTGAAGTCGACGACGGCGTCCTGCGCGTCGAGCGCGTTCTTGGAACGCACGTTGAGCGCCTGCGCTTCACCCCCAACGCCGGTTCGGAATCACCGCGCAGCGCGCACGACCGCCTGGTCGATACCCTGACGAAGGAAGCCACCCAATGAGTGAGTATCTGCCCGGCATCATCTGGCTGTTCGTGCTGCTGGCCGTCAACGCCTTCTTTGTGGGTGCCGAATTCGCCGTCATCTCCGCCCGCCGCTCCCAGATTGAGCCCAAGGCCGCCCAGGGCAGCAAGGCGGCCAAGACCACGCTGTGGGCGATGGAACACGCCACCCTGATGCTGGCCACCAGCCAGCTCGGTATCACCGTCTGTTCGCTGCTGATCCTCAACGTCTCCGAACCGGCCATCCACCACCTGCTGGAAATCCCGCTGGCGAACACGCCGCTGACGCCGGAGGCCATCAGCATCACGGCGTTCGTCGTGGCACTTCTGCTGGTTACCTTCCTGCACGTGGTGGCGGGCGAGATGATCCCGAAGAACATCTCCTTTTCCGTACCCACCAAGGCAGCGCTGCTGCTGGCTCCCCCGCTGGTGCTCGTGGCCAGGGTTTTCAAGCCCGTCATCTGGACGCTGAACTCCATTGCCAACAGTGTGCTGCGCCTGTTCAAGGTGGAGCCGAAGGATGAGGCGACCAGCACCTACACGCTGGACGAAGTCGCCACGATCGTGGAGCAGTCCACCCGCGAAGGTGTGCTTGACGATGCAACCGGCACCCTGACCAACGCCTTCGAGTTCACCTCGAAGACCGTTGCCGACGTCGAGGTGCCCTTGCCCCAAATGGTCCTGGTCCCGGCCGAGCCCACCCCGGCAGACATCCGGGCGGCAGTGGGCATCCACGGCTACTCCCGGTACATCCTGGCCGACGCCGACGGCGGGCTCACCGGTTACCTTCACCTGAAGGACGTGATGGACCTGCACACGGCGGAGACGTTCAACGCCCCGGTTCCGGCAAAGCGCATCCGCCGCCTTGCCTCAGCGTTCCGCGGCAGCGAACTGGAGGACGCACTGGACACCATGCGCCGCACCGGCGCCCACGTGGCCCGCGTGTTCGACGCTGAGGGCAACACCACCGGTGTCCTGTTCCTGGAGGACATTATCGAAGAGCTGGTAGGCGAAGTGCAGGACGCCACCTCCGCCTAGCATCACCTTCCCCATCCCAAGACCCGGAATCCGCGACGCGCGGGTTCCGGGTCTTGCTGTTTGCACCGGAGTTTGCTGGGCTGGAGTTCGCCTGCGGCGCACGGCTGCAGCCCTTGCAGCCTAAGTTACTGGCGAGTAACATTGGGCGTGAGCTAATCCACATCTCAAAGAGGAGCAGTACGTGAGCCCACAGAGCCGAGCACGGCAGATCAGGGACGTCGTTTTCGTCGACGGCGTCCGCACCCCCTTCGGACGGGCCGGCGAGAAAGGCATGTACGCCGACACCCGGGCCGATGACCTGGTGGTCAAGTGCATCCGCGAACTGCTGCGCCGCAACCCGTCGCTGCCTCCGGAGCGCGTTGACGAGGTAGCCATTGCCGCCACCACCCAGTCCGGCGACCAGGGCCTGACCATCGGCCGCACCGCGGCACTGCTGGCCGGTCTGCCCCGTACGGTTCCCGGCTTCGCGATCGACCGCATGTGCGCGGGCGCCATGACCGCCGTGACCACCACTGCTTCGGGCATCGGCTTCGGCGCGTACGACGTCGTGATTGCCGGCGGCGTGGAACACATGGGCCACCACCCGATGGGGGCCGGCGCGGATCCCAACCCGCGCTTCGTCACCGAGCGCCTCGTGGACCCGGCTGCCCTGAACATGGGCAACACCGCCGAGAACCTGCATGACCGTTTCCCGGACATCACCAAGGAACGCACCGACGCTTACGCCGCTGCCAGCCAGGAGAAACTGGCCAAGGCCTACGCAGGCAACCAGATCCAGCCGGACCTGGTTCCCGTTGCCACCAAGAAGGCCGGCGCCGGCTGGACACTCAGCTCGGTTGACGAAGGGCCCCGCCCGGGAACCACGGTTGAAGACCTGGCCACCCTGCGCACCCCGTTCCGCCCGCACGGCCGCGTCACCGCGGGCAACGCGTCGGGACTGAACGACGGCGCCACCACCGCACTGCTCGCGTCCGCGGATGCCGCCGAGGAGCTCGGCCTGCCCGTGAAGATGCGCATGGTCGGCTACGCCTTCGCCGGCGTCGAGCCCGAGGTCATGGGCATCGGACCGGTGCCTGCCACCGAAAAGGCACTGAAGCAGACCGGCCTGTCCATCGAGGACATCGGCCTGTTCGAAATCAACGAGGCCTTCGCCGTGCAGGTCCTCTCTTTCCTGGACCACTTCGGCATTGCCGACGACGACCCCCGCGTGAACCGCTATGGCGGGGCCATCGCCGTCGGACACCCCCTGGCTTCCTCAGGCGTGCGCCTGATGACGCAGCTGGCCCGCCAGTTCGAGGAGGACCCGTCGGTGCGCTACGGCATGACGACCATGTGCATCGGCCTGGGCATGGGCGCCACCGTCATCTGGGAAAACCCCAACCACCCCGATTACAACACCGAGTCCACGGAGGCTTCGAAGTAATGACTGCCACTGATTTCCAGCGCCTCGCCGGGCTCTTCCCGAACGAGGTTGTCACTCACTCCTACGTCTCCGACGTCGAGCTGCCCGGCGGGGCCGGCACCTTCGCGCTCATCACCCTGGACAACGACGTCGACCACTCCCGCCCCACCACACTGGGCCCGAACACGCTGCTGGAACTCGGCGGCGTGCTGGATGCCCTGAAGGAGCGCGCGGACAAGGGTGAGATCGTGGGCGTCGGTGTGACAGGCAAGCCGCATTACCTCGTCGCCGGCGCCGACCTCTCCGCGGTGAAGACCCTCGGCGAGTACGAGGACGGCGTCGCCATGGCTGCCCTGGGGCACGATGTTTACGCCAAGCTCGGCAACCTGGGCGTGCCCAGCTTTGCCTTCATCAACGGTGTGGCGTTGGGCGGCGGGCTCGAGATCGCCCTGCAGTCCGACTACCGCACGGTCTCTACCGGGGCGGGTGCCCTGGCCCTGCCTGAGGCGTTCATCGGCCTGGTTCCGGGCTGGGGCGGCGTCTACCTGCTGCCGCGCCTGATCGGACCTGAGAACGCCGTCAAGGTCATGATCGAGAACCCGCTGAGCAACAACCGCACCCTGTCGGGTCCTGCTGCCTACAAGCTCGGCGTGGCGGATGCCCTGTTCGAACCGGCCGACTTCCTGGAGCAGTCCCTCGCCTGGGCCTCCCGGGTCATTACGGGTGCGGAGAGCGTCGCCCGGCCCAACGCCGTCGAGCCTTCCGAGGTTGCCGACCGCTGGGATGCCGCCGTCGCTGCCGGCCGTGCCTTCGTCGAGGCGCGTACGTCCAACGCTGCCCCCGCCCCGGCCAAGGTGCTGGACCTGCTGGAAGCCGGCAAGGAGTGGACGCGGGAGCAGTCCCGCGAGGCCGAGTGCGATGCACTGGCTGAGCTAATGCAGACCCCGCAGTTCCAGTCCACCGTGTACGCGTTCCTGGACCTGGTGCAGAAGCGCGGCAAGCGTCCCGCAGGTGCTCCTGACAAGAAGCTGGCGCGCCCGGTGACCAAGGTCGGCGTCGTCGGCGCAGGCCTGATGGCCAGCCAGCTGGCCCTGCTGTTCGCCAAGAACCTCAAGGTTCCCGTGGTGATGACGGACATCAACCAGGCCCGCGTGGACAAGGGTGTGGGCTACGTCCACGCCGAAGTGGACAAGCTCCTCGGCAAGGGCCGCATCTCTCCCGACGCCGCGAACCGCACCAAGGCATTGGTCACGGGCTCGGTTTCCAAGGATGTCTTTGCGGATGCCGACTTCGTGATCGAGGCTGTGTTCGAGGAAATGTCCGTCAAGAAGCAGGTCTTCGCCGAGGTGGAGGCCGTGGTCTCCCCCGAGTGCATCCTGGCCACCAACACCTCGTCACTCTCCGTGACCGAGATGGCTGCCGACCTGCAGCACCCCGAGCGCGTGGTCGGGTTCCACTTCTTCAACCCGGTGGCTGTCATGCCGCTGCTGGAGATTGTGCGCGCCCCGAAGACCGACGACGCCGTGCTGGCCACCGCGTTTGTCCTCGCCAAGCAGCTGAAGAAGACTGCCGTACTGGTCAAGGATGCTGCGGCGTTCGTGGTCAACCGGATCCTGGGCCGGATGTTCGGCGAGATCACCATGGTCTTTGACGAGGGCACCGACGCCGCCACTGCGGACAACGCGCTGCGCCCCATGGGCCTGCCGATGACCCCGTTCAGCCTGCTGGCCCTGGTCGGCCTGCCGGTTGGTCAGCACGTCCAGGAATCCCTGCACGCTGCCTTCGGCGACCGGTTCTACGTCTCGGAGAACTCGCAGAAGCTGATCGATGCCGGCATCAAGTCGCTGTGGCAGAAGGACGAGGACGGCAAGCCGTACGTGCCGCAGGAAACGCTGGACCTGCTGACCTTCGGCGACTCGCCGTCCACTTCCGAGGAAGTCCTGCGCCGCACGCAGGATGCCCTGGCCGAGGAAATCGGCCTGATGCTGGACGAAGGCGTTGTAGCCGGTCCGGAAGACATCGACCTCTGCGTCATCCTCGGCGCCGGCTGGCCGATGCACCTGGGCGGGATCACCCCGTACCTGGACCGGGTTGGTGCTTCTGACCGCGTGAACGGGAAGCTGTTCAACGCCGGTGCTGTTCCGGCTGCTGTCTAGGCTTCTTCGTTTCATCTGCTTGGCACGCTTGGCACGCGCCGGGCGGACCGGAACGGCTGCATTCCTGCCGCCTAACCCGGTCCGTCCGGCGCTTTGCGTCCGCCGTTCTCGGCGTGTCTCAGTTGCGTGCACGGCGGAGCAGGACGGCGGCGGCGAGCAGCACTGCGAAGCACGCCGCAGCTGCCCACCATCTGAATCTCGCGGCAACAAGCTGACGCTCGGAAACACCACGCTCCTTGTCATTCCCTGCTGAGGTCCTGGCCATACGGTCCCTTATGCATGCACCGTGTCATAGCAACACTCTCTGCGTACCAGCTCTCACGATTTTGTGGCCGGCGTCGAACCTTTGGGGAGATAACACTGTTATGGGTCTTTCTCGCCCAACGTTTGGGGAGATATCGCTGTTCTGAGCGGGTCAAAGCAGCGTTACCTCCCCAATGGTTTCGCTGAACCTTCCCTAAAGAGCGTTATCTCCCCAGAGGATGAGGGGGTGATCGCTCTGGGCCCCCTGAGGCGTAGCCTCGACTTGGACCGGACAGCCCGATCGACGGCATCCGGCGTCCGGACAAGCAGGCGCCATGCAAGGATGGGCGGATGGAAACCCAGCCGAACCTGCTTCTTGAGGGACCTCGCGGGCGGCGTCTGTGCCTGGAGCTCGCGATGGAACTTGATTCCGACGTCCGAAGCGCCGTCTTCCATCTTGGGTACGAACTGGACCCCGGAAAAGGAACTTCCACGGTTCTCTTCGCCCTTTCCAGCGGCGGTTCTGAGGCCAGCGCTCCAAGCGAAGAGCCGTCCGTGGGCGACCTGGCGGCGGCGCTTCGATCAATCGATGCGTCCAGCATCACCGAGGAACAACTCGCTGCGGCCCTGCAGAGGGCCGTGGGTACCGCACGGTACTGGCAGGAACCCGACGGGGAAGATGTGCTCGCCGGCCTGCCGGCCATAACGGCAGCCCTCCAGCCGATCGCTGGGCAGATCCTTGCCACCCATACCGGGCAAGCCTGGTCCCAGGAGCATCAGGCGGAGCAGTGGGCCGTGGACTGGCGTTCCGCGGAGGACCCGGCGCCGCTGCCTCGGAATCCGCAGGAGGTGCTGAACAATTGGGCTGAGGGGGTGCGCTCCGAGGAAGCACAGGCTGCACTGGATCGCCCCGAGAGCGTCTACGCCAACATCACGGGAACCTGGTGGTCCTGCCCTCTTGGAATCATCCGGACTGTGGGGGCCATCCCCGCAGCATTGAATCTGGTGGAGGACTCTTTCGGGGAGCAAGAGGCCACAGTGATTCCGGTATACGGAGCTGGGCGGACCTTGGAGATACACACTGCGGAGGACTGGATCTCGCTTTGCCGTGCTTATCCAGTGGAGGTCACTGCTTCCCGCAGACACGACTGGTTTCACACGACTGGCAGGAACGGCCAGTGGGTGATCCCGGATTGGCAGAGGGTTGCCTCGGAATGGGACGCAGTGCATCTGACGACCATGGGCTACCTCAACACGGCCGGCCGGGCACTTGAGGTGCACGCGGACACCGCCACTGTCCTCGCCGGATGGGATCCAGACAGCACACTGTGGCTGACCGACGTCGTCCGCGAAGCAGAGGTGCCGCGGCAGCTCTGGTCCCGGGAGCCCAACGGCGACGTCTGGACCCGGACCGGCTAGCTCCGCACGCGGACAGGGCAGTGTGCCAGAATCATCGCCATGCCACTCTCCCAGTACTCAATGGCCGACGACGTCCTCACGGTGTCCTGGGCATTTCCCGTTCCTCAGCAAGACGTCTGGAACGCGTTCCGCCAGCCCACCCTGTTGTCCCAGTGGCTGGGCAGGGCGACCGAATGTGATCTCAGGCCGGGCGGACGGGTACTGATCGACCACGGGGACGGCTTCGGGTCCAAAAGCCTGGTGCTCACGGCCAATGAGCCGGAGCTCCTGGCCATGACCTGGAACTTTCCGGACGAACCGGAATCACAGCTGGAGTTCAGCCTCGATCCCACGGAGCAGGGAAGCACCCTTGAACTCCGCCATCTCAAGCTCGGCAACCTCACCGGCGCCTATCTCCCGGGCTGGCTCACCCACCTCACGTTCCTTGAAGCAGCTGTCTCCGGGACTCCGCTGCCAGCGGCGCAGTTCTGGCCGCTGCACTCAACGCTTCAAGCGTTGTGCCCTTAGCTCTCCTCACGGGCTGAGCGCCCGTGCGCCAGACCCGTGGGGATGCCGAGGAACGCCGGCTCCGGTGCACTGCAGCACGAGGACGCCGCCGGTTCCGGTTCAGGCGCGGTTCCACAGCAGGACGAAGCCGCTTCCGGTTCAGCAGCGGTGTACGGCTCAGGCGTCCCACAGCAGGAAGCCTCTTCCGCGGCGGAGTCGGTCCCGCAGCTGGCATCGGTGTCGCAGCTGCCGCCCAGATCGGTTGAGCAGACCCCGGTTTCGGGCAGGACAAGTTCCACCTTGTCCGCGGCTTCCTGGTCCCCCGCAAGGGCTGCCGCGATGGAACGAACCTGCTCGTAGCCGGTGGCCATCAGGAACGTGGGCGCCCGGCCGTAGGACTTCATGCCCACAATGTAGAAGTCCTTTTCCGGATGGGCCAGGAGCCGCGCACCGTGAGGTTCCACGGTGCCGCAGCTGTGGAACTCCGGATCGATGAGCGGGCCGAGCTGCCGCGGTGCTTCCACTGCCGGATCAAGGTCCAGCCGGATTTCGCGCAGCATGTCCAGGCTGGGACGGAAGCCGGTAGCAGGAACCAGCAGGTCCACGTCCAGCTGCGTTTCGCCGGACGGGGTGCTTCCCACGACCGTGAGGCTGTCCGCCGCTTTGAACCCGGTGATCGTGAACGAGGTGTGCAGTTCGATCCGGCCCTCTTCGACGAGGGCACGCAACCGGCTGCCCAGGGCGCCGCGGGCGGGCAGGCCGTCCAGGTCTCCGCCGCCATAAACACTGGCCGCCGAGGACCGGCGAATGGCCCAGCTGATCCGGGTGTCCGGCTCCTGCTCGGCCAGCTCCCCCAGCGCCAGCAGACTATTGGCTGCAGAGTGCCCGGCACCGACCACCAGGACATGCCGGCCGGCAAACCGGGCGCGCTCACGGCCGGCTACGTCAGGCAGCGGGACAGTGATGAAGCCTGCAGCGTAGGCCTCCGCTTCGCCTGCGGCAGGAAGCCCCGCCTGTCCAAGCGGGTTCGGGTTGTTCCAGGTGCCGGAGGCGTCGATGATTGCGCGTACCCGGTGTTCACTCACGCTGCCAGACTCATCCCGAATGCGGAGCAGGAACGGGGTGTTCTCCCGTCCGCCGGTTCGGGTCTTGTCCAGTCCTTCCCGGGTGACGGCAACGACTTCGCTGTTCAAATGCAGGGCACCGCTCATCGACGGCACGGCCGCCAGCGGGCGAAGGTACCGTTCGAGGAGTTCGGCCCCGGTCGGCAGCGTGTCGGCGTCCGGTTCCTGCCAGCCGGTGCCCTCGAGCAGGCGGCGTGCGGCGGCATCGACGTCGTACTGCCAGGGTGAGAACAGCCGGATGTGCCCCCAGGCGTTGACGGCCGCGGCCGGTGAGTCGCCGGCTTCGAAGACGATGGGGGTCAGTCCGCGCTCAAGGAGGTGCGCGGCGGCGGCCAGCCCAACGGGCCCGGAGCCGATGACGGCGACGGGGAGCTGGGACAGTGCGGTGTCGGTGTTCTTCGACATGAATTTCCTTCGCGGAGAATGTGGTTCGGGTGCTAGGCGCTTGGAAGAAGATCGGCAATCAGGGACTGGATGCGCGCCTTGATCTCGTCCCGAATGGGGCGGACGGCGTCCACGCCCTGCCCGGCCGGGTCCTCGAGCTCCCAGTCCTCGTAGCGCTTTCCGGGGTAGATCGGACAGGTGTCGCCGCAGCCCATCGTGATGACGACGTCGGACTCCCGCACGGCGTCGGTAGTCAGGACCTTGGGCTGCTCGGCTGACATGTCTATGCCTTCCTCCGCCATGGCCTCGACGGCGGCCGGGTTGACCTGCTCAGCCGGCGCAGACCCGGCGGACCGGACTACGATCCGGTCCTCGGCCAGGGTCCGAAGGTACGCGGCGGCCATCTGCGACCGTCCGGCGTTGTGGACGCAGACAAACAGGACGGACGGCTTGGCAGCTGCTTCGGTCATCGGTTGGCCTTCTCTGCCGGGGTGTCGGCAACGGTGGGGGTGGCTGTGGGCCAGTACTTCTTCTGCGCCCAGAGAGCGGCATAAACGAGGGCGACCAGGACGGGGACTTCGATCAGCGGTCCGACGACGCCGGCCAGCGCCTGGCCGGAGGTCACTCCGTACGTGGCGATGGCAACAGCGATGGCCAGTTCGAAGTTATTGCCGGAAGCGGTGAAGGCAAGGGTGGTTGTGCGTGGATACCCGAGGCCAAGGAGCTTGCCCAGCACCATCCCGGCCACGAACACGACCACAAAGTAGACCAGCAGCGGCAGGGCGATGCGGGCGACGTCGAGCGGGTTGGAGGTAATCTCATCCCCCTGCATCGCGAACAGCAGGACGATCGTAAACAGGAGCCCGTAAAGTGCCCAGGGGCCAATCTTGGGCAGGAATCTGTTCTCGTACCAGTCACGCCCCCTGGCACGTTCGCCGAATGTGCGGGTAAGGAATCCGGCCAGCAGCGGAATGCCCAGGAAAATGAGGACGCTCAGCGTGATGGCCCAGAACGAGAAGTCTGCGCTGGCGGTTTCCAGACCGAGCCAACCGGGCAGAACCTGGAGGTAGAACCAGCCGAGGGCACCGAAGGCGAGGACCTGGAAAACTGAGTTGATTGCCACCAGCACCGCTGCGGCTTCACGGTCCCCGCATGCGAGATCGTTCCAGATCATCACCATCGCGATGCAGCGGGCCAGCCCCACAATGATCAATCCGGTGCGGTATTCAGGCAGGTCCGGAAGGAAGGTCCAGGCCAGGGCGAACATAAACGCAGGCGCCGCCACCCAGTTCAGCACCAGGGACGTGATCATCAGTTTGCGGTCGGCCACAACCCTGCGGGTCTCGCTGTAACGCACCTTGGCCAGCACCGGGTACATCATCACCAGGAGCCCGACGGCGATGGGGAGGGAGACGCCAGCGACGCTCACTGAGTCCAGGGTGGGCGCAATGCCGGGGACGAAACGGCCCAGCAGCAGACCCGCCGCCATGGCAGCGACAATCCAGACGGGGAGGAAGCGGTCAAGGGTGGAGAGCCGGGCGGGGGCCTGGCCGGTTGCAGGCGGCTGGGCGGGGTGGCTCACGAAGCTCCTCGAGGACGGCCATAGCGGGATCATTGATCGAAGGACATCGACACCCTTCGATGTCGAGTATCCGCGCAGATATCGACAAGTGTCAATCTGAGGGCATAATGGTCGGGTGAATGCTGCACAGACCGTCCCCGAAACCGCTGCAGCAGAATGCTGCACGCCGCTGACCCGGGACGTGCTTAGCGCTGAGGACGCGCAGCGGTTTGCCCAGCTGCTCAAGGCCGTCGCCGAACCAACCCGGCTGCGCCTGGTGTCCATCATCGCGGCACAGGAGAACCAGGAAGCCTGTGTCTGTGACCTGACCGAACCAGTAGGGCTGGGCCAGCCCACGGTGTCTCATCACCTGAAGATCCTGGTGGACGCGGGAATCCTGCACCGGGACAAGCGCGGTGTGTGGGCGTACTATTCGATCGTTCCCGGCGCTCTGGAACGGGCTGCAGCAGTACTCTCACCCCGGTAGCGTCTACTCACCGGCGTCCATACCCGTCACCGGTGCGCCGTCACGTTCATAGACCAGGCGGAGCACCCCCGAGGGGAACGACTGCGGGTTCGAGGCAAGGGTGAAGGCTGCAGGAACGCCGGCGCCGTCAGCGAAGATCCGCTTGCCGCTGCCCAATGTCACGGGATACAGGAAGAGATTGAGCCGGTCCAGGATCCCCGCGGCCAGCAGGGCGCCCGCGAGGGCACCGCTGCCCACAACGTGAATGTCCTGATACCGGTCCTTGAGCACTGCCGCCTCTTCCACTGTGGACAGGACGCCAGTTCCCTCCCAATCCGCTTCGTCCAGTGTCCGGGACACCACGTACTTGTCCATGGAATTGAACTTCTCCGCAATCGGGTTGGTGTCTCCGCGCTGCGGCCAATAGCCAGCAAAAATGTCGTAGGTCCGGCGGCCAAGCAGGAGCGCATCCATCTGGTTAATGCCGGCCATGATCGCGCTGCCGGACTCGGCGTCGGCAAAAGCGGCCTGCCAGCCGCCAAGGGTGAAGCCTCCGGAGGGATCCTCATCTGCGCTGCCGGGTCCTTGGTAGATGCCGTCCAGGGTCATGAACAGGTCAAGGGTGATGCTCCCCATGCTGTGCTCCTTACGTCAGTGCCAAACGGATGAGCTTTCCGGTCCTGGGTTCCGCTCCCAGACAGGATAATCTTCCCGACCTCGCCTGAGTCCATGGCCGCGCAACGGCTAGGCTGGCTCAGGCAGCAGCAGCGGCCACCCTGGAGGATATGGCCGAACCCAGAAGCAGGACCCGGAAGGTCCGCTCCGTGGCTTCCTCCAGCAGCATGGCACCCTCCGCAACGGCGCGTTTGAGGTCCATCGGGATGGGAATGATGCCGGCGATGGCGTCGATCCCGGCGGCGTGAACATCCGCAGCGTCCTTGCCGATGGAACCGGCAAATGCCAGCACCGGAACGCCCGCGCGCTGCGCACGGCGGGCCACTTCGGCCGGAACCTTGCCGCGGGGAGTCTGGAAATCAATGGCACCTTCCGCCGTGACCACCAGATCCGCATTCGCGATGTCGGTGTCCAGATCGATGCCGGCAAGCCCGGAATCCAGGAGCAGCTCGAACCTGGGAACCAGCCAGCCACCCACCGCTGCGAGGCCCGCACCGAGGCCGCCGGACGCGCCCGTGCCGGGACCGTTGCGCAGGTAATCCTCCGACGTCCCGGTGGCCTCCGCCAGCAGCCTCGCCCAATTGTCCAGGCCCCGGGAGAGCTCCTCCACCTGGTCCGGGGTCGCGCCCTTCTGCGGCCCAAAGACCCTGGCCACCCCCTGCGGGCCGCACAGGACGTTGTACGGATTCAGCGCCAGCTCCAGCCGGCACGCGGAAAGCCTGGGGTCCAGCCCGGAAAAGTCGACGTGTCCGGCCTGCGCCAGCGCGGCACCGCCGTCGGGCAGGTCATTGCCGTTGCGGTCGAAGATCTTCACGCCGAGGGCTCGGAGGGCGCCCGCCCCGCCGTCGGAGGTCCCGGAATCACCGCAGCCGACTACGATCCGTTCCGCGCCCTGGTCCAGCGCGGCAGAAATGAGCTCGCCGACTCCGCGCGTGGTGGTAGCTCCGGGATCGCGCATATCGGCGGGAACGAGCCGGAGCCCTGCCGCTGCGGCCATCTCGACGACGGCGGTGGGGCGCTCCGCCCGGCCAAGGACGGCGAAGTGCGAGTCGACTGTCCGGCCCACCGGACCGGTGACCCTGGTGCGGACGATTTTTCCCCCTGTCGCACTGGCCAGTGCAGCGGCCGTCCCTTCCCCGCCGTCGGCCATGGGCACCGCGTTGATGCTGACGCCGGGGATGACGCGCCTGATCCCGGCAGAGATGGCCGCAGCCACCTCGACGGCATCGAGGCTTTCCTTGAAACCGGAGGGTGCAACCAGAATCCGCTGCGGAATGGTCATGACCATGATGGACACCTTTTCTTGGGGGTTTTTGGGGGTTTTGTGGGTCAGGGGGAAACGATCACCGGCAGGCCCAGCAGGGGCCATACCGTGAAGCTGAACAGGAGTACGGCCACGGCGCTCATCGGCGCCAGCCAGGCGGAGAGCCGGAGCAGATCGGCCGGTTCGAAGTTTGGCTGGCCCTCCGTTTCGGCGAAGATGGCCACTGGCTTGGCGGAACTCGTCAGGGTGTGGCAGAAGCCTGCGGCAGCCGTGGAGGCGAAGGCGGCGGCCATCGGATCGACGCCCATCGGGGCAGCGGAGGCCACGATGACGGGAATCAGAACAGCAGACCGGGCCGACCGCGACTGGATCGCCAGGTGAGCGGCTGTCGAGACCAGCACGACGGCGACGACGAAGACATAGGGCTTGGCGGCACCGAAGAACTCCACCGGCCCCAGCATCGACGCTGCCAGCCAATCCGCCGCGCCTGTCCTCACCAGGCTGGATCCCAGTGCCAGGGTGGCGGCCATGAAAATCAGCATGGACCACGGAACCTTTTTCAGAGCTACACCCAGGTCCACGGATCCGTAGGCCGGCAGGCACACCACCAGGGCGCCGATGAGGGCCACCAGCGCAGGGTCCAGGCCATGGATCGGCTCGGTGCACCACAGTGCCACCACGGCGCAGAGAAGCAGCAGGGAGCGCTGCTCATCGAGGTCCAGCCGGCCGGTGATCCGCTGTGGGCTGTCCTGCTGCAGGCTGGCGAGGGGAATCCGCAGCGGCTCCCGGCGTTCCTCCCTGCCGGTGAAGAGCCTGAGCACGAGTTCGGCAGCAAGGAAAGAGGCCACCAGTGCCAGCGGCAGTCCGAGCAGCAGCCAGGACGCGAAGTCGAACCCGGGATACCCCGCTGCCTGCAGGATCTGGCTGGTGATCAGGTGCGCGCCGGCGCCCAGAAAGGAACTGACAGCGGAGAGCAGGATCACGGTGGGGAACAGCACGGCCAGCATTTTCACCACCGCGGGACGGTCCTTGAGCACCCGCCGCAGGGTCAGGAAGACCGGCAGCACCAGGGCGGCGCGCCCCGACGTGGCAGGGATGGCGAAGGCCGTGACAATCAGGCCGAGGCAAGTCAGGTGGGCCAGCTGCCGGACCGACCGGGCACCCGAAACGATGAACGCGGCGCCCCGTGCGGCCAGGCCGGTGGACGCCACCGCAGCGGCTATCACGAAGGCAGCCATGAGCAGCCAGATGGTGTCCTCCCCCAGAGCCGCAAAGAGGTCCTCAGAGGGGAGGATTCCACTGATCACCAGTGCGACGGCGGCCCCCAGGGCTACGTACGTATCCCCCACCGGAGAGAAAATCCAGAACCAGACCGCTGCGATGAAGATGCACAGCGTGACCGCGGCGGCCCCGCCGAGGCCCCAGCCGGCGACCGCGTTGACCGCCAGGACGGCCATCAGGCAAAGCGCCACACCCAGCGCGACGGCGGCGGAGGGCTTCAGCACGCCAAGGAACCTTCTGCCGGTTTCAGCGTTCTCCGGCAGGCTGGCACCTTTGGGTGTGGAGGTGTAGAAGACTTCGCTCATGTCAGCCGGTATCCCGCCCCGCGGACAGTTTCCAGGCGGCCAGCGCCGATCTTGGCGCGCAGGGCGCGGACGTAGACGTCCACCACGTTCGACGCGGGGTCAAAGTCCATGTCCCACGCATGGGAAATCAGCTGCTCCCGGCTGAGCACCTGGCCCGGATGGCGCAGGAAGACTTCCAGCAGGGAAAACTCGCGGGCAGTCAGGTCGGCGGTGTCTTCTCCGGTCCGCACCCGCCTGCTGCGCATGTCCAGGACCAGGTCCCCGTGGGTGAGGGTGGATACCGGGGCGGGCTCGGCGTCGTCGTTCAGGCGCAGCCGGACACGGGCAAGGAGCTCGGCGAACTGGAACGGTTTCGTCATGTAGTCATTGGCGCCGCTTTCCAGTCCATGGACGGTGTCTGCTACCGAATCACTGGCTGTCAGCACGATCACCGGGGTCCGGCAACCCTCGCTTCGGAGGCGTTCGAGCACGTCGAAGCCGCTGAGGGTAGGGAGTCCAATGTCCAAAATGATCATGCTGAAACCCCCGGAGCGTGCCAGGAGCAGGGCGCTGGCGCCGTCCTCCACGCAGATGCAGGTGTAGTTCGCGGCCCGCAGGCCTTTCTCGATGAACTCGGCTATCCGGCGGTCATCCTCCGCGATCAGGATCCTGCTCATGGGTTCATATCTTTCTTTGGCTTCGGGCCGTCGGCGGCCTTTTCTGTGCTGCAGGAGGTGCCTGTGTCCGGAGGGAGGGCGGATACTTCACCGGGCGCTTCCGGGGCCGGGATGGTGATACCGAAGGTGGCGCCGTGCCCCGGCGTGCTGCGGACCCAGACCGTCCCATGATGGGCTTCGGCGATGCCGCGCACGATAGCCAGTCCCAGGCCGGCACCGGGGCGGGCGCCGTCGCCTTGATCTGCTGCCTGCCCGCGGTGGAACCGGCCGAAAATGCGGGCAGCTTCCTGTGCGTCCACGCCGCTGCCGCGGTCGGCAACCCAGATGGTGAACCGGCGCGCGGTCCCCTCCTCCTCGAAGCGGGACCCAAGGCTCACGGTGCTGCGTTCCGGGGAATACTGGCAGGCATTCGTCGCCAGCTGCAGCACGGCCTGGGTTATCCGCTGCGCATCCACGCTGATGGTGCCTTCGGCAATTTCCAGGATCGGCCAGCCCCGCGGACCCAGGACCTGCGCCTTGGCTTCGATGTCGAGAAGCAGTGCCGCCGCGTCGGTGGGCCGCGGGACGGCGAACCCGGGGCGGTCTACCTTGGCCAGCAGCAGCAGGTCCGAGACGATCCGGCCCATCCGTGCCAGTTCCCCGTCCACCAGGGCCAGCGTCCGGCTGCGGTCCGCCGCATTGTCCTCCATCAGCTCCAGGTGCCCGCGGATCACGGTGATTGGCGTGCGCAGTTCATGTGAGGCGTCGTCGACGAATGCACGCTGCGTCCGGTAGGCCGATTCCAGCCGGTCAAGCATCATATTGAAGGTCACAGCCAGCGCGGAGATGTCGTCGTTGCCGCGGACCGGCACCCGGGCGGTGAGATCGCTCTCCGAGATTTCTTCGGCAACCCGGCGCACTTCGCGGATGGGTGAGAGGATCTGCCCAGCCACGAGCCAGGCGATCCCGGCGGTCACTGCGAGCCCGCCGAAGGAGACGAAGAAGATGGTCAGGATGGTGTCGGCAACCTCCTCCTGGCGGGGAGCCATATAGACACCGACGATCAGGTGGCCGGTCTCGTCCCCGGAGACAACCGGCAGTCGAACCCAGTGCATCTCCCCCGCACTGGTCTGGGCAATGCCGGAAGCGGCGTCCCCCGAGCGGATGCTGCCCATCAGCGCGTCGTCCTCGGGCAGGTTGTGGCCGTTGGCGGGCGAACCGTTTGCGCCTGCGGCGGTATAGAGGATCCGCTGGCCAACACTGCCCACAATGACTTCATTCGGGGCCGCCGACTGCCGGCTGAGGAAGATCTCCAGCATCTTCTCGATGGAGGTAAAGGGTTCAGCCGTGGTGGGATCGACTCCTTCAGCCGCGAAGGCCCGGAATTCCTGCAGTTCCTGGTTGATGTCCTGATGGGCCTGCGTCCTCGCCTCATTAAGGAGAAGCGACTTCATGGTCAGCAGCACGGCCAGGAGGGTCAGTGCGGTGGTAAGCAGGATCCAGCCGGCGATCCGCCAGCGGGCGGGTACTTTCGAGCCCCGCCGTGCACAGGCATTACCGGCCTGAGGACGGTGTTCCGGCACAGGAGGTGCCGTGCGGTCCGGTGCGGGTACGGTCAGTGCCACTAGTCGTCATCCTCTTCCCCGGCGTCGTCGTCATCGATGACGACCGGCGGCAGGACAGGCACGGGTTCGGCGGGAGTGACCGGGGCCGGTGCAGGAACCACCGGTCCTTCCGCAGGCGTGGCCTGCGGCTGCGGCGCCGGGGCGGTGTCCGGATCTGACGGTGCAGGGGCCGGGGGCGCAGGCTCCGCCGGGGCCGTGGGGGAATCGCTTGGCCGCGGTTCCAGTCCGTGGGCAGGCGCGCCGTCAGGACCGGGGCCCAGTTCGACCGGGGTCGCGTCAACCTTGGGAGGTCCGGCCGGAGGCAGGAGCAAGGTCCCGGCTACAGCCAGGAGCACCGGCACCAGCAGCATCGCCCCCAGCAGGAGCACACGTCGCATCGTTTGCATGCCTACATAGTTTCAGGGCTTTATGAGGCCACCGTGAAACGGCGATGAAGAATTCTTCATCTTCGCGGATCGAAGCCGTCCACTGGCACCGAGGCAGGAGGGCTCGGGTTAGGCGGCTTTAATACTCCCGGCGAGCTCTGCGAGCAGGGAGTTTCGTTGCCGCCGTTCCGAACCTTCCTGCCGCGCGCTAGACGTTCAGCGAATCCGTTCCAGTGCAGCAGAAAGGTACGGCGCCGTCCGGCTGGCTTTACAGCCCGCAACCTCATCGGCCGTTCCGGCACAGATGATCCGGCCGCCGTCGTCGCCGCCTGCCGGGCCCATGTCGATCACCCAGTCCGCAGACGCCACCACGTTCATCGAGTGCTCCACCACCACAACCGTGTTGCCTGCGTCCACCAGCCGGTTGAGCTGGGCCAGCAGCAGCTGCACGTCCTGCGGGTGCAGGCCGGTGGTCGGCTCGTCCAGCAGGTAGAGCGTGTGTCCGCGGCGTGCCCGCTGCAGCTCGGTGGCCAGTTTGATCCGCTGGGCCTCACCGCCGGAGAGCTCGGTGGCGGGCTGGCCCAGGCGAAGGTAGCCGAGCCCGACGTCGAGCAGGGTGTTCAGGCTGCGTGCCGCGGCAGGAACGTCGGACAGGAACTCCGCGGCAGTCTCCACCCGCATGCCCAGCACATCCGCGATGCTCTTGCCCCGGTACGTGATTTCCAGGGTTTCCTCGTTGTAGCGCGCGCCGTGGCACTGCGGGCAGGGACCATAGGTCCCGGGCAGGAACAGCAGTTCGACGGCGAGGAAGCCCTCGCCCTGGCAGGTCTCGCAGCGTCCGGCGGCCACGTTGAAGGAGAACCGTCCGGCGGTGTAGCCGCGGGCCCGGGCCTCATCCGTGGAGGCATAGAGCTTCCGGACGGCGTCGAACAGTCCCGTGTAGGTGGCCAGGTTGGACCGCGGGGTCCGGCCAATGGGTCGCTGGTCCACCTTCACCAGCCGGTCCAGATGCTCCAGGCCGTCAATGCTGCGGACCTGCACGCCGGGGTCTGCGCGCTCCGGCGCCGCGTCGTCGCCTTCATCTTCCGGCTCGGGCGGAGCCCCGTTGACCTGGGTTCCCACGGCCTCTGCCAGCACCTGGCTGACCAGCGTGGACTTGCCGGACCCGGACACACCGGTCACAGCTGTCAGCACGCCGAGCGGGATCTCGGCGTCGAGGTCCACGAGGTTGTGCCGGGTGATGCCCTTAAGGGACAGCCAGCGCTCAGCGCGGCGGCGGGCAGGAGCGGTTTCCTCGGCTTCGCCGAAGAGGAAGGGCCGGGTGGCGCTCTCCGCAACCTCGGCCAGTCCTGCAACCGGACCGCTGTAGAGCACGGTGCCGCCGCCGTCGCCCGCCTGCGGACCGACGTCGACAATCCATTCGGCGCTGCGGACCACGTCCATGTTGTGCTCGACGACGAATACCGAGTTTCCCGCGTCCTTGAGTTCCTGCAGGACGGCCAGCAGCGGTTCGGCATCCGCCGGGTGCAGGCCGGCGGAGGGTTCGTCCAGGACATAGACGACGCCGAACAGTCCGGACCTCAGCTGGGTGGCGATCCGCAGCCGCTGCATCTCCCCCGGTGAAAGCGTTGGCGTCGCCCGGGACAGGCTGAGGTAACCCAGCCCCAGGGAGATCAGGATTTCGAGCCGGGAAAGCAGGTCCCGGGTAATGGTGACGGCCACGTCGGTGTTTTCGTTGGACGCCGCGGACCGGGACGCCGTGCCCGCTTCCTTGAGCTCCGCTGTCGGCCGGATGACCTCCGCGAGTTCGCCCAGGGTCGCCCCGTTGAGTTCGGCGATGTTCCGGCCGGCGAAGGTAACGGCCAGTGCCTCCGGGCGGAGACCCGCTCCCCCGCAGACGGGACAGGGTCCGGAGACCATGTACGCCAGGACCCGTTCGCGCATCTTCGCGCTGCCCGAATCCGCCAGGGTGTGCAGCACGTAGCTGCGTGCGCTCCAGAACCGTCCCTTGTACGGCTTGGCCACGCGGTCGCGCTGCGGGGTGATGGTGACGACGGGCTGTTCCTCAGTGAAGAGGATCCAGTCGCGGTCCTTTTTCGGCAGCTTCCGCCAGGGCACATCGACGTCGTACCCCAGGTGGATCAGGATGTCCCGCAGATTCTTGCCCTGCCAGGCGCCCGGCCAGGCCGCAATGGCACCGTCCCGGATGCTCAGGTTCGGGTCCGGGACCAGGGATTCCTCGGTCACGGTGTGCGCGATGCCCAGGCCGGAGCATTCGCGGCAGGCACCCGCGGCTGTATTGGGCGAGAAGGCGTCGGAGTCGAGGCTGCCCGGCACGGCATCGGCAGGGTAGGTGCCGCCGCGGGAGAACAGCATCCGCATCGAGTTCGACAGCGTGGTGAGCGTACCGACCGTGGACCGTGAGCTCGCCGTGCCGCGGCGCTGCTGGAGCGCGACGGCGGGAGGCAGGCCAGTGATGGCCTCCACCTTGGGATTGTGGCCCTGGGAGATCAGCCGGCGGGCGTAAGGCGCCACCGATTCGAAGTACCGCTTCTGGGCTTCTGCGTAGATGGTGCCGAACGCCAGGGATGACTTGCCGGAGCCGGAGATACCGGTAAACGCAACAATGGCGTCGCGTGGAATATCGACGTCGACACTGCGGAGGTTGTTTTCCCGGGCGCCGCGGACGCGGACCATGCCGTTGCCGGCGGCGCTGATGAGGTTGGGAGCGGACTGGTCTGCTGCAACAGGTTCGGTACTCACCCTCCGACGCTAACAGGGCACCTCTACCGATTTGTCCTGCTGCCCACGGTTTCACCATGGGCGTGATCAGCGGCCCCAGGGCTCCCCGAGCCCCGGCCAGGGCTCCCTGCCCGTCACCCGATACATCAGGGATTCACGGCGTGAGAGCTGATGACTGGCGGCGGTCGGGGATCGTCCTTTGGGAGAGTCCCGCACCGGGATCAGCACTCACTCTGCGGCCGGAATGGCTATAATTATGGGAGAACGTTTGTCTATGTGCCGGACCCTCCGCTCCCCCCATAGCACCGTCTTTGCCCCACCTCAGTGATGTAAGTGACCCTAGTGCGTACTGATTCTGATCTCTCAAGGTCGGTAGCACCCGCTCGCCGACCTTCGCCACAGTCCTCCCGCGGCCTGCTCATTGACTGGGATCCCGCGACCTACCGGCAAACACTGGAGCGGTTTGCCGCTGACCGGCCGTTAACACTCCCCCATCCCGAAGCCGAAACCGGCTCTCCGTTTCCCTTCCGTCTCACGGTCTTGGACGCCGATGTTCCGTCGCCGATCATGCTGCACCCGCGCTGGGAGCAGGCGCTGGCGGGCTTTGTTAGGGAACAGGCCCGGGGCGTGCCGCTGGGCGCCGGAAACCGTAACTACAAGGACAGCAACCCGAAGTGTGAGGTCGCCGTAGCCCTCACGCCCCTGCGCGTGCTTGCCGGAGAACGGACCATGGAAGAACTTCAGGCCATCGCCTCCGGGCTGGAACTGCCCTGGCTGCGTTCCTACCTTTCCTTCCACCATGAGACCGCCATCCACTCCGTACTTCGCATGACGCGGGAGGAAACAGCAGCTGCTGTGCGGGAAACAGCCGACGCCGTGGACCGGATCCGGCACGTCGACGGTCCGGCCGCCGAGGTGCTCGCGGCAGTACGCCGGCTGCAGCAGCATTTCCCACACGACCGGGGCATCCTGCTGGCCGTCTGCATGAAGCTGATCCAGCTGGATCCCGGGCATGCAGCCGTGATACCTCCCGGGTGCCTGCATTCCTATCTGTCCGGCCAGGCAGTGTTGGTTATGGGCACCTCCGATAACGCGTTGCAGGCAGGCCTGACCCAGGAGTATGTGGACCTCTGCGAACTGCAGCATCTGACGAGCGGCGGACAGCCGCAGCCTTCTCCCCTGCCCGTGGTCGACGTCGGCGACGGCCAGCAGCGCATTCCGCTCTGGAGCAACGATTTGGACCTGCGGCGGGTGGTCGTAGGAAGTGGCCAAAAGCCCGTCAGCGTGGGGCCGTTTAGCGTTGTGCTGGCCGCGACGGAACCCGCTGACATCACCGTGGATGGGGCCACGGCGGATTTGGAGCCCGAGGCGAAGATCCTGTACGCCGGGGAGCCCGTCACGGCCACGATCACGGGGCCGTCCCAGATCTTCGTGGCTTCAACGCTCTAGCTGTACACAAACAGCACGGTGTTTACATCTGGGCGGGTCCAGGCCGCTCCTCGCCCAGCGGTGGATTCATCGAGCGCCGCGAAAGCGGCAACGATGCTGGCCGTACCGAAGGCAGCAGCGACGGGTCTTGGGCACAGCGTCACTGGACACCCCGGTTCCACGCTGGTTGAGTACGGACATGACACCCCAACCGGCCTCTTCCATCTGGTCTGCCGTGCATGAAGAACGCCGTGCGCTGATTCAGGATCTGGAGAGTCTCTCTGCCGCACAGTGGCAGACGCCCTCGCTTTGTCCGGGCTGGGATGTGCACGATGTCCTGGCCCATCTTGTCGATACCGCCAAAACGACCCGGCTGGGTTTTATCCGCCGCCTGCTTGCCGCCCGGATGGATTTTGACCGGGATAACACCGCCGGAGTCTTCCGTGAACGTGCCCAGGACCCTCAAATCACCCTGGCGGCGTTCCGTTCCGTCCAGTCGCGGACGTCCGGCCCTCCGGTGCCCCTCGCCACCCGGCTGGTGGAAGCCGTGGTCCACGGGGAGGACATCCGGCGGCCTCTGGGCATTGTCCGCACGTACCCCGTTGCGCCCGTCCTCGCGGCCCTGCAGCATCAGCTGAAGACGTCCGTGAAAATCGGCGGCGGCAAGGAGCTGGTGGAGGGGCTCCGCTTGGTGGCCACGGACGGCCCTTTTGAACTCGGCAGAGGCGATGAGGTTCGCGGTTCGTCGGTGGCGCTCCTGCTGACGGTGTCAGGCAGGCCGGTTCGGGACGATGAGCTCGGCGGCGGTGGTTCAGGCGCGCTGCTGAAACGGTGTTCCACTTCCTGAGCCCCTCAGTCTTTGCCGGTCCAGGAACCGCTTGAACAGCGGCCGCGATGTCGCTGTCAGCCCCTGCCCCGCAGCACAGACTGCCCCTGTACAGCCGGACGGTTTCTCCGCCACAATCAGGGTCATCACGTGGCTGGGCGTTAGGGAGGGACTCGATGTCATTTCAAGCCAATTTGGACACCATTGAACAAAAGACCGGGCTGACTCCCCGCGAACTCATTGGGATGGCAAAAGCCAGGGGTTTCGACGGCGGGAGTGCCAAAGCAGGCGACATCCTGGCGTGGCTGAAAACGGACTATGGGATTGGACGCGGCCATGGCATGGCCCTGGTGCACGTGATCAGGAATGGTCCGAAGATCGATGCAAAGCACGTGGGCACCACGGGAACGCACCGGGACGAATCGGACATGCTCTGGCTGGACGGGGCAGCGACTAAGCCGTCGTGATTGAAACCCCCTTGATTGCGCCGGGGAACGCAGCCGAGAGGCTGAACCGCCGACGTCCAATAAGCGATCCTCCACCGCTCCTGTCGGCTTCCAGTAAATCTAGGGTTCGAGCAGAGCGGCCAGCGGAACCTCCACCACCTCACCGTTCAGCACACGCGGACACCGCTGGCCAGTGAGCTCAGAGAGGGTGAGCCGGATAAGGGTGCCGTGCGCCACGGCGATGATCCGCTGGCCTGGAAACTGTGCAGCCAAACCGCGCAGAGCGGCGAGTCCGCGACGCGCCACTGCTCTCTCAGGTTCGCCGGTGCCAAGTGCAGCTGTAAACTCCGGTTCGGTCAGTCCGTTCAGGTGCAGCCCTTCTGCCGACCCATAGTCCCTCTCGATCAGCTCCGCCATGGTGCCGGCCGGCTGCAAACCGGCCGCGTCAGCAATAATGTGGGCTGTCTGCACGGCACGCAGCAGCGGCGATGAAACCACCACACTCCACGGATCAGCAGCCAGCAGCAGTCCGGCCGTGCGCGCCTGGGCACGGCCCACACCGTTCAGCGGATTATCGGTGCGCCCCTGCAACCGGCGCTCTTGGTTCCAGTCCGTTTCGCCGTGCCGAACCAGGACCAGCCGTTCCGGGGGCCTGGAAGCACCACTCACGCCGGCACCAGCCTGGGGCGAGCAGCTCCCGCCGCGGGCCCCACCGCATCGGACGCGAACACATGGGCCCGGAGAACCTCCGGCGATACCCGGTCCCCCGGCTTGGGTACCCATCCTGTGACATGCGCCCGCAACGTTCTGCCCTGCCAGTCTGCAGAGACGTCAAACCCGTGCGGTCCGTAGAGCGCGGAGGTCACAACACCGGTCGGTGCCCAGCCGGTGTCGCCGGCGTTGTTCGGGTGCAGCACCAGGTCCATCGGTGACACCGCGGCGGTAACCGCCAGGGCACTGTGTCCCAGACCGTCCGCGCCCACGCACGGCCCGGCGTCGAGCCGTTCGCCGGGGATGCTGATGCCCCCCGCGAGCTCGAGCCGTCCCTCCACCCAGGTACCGTCCAGCAGCACGGCATCGCTGACGAAAGACGCCACAAACGTCGACGCCGGATTCCGCACGAGATCCTGCGGTGTGCCAATCTGTTCAATCCGCCCGGCCCGCAGGACCGCCACCCGGTCTGCCAGGGCCAGGGCCTCTGCGCGGTCGTGCGTGACGTGCACCGACGTCAGTCCCTGCTCGCTAGTCAGCGCCTTCAGATCCAGACGGAGTCTGGCCCGCAGCGGTTCATCAAGGGAAGACAACGCTTCGTCCAGGAGGAGGGCCTGTGGAGCGCCTGCGATCGCCCTCGCCAGGGCCACTCGCTGGCGCTGCCCGCCGGAAAGTGCAGCCGGTGCCCGCTCCCCCAGCCCGTCCAGCCCGACCAGTCCCAGTACGCTGCGCACCCGGGCCTCGGCATCTTTGCGGGGCAGGCCGGCCAGGCGCAGCGGATACCCCACGTTCCGGGCCACCGACCAGTGTGGCCAGATCGCGTGATCCTGGAAGACCATACCCAGGTTCCGCTTCTCCGGCGGGACCCAGACGCCGGGCCCTGCCACAGGCCTGCCACCGAGGCAAAGAGTGCCGCCCTCCGGTTGAACAAACCCGGCGATGCTGCGCAGCAGCGTGGTTTTGCCGGAACCCGACGGGCCCAGCAACGCCAGGAACTCGCCGTCGTGCACGTCCAGGTCCACATTGGACAGGCCAACATGGCCGTTGGCGTAGACATGGTGCAGGCCTTGAAGGCTGATCGAAGACATTTATTTTCCCTTCCGGAAGCGGGTGCGCGCTGTACGGCGGGCACCCCAGGCGGCAGTCGCGGCGAGACCCGCGACGCCGACGATCGTGACCAGCAGCGCCAGGGCGGAAGCCGAGTTGTAGTCCCCGGCCTGCTGGAGGTTGAAGATGACCACGCCCAGTGTCTGGGAGCCGGGCGCCACCAGGAGGATGGAAATGGTCAGTTCGCGCACTGCGGTCAGCGCGACGACGACGGCGCCGCTCACTGCCGCGGGCACGCTCAGCCGCAGCGCCACGTCCGCCAGTGTCCGCAGCGGGCCGGCACCGGAGATCCGTGCAGCCTCGTCCAGGGACACCGGCACGGATTCCAGCGGTGCACGCACGGATTGGACCACCAGGGCCAGGAATGCCATGACGTAGGCGCCGAGGATCACCCACGGCGTGTTGAAAATACCCACCGCCGGGGCAATCAGCAGCCAGGCGACAGCCAGGACGAGGCCGGGCAGTGCCTGCGGCAGCATGGCGGTGACGTCCAGTGCGGTGTTGGAGCGGTGTCGGGTACGGGTCAGGAGCGCACCAACACCGAGTCCCAGGACGCCGCAGGCCACCGCCGCACCGAGTGCGAGCATCACCGAGTTGGCGATGCCGGTGAGCGCTCCTGCGCTGGTCACGGCACGGGCGATGTTGGCCAGGGTCAGGTTGTCCCAGGTCAGCGGCACACCGGGAGCGGGCAGCAGTGCCTGCTCTGTCAGCGCCAGCAGCGGCAGGACGCAGACGACGCCGGCGGTGCACCACAGCAGCGCCGCCGCAGCCCAGCGGGAGGACCCCAGCTGCAGAGGCAGTGCAGACGCTCCGGACCCGCCAAGTTCACTGCCCCCGGGCAGCCGGCGCTGCAGCAGCACGGCCGCCAGGCCCAGGACCAGCAGCACAACGCCGATCGCGGCCACGGCGGGCAGCGGATTGGTCACGGTGCCGGAGGCGAGGTAGCGGTACACCAGTGTGGTGAGCGTGGTGTACCGCTCGGGCAGGCCGATCAGCGCGGGAATGCCAAAGTCGGAGAGGTTGGCGACCAGCGTGAGCACGAACGCGGCTACCACGGCCGGGCGCACCAGGGGCAGGGTCACCTGGCAGAACGTTCGCAGCCCGCCGGCACCGCTGATCCGGGCGGCTTCCTCCAGGCTGCCGGGAACCCGGCGCAGCGCTGCACTGATCACCAGGTAGGCCAGCGGATAGGAGTGCACGGCGAGCAGGAACACCACACCGCCGCCGCCGTAGATATCCAGCACCGGGCCTGCGGATCCGGTCAGCGCCATCAGCGCCTTGTTCACGGTGCCAGCCGGGGAGAGCAGCGCCATCCAGGACATTGCCCCAATGAAGGGCGGAATGAGGAACGGCAGCAGGAAGATCCAGCGCAGCACGGTTCGGCCCGGTAAATCGGTCCGGTCAAGGACGACGGCGAGCAGCGCACCGAACGCGGTGGCCAGCGCGGCTGATCCGGCGGCGGAGGAAACGGAGTTCCACGCCGCGGCCAGGACATCGGAGTCCGTGAGCACATCGGCGTTGGACGGCTGGGCCCCGCGGAATGCAATGACACCGAGCGGGAGGAGCACCAGCAGGGCCAGCGCAGCCCAGACCGCCAACCTGAGCCAGTGCAGTCCGTCGCCCCGGGACTTCTGTCCGGCGGTACTGAGCTGCCGTGCCGGCAGGGAAACGGAATTACTTGAGGAGGTCATTGAACTTTGCGACGGCGCTTGCCTGCTTCTCGGCGATCACCGCGAGGTCCGGATTCAGCAGCTCCAGGTCGGCAAGGGAAGGCGCACCTGCGGGGACACCGGCGTCTTCGCGAACCGGGAGGTAGGACTGCGCCACGGCCAGTTCCTGGCCTTCCTTCGAAACCAGGAACTCCACGAACTCGTTGGCGGCGTCCGGGTTCTTCGAATCATTGAAGACGCCGGCAGGCTGGGAGACGTACGGAACGCCGTCGGACGGGTAGGACAGGCTGATGGGCGAGCCCTTTGCTGCCAGTTCGCGGGCCACGTAGTCCACCACAATCCCGATGCCCGACGTACCGGCGGCCACGGCCTGCCCAACCGGACCGTTGCTTTCCAGCACGGTCGGTTCGTTCTTGACCAGGTTCTTCAGCCAGTTCTCACCCAGGGCCGGGGTTTCGAGCCAGACGGTGGTGTTGAAGGCAGCGGCACCGGACACGTCCGGGTTCGGCATGGCGATCATGCCCTTGTATTCCTCGTCGGCCAGTTCGGCCCAGGACTCGGGGGCGCTGTCCACCAGTGTGGTGTTGTAGGCGATGACAGTGGGAATGATGCGCGTGCCCACGTAGTAGCCCTCGGGGTCGACAATATCCTGGTTCAATTCTCCGGCGTTGTCGATGTCCAGGACCTGCAGGTCGCCCTCGGCGGCGTACGCCTCGAACGTGGGGACGTCGGCGGCGAGGATAACGTCGGCCTGGATGCCGCCAGTCTCCTTCTCCGTGGCGATCCGGGTCTTCAGCTCCCCAGTGCCGGCGCGGAAGACCTCAACGCTGACCTCCGGATTGACCTCGTTGTAGGCGGCGACCAATTCATCAATCTTGGCCTGCGGCTCAGAGGTGTACACCGTGAGGGTGCCGGTGGCGCCGGCCGCTGTGCTGGAAGCTGCGGCTGCCGGGGAGTTTTCGGCGCCGTCGGCGCTGCCGCTGCAGGCGGTCAGGAGAGCCAGCGACGCCAGCGATGCAACTGAGACGACGGCGAGGGCGGGGTACTTAGTGCGTTGTTGCAGCAATGGTTTCTCCTCGGGAACCCGGCAGCAACGGCTGCTGCCGGTATTGGTGGCCAGGTGCACCTGCGGGCACCGGGATGAGATGGGTGGAAGGGCTGGTACCCGCGGCTGGGACAGCCCCGGGGGGCACGGCGGCGTTGGTGAACACCGAGGCTCCGGCGGGCAGAAGCGGCACCGGGACGGCGCTGAAGCTGTTTTCGCCCAGCCGGATGACCGAGAGCCAGCTGCTGTCCAGGCCCTGCACGGTCTCCGGTGGGGCGAAGAGATCCTGACCGTAGGACACCGCCGGGCCGACCCAGACCGGCACACCGCCCAGCCGACCGGACAGAGCATGGTGGTAGTGCCCGCACAGGACGGCGCGGACGTCCGTGCCGGCCAGCACGCCGGCTAGTTCTGCGGGCCTGTCCAGGCCCCGGCCGGCCAGCTGCGGCAGCAATGAATCGATGGGTGGATGGTGCAGGGCCAGTACGGTGCCGTCGGGGGCAGGCTCGGCCAGGACATCATCCAGCCATTGCAGCTGCGCTCCCGTAAGCCGTCCTGCGGGCCGGCCTGGATCATCCGAATCCAGCGTGATGAGGCGCAGTCCTCCCACGAAATGCACGTCGTTACCCGGACCGGGGCCTGTATCTGTCTGCGAACCGGTGAATGATTCTGCCGCCCATGCCCGGGTGCCGGGAACGTCATGGTTACCGGGCAGCACGATGACTGGGCAGCCCAGCTCCCGCCTGGCCCGGGTGAAAAGCCCGGAAGCGACGGCGTAGATATCCGCGCCGGAATCGGCGATGTCACCGGTAACCACGACGGCATCGGGCCGGTAGCGGGCCGCAGCACGCAGCGCCTCTGCGGTGCGCGCCCACGTGTCCAAGGCACCAAACAGCAGCTCACCCGGCTGACGCAAATGAGTGTCCGTGAGGTGGATCAGGGTGTACCCGTCCCCGCTCATGCCGCGGGAGTTCCGATGCCGTGCAGCAGGACGCGGGCCCGGACCAGCATTCCCCGATCCAAGCCGTTCCGCAGCAGGTAGGCAGCGGCACCGGTCTCACCTTCGAAGGACTCCTCAGCCAGGACCTGCAGTGCGCTGTCCAGAACCTCCTGCGGACTGGCCAGATGCAGGCGGACAGCGGTGGCCATTTCCGCGGGATCGGTGATCCGGCCACCCAGCCGGGCCAGTACAGCCCGGCGGAAGGAACAGGGAAGGGCCGCTTCGGTGCGGGAGTAGTCCTCCACAATGGCACTGCGGGAGGCCCCGGCGGCGTCGAGCACCAGCGCGACCACCAGCCCGGTGCGGTCTTTCCCTGCAGCACAGTGCACCAGGACACCGCCGTCAAGGCTCCGGATCACCTCCCCGACGGCACTGGTCAGTGCCCGGGCGCAGTTCTGCAGCAGATGCCGGTAGACGGCTTCGATCGGCTCGGAGACAGGGACGCTTCCGCAGTAGAGCGGAATGTTCACCACCCGCGTTCCGGCCGGAACAGTATCCGGAGCCGAGGCAACCTCCACCGGCTCGCGCAGGTCTACCACCGTGGCGATCCGTGCTGCACCCAGTTCAGCAAGACCGGCAGCGTCAAGGTCATTCAGGGCTCCAGATCGGAAGAGCAGTCCCCTGCGCAGTCCCGGAGTTCCGGTTCCTGATGCCGCGTCACGGAAATTGAACAATCCGCCGACTGAGGGCGGAACGTCTGCAGGAACCTGCGGACTGGAGGGCAGTTCGGTATTCAATGAGACCTCTGAGTCGTGCTCGAATTGGGACTCTCCGAGTTCATCCGGCCAAGGTTAATCGGCGGTGAACACGCACCGGCGTCCCGGTGAACCGTGCGCGAACACTCGTGATCAACGCAACGATTCTCGTCCAGGGTAAGGAAAACTCCGATGCACTCTCTTGCTCCAGAAGCATGTTTTCCCCCCGCTTATTCG
Organism: Arthrobacter sp. zg-Y916; assembly: GCF_020907385.1. Classification (NCBI taxonomy): domain Bacteria; kingdom Bacillati; phylum Actinomycetota; class Actinomycetes; order Micrococcales; family Micrococcaceae; genus Arthrobacter; species Arthrobacter sp. zg-Y916. The sequence goes on along the minus strand of NZ_JAJJOD010000002.1, from coordinate 184,302 downwards.
CGGTGAGGGCGACGTGTTCGCCGGCGGGCCCCGGACCTCACGCCTGCTCACGTGGTGTTGACCGTGCCGCTTAACCGTCCACCCATCGCCCGTCGCGCCGCGATCTCTGTAATGGGTAGCGTCGTCAGCGCAACGGCGCCGCAGAGGCCAAAGAGTATGGCCAGCGGCAATGGTGCGAGCGGACTGGCGCCCACAACCACGGCGGTGGGCAGGATGGCGGCGCACGCCACCACGAGGGCGAGGACCTGCTCATGTATCCCCAGCTGGCCGGCCGGGCGCCGGGGTGCGCACTGCATGTGGCCCAGATGCTGGAGCAGCACCGGCAAGTAAGGGTCCGGCTTGATGACATCGAACCGGTCCGGCGGCGCTGGACGGAGACAGCAGACAAGGCGGCCAGTGAGGCACTCACTGAACGCTATGAGGACCTGTCCAATCTCCTCAAAGTCCACCTGCGCCGCGAAGTCACCGAGGTGATGCCTGTTGTGGACAGGGTCCTGAACGAAAAGGAAATGAAGGCGGTCGGCGAGCACGGGATCGGACAGCTCGACAAGAAGTTTCTGGTGAGCTACCTCGGCATGGTGCTGGCCACCAATCCTCCCCAGGACCGAAAAGAACTGTTCAAGGAGATCCCGCCGCCGATCCGTCTCGCCTACCGCCTGGTCGGACGCAGAATGTACCGGCGGCAATACTCGACGCTTTTTCCCGGGCGCAGAATCCCCGAAACACTCTAACCGAAGAAGGCCGCGCGAGGGTCCGGGTTAGGCGGCTTTAATACTCCTTGCGAGCTCTGCGAGCACAGGAGTTTCGTTGCCGCCGTTCCGGACCCACCGGCCGTCCCAAGGTAACAGGGACAAAGAACTAGAACAGAGCAACCTTCGGCGTCTGCGGGAAAATCCGGTCCAGCTCCTCCAGGTCCTTCTCCGAAGGCACCCATGACGCCGCTTCAGCGTTCTGCTGCACCTGCTCGGGCCTGGTCGCCCCGGCAATGACCGAGGAAACTGAAGGACGGGATGCGAGCCAGGAGAACGCGACCTGCACCTCGGTCAGCCCGCGGTCCCTGGCAAAGTCGCCGAACTCGCGCAGCTGGTCGTAGTCCGCGTTCTGCAGCAGGTTGGTGCGGGAGTGGGTCAGGCGGCTGCCCTCGGGAGCCTGGCCGGAGCTGTACTTGCCGGTCAGCAGGCCGTTGGCCAGCGGGAAGTACGGCAGCACGCCCAGGCCATAGGCCTCTGCGGCAGGAGTGACTTCGAGCTCAGCCCGGCGGTCCAGCAGGTTGTAATGGTTCTGTGCCGAGATAAAACGCGTCGTTCCCTTGATCCGTGCCGTGAACTCGGCCTCGGCAATCTGCCAGCCGCTGCGGTTCGAGTGCCCGATGTACCGGACCTTGCCGCTGGTCACGAGGTCATCCAGTGCGGCGAGGGTTTCATCAATCGGAGTCAGCGGGTCCGGCGTGTGGAACTGGTACAGGTCGATCCAATCCGTGCCCAGCCGGCGAAGAGATGCCTCCGCCGCCGTCACGATGTAGCGGCGGGAGCCGCGTGCACCGAAGTCCGGTCCGTTGGCCCCCTGCATGTCCATGCCGAACTTCGTCGCAACGACGACGTCGCCCCGGCGTGATCCGAGGGCTTTCCCCAACCGGATTTCGCTGAGGCCCGGCTCAGCGCCGTAGGTGTCCGCAGTATCGAACAGGGTAATGCCCGCGTCCACCGCGGTATGCACGACGGCGTCGGTCCCCTCCTGGGATTCGGTGGCGGTGCCTGCCCGGCCGAGGTTGTTGCAGCCGAGCCCGACAGTCGAAACGGTGAGGCCGGAAGTGCCAAGTCTGTTGTAGGTGGTCATCCTGCCACGCTATCAACAGCATGCGTCCCGACGCTGGAACAACAAGCTAGGCGCCGAAAAGACTCAGCCCGTTGGGGCTCGGCGGTTTGTCCGTTTCCAGGATGTACTGGACAGGGACGGGCCCGGTGGGCAGCAGTCCTGCATACACGTTCTCCCGGCGGCGGCGCGTGGGCCGGATGCCGCTGGCCTTGACCCGGCGGGAGAACAGGGCCGTCGAAACCGGTTCGAGCTCGACCTGTTCGCACCAGATGATGTACATCCCGTACAGGTCCGCGGCAGGCGTAGCGTCGGACTCGTCCAAACCGGTAATGGTGCATTCGCGCAGGAAATCCTCAACGCGATCCCCGGGTGTATGTGCCATGTTTTCGACCCTAGGCACGCACCTGCCGATTGGGAAGAGGCCGCCGCTGAACTTTATTCTTCGCGCAGCAAATGGTCCTCGAAGCTCAGCGGAGCCACCCCGGTGAGCAACGCGACGTCATCACTCACCTGGGAAAGTTCACCCGTGGCAATGGCCGCATAACTGGTTGCCCACGCCACCGCCTGCCAGTCACTGGCACCGGCACGGCGCCGGGACTCAACTGCTTCATCCAGCGATTCAGCGTGATACGTGATGTCCTCCCCGGTGACGCGGGACAGGATTTTGGCTACCTGTTCCATGGTGATCGCCTGCGGTCCGGTGAGGGTGTAGATCCGGTCCTCATGCTCCCGGGGGAAGGTGAGGATCCGGGCGGCGGAACGGGCGACGTCGCTGCGTGCCACCGGCGCGAACTTTCCGTCGGCAGCCGGGCCGCGGATGACGCCGTCGCGCCCTGCAAACGAGGGCAGGATGTCCTGGTAGAAGCAGTTCCTCAGGAAGGTGTACTTCAGGCCGTTCGCCTTGATGTACTCCTCGGTGTCCCAATGGTCACGCCCCAGGGTGAACACGTCATGGGGCGCCGCGCCCATGAAGGACGTGTAGACCACGTGCTGGACGCCCGCCTCCTTCGCCGCGTCGATAAAGGTCCGCTGGTCCTGGGCGCGGTACGGGTTTTCCGCGGCGGAGACCATGAAAAGTGTCTTCACGCCCTGGAGCGCGCGCTCGGCATGCTCCCTGTCCGCATAGGCCGTGGCGAAAACCGGAGTGTTGGGCAGATGCGGCATCCTGGCCGTGTGCCGCGCCAGGAGCCGCTGCGGAACGTCCGCTTCAGCCAGCAGGCGCGCCACCATGCCGCCCAGCGCACCGGTGGCTCCGGTGACGGCGAGTTCGGGGAGGTCGTTTGGCATGAACGCCACCTTCTTTCCTTGCCCCGCCGGGCCGCGGAGCCTACTTGATCTTTGGAATCTGTCCTGTTGGTGCCGGCTGCCCTGGAAGCGGCCGGGCAAACGGAACCTTGGTGCCCAGCACCTGTCCGACGACGTCGCTTGCCACCTGGCGGGCGGTCAGTCCCACCCGCTCCAGGACCTCTGCACGCGTGCCGTGGTCCAGGAATTCGGCCGGCAGACCCACCTCGTTCAGGGCAGTGTCCACACCGGCAGCGCGCATTTCCTGGCGGATCCGCGAACCCACCCCGCCGGCACGCACACCGTCCTCGATCACAATGACGATCCGGTGCTCTGCGGCCAGCCGAATGATCGAACGCGGGACGGGCAGTACCCAGCGCGGGTCAACCACGGTGGAGCTGATGCCCTGCGCGCCCAGCCGGTCAGCCACGTCAAGTGCCATCTCGGCCATGGCGCCAACGCTGACGATCAGGACGTCGTTGCGGCTGTCGCCGGAAGGCCGCCGCGCCAGGATGTCCACGCCGTCTTCGGTGCGGTCCTCGGCGTCGACATCGGGTCCAACGGTTCCCTTGGAGAAACGCACCACGCTGGGAGCATCGGAAATGGCGACTGCCTCGCGCAGCTCCTCCTTCAGCCTCGTGGCGTCGCGCGGAGCGGCTAGGTGCAGGCCGGGGACGATCTGCAGCATGGACATGTCCCACATACCGTGGTGGCTGGCACCGTCGGGTCCGGTCACACCGGCACGGTCCAGCACGATGGTCACGCCGGCCTTGTGCAGCGCGATGTCCATCAGCAACTGGTCAAAGGCACGGTTCAGGAACGTCGCGTAAAGCGCGACGACGGGATGCAGGCCGCCATAGGCCATGCCGGCAGCAGAGGTGAGGGCGTGCTGCTCGGCGATGCCGACGTCGAACACCCGTTCCGGATGCTTCTCGGCCATGCGGTGCAGTCCCACCGGGATCAGCATGGCACCGGTAATGCCGACAATGTCCTTGCGCTCGTCAGCAATGTCGGCGATTTCCGTCGCGAAGACAGAGGTCCAGGACTGTTTTCCACCGGCGGAAACCGGCGCACCCGTCTCCGGGTCAATGACGCCGACGGCGTGGAACTGGTCCTCCACATGGGCGCGGGCCGGGGCATAGCCGTGGCCCTTTTCGGTGATGGCGTGCACGATCACCGGTCCGCCGAAGTTCTTGGCCTTGACCAGCGCCTGCTCCACCGCTGCCAGGTCATGGCCGTCGATCGGTCCGACGTACTTCATGCCCAGGTCTTCGAAGAGGCCCTGGGGTGCCCACCAGTCCTTGACGCCCTTCTTGGCTGCATGGAGGCTGTGGTAGGCAAAGCGGCCGACCGGTCCCCCGTTCTGCAGACGCCCCTTCCACCAGTCCATGGTGTTCTCATACATCTGGTGCGTGCGTACGGCGTCGATGGTCGGGCGCAGCGATGCGAGGTAATCGGCAACTCCGCCGATCGTCGGTGCGTAGGACCGGCCGTTGTCATTGACGACGATCACTACGCGCCTGCGCTGGTCGGCGGCAATGTTGTTCAGTGCTTCCCACGCCATGCCCCCGGTCAGGGCACCGTCGCCCACCATGACAACGGTGTACCGGTCACCTTCGCCGGTGAGCTGCCGGGCACGCGAGATGCCGTCCGCCCAGGACAGCGAGGAGGAAGCGTGGGAGCTTTCCACGATGTCGTGCACGGATTCAGCCCGCGAGGGATAACCGGACAGGCCGCCCTGCTGGCGCAGGGTGGAGAAATCCTGCCGGCCGGTGAGGATCTTGTGGACATAGGACTGGTGGCCCGTGTCAAAGACGATGCTGTCCCGGGGCGAGTCGAAGACCCGGTGGATGCCCATGGTCAGTTCCACGACGCCGAGGTTAGGGCCAAGATGCCCTCCGGTCTGGGCAACATTGGTGATGAGGAAGGAACGAATCTCCCCTGCCAGTGCCGAGAGCTGCGCGTCACTCAGCTTGCTGAGGTCCTGCGGATCACGGATGGTTTCCAGAAGTCCCAAAAGGGCGCCTCCCTTGCGTCATAGGCAACGGGCAAACGCACCGTCACAACGTTTAACTCTAACGCCTGCGCAGGGCCGGAGGATTCCTCAGGAACGCAAAACGCCCCGTTTCCCCGGTCCGATTTCTCGGAACACGGACAAACGGGGCGTTGAGCCCAAGCGGGCTGCTGTGCCTACTTCGCCGAGATCTGGCGGAGTACGTACTGCAGGATGCCGCCGTTGCGGTAGTAGTCAGCCTCACCCGGGGTATCGATGCGCAGGACCGCATCGAAGGTGATGGCTTCGCCGGACTCCGGCACCGCGGTGACCTTGACGGTCTTCGGGGTGGTGCCGTTGTTCAGCTCGGTGACGCCCTCGACGGAGAAGGTCTCGGTGCCGGTCAGGCCCAGGGACTCGGCGTTGACGCCGGCCGGGTACTGCAGCGGAAGGACGCCCATGCCAATGAGGTTGGAGCGGTGGATGCGCTCGTAGCTCTCGGCGATGACGGCCTTGACGCCCAGCAGTGCGGTGCCCTTGGCGGCCCAGTCACGCGAGGAGCCGGAGCCGTATTCCTTGCCGGCCAGGACGACCAGCGGGGTGCCGGCAGCCTGGTAGTTCATCGCGGCATCGTAAACGGCAGCCTGCGGAGCGTCGGCCTGGCTGAAGTCGCGGGTGAAGCCGCCTTCAACGCCGTCGAGCAGCTGGTTCTTGATGCGGATGTTGGCGAAGGTGCCGCGGATCATGACTTCGTGGTTTCCACGGCGCGAACCGTAGGAGTTGAAGTCCTTGCGGGCAACACCGTGCTCCAGCAGGTACTTGCCGGCCGGGGTGTCGGACTTGAAGGAACCTGCCGGGGAGATGTGGTCGGTGGTGACCGAGTCGCCCAGCTTCAGGAGTACGCGGGCGCCTTCGATGTTCTCGACGGGCTCGGGCTGTGCCTTCATGCCTTCGAAGTACGGGGGCTTCCGGACGTACGTGGACTCCGTATCCCATTCGAAGGTTGCACCTTCGGGGGTCGGGAGGGACTTCCACCGATCGTCACCTTCGAAGATGGTGCCGTAGCTGTCGGTGAACATTTCCTTGTCGATGGAGGCATCGATGATTTCCTGCACCTCGACCGGGTTCGGCCAGATGTCCTTCAGGAAGATGTCGTTGCCGTCGGCGTCCTGGCCCAGGGCATCGTTCTCGAAGTCGAAGTCCATGGTGCCGGCCAGTGCGTAGGCAACTACCAGCGGCGGGGAGGCCAGGTAGTTCATCTTCACGTCCGGGTTGATGCGGCCTTCGAAGTTGCGGTTGCCCGAAAGCACTGCGGTGACGGCGAGGTCGGCTTCGTTGATCGCTTCGGAGATTTCCTCTTCAAGCGGACCGGAGTTGCCGATGCAGGTGGCGCAGCCGTAGCCGACCACGAAGAAGCCAAGCTTCTCCAGGTACGGGATCAGGCCGGACTTCTCGTAGTAGTCCGTGACAACCTTCGAGCCCGGGGCAACGGAGGTCTTGACCCACGGCTGGGCAACGAGGCCCTTTTCGACGGCGTTGCGTGCCAGCACGGCAGCCGCCATCATCACCGAGGGGTTGGACGTGTTGGTGCAGGACGTGATCGAGGCGATCGTCACGGCACCGTGGTCCAGTTCGAAGCTGCGGCCGTCAGCCATGGTCACGGGGACCTTGTTGACGGAGCGTTCCGCCGGAGCATCGGACTTCTTGACGAGGTCGTGCTCCTTGTCCTGGATCTTGGTGCTGCCTGCGGCGAAGGACGGTGCGTCAGAAGCCGGGAAGGTCTCCTCCAGCGCCTCGTCCACGGTGCCGTCCTCGGCATCGACGGTCTCGTGCACGTAGTTCTTCAGGTCGGCACGGAACTGCTGCTTGGCGCTGGTGAGCTCCACGCGGTCCTGCGGGCGCTTCGGGCCGGCGATCGACGGAACGACGGTGGAGAGGTCCAGTTCCAGGTACTCGGAGTACTTGATCTCCTTGGACGGGTCGTGCCAGAGGCCCTGCTCCTTGGCGTAGGCCTCGACGAGGGCTACGTTCTCATCGGAGCGGCCGGTCAGGCGCAGGTAGTCCAGGGTCACGTCGTCAATCGGGAAGATCGCGGCAGTGGAACCGAACTCGGGGCTCATGTTGCCGATCGTGGCGCGGTTGGCCAGCGGCACGGAGGCAACGCCTTCGCCGTAGAACTCCACGAACTTGCCGACGACGCCGTGCTTGCGCAGCATTTCGGTGATCGTGAGGACCACGTCAGTGGCGGTGGCGCCGGCGGGGATTTCACCCGTGAGCTTGAAGCCGACGACGCGCGGGATGAGCATGGAGACAGGCTGGCCGAGCATGGCTGCTTCGGCTTCGATGCCGCCAACGCCCCAGCCGAGCACGCCCAGGCCGTTGACCATGGTGGTGTGGGAGTCTGTGCCGACGCAGGTGTCCGGGTAGGCACGCAGCACGCCGTCAACCTCGCGGGTCATGACGGTGCGGGCCAGGTATTCGATGTTGACCTGGTGGACGATGCCCATGCCCGGGGGGACAACCTTGAAGTCGTCGAACGCGGTCTGGCCCCAGCGCAGGAACTGGTAACGCTCGCCGTTGCGCTGGTATTCGATCTCCATGTTGCGCTCAAGGGCGCCGGCGTTGCCGAAGGCATCGATCTGCACGGAGTGGTCGATGACCATTTCCGCCGGAGCCAGCGGGTTGACGCGCTTGGGATCGCCGCCGAGATCGGCAACGGCCTCACGCATGGTAGCAAGGTCAACGATGCAGGGAACACCGGTGAAGTCCTGCATGATCACACGGGCAGGCGTGAACTGGATTTCGGTGCTGGGCTCTGCGTTGGCATCCCACTTGGCCAGGGCACGGACGTGGTCCGCAGTGATGTTGGCACCGTCTTCGGTGCGCAGCAGGTTCTCCAGCAGGACCTTGAGGCTGAACGGAAGGCTCTGGGCGCCTTCGACGGAATTCAGCCGGAAAATTTCATATTCGTTTCCGTTGACGTCAAGGACGCCTTTGGATCCGAAGCTGTCCACATTACTCATAACAGGACTCCTCTCGCCACCGTTTTATCTTTGTCCAGTGATCCGCCGCACGCTAGTTAGGTTTTCCTAACTGACAGGGCTGAAGAGGGCCGGCCGGAGAATGGTGGGTGATTCCCCGGGCGGACGGTCCCTTGCCGCGGAAATACTCCTCATCGGGATCCCTGCGGCCCGGAGCCGGACAACTACTCCCCATCCTAGCCGGATGCCGGTTCCGTGGGCCTTTGCACCGCGCCGGGACATGACATTACGCTCGCCACATCCCGGCCCGGACGCGGCTACGGCTTGCGCAGCACTGCGAAGGACTCCATGTGGTGGGTGTGCGGATAGAGGTCGAAAACGCGCAGTGCGTCCAGTTCCCACCCGGCCTCGCGGAACCACGCCAGGTCGCGTGCGAACGACGCGGGGTCGCAGGAGATGTAGCCGATGGCCCGCGGCGATGCCGCATCAATCTGCTCGACGACGGTGCGGCCGGCTCCGGCGCGCGGCGGGTCCAGGAGCACGACGTCGAAGCCGCCTTCACGGGTACGCAGCACCTTGTCCACGCGGCCTTGGGCCACCTCCACCTGGGGAGAGGAGAACAGGTTCTTGCGGGCATCCCTGCTGGCGCCCGGAGAACCTTCCACGGAGAGCACATGGCCGGTTTCCCCGGCAGCGTCGGCCAGGGGTGCGGTAAAGAGTCCGGCACCTGCAAACAGGTCCGCCACCCGTTCCCCGGGCTGGATCTGGAGTCCGTCCCGGACTGCGGACGTCAGGGCAAGGGGCGCGCTGCGGTGGATCTGCCAGAAGCCGGCGCCGGTGACGCGGAAGTCGTGCCCGGCGGCGTTCTCCCGGACCCAGGTCCGGCCGCGCAGCCGCGTGAGGTCGTGGGATTCGGGATCCCAGGCTGCCACGGAAACTGTTTCCCCGGCGCCCGGATCGGCAGCCGTTCCAATGTCGGATGCGATGCGGGCCAGCGTCCTTGGATGCGTACCCGGTGAAGCAATGAGGAGTACCAGCGGTGCCCCGCCAACGGCCGGCGCGGCGACCTCGACCCGATCGGTGCCGGTAAAGTCGACGTCCCACAGCTTCAGGGAATTGACGGCGCCGGTGGCCAGCGGCATTTCCTGGACGGGGATCAGTTCATCGGAGCGGTGCGGGTGCATCGCCAGCTTGCCGCCCGGAGCGACCGAGAAGCTGGCACGCGTGCGCCAGCCCAGCCCGCCGTCGTCCTCCCCCGGTGCGGCTTCGACGGTGACCTCGCGCTGCAGCCCGCCCAGGCGCTGCAGCTGCTCGGCAAAGATCCCTGCCTTGATACGGCGCTGCTCTTCAAGGGCTATGTGGCCGAACTCCGCGCCGCCGACGGGGAGCCGGCCGCGCGCCCCTGCCCGCAGCGCATCGGCAGGAGCCCAGAAGTGCTCCACCCGGTGCGGGGACGCCTCAAGGACCTCGACGGTATCCGCCCGCCAGAACTTCGCCTTGTCCCCCGCCTCGGTCAGACGGGCCCGCACCAGCTCCCCGGGCAGCGCATGCCGGACGAAAACAACACGTCCCTCATGCCGGGCAACAAAGTGCCCGCCGTGGGCGGCGGGACCGATGCGCAGTTCAAGGTCCAGGGACTGGGAGTCTTCAGGGGGGAGGGTGTTTTGGGGCATGATGCGTTCGGACTTCCGTGTTGATGCTAAAACACCATCACACCACGTTTTAACGACGGGGCAGGACTAAGCTGTCCCTTGGCCCAAAACGGGACGGCAGCGACGGGCGGATCCCGCCGGGAACAGAGGTAGGAACAAGGTGGCCCATTACGTGATCATGGGATGCGGCAGGGTCGGTGCCATGCTGGCGCACACCCTGGATAACGCAGGCCACTCAGTGGCCGTCATTGACCAGGACCCGCGCGCGTTCCGGCGGCTGCGGCCCACGTTCTCGGGGCGGCAGGTCACGGGAGTCGGATTCGACCGCACCACGCTGGCCCAGGCCGGCATCGAAGAGGCCTACGCCTTTGCGGCGGTTTCCAGCGGAGACAACTCCAACATCCTCTCCACCCGCGTGGCGCGGGAGACCTTCCACGTTCCCCACGTCGTCGCACGCATCTATGACCCGGGGCGTGCCGAAATCTACCAGCGCCTGGGCATCCCCACGGTTGCGGCGGTCCGCTGGAGCGCGGACCAGGTGCTGCGCCGGATCCTGCCCGAGCAGAGCATCAACGGGGATTTCCGGGAATCCTCGGGCCGGCTCATTCTCGGTGAACTGGCGCTGGACCCTTCCTGGCTGGGGCGTCCCCTGCATGCCGTGGAGACTGCAGCCGGTGTCCGGATCGCGTATTTGACCCGTTTCGGCGAAGGCATTCTTCCCCGGCCGGACACCAGTTACCAGCAGGGCGACGTCCTGCACGCCATGATGAACGTCGAGCGCACCGCTGAGATCAGCCGGGTGCTGTCCCAGCCGCCCGTAAAGGAGAACCAGTGAAAGTCGTCATTGCCGGCGCAGGGTCCGTGGGCTCCTCGATCGCCAAGGAGCTGCTTTCGCACGGGCATGACGTGCTCCTCATCGACGAGAAACCCGAGACTGTGGGCCGCAGCGGGCTCGGCGGTGCCCGGTGGCTGATCGGTGACGCCTGTGAACTCACCACCCTGAAGGACGCCAAGCTCGACGAAGCCGATGTGATGGTCTCCGCTACCGGCGATGACAAGGTGAACCTGGTGGTCTCCCTGCTCGCCAAGACCGAATTCGGTGTCGCGCGGACGGTGGGGCGGGTCAACAACCCGAAGAACGACTGGATGTTCGACGACTCCTGGGGCGTGGATGTCGCCGTGAATACGCCGCGCCTGATGACTGCCCTGGTGGAGGAAGCCGTGGAGGTCGGCGACCTGGTCCGGCTGCTGACCCTGCAGACCGGAGTTTCCTCGATGGTCGAGTTCACGGTTCCTGCTGCGTCTCCCATGGCGGGAGCCCGGGTCGGATCAGTCCCTTGGCCCCAGGACTCGACCCTGGTCGCGATCCTGCGCGACGACGCACCGATCACCCCCAGCAGCGACGACGTGATCGAGGATGGAGACGAGCTCTTCTTCGTCACCACCATCGCAGCGGAAGACGAGCTGCGGGAGCTGCTGGCGCCGTCGTCCTAGGCTGCGGGCTCCGCACTCCTGGCGGGCAGCGGACGGGAGACCATCCATGCCAGCCACAGGCCCAGCGCGTACAGCGGAACGCCCATCGCCAGGCGCATCGTGCCCAGTGCCGCGACGTTGTCAGCCAGGTAAAGGGGCAGCTGCACGGCCAGGCGCAGGGCAAATACCGAGATGATGATCCAGGTGGCCAGGGAATAGGCACGCAGCCGCTTCTTCTCGCTGCGCCAGGACAGGTTCTCGCCCCGGATGAACCCGAACAGCAGCCCGGCTACGGGCCACTTCACCGCCACCGAGACCACGAACGCCAGGATGTAGGCGCCGTTCAGGTAAAAGCCGGGAAGGAAGTAGGTGGTGCCGCTGCCGCTCCGGAGAGCGAAGACGGCACAGATGGCGACGCCGATGACACCCGTCAGCGACTGCACCAGCGGACGCTTCTGGATCAGGTTGGCAACGGCGAACGTGCCGGCGGCCACGACCGCAGCGCCGAGGGACAGATAAAGCCCCTGCGTGACGGTGTAGAGCAGCGTGAAGAGGAGCCCGGGAAGGATGGCCTCAGCCAGTCCGCGGATACCGCCGACGGATTTCAAGACATCGATCTGGCCGTCTTCGCCGCGTTCGACGCCGGAGCGGGCAGCATACGCGCCGGCCAGCTCACTCATCGAAGGCTCGGGCGCCCCGCGGCCTTCGCCTGATGAATCGTGGCTCGTGTTCATTACGCACCTTCCGGACGTCCGATGATTTCGTAGCGGGGGTTGAAGACCGTGGGGATGCCGTTGACCGGGCTCACCATGCCTTCGAAGGCAACCTGCGTTCCGGCAACAATGCCGGGGATCCGCCGCTGGCCCACCCAAATGAGCCGGACACGCCGCCGCGCCAGGGACGCCGAGGGGTCCCGGTAGGCACCCTTGAGTTCATCCAGCACAGCCGTGAACCGGGGTGCATCGTCGGCCGGAGCCAAGGTCACCGACTCAACGTAGCCGCTGCTGTGCACCCGCCCGCGGTCCGGAAGATCACTGATCGTCCGTCTCGGAGAGGCACCGGCAACAGCAGGCATGCGCTTAGCCAATGGTCGTGATTTCCGGGCCGCGCTCCGGCGGCTCGGGCTTGGATGCGTCCTCACCGCGTGGGGGCAGCGGAGAAGCGTCGCGCGGCAGGGTCAGCTGCAGCAGGTCGCGCGGCGGCAGCGGAGCATCTCCGCGGACCACGACGACGTTGCGGAAGACCTCTTCCAGCGGCGCGGCGGCGTCGGGGTTCATGGCAGCCGGACCGCCGAAGACTCCGCGCAGGAACCACCGCGGCCCGTCCACACCCACAAAGCGTGCAACCCGGTAGCCCTTGGAACCGTCCTTGGCCTGTGCGGGGACCCGGGCGAGCAGTTCGCTTCCCAGCCGTCCGGTCAGCTCATCCGCGGTGCCGCCCTGGGAGGACACGGACTGCACAATCTGGCTGCGGATTTCATCCCAGAGACCTTCAGACTTCGGAGCGGCAAAGGCCTGGAGCTGAAGGCTGGAACCGTCGAGGTCAAGGGTCACGGCGACCACGCGCTTGGTTTTCTCTTCGACTTCCAGTCGGAGGGCAAGGCCCTGGGTGGCAGCGATCCGGAGCGCACCCAGGTCAACGTAGCCCTCTTCCGAGGGACGGTCGGCCACGTCGAAGGGCCCGTGTTCCGGGCCGCCGGCTGTCTCTTCGGCGCCGTTGTCCGTGCTCTCTGCTTCGGGCACGAATTCGGATTCCGCCCTGTCTTTCCTGCGGCGTCCAAATGCCATCGCCTGGTCCTCTTTCCTGATCTGGTGCCGGACGGTGAGCCCGGGATAGTGCGGCCTAGGCCGGTGCCGTGCCGAATCCGCCGGTGGAACCGAAACCGCCAGCTCCGCGGACGGAATCGGAGAGTTCCGACACGTCCTCGAATTCAGCCGTCTCCACCCGCTGGATGACCATCTGCGCAATCCGGTCGCCGCGCTTGAGCTTGATCGGCTCCGACACATCGGTATTTAACAGTGTGACGGAAATTTCACCGCGGTAGCCTGCGTCCACGGTTCCCGGCGCGTTGACGATTGTCAGTCCGTGCTTCGTGGCCAGTCCGGACCGGGGATGGATCAGGGCAACAAAGCCGAACGGAAGGGCGATGGCAACGCCCGTGGGCACCAGGCGCCTCTCTCCCGGCGCCAGTTCGACATCCTCCCGGGCACGCAGGTCCGCTCCGGCGTCGCCGGGGTGTGCATACGACGGCGCTTCGAGCCCGTCGTCGAGCATTTTCAGCTGGACTTTCACGCTGGGTACTGCATCCTGCACAACGGTCTCCGCGGTTTCGTTTGGTGTGGGTATGGCAAAAAGACAGCACCTGATACGGTGCCAACCCCACTTTAGCGCGTGGCCGGTTGTGTGTTGTCCCGGCACGCACGGGCTCCGGCAGCCGGGATGCCAAGATGAAAACGCACCCCAAAGATGGGAAGCTGAAGGTATGTCGAGCCCCGTTTCCCAGACCCCGTCCCAAACTGTCCTGTATTCGGAGCGGCTGCTTCCGGCACTGTGGATCTGGCTGGTGGTTGCAGGCATCTCCGGAACGTTTGTCCTGGCCTTCATCCCCATCAGCCTGACCGTCGGGATTGTGGTGGCCATCGTGGCGGCACTGGTGCTGGCTGCCCTGCTGCTGATGTCCACGCCGCGAATCCGCGTCACGCCCGAGACCCTGCAGGTGGGGCGCGCGGAGATTGAACGCCGCTGGATCGGCGAGGTGGCCGGCTTCCGCGGGGAGGACGCCACACAGCAGCGCGGACCGGCGATGAACGCGACGGCGTACCTGTGCATCCGCGGCTGGATCAGCCCGGTCGTGAAGATCGAGATCACCGATCCGGCAGACCGCACGCCGTACTGGCTCACCTCCACACGCCACCCCGAGAAGCTGGTCGAGGCACTGCAGCAGACCTCCCGCTGACCCGGGGGTCAGCCCTCGCAGTCCACGCAGTAGTAGAGGCCGTCCTTTTCCTTGGCGATCTGCGACCTGTGGCGGACCAGGAAGCAGGACGCACAGGTGAATTCATCTGACTGCGCGGGGAGCACCCGCACCATCAGTTCTTCGCCGGAGAGGTCCGCTCCGGGCAGTTCGAAGCTGTCCGCCGCTTCCGCCTCATCCTCATCCACGACGGCGGACTGGGTGTTGGTCCGGCGGGTCTTCAGCTCATCGATCGATTCTTCGCTGGCTTCCTCGTCGGCCTTGCGCGGCGCGTCGTAATCTGTCGCCATAATCTTTATCTCTCACCATCGGTGTTGGTACTGCACGGGCAATGCCGGCCGCCGCCGGGCTGTGCGGATTCATGGTCCGGGCAGCAGGAGTGCGGCTCGGAGTAATCAACGCCGCGGACGCCCGGTTTGTGCCCGCCGAAGAAAGATTTTTGTCCACTTTCGGTGAATTAGCCACAGCCGCGGTTCCGCAGCGCTCCCGGCAGGTTCGAGAATCATGCCGTCACGGGTCCCGGATCCGCGCCACACCGGGCCAAACGGTAGGATTTCACGGGCCAGGATGGCATTGTTTCAACAAGGAGTTGCTATCGATAGCGAGGATTTTTTCATGCAGGATCTACGGCTCGTGGGTATCCATGAGGGCGGCGAACATCTGCTGCTGAGCGGACGGGGCGGAGAAACCTTCCGTCTTCGCATTGACGAAGCCCTGCGTGTTGCCGCTTCCAAGCCCGCACGGCGGGCAGGACAGCCCGGCGAACCCGAAGCGGGTCCGACCATGACTCCGCGCGACATCCAGGCCCGCATCCGTGCCGGAGCAAGCGCAGAAGAAGTCGCAGAGCTCTCCGGACACGACCTTGCGCACATCCGCCGCTATGAAGGCCCGGTGCTGGCCGAACGCGAGTACATTGCCCGCCAGGCCCAGGCCGTGGAAGTTGCCGCCCCCATGTCGGCAGCCCAGGACAGCCACCGCTCCGCTTTTGGCGACTCCCCCGTAAACCTCGGAGACATGGTCATCCACCGCCTCCGTGCCTTCGGCGTGGATCCTGACACCGTCGAGTGGGACTCCTGGCGCCGCCCCGAAGGTTCCTGGGATGTAGTGGCCCGGTTCAGCCTTGGTGAGCAGTCCCGCGTCTCGGTCGGGGAGGAACCGCCCGCGCGCTGGTCCTATAACCCCCTGCGCCGCCAGGTCACGAACGCCAACCGGTGGGCCCAGCTGCTCAGCGAACTTGCTCCGGTCGACTCCCCTGTCCCCGCACGCCGGCTCTCCGCCGTCGCGGACCGTGTCTTCGACTTCGAGATCGACACGGCGCCCGAGGAACCGGAAAACGTCTCCGAGGAAGAAACCGATGAGCTGTTGAACGTGCTGCGCTCACGCCGCGGGCAGCGGCTCGGCACGGACGAAGACGGAGACGACGCCCTGGCAGCACTGCTGGCCAAGGGCAGCATTCCCGCTGCCCATCCGCGGGACGGACAGGCAGAACTCGAAGACGAGGCACCCTCGCGTCCGCGCACCGGGCGCCTGACCCTGGCTCCGGCAGCAGTCGAAGATGCCGGGGAAGACGACGATTCCGCTGACGAAACCCCCGCGGGAGCCGCGGATCCCCTGCATCTGGATGAGGGCATCAGTTCTTCCACCCGTGAGATCAGCATCCTGGCCCGGCCGCTGCGCGGCTCACGCCGTGACACGCCGCAAAAGACGGATCCGCCCCGCGAGGCCCCTTCGGAGAAAGACCCGGAAGCAGCACCCGAGCCCAAGGAACCCATTACCGAACGCCGAATCAAGCCCAAGCGGTCCTCGGTGCCCAGCTGGGACGAAATCGTCTTCGGCACCAAGGGCGACTAGCACCCGGGCACGCTAGCTGCGGGGAACGTCCACGGCGCAAATGTCGGGATCCTCGCCCATACCGGCGGTGCGTGCGGCCTGCTGGGCACCCATCCTGCGCATGTAGTGGCGGCGGCAGAGTGTCTCGTACCCTACAACGGGCAGCGCTCCTGCTTCCTCCGGAGCGAACAAGGCCTCGGGGCCCGGCTCCGCTGAGCGCTTGTCCACATCGCCCACAACGACCTGGTCCCCGGTCACGACCATCACACCGTCTACCGTCCGGGCATTGTGCGTGGCGCGCCTGCCGCACCAGCAGAGCGCACGTACCTGCAGCACCTCAATCCGGTCGGCAAGTTCGATCAGCCGCCGCGACCCGGGGAAGAGCCGCGTACGGAAATCGGTGGCGATGCCGAACGCGAAGACGTCAATCCCCATTTCGTCGACGATCCGGGCCAGCTGCTCTACCTGCTCTTCGCTGTAGAACTGGGCTTCATCGCAGATCAGGTAGTCAACCCGCTCCCCCGTGCCGAGGCGGCCGCTGACTTCGTCCCAGAAGTCGGTGCTGTCCCGCACCTCGACGGCGCGGGTCTTCAGGCCCAGCCGGCTGGAGATCATGGAGTTGCCGGCACGGTCGTTGCGGCTGAAAAGGATTCCTCCGCGGCCGCGGGCACTGTGGTTGTAGTCCATCTGGAGGGCCAGCGTGGACTTGCCGCAGTCCATGGTTCCGGAAAAGAAGACGAGCTCAGCCATAACCTATTTCCGCCCGCCCTTAGCCGGCCGGGCCAGCGTCAGGAGCGGGACTTCGCGCTCGGCACGTGTCAGGGAGCCGTGCTGGCCCACCATTTGCAGGGCTGACGGGCTGGCCCGCCGGGTGTCGTACAGGGCAATCGGTTCGCGTGCGGCTATCAGCAGGTCGCCGATCCGCGGCAGGACCTCTGGGCGCACGGGACCGAACAGTCCGGCTTCCACGGCCTGGGCCCGGGTCAGGATCCAGGCGCGGCTCCCAAAGGACTTCTGCCAGGCGGCAGCGAGCCGGTCCACCGTCCCGGCCGGGGCATCCGGCTCCACGTGCAGCTGCACCATCCGGGGATCGCCCGCCGTATGGCGCACGCCGTCCACGAGTGCGGGGTCGGCTGCGAAGTCGATCCGGTCCTGCGGCGCGGCGTCCACCATGCCGTGGTCGGCGGTCAGCAGCACCAGCGTGTCCGCAGGCAGCTTGGACGTGAAGCGTTTGAGGGCAGAATCGATTTCTTCCAGCGTGCCGCCCCACTCGGAGGACTGGGCCCCGTAGCGGTGGCCGGTCTTGTCCAGCTCATTGAAGTAGAAGTACATCAGCATGCGCTTCTCGGAGCCGAGCTTTTCTGCCGCTGCCTGGACCCGTGCGTGGATCCCCGTTCCGGAGACGTAGGACCCGCCGCGCAGGGCCGCTTTCGTCATGGCCGAATCAGCGAAGCGCGGCAGGCTGACAGTGGTCACCGGGAGGTGTTCGGCCGCTCGCTCCAGCACTGTGGGAAAGGGCTGCCACTGTACTGGGTCTACGCCGGCATCCCAGTTGCCGAGCATGTTCACTACTTTGTCCTGGCCCGGATCGAAGACGTCGTAGCCCACCATGCCGTGCTGGCCCGGGGCCAGTCCGGTACCGAAGGATGCCAGGGAGGCCGCCGTCGTGGTCGGAAAGGCCGCCGTCAGGGTCCGGCCGGAGTCCAACAGGGAGCGCAGATACGGCGCATGGCCGGCCCGCTGTTTGAGCAGGCTGCGGCCGAGACCGTCCACCATGACCACGCAGACGCGGCGGGCCGGGGGAAGCTCCAACGTATTGGCGAACCCGGGAACCTGCAGGGCGGCCGCGGCGCTGGTGAGGACCTCAGCAACGGAACTTTGCCCGTAGCCGGGGGCTTTGGGCAGCGGTTCAGCGGGAGCGGATGCGGACTCCATGCCCCTTACCGCTGGTGATGTCCGCGGTTGAACCGGCTGCCGATGCCGGGCATGCGCTGCCGGTCGACGGCCGTGTCCAGCGTGCGCATGTTGATGGTGTCGGTGTTGACCTTGCGCAGCGCGCGGGCAAAGGCCTTGGCATTCTGTACTGCCTGGATTCCGTCGGCTTCGGCGCTGACCCGCAGGACGATGTCTTCCTGGGCGATGGTGCCGGT
The DNA here is from genome assembly GCF_020907385.1 of Arthrobacter sp. zg-Y916. NCBI lineage: Bacteria > Bacillati > Actinomycetota > Actinomycetes > Micrococcales > Micrococcaceae > Arthrobacter > Arthrobacter sp. zg-Y916. Next base: position 166,150 of record NZ_JAJJOD010000002.1, on the reverse strand, counting down.
GTAACCGTGGTCAGCCTCGCACTGGGGATCCGCACAGCCGGCCGGACCCATGTCCAGCCGCTGGCCGCCGGACCACGCGATGGCCAGGGTCAGTTCCCGGGCCTGGTCGGACGGCTTGTAGTTCTGCGGCTGGGAGTACATGTACCCCAGCACGACAGAGCGGATCTGCGTCACGGGTACGGACTCCGTGGAGACCTGGGCCATCATCTGCTCGCCCTCTTCGTCCAGCTGCTGGTCGTCCACATGGGTGATCACCAGCATGTCGTCGGTGAGCACCAGCACGGTGATGTGCCGGTGGACCTCGGTGCGGTCGAAGTGGGTTTCAAGATGGATCAGGTGTGACAGGGGTTCGCGGCCGTCGAGGGCATCGTGCACCACATCGGCGAGGAGTGTGGGGTAGAAGCCGGCACGTTCGATTGAGGCGTCAAGGCTGCGGCGTTCTGCTGAAAGTAGCGGCGACATGGTTCCAGTTTCCCCCAGACCGGCCCCGAGCACCTAAAAAGGCGCGCGGAACCAACCCGGGCAAGTGGTGCGGCGGTTAGTCCCGGAGCGCCCGGCGGGCACTGTCCGTGCGCTGCTGCGGGTTGCCCAGCCGGATGTCCGCGCTGAGGACCGTAACGCCCTGCACGGAGACCAGCACCGGGTTAATGTCCACCAGCGCAATCTCGGGGTGTTCGTCTTTGAGCAGGGCCAGCCTGGCGACGACGTCCTCCAGGGCTGCGACGTCGACCCGGGGCAGTCCCTGGTAGCCAAACAGCCGGCGGGAGGCGCGGGGCGCCCGGACCAGGTCGGCAATGTCGACGTCGGTGAGCGGCGGAATGCCGTGCGCCCAGTCATCGAGCAGGTTCACGGCGTCTCCGGCGATGCCGAAGGACAGGACGGGGCCCAGCAGCGGGTCTTCGATGGCCCGCAGGACGCAGCCCTGGCCGGAGGGAGCCATGGACTGCACCTCGAGCTCGAACCGGCCGTAGGGCTCAAGGGCCGAACGCATCTCGGAAATATTGCTGCGCAGCGACTGCTCCGAGGCGATGTTCAACCGCACCCCGCCCAGGTCAAGCCGGTGGCGCAGGGTCTCATCCATGGTCTTTACCACCACCGGCCAGCCCAGCTGGTCAGCGGCTTCAACGGCCTCGTCTTCGGTCCGGAAGGGAAGGGACGGGAGCAGCTTGATGCCGTAATAGCCCAGCAGCTCAGCAGTTTCGCCGGGCCCAAGGCGCAGCAGTTCCGTGTTGGCCACCCGGGCCATCTGGGCGCTGACGAAGGCATGCGCGGCGTCCGTGTCCACCCCGGCGGGCATCGTGAAATGGCCGTGCTCCCGGCCCGCCCACTCGGTGTAGCGCACCACCGAGGCCAGCGCGCTCACGGCAGCTCCCGGACTCGAAAAGCACGGCAGTCCGGACGGCCGCTCCGCTGCGGGCTCCCCCTCGGCCTCCGGCATCTGTGCCTGCTGCGCTTCCGAGGCATTCGGCGTGCGGACCGCCAGGACCCCCTCGGCCTGCTGCGCCGGGTCCATGATCCCGGTGAAGACCGCGACGACCGGTTTGCCGGCCTCATCGGCAGACTCAAGCAGGGTCTGGGCTATGTGGTCATTGGTCAAGCCCGGCGAGGGCAGCAGCGTGACGACGGCGGAGTGCACTGCTTCATCAGCCAGTGCCTTGGCGACCGCTTCCCGCAGCACCGGCAGGGCCACGCTCATGCCGCTGTCCAGGGTGAGGTCGGTCCGCAGGTGGACGATTTCAAGGTCCAGGGTTCCCGCAGCATCGGCCAGGACCCGTCCCAGGGCCGCGGAATTGCTGAGGATGGCCAGGCCCTTGCCCCGGGGAAGGGGCTGGCTGCAGGCTATCTGCGCAACGTCCATGAGCTGTTCGTTGGTGTCCACCCGGATAACCCCGGACTGGCGCAGCATGGCATCGAGGGCGCCCTGCGGAGCCTGGGTGATCCGCACGGAGTGGCCCGGCGGCAACTGGAGTCCCGTGACATCGGACTTGGCGACGATCACCGGTTTGATGCTCGCGAGGCGCCGGGCAATCCGGGAGAACTTACGGGGATTGCCCACGGACTCCAGGTACAGGCCCACAACCCGGGTGTCGGCGTCGTCCTCCCAGTACTGCATGGCGTCGTTGCCGGACACATCCGCCCTGTTTCCAGCCGAAATCGTGGAGGACAGCCCCAGCTGCCGGCGCTGGGCTGCCGCATAGAGCAGCACCCCGATGGCGGCTGACTGGCTGAACAGGCCCAGGCCGCCGCGCCGCGGCATCACCGGAGCCATGGAGGCATTCAGGGAAATATCCGGGCGCGTGTTGATCAGGCCCAGGGACGCGGGGCCCAGCACGCGCATGCCGTTGGCGCGGGCTTGGCGCACCAGGGTGCGCTGGCGGGCCAGGCCCGCCTCGCCGTCGGCAAACCCTGCGCTGACCACCAGCAGGTGCTTCACTCCCGCAGCGGCACATTCATCCGCTACCTCGAGCACCTGTTCATAGGGCACGGCGATCACGGCCAGGGAAACGGGCTTCGGAACCTCGGAAATCCTGCCGTAGGAGACCATCCCGGCAAGTTCGAATGCTTCGGGATTCACCGCGTACACGGACCCCGTGAACCCGCCCTCCACAATGTGCTCCATCAGCTGGTAGCCGATCGAACCCCATTCGCGGCTCGCGCCAATGACGGCAATCGACGACGGCGCCAGCAGGTCGGCAACGCTGCGCGCCTCGGCGCGGTGCTCCCGTGATTCCATCACGGCGCGTGACTTGTCCGTGGGATCGATATCGAAATCCAGGGCGATGACGCCGTCGTCAAAGGCACGGCGGACCTCGTAGCCGGCATCAGCGAAGACACTGAGCATCTTGCGGTTTTCGGGCAGCACCTCGGCGCTGAAGCGGCGGATCCCGTTCTCGCGGGCTGCGGCGGCGAGGTGTTCGAGCAGGATCGATCCGATCCCGCGGCCCTGGTGGTCATCCGAAATGTTGAACGCTACTTCGGCCTCGGTGGGGTCATCGAGCCTGTCGTAGCGGCCGATTCCCACGATTTCGGAGCCGAGTGTGATCACAAACGCAACCCGGTCCCGGTAATCGACGTTGGTAAAGCGCTTAAGCTCGCGGCTGCTCAGTTTAGCCTTGTAGGTGAAGAAGCGAAGATAGATGGAGCTTTGGGACTGACGCATGTGGAAGGCCTGCAACGCCTCGGTATCGGCCGGCGAAACCGGACGGAGGTGTCCTGTACCGCCGTCCCGCAACACGACATCTGCTTCCCAATATTCGGGGTATTGTCCCTGCTCCGCCATAGACTCACCCTAGTGGGAATCTCCGGAAACCCGCCACCGACACTGGTTCGAATCACAACCTGGCTTCCGGCTGGTTCCTGATTACTCCTGACAAACGCCCGACAGACTCCGACAACCGCAAGGACGCAAGAACCCCATGGCCCGGCGCACCGCCTCCGTACCCAGTCCCGGTGAACCCATCGCCGAGAACATCATCGACATTGATGTCACCACCGAGATGGAGGGATCGTTCCTCGAGTACGCGTACTCGGTGATCTATTCCCGTGCCCTGCCCGACGCCCGCGACGGGCTGAAGCCGGTCCAGCGGCGGATTCTCTACATGATGGCTGAGATGGGGCTGCGCCCGGACCGGGGGCATGTGAAGAGCGCCCGCGTGGTCGGCGAGGTCATGGGCAAGCTGCACCCGCACGGTGACTCTGCGATCTACGACGCCATGGTGCGCATGGCGCAGGACTGGGCCCTGCGCCTGCCGCTGATCGACGGACACGGAAACTTCGGCTCCCTCGATGACGGTCCTGCCGCCTCGCGCTACACCGAGGCCCGCCTCGCGGCAGCTGCCCTGACCCTGACGGACCACCTCGACGAAGACGTCGTGGACTTCGTCCCGAACTATGACAACCAGCTCACCCAGCCGGAGGTCCTTCCCGCCGCGTTCCCGAACCTGCTGGTCAACGGCGCCAGCGGCATCGCCGTGGGCATGGCCACCAACATGGCTCCGCACAACCTGGGCGAGGTCATCGCAGCCGCCCAGCACCTGATCCGGCACCCCGAGGCAACCCTCGAGGACATCATGCGCTTCGTGCCGGGACCGGATTTGCCGTCCGGCGGACGGATCGTGGGCCTGGACGGCATCCGCGACGCATACGCGACCGGACGCGGCTCCTTCAAGACCCGCGCCAAGGTGGAAATCGAACAGCTCACTGCCCGCCGTACCGGGCTGGTGGTCACGGAACTGCCGTACATGGTTGGTGCCGAAAAGGTCATCGAGAAAATCAAGGACGCGGTCACCTCCAAGAAGCTCCAGGGCATCTCCGACGTCGTGGACCTCACGGACCGCATGCACGGCCTGCGCCTGGTCATCGAGCTGAAGAACGGCTTCAACCCCAAGGCCGTGCTGGCCCAGCTCTACCGCTACACGCCGATGGAGGATTCCTTCGGCATCAACAACGTTTCGCTCGTGGACGGGCAGCCCCGCACCCTTGGCCTGGTGGAACTGCTCCAGGTCTACGTGTCCCACCGGCTCGGCGTCGTCCGCCGCCGCACCGCCTACCGGCTGGGCCGCAAGAAGGACCGCCTGCACCTGGTCGAAGGCCTGCTGATCGCGATCGTCGACATTGACGAGGTCATCCAGGTCATCCGGTCCTCCGAGGAGACGGCAGAGGCGCGCACCCGCCTCATGTCCATCTACGATTTGACCGAGATCCAAGCCAACCACATCCTCGAGCTGCGCCTGCGCCAGCTGACCAAATACTCCCGCCTGGAGCTGGAGAAGGAGCAGGAGGAGCTGCGCGCGGCGATCGAGGAACTCCAGGCCATCCTGGATTCCGAGGAACGCCTGCGTGAACTGGTCTCGGACGAGCTCGGCGAAGTGGCCGCCAAGTACGCTACGCCCCGGCGGACGGTCCTGCTGGAGTCCGAGGCCGTTGGCCCGGTGGCATCTGATGCCCTGGCGGCGAAGTCCGGCAAGGGCGCCAAGGCCGTCCTGCCGCTGCAGATCGCGGACGAACCCTGCTGGGTCATCCTTTCGGCCTCCGGCCAGCTGGCCCGCACGTCCAACCAGGAACCCCTGGCCGAAGGCGGGCAGCGGTCCCGCCACGACGTCTTCCGTTCCGTCGTGGCCACCACGGCCCGCGGCGAAATCGGAGCGGTGACATCCTCCGGCCGGATGATCCGCGTCCAGGTGATGGATATGCCGGCCCTGCCGCCTACCGCCGGCCTGCCGAATATGGCCGGCGGTGTTCCGGCCAAGGAGTTCATGACTCTGGCCAAGGGCGAGAAGCTTATTGGGCTGGTGCCCCTCAACGCGGTGCTGGCACTCGGTACCCGGAAGGGAACCGCCAAACGCCTCAACCCCGACTACCCGCTGAACCGCGATGACTGGGAAGCCATCACGCTCAAGCCCGGAGACGAGGTTATCGGCGCCGCCGTCGCAGCGAACGACGACGACGAACTGGTCTTTGCCACCAAGGGCGCCCAGCTGCTGCGCTTCAGCGCTTCGGCCGTGCGTCCGCAGGGACGGACCGCCGGCGGTGTTGCCGGGATGAAGATCAGCGACGGGGATGAAGCCATCTTCTTCGGCGTCGTCTCCGCCGGGGATCCCGCCGCCGTCGTGGTGACCGTGGCCTCCGGCACCGAGACCCTGCCGGGCACCCCCGGCGGCTCCGTGAAGGTGACCGATTTCGCCGAGTATCCCGCGAAGGGCCGTGCAACTGCAGGCGTCCGCGCGCACCGTTTCCTCAAGGGCGAAGACGCCCTGGTGGTGGCCTGGGCCGGGCATGGTCCTGCCAAGGCGGCAGCAGCCAACGGCACCGCCCGGGCCCTGCCCACCGAACACGGACGGCGCGACGGTTCCGGCGTACCGCTGGCCAGCCCGGTGGAGCATATCGGACCCAGCTTCAGCTAAGCAGCCGCGACGCGAACGGCCGGACCTGGAATCTCCAGGCCCGGCCGTTCGTCTGTGGCTGCTGCTATCCGGCGAAGCTGCGCAGCCGCAGGGAGTTCGCGACTACCAGGACCGAGCTGGCGGCCATGGCCGCACCGGCAATCATGGGGTTCAGCAGCCCGAAGGCCGCCACCGGGATCCCGACGGCGTTGTAGAAGAACGCCCAGAACAGATTGACCTTGATGGTGCGCAGGGTCCGGCGCGAGAGTTCGATCGCGGTGGCTACCTGGCCGAGGGAACTGCCCATCACTGTCAGGTCGGCGGCCGCCATCGCTGCATCGGTGCCCGATCCCATGGCGATGCCGAGGTCGGCCTGGGCCAGCGCCGCGGCGTCGTTCACGCCGTCACCGGCCATGGCTACGGTGGCGCCCTGTGACTGGAAGCGGCGGACCGCTTCCACCTTGCCCTCCGGACGGACGTCCGCGAGCACGTCTTCGGGGCGGATTCCCACCTCCCGTGCCACGGTCGCCGCGACGACGGCGTTATCCCCGGTCAGCAGCACGGGGCGCAGCCCCAGTGCAGCCAGGCGCGCGACGGCGGCAGCGGAACCTTCCTTGATAGTGTCCTGCAGGCTGATCACTCCGGCGGCAGTGCCGTCAACCGCCACCAGCACCGCAGTGGCCCCGGAAATCTGTTCGGTCTCCAGCAGTTCCAGCGCCGCGGCCTCAACCGGCACGCCGTTCTCCTCCAGCCAGCCGGGGCGTCCGGCGATCACGAGGTGTCCGTCGACCGTTCCGCGGACGCCGCCTCCGGGCGAGGAGACGAAGCCGGTCACCGGGGCAAGCCTGGGGCCCGCTTCCGCGGCCGCGGCAATAGCGCGGGCAATCGGATGTTCTCCGGCGTTTTCCACCGAGCCGGCCAGGCGGAGCAGCGCGTCGGAGTTGCCGGGGGCACCGGCGCCGGACAGCGGCACAGTCCGTGCCACCGAGAGTTTCCCGGTGGTCACCGTTCCGGTCTTGTCCAGCAGGATCGTATCCACGGTTCGAGTGTCTTCAAGGACCTGCGGGCCCTTGATCAGGATGCCCAGCTGCGCTCCCCTGCCGGTACCCGTCAGGAGCCCGACAGGGGTCGCCAGTCCCAGGGCACACGGGCAGGCGATGACCAGGACGGCCACGGCCGAGACGAATGCGCTTTGGAGGTCCCCGGTTAGCACCAGCCACAGCAGGAACGTTACGACGGCGATGCCAAGCACCACCGGCACGAAGACCGAGCTGATCCTGTCGGCCAGCCGCGCAATGGGTGCCTTGCCGGATTGAGCGGCACTGACCAGCCGGCCCATCTGGGCCAGGGTGGTTTCGCTGCCGACCCGGGTGGCCCGAACCAGGAGCCGTCCCGACGTGTTGACGGTCGCTCCGGTGACGGGGTCTCCCGGATGCACTTCCACCGGGAGGGATTCGCCGGTGATCAGGGCCGCATCGATCGCGGATTCACCGTCCACGATGATTCCGTCCGTGGCTACTTTTTCACCCGGCCGGACCACGAAAACGTCTCCCGGAACGAGCTCGCCGGCGGCAATACGTTCCTCGCGTCCGCCGCGCAGCACCACGGCATCCTTGGCTCCGAGGCTCAGCAGGGAGGTCAGGGCGTCAGCGGCACTGCTCTTGGCGCGCGCTTCCAGGAACCGGCCCAGCAGCAGGAACGTGGTGACGACGGCGGCGACTTCGAAGTAGAGGTTCCCGCCCTCCGCCATCCCCGGATCGGCCGTCAGCGCAGGGTCTGCGATGAGCTCGCCGAGCGAGAACAGGTACGCAGCGCTGACGCCAAGGGAAACCAGCGTATCCATCGTGGAGGCCAGATGGCGCGCGTTGACGGCGGCGGCACGGTGGAACGGCCACGCCGACCACAGAACGACCGGCAAGGCCAGGGCGGCAACGACCCAGCCCCAGTTGGGGAACTGGAACGCCGGGACCATGGAGACCAGGAGCACCGGAACGGTGAGTGCAGCGGCAGTTATGAGCCGCGGACGCAGCTGCGCAGCAGTTCCGCCGTGCGCCATATGGTCTTCATGGTCCGCGCCTTCGGGCACGGCCACGGTTGCGGAATAGCCGGCGGCCGCGACGGTGTCCAGGAGGTCCTTATCGCTCACCCCGGCAGGCACCCGCACGTGGGCCGAGTGCAGCGGGAGGTTAACGCTGGCGGTGACGCCGTCGATCTTCCCCAGCTTGCGCTCCACGCGGTTGACGCAGGAAGCGCACGTCATCCCCTGGATATCCAGCGACACCTCGCGTTCTGCGCCGACGTGCTGCCGTTCTCGGGTTGCCATGGGTGTCCTCTCTGCCTAGCCGACGACTGTGTAGCCGGCTTCAGCCACTGCTTCGCTCAGGATCTCGGGGGCGATGGGTTCGGTGGAGGTGATGACTGCGGTGGAAATCCCTTCCGGCTGCAGGTCGACTTTGACGTCCTCCACCCCGCCGATCGCGGTGAGTTCTTCAGTAACGGATGCTACGCAGTGCCCGCAGGTCATCCCCGAGATGTTCAGTTCCGTGTTCATGGTGGTCCTTCCGGGACGTTGCCCATATCTGTTGCCTGTTAGGTCCGCCGCAGCCTTTAGCGGATGAGGCGCCCAATGGCGTCGGTTGCTTCCTGCACTTTTGCGTCCACAATGCGCGGATCCCCCGCTGCATCGGCTTCCCGTGCAGCCGAGACAACGCAGTGCGATATGTGGTCCTGAACGAGGCCGAGGCTGACGGCGTGCAGTGCCTTGGTGACCGCCGATACCTGGGTCAGGACATCGATGCAGTACTGGTCCTCGTCCACCATGCGGGCAATCCCCCGCACCTGGCCTTCGATCCGCTTCAGCCGCCGCAGATAGGCTTCCTTGTCCCCCGCGTACCCGCGGGGGACAAGGAGCGTGCTCCACTGCTGCCTCCATGGCCTCCGCCTTCCTTTCGACCCCTTCTACGTCCACAACATATACCCCCCTCCGGTATATTCCCGGTGCACGCGAAAACTCCTTGGACCAGGCGGCAAGGACGGGGCTCCGGCCTGAATGGCTCAAGCCACCCCTGGCGTAAGGTGGTACGCGTGGAAAACAAAGCACTGACCAGCGCTGCAGAGGACTATCTGAAAGTCATCTGGACAGCCCAGGAATGGACGGACAAACCGGTAACGGTCTCTGCCCTCTCCGCCCATCTTGGGTTCTCTCCTTCCTCAGTGTCAGAGGCAGTGAAGAAGCTGGCTGCCCAGGGTTTCCTGACGCACGCACGTTACGGCTCAGTGGCCTTGACGCCGGAGGGTGAGCAGGCTGCGGTAACCATGGTCCGCCGTCACCGGCTGATCGAGACCTTCCTTGTCGAATACCTCGGCTACGGCTGGGATGAGGTCCACGACGAAGCAGAGAACCTGGAGCACGCTGTCTCGGACAAGATGGTGGAGGCGCTGGCGGTCCGCCTCGGCCACCCGGTCCGCGACCCCCACGGTGATCCGATTCCCGACCGTGACGGCAGCCTGCCGCCGCTGGACGCTGCGCGGCTCAGCCAGAGCGAGCCCGGCAGGCCCCTGCGTATTGCCAGGGTGTCGGACACCAGCCCGGACCTACTGCGCTACCTGAGCGGCATGGGGCTGGGCCTCGACGCCGAACTGAGCATCGTCGAACGGCAAACCTATGCGGGCACCCTGACGCTTGAGCGCAGCGGCGGCCGGGTGGAGCTCGGACTGCCCGCTGCTGAAGCCATCTGGGTGGTTCCGGCCTAGGCAGCGGAACCGGCAGCCAGCGGCTTGTCGAACACAACCTGGCGGCTCACCGGCCTGTAGCCGAGCTGTTCATAGATCTTCAGGGCTCCGGAGGGGTTTTCCGTATCCACCCCAAGTCCGGCGTTCTCCATGCCTGAGTCCCGGAACCGGCGCATGGCCTCAGACAGCATCGCCGGGGCGATCCGCATGCCGCGCCAGCCGCGCAGCACGCCCAGCAGCTCCGTGTACCCCTCGGTATAGCCGAGGATCTCCTTGGATTCGGGATCGAAGCTCGCGAGCTGGTAGGCGGCTATGCCGCCGGAAGACTCCTCCACCACGGCGAAGCTCCAGTCGGCCCGGAACTGCGGATGGCTGACCGTGAACGTCCAGCTCTCCTGGTCCCTCGGCTCGCTGCCCCAGTGGTCCTGGAAAGCTTCATTGTGGGCCAGCCGGAAGCGTTCTGACAGCTCCTCGGAGAAGGTCACGAAGGAGAGTCCTTCCGGCAGCGGCACCTCGGGAAGCTCACCGGCCAGCGGGCGGGTCATCTCCGTGAAATACCGCACGATTCGAGCTCCCGCTGATTCCAGAAGGGCGACGGCGGAGGGGTTGTTTGCTTCTGCGTAGCTTCGAAGCACGGGCTGGCTGCCCCGGCGGTCCTGGACGCGCTGCTTCGCCCGTGCCTCCTGCCACCGGAAGACGGCGGTGCCGATTCCGCGCCGCCGCCACTGCGGGTCCACGCCGCCGAACCCCGACACCCGGACGGAATCCGGGTTGACGCTTACGCCGCCGAAGGCCCTGGGCACGCCGTCCGGGTCCAGGCCCACGATGGTGTCCCGCGCCGGATCGTCACTGGACCGGGACAGGACATGTTCCAGGTCGGCACGCTCTTCGGCCCAGCCCGGTTTGTCTTCTGCCACGATCCGCCGGGTCAGTGCATACCAGTCATCAAGGTCGGCCGGCGTGATAGACCGCCAGGACAACCCCGTCTCGTTTCCGGGCAGCTGCAGGCCGTCGGGAAAAGTCATGGCCCCTAGCGTAGGGCAAGACTCCGATCCTCCGCACCCAGCACCAGTTCATCGTCGCACCAGGCCGCGTCCGCCGGATTATGGGTCACCACCACCACCGACTTACCGGCCAGGCCCTTCCTGAGGTCCGCCATGAGGCGGCGTCCTGCTGGCGGATCCAAGTGGGCAGTAGGTTCGTCCAGGAGCACAATGTCCGCCTCGGTGAGCAGGGCGCGGGCCACGGCGAGCCGCTGCCGCTGGCCGCCCGAGAGGAAATGGCCGCCATTGCCGATCCTGGTGTCAATGCCGTCCTGAAGTTCTGCAATCAGGTCTTCAAGGCCGACAGCCGTGAGGACGTCGAGCATTTCGTCCGTGGACGGAGCATGTTCGCGGTCGCGTGCCAGGAGCAGGTTGCCCCGGACGGTGGAGTTGAAGAGATGCGCTTCCTGCGGGCACCAGGCCATGCCCCGCTCTTCCCTGTCCATGTTTTCGGCGGGCTGCCCGTCCTTCAGGAAGATGCCGTCCTGAGGCCTGAGGAAGCCCAGGAGCACACCCAGCAGCGTGGACTTTCCGCTTCCGGACGGTCCGGTGACGGCCAGCCAGCGGCCCGTCTCAAGGTGCAGGTCAACACCGTCCAGCACATCGGCAGAGGCTCCCGGATAGCGGTAACGGATCCCGATGAGGTCGATCGCGCCTGGACCCGCATGGCCGGGGACAGGAACAGTTCCTGCGGAGGCCGGCCTCTGCAGGGCGCTGGACCCGTGATCATCCGCCGGAGCAACGGAGTTGGAACCAAGGTCGGGGAGCACCTTGTCGCCCAGGATGCGCCAGGCCTGGAACTGCTGGATCGAGCCGTTCACGGCTGCGAAGCACTCCAGCAGGGCGAGCTGCATGAGCACGATCAACGACGCTGCCGTTACCGGGACGCCCTGTGCCAGGCTCAGGATCCACAGCGCGGACCCGGCGCAGGCCAGTGCCGTCACGGCGTTGGCCAGTCCCTGTGCCCAGGCGCTGCGCCGGGCAGCTTGGGCCGCGGCGGAATCCAGTGCACGCTGCCGGGAGAGGACCGGGCCGGAGCTGCTGTTCGCTTCCAGGTCCCTGGCTGCCGTCAGCAGTTTGGCCATCGCGGCCATAGCCCGCGACTGCAGGGCAACAGTCCGTCCCCGGGCGGTGGAATCAGCCCACAGCGCGAGCAGCGGGGCGCCGACGAGCCCGACGACGCAGAGTCCGATCTGCACCAGGATCGCTTCCGGAATCAGGAGCCAGGTGGCAACGCATGCTGCCACGGCGGTCATGAAAGCCGTCACCGGGGCGAAGACGACCCGGGGAGCGATGTCCCGCAATTCGTCGACGTCGCCCACCAGCCGTTCGAGCGCTCCGCCGCCGCGTGCCAGCCTCCGCCAGCCTTCGGGCCGGTTCAGCAGCCCGTTCCAGAGACGGATCCGGATGGAATTCGTGGCGCGGAAAACCGCGTCATGAAGGTGGAGCCGGTCGCGGTAGCGCAGGACGGCACGTCCGATGCCGAAGAACCGCACACCGACGATTGCCATCAGCAGGTAAAGGATCGGCGGCTGCTCGGAGGCACGGACGATCAGCCAGCCCGAGAGCGCGCTGAGCGCCACGGCGAAGATGGTGGCTCCGGTGCCGTAGGCCAGGGCCTTCAGGAACTGCGGGCTCCACGGCCTCAGCACCAGCAGGTTTCTCCACAGCGGCTGCCGGACGGCCGGACCGTGCCGTTCTTCGGCGTTCGCTGTACTTTCCAGGGGTTCGTCCAAGGGGGTGTCCACAGCGTCTGCCAACGAGCCAAGGGGCTGCAGTCCTTCCGACGGTGCCGCGCCGGATACCGGGATGACGACGTCGGCAATGGCTGCCGTTTCGGGGTCATGGGCCACCAGCAGGACGGTGCACTGAAGCCGGAGCCTGGAGAGGGCGGCACGGACGGCTGCGGCACTGTGGTTATCGAGGTGCGCGGTCGGCTCATCCGCCAGCAGGACACGGACGCCGGGTACGTTCTGGACCCGGGCGATCGCACGGGCGACCGCGACGCGGCGCTGTTCGCCCGGGCTCAGTTCCGCCGTCGTTTTCTCCAGCAGATGGGCGGCATCGACCTCTGCCAATGCCCGCGCTGCGGCACGCCGCTGCCCGCTCCCGTCGCTGAGTCCGGAGTACAGCCCGATTTCCTCCCGCACGGTCTCTTCCATGAGAACCGGGTGCTGCGGAATCCAGGCCACCGAAGCACGGTCCACACCCTGGACCGTCCCTGTGATGGTTGCTCCGGCCCCGTCGCGGCGCAGCCCGGCAAGGATTTCCAGGACACTGGTCTTGCCGGATCCGCTGGGGCCGGTGAGCGCGGCGATGGTGCCCACGGGGACAGTGAAGCTGAGCCCATCGATGACGGCACCGGGACGTCCCGGGTAGCGGACGGTGAGCCCGTGGACTGCCACGGCGCCGGCGGCGCCGGCGGCCGGGACAAGCGGCGTGGAAACGGGTGCGTCAAGGACCGCGTTCGTCCGCTTCAGCGCCTCGAGTCCGTCCTCGCTGGAGTGGTGGGCCGTACCAAGGTCGCGCAGGGGCTGGTAGCACTCGGGCGCCAGGAGCAGGGCCAGCAGTCCCATTTCCAGGCTCATGTCGCCGTGGACCAGGCGGACACCGATGAACACGGCCACTACGGCCACGGAGATCGTCGCGATCAGTTCCAGCGCCAGGGAGGAAAGGAAGGCCACGCGCAGGGTTTCCAGCGTGGTGGTCCGGTAGCGGTCGGCAACGTCGCGCAGGGCGCGGGTCTGGGCCCTGGCCCGGCCCAGACCCACGAGCACGGGCAGGCCCTTGGCCAGCTCCAGCATGTTGTCCGAGAGCCGGTTGAGTGCGTCGATGGCCTTGGCTGTCTTGTCCCCGGTATGCAGGCCGATCAGGATCATGAACACCGGAACCAGCGGCACCGTCAGGACGATGACGACTGCACTGACCCAGTCAGCAGCGAGGATCCGGATGCCAACGAGCAGGGGCAGCACGGCACAGGTCACCAGGGCCGGCAGGTACTTGGCATAGTAGTTGTCCAGTCCGTCCAGCCCGCGGGTCAAAAGCACGCTGAGCGCGCCCGATCCCATGCCGGGAACACTCCCGCCCTCCTCGAGCACCCGGTCGGCCAGCTGGGCGCGCAGCTCATCCTTGACCCCGGCGGCGGCCCGCTGGGCGACGGTTTCCTGCGCCCACATCGCCAGGGACCGCAGCAGCGCACCGGCAAGACCGGTGGCCGCGACGTAACCCCAGTCCGGGCCGCCCGCGGCCAGTCCGGCAATGCCCGCGGCGATGCCGGTGGCCAGCAGCACCAGACCGACGGCCTTCAGCGCCGCCAGCAGGCCGAGCAGGTACAGGGCCCGGCGGCTGGTGGCGCTGACAGGAAGAACCGGTTTCACTGGGCCGTGATCCTATGAACCGGAGGGATGGAGTCTGCGCTAATGCGCTTGCGGAACACCCAGTAGGTCCAGCCCTGATAGAGGAGGACGATGGGAAGGCCAAAGACGGAAACCCAGGTGATCACCTTCAGGGTGTACGGCCCGGAGGAGGCGTTCTCCACCGTCAGGTTCCAAGCTGCGTCCAGCGTGGACGGGAGCACCACGGGGTACATGGCTGCGAATATGGATACCGCGCCGAAAAGCAGGAACACTGCCAGGGAGCCGAAGGCCAGGGCTTCCTTGCCGCGGGACGCCATCAGCCAGGCAACGGCAACGGCGACTACCGCCACGGCGAGCGGGATCAGGGACATCAGGTCCCCGCTGAGGAACTGTACGCCGACAGCCCAGGCTGCCAGCGGCAGGATCCCCACGGGCAGCCAGCGGACCAGGGCACGACGGGCACGGGCCCGGATCTCGCCGTCGGTCTTCAGCGTCAGGAAGGCGCATGCATGCACCAGGGCGAAGCCGACCACAGCGAGGCCGCCCAGCACTGCCCATGGCGTCAACCAGGCAAAGGCACCGCCCACACGGTCGCCGTTCTCATTCAGCGGCAGGCCGGTGGAAGTCAGGGCCAGGGCGGCCCCCACACCGAAGGCGCTCACGAAGGAGCCCAGGGCCATGGCCCAGTCCCAGCGGTTCCGCCAGGAATCGGAGTCGTGCTTGCCCCTGTACTCGATGGACACTGCCCGGAAGATCAGACCCAGGAGGACCAGCGTCAGCGGGATATAGAGCGCCGAGAACAGCGAGGCGTACCACATGGGGAATGCTGCGAAGGTCATGGCGCCGGCAGTGATCAGCCAGACCTCATTGCCGTCCCACACCGGTCCGATGGTATTGAGCAGCACGCGGCGGTCGCGTTCACTGCGGGCAAAGAGCTTCATGAGCATGCCCACGCCGAGGTCGAATCCCTCCAGGAAGAGGTATCCGACCCACAGGAAGGCGATAACGATGAACCAGAAAGTTGCAAGCGTCATTTTGGGTCTCCGGCGCTAGTAGGCGAAATCGAGGACGTCGTCGGACTTCCGTCCACCGGGCGTGCCGGGTGTGCCCGGAGTGCCGTCGCCGTCACCGTCGTCTGAATCCGACGCGTGGAGCAGTTCGGGCATCGCAGACGGAACGCCGCCGCGTACGTACTTGAACAGCAGCCGCACTTCAACCACGAGCAGGGCCAGGTAGATCACCGTGAACGAGATGACGGAGAACAGCAGTTCCGCCATGCTGACCCCCGGCGACACGGCCGCCGCGGTAAACATGAACACGTTGTCTATGCCGGTGAAGCTCGGGTTAGGCACGACGACGAAGGGCTGGCGGCCCATTTCCGTGAAGATCCAGCCGGCGCTGTTGGCGCCGAACGGAGCGAGGATCCCGAAGACCGCAAGCCGCATGAGCCACTTGGACTCCGGGACGGTGCCCTTGCGGGTGACCCACAGTGCAACTGCGGCCGCAATGGCAGCGACGCCGCCGAAACCGATCATGATCCGGAAGCCCCAGTAGGTCACTGACATCACGGGGAGGTAGTCGATTTCCTGTCCGGCCTGTTCGCCGTACATCGGGTCGTCGGGCAGGTGCGTGCCGTACTTCTCCTGGTATTCCGGGATCAGCGTGTTCACGCCTTCGACAGGAGTGTTGAAGTCGCCGTTGGCCAGGAAGGACAGCACGCCGGGGACCTCGATCAGGGTCTGGACGTCTTCGCAGTCCTTGGCACCCACGTCACCTACGGAGAGCACGGAGAACGCGGTGCCGTTGTGGCAGGCAGCCTCGGCAGCCGCCATCTTCATCGGCTGCTGTTCGAACATCAGCTTGCCCTGCAGGTCGCCGGTGATAGCTGTGCCGGCAAAAGCGACGACGGCGACGGCGGCGCCGATGCGCAGTGCCTTGATCCAGACCGCATGGTCGGTCTTGTCACGGCCAATGGCCGCATTCTCCCCCACCACCACACGGCCGTCCGCATCCACGGTGTCGATTCCGTCGCGGCGCCGCTTCCACAGCTGGTACCAGGAGATACCCAGCAGGAAGCCGCCGGCGACTGCGAACGCACCGGTAATGGTGTGCGGGAAGGCAACCAGCAGGGTGTTGTTGGTCAGGATGGCCCAGATATCCGTCATGACGGCACGTCCGTCGACCATCTCAACGCCGACGGGGTGCTGCATCCAGGAATTAGCGGCCAGGATGAAGTAGGCAGACAGGGCAGAAGCACCGGTGGCCAGCCAGATGGTGGCAAGGTGCAGCTTCTGCGGAAGCCGTTTCCAGCCGAAGATCCAGAGTCCCAGGAAAACGGACTCGGTGAAGAAGGCCAGCAGGGACTCCAGCGCCAGCGGAGCACCGAACACGTCCCCGACGAAGCGGCTGTATTCGCTCCACGCCATACCGAACTGGAACTCCTGGACCAAGCCTGTGGCTACACCCATGATGAAGTTGATCAGGAACAGCTTGCCCCAGAACTTGGTGAGCCGAAGATACTCTTCCTTTCCGGTACGCACCCAGGCGGTCTGCAGGGCAGCAACTACGAGCCCCAGGCCGATCGTGAGTGGAACCATCAGGAAGTGGTAAACCGTTGTAATCCCGAATTGCCAGCGGGCAATGTCCAATGCTTCCACGAAAACAATCCTTCAGTTGCGACATGTTCTACAGAACGTAGAACCCCCTTCTTCTACTGATCGTAGAACAACGCGGGAGAACTTTTCTACAGCTCGTAGAATCTTTTTTCTACAAGTCGTAGAGACAGAGCCGAAAAACCGGTACTGTTAAGCTCCGTCGCGTGGCCATCCTTGGTTTGGCCCCGCAGGACGACCTGCCCGGAGTGATCCCCCGGCCCTGGACCGAAGAACGAAAGAAGACTGACATGGCGACTCTCGGAGAACTTGAGCGGGCGATGATGGATCTCCTCTGGGAATCCAGCGAAGCCCTGACCGCCAATGAACTGCGCGAGCGGTTGGCCCAGAACGACGCAGGACGCGCCCAGGCTAAGGGGCTCGCGGTAACCACCGTGCTGACCGTCCTCTCGCGCCTGGAGAAGAAGGCGCTGGTCGCCCGAGAGCGTGACATCCGCCCGCATCGCTACCGGGCGGTAACTACCCGCGCCGAACACACGGCCGAACTGATGCACGAGGTCCTCGGTTCAGCCAATGACCGCGAAGCCGTCCTGGCACGATTCGTCGGCTCCGTCTCCGCGACGGAGGCACAGACCCTGCGCAGGCTGCTGGAAGGCGCCTAGTCCGCGGACCGGCGCTCCACATGTTCTGGGCGTCCTATTTCCTGGCTGCGCTGGCCATCATCCTGGCCTGGCCCGTGCCCGTGATCCTTTCCCGTGCCAAATGGCCTTCACGGTCGCCGTTTTCAGCGATGGTGCTGTGGCAGGCCATCGCACTCGCCGGCGGGCTTTCCATGATCGGCGCGATGCTGGCCTGGGGCCTTGAGCCCATCGGGGAAAACCTGGCCCAGGGGCTTCGGTCGCTCTGGGACATCCTCATCCAGAGACGCCCTGCAGAAACCCTCGGCCTGGTCCACGTCTTCGCGATCAGCGCGGCCATCCTGCTCACCGTCCACCTGGTCTTCACCCTGCTGCTGACCTATTACCGGATCCTCAGCGGCCGCCGCCGGCACCGGGACATGCTGAACCTGCTCAGTTCGCCGTCGCTCGACGCTCCGGCCACCCTCGTAATCCCCTATCCTTCACCGGTCGCCTACTGCCTCCCGGGCGGAGGCCAGTCCGTTACCGTGCTTTCTGACGGCCTGATGGACATCCTGTCCGAAGCTGAACTCACCGCAGTGATGACGCATGAGAAGGCCCACCTCAGCCAGCACCACCATCTGCTCCTGTGGGCCTTCGCTGCCTGGCGTGCGGCTCTCCCCTGGCTTCCCACGTCACAGCTCGCCCAGCAGTCGGTGAACGAACTAATCGAAATGCTGGCCGACGACGAGGCGCTGAAGAAGGTGGACCGCCAGACCCTGGTCCGCGCCGTCGCGATCGTCGGCTCGGGGGCAGGGGCGGAAACTGCTGCCAGCCTGCCCGGCCCCACCGGTACCGCGGCAGTGACCGGCGGGGTGGACGGCCAGGAGGACGTCATTGCCGGAAGGCTTTCCCGGCTGCTGACTCCGCAGCCGCCGCTCCCCCGCTGGATCCGGGCAGTGATCCAGGCCAGCGCAGTGCTGCTGCTGGCAGTGCCCACAGTGCTCCTCTTCGCGCCCGGCCTGATCCGCTAGGCGGCAGCTGCGGGGCAGGCCCCGGGGCTAGGCGTCGATCCGGTCCCGGTCCAGCATCGCGGCACCGGCAATGATGAAGTCCTTCCGGGGCGCTACGTCACTGCCCATCAGCAGCTCGAACGTGGCTTCGTCGACGTGGTCCATGGTGCGGTCTGCTTCCGCAGCCTCACTGAGCCGGATCCGGCGCAGCGTGCGGTGCCGGGGATCCATGGTGGTCTCCGCCAGCTGGTCGGCATCCATCTCGCCCAAGCCCTTGTAGCGCTGGATGGGCTCCTTGTAGCGCTTGCCTTCCTTCTCCAGCCGGGCCAGCAGCTGGTGCAGCTCCTTCTCGCTGTATGTGTAGACCATCTCGTTGGCTTTGGAGCCATGGTTGATGACCTCAACACGATGCAGCGGGGGAACAGCCGCATAAACGCGCCCGGCTTCCACCAGGGGACGCATGTAGCGGAAAAACAAGGTGAGCAGCAGGGTTCGGATGTGGGCGCCGTCGACGTCGGCATCAGTCATGAAAATGACCTTGCCGTAGCGGGCGGCCTCCAGCTGGAAGCTGCGTCCTGACCCTGCTCCGACCACCTGGATCAGGGCAGCGCACTCGGCGTTGGAGAGCATGTCCGACACTGAGGCCTTCTGCACGTTCAGGATCTTGCCGCGGATGGGCAGCAGCGCCTGGTAATCCGAGGACCTGGCCATCTTGGCCGTGCCAAGGGCGGAATCGCCCTCCACAATAAACAGTTCGGAACGCTCGGCATCGTCGATGCGGCAGTCGGCCAGCTTCACGGGCATCGAAGATGTCTCGAGTGCGTTCTTCCGGCGCTGGGTCTCCTTGTGCACCCGCGCGGAGATACGCGACTTCATCTCGGAGACGACCTTTTCCAGCAGCAGCGCGGTCTGCGCCTTGTCACCGCGGGCGGTGGAATTCAGCCGGGCAGAGATTTCCTTCTCGACGACCTTGGCAACGATGGCGCGCACAGCGGACGTGCCGAGGATTTCCTTGGTCTGGCCCTCGAACTGGGGCTCGGCCAGGCGCACCGTGAGCACGGCGGTCAGGCCGGCGAAAACGTCGTCCTTCTCGATTTTGTCGTTGCCGGCCTTGAGCTTGCGGGCGTTGGCCTCGATGACCTTGCGGAAAGTCTTCAGCAGCGCCTGCTCGAAGCCGGCCTGGTGCGTTCCGCCCTTGGGCGTAGCGATGATGTTCACGAAGCTGCGGGTGGTGGTCTCGTAGCCGATTCCCCAGCGCAGGGCGATGTCCACTTCGCACTCGCGCTCCACCTCGGCAATCTGGCTGTGTCCGCGTTCGTCCAGGACCGGGACCGACTCCTTGAACTTCCCGGAACCGTGCAGCCGCCAGATGTCAGTGACCGGAGCATCAGCAGCGAGGAACTCCACGAACTCGGAGATGCCGCCGTCGTGGTGGAAAACCTCTTCAACCGGGCCGTCCTCGCCGGGCGTTCCGGGAAGGCGGCGTTCATCCCGCAGGGTGATCCTCAGCCCGGGCACCAGGAAAGACGTCTGCCGGGCGCGGGCCTCCAGCTCGGTGTAAGAGAACTTGGCGTCCGGCGTGAAGATCTGCCGGTCGGCCCAGTAGCGGATCCTGGTTCCTGTCACACCGCGCTTGGCCTTGCCCACCACCTCAAGCTTTGAGCTTTCCAGGAACGGAGTGAACTTCGCGTCGGGCGAGGGCTTGGAACCCGTGTCGGCGAAGGTTCCAGGTTCACCGCGCCGGAAGGTCATTTGGTAGGTCTTGCCAGCGCGGTCCACCTGGACGTCCAGGCGTGAAGAAAGGGCGTTGACGACAGAGGCGCCAACGCCGTGCAGTCCGCCCGAGGCTGCATAGGAACCGCCGCCGAACTTTCCGCCTGCATGCAGCTTGGTGAAGACAACTTCCACGCCGGAGAGCCCGGTCTTGGGTTCGATGTCGACCGGAATGCCGCGCCCGTCGTCATGGATCTCCACGGAGTTGTCTGCGTGCAGGATGATCCGGATGCTCTGGCCGTATCCGGCGAGAGCTTCGTCGACTGAGTTGTCGATGATCTCCCACAGGCAGTGCATCAAGCCACGGGAGTCGGTGGAGCCGATGTACATGCCGGGACGCTTGCGGACCGCCTCGAGTCCCTCCAGCACGGAGAGATGGCGGGCGTTGTACTCAGTATCCAGGGGGACCACGTTTGCTGAACTCCTAGGGCCGGGGAAAGGCCTGTTTTGCGTTGGCCGGCCTTACGGCCGGGCAGCCGGCGAGAAACCGGCCTCTTAATAGGTTAATGCCCGCACACCCGCGGACCGGGCAGCGACTCAGCCGTACCGTTCCTCCTCCATCAGCTCCACGGTGTTCCGGGGAGTCCCACCTCATTGGTACGCGCAGAGCGAAAGACACGCCCAGTTGGAAAGGTCCGCAGCACAAAGGTGGTTATATGGGATATCAACACCCCTTAGGAGGCACTCATGACAGCAGCAGTTGCTACCCGTCATCTCAACACACTGGACCGCTGTGACCGCTGCGGTGCCCAGGCGTACGTCCGCGCCGTACTCGAAACCTCCGGTGGGGAATTGCTTTTCTGCGCTCATCACGCCCGGGCAGTGGAGGCCAATCTCCGCCCCCTGACCTCTGAGTGGCATGACGAGAGTGCACGTCTGCACCAGAAGGCCGGTTCTCCCGAGGACTAATCTTTCGGACCAGCTGTCCATAAGACGCTATGCGAGGGCCCTTTCCGCCGGGAAGGGCCCTCGTTCTGTGTCCGGCCGGCTTCGCCCGTTCGGCCGCCCTGTTCCGGCGTACGGGTGATTCCAGCGCCGAGCGGCTAAATATGGGGATGGTTGACGGACATAAAGAAGGAGTGCCCCGCATTGCGGGGCACTCCTTCTTTTGCAGACTGTGATTCTCGGGTCTTAGTCCAGGTAATCCCGCAGGACCTGCGACCGCGACGGGTGGCGCAGCTTGGACATGGTCTTTGACTCGATCTGGCGGATCCGCTCGCGGGTCACGCCGTAGACCTTGCCGATTTCGTCCAGGGTCTTGGGCTGTCCGTCGGTGAGGCCGAACCGCATAGCGACGACGCCGGCTTCGCGCTCGGAGAGGGTGTCCAGAACCGAGTGCAGCTGCTCCTGCAACAGCGTGAAGCTCACTGCGTCGGCGGGGACCACGGCTTCGGAGTCTTCGATCAGGTCGCCGAACTCCGAGTCGCCGTCCTCACCCAGCGGGGTGTGCAGCGAAATGGGTTCGCGGCCGTACTTCTGGACCTCGACGACCTTCTCCGGCGTCATATCCAGTTCCAGTGCCAGTTCCTCCGGAGCCGGTTCGCGGCCCAGGTCCTGAAGCATCTGGCGCTGGACGCGGGCCAGCTTATTGATGACTTCGACCATGTGCACCGGAATACGGATGGTGCGTGCCTGGTCCGCCATGGCACGGGTGATGGCCTGGCGGATCCACCAGGTCGCGTAGGTGGAGAACTTGAAGCCCTTGGTGTAGTCGAACTTCTCCACAGCGCGGATCAGGCCCAGGTTGCCTTCCTGGATCAGGTCCAGGAAGAGCATGCCGCGACCCGTGTAGCGCTTGGCCAGGGACACCACCAGGCGGAGGTTGGCCTCCAGCAGGTGGTTTTTGGCCCGCTTGCCGTCGTGGATGATCTGCTGCAGGTCGCGCTTGAGCCTGGGATCCATGTCAGGATCGGCCGCGATCTTCTCTTCGGCGTAGAGCCCTGCTTCGATGCGCAGGGCCAGATCCACTTCCTGCTCGGCGTTCAGCAGGGCAACCTTGCCAATCTGCTTCAGGTAATCCTTGACGGGGTCGGCGGTGGCACCTGCCGATACGACCTGCTGGGCGGGGGCGTCATCATCATCGGCGTCCGAGTAGACGAATCCGGATCCGGTGGGCGCGGCATCCGGAGCATCGGCTTCGACAACTTCGACGTCAACGTCAGTGGGCTCTGCGTCCGAGTCTTCGCTGGTTACTTCAGCTTCTTCTGCCGGAGCTGCCTTCTTGGCCTTCGCCTTAGCCGGGGCCTTGCGCGTGGCCGGCTTGCGGGCGGGTTTAGCGGCCGTCTTGGTCGCTGCGGCCGCGGCCGCTTCAGTAACTTCGGGGGCGGCAGTCACGGTGTCAGTCTCTTTGACAGCAGTTGTCTTTCTCGCGGACACAGAAAACCTTTCAATACGGCGGGCTGCGGCGCCACCATCGGGGCAACACCACTATGACCCTGTCAAGTCCGTGCTAAACCAAATGGTCGGCACGCGGCGTGCTTCTTATCGAAACAAGCCGCATACGGTTCCTATTCCCTCCGCTGTCAACGGAAAGTGCGGAACGACACTTGATACACGAACCCAACCGGGTCTCGGTTCCCATTGTCGCATGTTTTCACGCCGCGGCCAGCACCGGACGCGCAGGACCAGCGGCCTGCCGGCTTTGGCCCGGCGTGCTCGGGCCGGCTGGCTTTGGCCCGGCGGGCCGCGCTGATCCCGGTGCCGCTTCCGGCTATCCGGAGGACGGCCCGCGCCAGGCTGTCTTCGGGGACTGCGTCCATACCGGCAGGTCGCCGCGGACCAGCAGGGCCTGAAGCAACTGCGCCAGGCGGTACCCCGGGTGAGTCCTGAGGGCAGCGGAAAGGCAGACGTCTGCGCGTGAGCTCCTTCCCCGCGCCCATTCGAGCCACCCCAATAGGGTCAGCAGGGCCGCAGCAGGTTCCCCGGCCGCATCAGCCAGCAGGGAATGGAACAGCAGGTAGGCGCGGTCAAGCCGCTCCCAGTCAGGAGTTGCCCGGCTGCGCCCGATGAGCACGGACCGGAAGACGTGCCCCGCTTCCGGACTGCCCCGGAATCCGGCGGGAGGGCAGTCAGGGGGACAGCTCAGCCCGTCCGGATCTGCCGGACCGTCCGGGCCTGGTCCGGCCGGTGCCAGCCAGTGGCGGGCTCCGTCAACCGCCGTATGGAGTCCCAGGGCAGCCAGGACCAGGACGGCGTCCCGGACCGGCTTTGATTCGAGGCTTGCGAGCAGCAGTCCGTCCCGGGCGGGACTGCCCGTTCCGTTGAGCCGGTCTTCCCACTGGGCAAGTGTTGCGCGGAAGGTGGCGGCCCGGGTCCATATCCCGGCGAACCGCAGCCGGCTGGCCTCTTCGCTGCGGACGGTTTCGGGGTTCCTCACACGTGCGCCGGCAAGCCCTACCGCAGCTTCCAGGGACGGCGAGTAGGCGCTCCCCCGGTATACGAGTTCCGCGTTCAGTGTGCTGCCGTGGATCTGGTCCAGGGGATAGCCCGGCCACGGACAGCACTGGGCCGAGGTGCAGAAATAGTCGCGCCAGTGCCCGTTGCCGGCCAGCCAGCCGTCACGCACAGCCAACCCGGCGGCGGCGAGTTCCTTACCCACCCGGGCAATCAGCGCAGCGTACGGCGCTTCTTCCTCCGGTTCCCACGGAGCATCGGTGTAGACGAGAACAAGGACGCCGTCTGCCTCTGCGTCCCCGGAAAGAAGCGAGCAGATGCGCGCGCTGTAGCCGGCAGCAAATGCATGCCCTGCAGCCCCGGCGGACACCTCCATGCCGGCCGTTGATCCGGTGCTGGGCAGGTCGAGCCTCAGCGTGGCTCCCAGCCTCCGGCCCCTGAGCGCAAGGAGGACCAGCGATTCCTGCGGAACAAAGCCCAGGCAGTGCGGCACAAACGCAAGTACGTCTGCCGGGGACCCAACTCTCAGCGCGGCGTTTTCGGCCTCGGCCGAGGTTCCGTTCGGGGACGGCCGGTGTTCGGCGAATTCGTTCATGGAAGTACTCTTGCTGCACGCGGAGGGGAGCTCCCGCGCAGCCCCGGGAGTGGGGACGGGCCTGTGCCTGCCACAGCTCCGGCGGCCCCTGTGGAGGGCAGATCCTCTAGTCTTCCAACTCTCCCGTCGTGCCTTCCTGTCCGCTGCTCCGGCGCTGGCTGCGGCGGCGCTGCCGTTCACGCGCCAGTGCTTCCCGCAACGGCGGAAGATCCAGTCCCTCACTGGCCATGCGGGCCCGGATGATCCGGCGGGTCCGGAAGATTCCGGCAATCCCGACCAGCATGACGGCGAACTGGACGGCCAGCGCGATGCGGAAGGACGTCAGGTCGTAAAGGTTGCCGTTGGAGAATCCCCCGGCGTAGAGCATGTCCAGGACCAGCCCAATCAGGTACATCGAGATCAGGGAGGCAGCGAACCCGCCGATGTTAACGATCCCCGTGGCCGTTCCCAGCCTGCTGGCCGGATTGAAGGTCCGGGCGAAGTCGAACCCGATCATGGATCCCGGCCCGCCGATTGCCAGCACCGAAACCAGGAGCAGCAGCAGCCATACCGGCGCGGGACCGGGCCAGAGCATCACTGCCAGCCAGGCCGCTGCCATGGCTCCGGCGATCAGCAGCACCATAGTGGACCGGCGCAGCGGATGCCTGCCGACCCACGCGCCCAGCCATGGCCCGCACAGGATCGCCACCGTGACAAAGAACGTCATGAGGAAGGACGCCATGGGCGCAGAGACCTGTTCACCGCTGACGAGGTAGGGGTAGCCCCACATCAGCACAAAAACGGTGCCGGGGAACTGGATGGTGAAGTGGGTCCACAGTCCCAGGCGCGTGCCCGGCTGCCGCCACGCCGCAGCCAGGCTGGACTCCGGGCCACCCGCTGCTGCGGCGGCCGGCCGGGGGCCGCTGGGCTTGTTGCGGATCAGGACCAAAGACAGAATCAGCGCCAGGACGGAAAGTGCCGCTGCGCCGGTAAAAGCGGTACTCCAGCCGAGGCTTCGGAGCAGGAAAGCGAACGGGATGGCGCTGGCAATCTGGCCCAGCTGTCCAATAATGCCCGTCCACTGGGTCAGCACGGGGACCCGTGCCGGGGGGAACCAGGCGGGAAGCAGCCGGAGTACAGAGATAAACGTCAGGGCGTCCCCCGCCCCCACCAGGGAGCGTCCGGCAATTCCCGCCCCTACTGAGTCGGCTACCGCCAGCTGGAACTGGCCGGCGCACATCAGGGCTGCACCGCCGGCAATCAGCAGCCGCGGCCCGAAGCGGTCCACCAGCATTCCCACCGGGATCTGCAGCCCGGCGTAAACCAGCAGCTGGACGACGGTAAAGACGGAGAGAACCGAAGCCGTTGCGTCGAAACGGTCAGTCGCTTCTACGCCGGCGACGCCGAACGCAGTCCGCTGGGTGACTGCCACCATGTAGGCGAAGACACCGGCACCCCAGACAAGCCATGCCCCGCGGTGCTTCATGACCGGCACCGATCCCGGGTGCCGGTCCCGCTACTGCGCGGCGGGGCCGCGCCTTCCGGCATCCGGCCCGGACTCGTCACCGGTGCCGGGAAGCGGTGTGGGGCCATTCGGTTCAACAGTGTCCTCGTCCTCTGGCTGCGGTTTTTCCGTCCCGGCGGCATCCTGGCTGCCGAGTCCTTCAAGCAGGGCCTCCGTCTCATCTTCGGCCCGCGGGCTGGCGAGGTAGGCCTCCACTGCTGCCCCCAGCTCCTCGGCGTCGGGCAGCTCATCGTTGTCCTTCACCAGCAGCGACCGGCGTGATGTGCTGCCGGTGTACTCGTCGTAGCGGCTCTCCAGTGTGGCCACAACACCCCGGACCTCGGCCGAGGCCTCGATCTGTTCGGCGATCTGCTTCTCCACTTCGCGGCCGGCCTCGCGCAGCCGGTCGGTGGGCAGCACAAGATTAGCCGCCGCACCGAGGTATTCCAGTGCCGCCACGGCGGCGGGCGGGAACTCCGCGTCGGAAAGATAGTGGGGAACGTGCACTACGTGGCCTACGACGTCGACTCCGGCCTCCGTCAGCCGCAGTTCCAGAAGGTGCCCCACGGCAGCCTGGATCTGCGCGGTAGGCTTCCAGGAGCTGATTCCCTCAATGAGGTCCGGCCGGTTTCCATGGGCCGTGACGCCAACCGGACGGGTGTGCGGAACGGGCATGGGAATGGAGTGCATCCAGGCCACAAGGGTCACGTCGAGGGACTTCACGAGGGAGAGCACGGCCGCTGTGAAGCGCTCCCACTGGAAATCCGGCTCAAAGCCGGTCAGGAAGAGGAACGGCTCGCCCAGTCCGTCATGGAAACGGTGCAGTTCAATCCGGGGTGCCTCGTAGCCGCTGAAGTGGTCTTCCACGAACGTCAGCGCCGGGCGGCGCGACCGGTAATCAATGAGCTGGTCAGCGTCGAACGTCGCCACGAGGTCATGGTCCAGGCGTTCAAACAGTTCGTCGCGCACCTGGGAGACGACGTGCCCGGCCTCCCCGAAGCCGGTGAACCCGGCAATCATCTTCAGCCCGCGCACCTCAGCGGAGGCGGCCAATTCCGGGTTCAGGTTAAACAGGGTCAGCGGATCAAGCATGTTCTTACCTTCCTGCAACTCGTCCCGTTGGTCTGCGGGCTGCACTGCCGGGACAGCGCTGTGTTGTCAATCCTTACTCAAGCGTAAACGCCGGCACGAACCCATTTCATTCCGCAGACACGGAAGGCGGGCGGCGCGCAGAGCAGCTAAGAGACTACGATCGGTAAAGCAACGCAGCAGCAAACACACCACAGAAGAGGATGAAGCTTCGTGAGCAAAGCCAGTGAGCCGGACCTGCAGGTACTTTCCCGGGATGTGCGCAAGGTTGCGGCACAAGCCCTGGTCGTGGGAGTCGGGCAGACTCCGGACGGC
Source organism: Arthrobacter sp. zg-Y916 (assembly GCF_020907385.1). NCBI lineage: Bacteria > Bacillati > Actinomycetota > Actinomycetes > Micrococcales > Micrococcaceae > Arthrobacter > Arthrobacter sp. zg-Y916. The sequence continues at coordinate 139,247 of NZ_JAJJOD010000002.1, read as the reverse complement.
CCTGTGCTCGTTGACAGCCCGCTCTCGCCAAAGACCTCCTCGGCCGTTGCCGGCTCCTTCGGACTGCTGGGTGTGACCGGCGCCGTGGACCAGGTGGTGCGGCTGCCCGGCCTGCCTGAACTCGACGCCGAGATGCTGGTCCTGGCCGGGCTGGGACCGGTTTCCGCCGGCGAACCGCTGAGCACGGAGGCGCTGCGGCGGACGGCCGGTTCGGCCGTGCGCCAGCTCGCCGGCACGGAGACTGTTGCCCTGGCACTGCCCGCGGCCAGCGTGGCCGATGCAGCAGCCGTTGCCGAAGGCGCCCTGCTGGGCGCCTACAGCTTTACGGAACACCGCAGCTCCCACGCCTCAAAGATGCCCGCGCCGGTCTCCTCGATTACCGTCGTGACAGCCGCCGCGGGTGAGCCCGCGCTGAAGCCGGCCCTGGAACGCGCCCGTGTCCTCGGCCGCGCCGTCAACAGCACCCGTTCGCTGGTCAACCAGCCGCCCAGCCACCTGTACCCGGAAACCTTTGCCGCCGCAGCCCGCGAGGCCGCGCGCGGCCTTCCGGTCAAGGTCACGGTGTGGGACGAAAAGAAGCTTGAACGTGAAGGCTTTGGCGGCATCCTCGGCGTCGGAAAGGGTTCCTCCCGTCCGCCGCGCCTGGTCAAGCTCGAATACTCCCCCGCCCGGGCCAAGGCCAAACTGGCTCTGGTAGGCAAGGGCATCACCTTTGATTCCGGCGGACTGTCGCTGAAGCCTGCTGCAGGCATGCAGGCCATGAAATCGGACATGGGCGGCGCCGCCGTCGTACTGAACGCCCTTCTTGCCATTGCCGAACTGGGCCTTCCCGTGAAGGTGACTTCATGGCTGTGCCTCGCCGAAAACATGCCTTCGGGTACTGCCCAGCGTCCGTCCGACGTGATGACTACCTACGGCGGCCGCACGGTCGAAGTCCTGAACACCGACGCCGAAGGCCGTCTCGTCATGGCTGACGGCCTGGCCGTGGCCAGCGAGGAGTCCCCGGACGTTCTCATCGACGTCGCCACGCTGACCGGCGCGCAGATGATCGCCCTGGGCAACCGGGTTTCCGCGGTGATGGGAGAGGACGGCGTCCGCGATGCCGTCAAGGCTGCCGCAGACCGCGCCGGCGAACTTTTCTGGCCGATGCCGCTGCCCGAAGAACTGCGGGCCAGCTTGGATTCGGCGACCGCCGACATCGCGAACATCGGCGAACGCTTCGGCGGCATGATGACGGCGGCAGTCTTCCTTCGCGAATTCGTCGGGGAAGTTGACGGCGTCAAGATTCCGTGGGCGCACCTGGACATTGCCGGGCCCGCGTTCAACGAAGGCAAGCCGTACGGTTACACGCCGAAGGAAGGAACGGGCGTGGCAGTACGCACCCTTGTTTCCTACGCCGAGGACGTGCTGGCCCGCACGGCATAACACTGCCCCGCATTCTGCGTGCAACTTCAAGGGCAGTTTTTGCACGTGTTTCTCGTTACATTCGTCTGGCGCCGTCCCGCACCGAGTGGATGCAGGCAAACGCTGACGATAGTGTGAGACCTAATCACTACCGCCCAAATCACTCAACCGACGCGTCCTGCGCGTCACACACCGATTACGCGAGGGAGCGTCCACGTGGCCGATACGGCAACTGCGCAAGAGTTCGACATCCTGATCCTCGGCGGAGGCAGCGGCGGGTACGCCGCCGCCCTTCGTTCCGTGGAACTGGGTTTTTCCGTTGGCCTGATTGAGAAGGCGAAGCTGGGCGGGACCTGCCTGCACAACGGCTGCATCCCCACCAAAGCACTCCTGCATTCGGCTGAAATCGCCGAAAACGCCAAGACGGCTGCGAAGTACGGCATCAACGCCACGTTCGACTCTGTCGACATGGACGCCGTCAACTCCTACAAGGACAACATCATTGCGGGCAAGTTCCGCGGCCTGCAGGGCCTGATCAAGTCCAAAGGCATCACCGTGATCGAGGGTGAAGGCCGCCTCACCAGCGAGAAGACCATCGAGGTCAACGGCGAGACCTACACCGGTTCCAACATCATCCTTGCTACCGGTTCCTACTCCCGCTCGCTTCCGGGACTGGAAATCGGCGGACGCGTCATCACCTCGGACCAGGCACTGACCCTGGACTACGTTCCCAAGAGCGCCGTCATCCTCGGCGGCGGCGTGATCGGCGTCGAGTTCGCTTCGGTCTGGAACTCCTTCGGCGTCGACGTCACGATCGTTGAGGGCCTGCCCTCGCTGGTCCCCAACGAAGATGCGGCCATCATCAAGAACCTGGAGCGTGCCTACAAGAAGCGCGGGATCAAGTTCAGCACCGGCATCTTCTTCGAGAAGGTGGAGCAGAACGATGACGGCGTCATCGTCACGCTCGCTGACGGCAAGACCTTCGAAGCCGAGCTGCTCCTCGTCGCCGTTGGCCGCGGGCCCGTCACCGCCAACCTGGGCTACGAAGAAGCCGGCCTGACCATGGACCGCGGCTTCGTCATCACCAATGAGCGGCTGCACACCGGCGTCGGCAACGTCTACGCCGTCGGAGACATTGTTCCCGGCCTGCAGCTGGCCCACCGCGGCTTCCAGCAGGGCATCTTCGTGGCCGAGGAAATTGCCGGCCTGAAGCCTGTCGTCGTCGAAGACGTCAACATCCCCAAGGTCACCTACTGCGAACCCGAGATTGCCTCCGTGGGCCTGACCGAGGCCAAGGCCAAGGAAAAGCTCGGCGCCGAGAACGTCCAGGTCCAGGAATACAACCTGGCCGGCAACGGCAAGACCTCCATCCTGGGCAGCTCCGGCCTGATCAAGATGGTGCGCGAGAAGGACGGCCCCATCATCGGCGTCCACATGATCGGCGGCCGCATCGGCGAGCAGATCGGCGAAGCACAGCTGATCGTGAACTGGGAAGCCTACCCAGAGGACCTCGCCGGCCTGCTCCACGCACACCCCACCCAGAACGAAGCCATCGGTGAGGCCGCCATGGCCCTAGCCGGCAAGCCGCTGCACGGCTAAGGCTCACCACAACGAATTTTCCTGGTGCACCCGGCAGCCTGGCCGCCGGGTGCACTAGGCTTCAAACCAACCAGCACCAGCGGTACGGCTGGTCAAAGAACTAACAAGGAGAAACGGGGACAATATGTCTGAAACCGTGAACTTACCGGCCCTTGGTGAGAGCGTCACCGAAGGCACCGTTACCCGCTGGCTGAAGCAGGTGGGCGATACCGTCGCCGTCGACGAACCCCTGCTCGAGGTTTCCACCGACAAGGTCGACACTGAAATCCCGTCTCCCGTGGCCGGCGTGATCGAGGAAATCCTCGTCGCCGAAGACGAGACCGCGGAGGTCGGGGAAGCCCTCGTCCGCATCGGTGACGGCTCCGGCGCATCCTCCGGCTCTTCCGACGCACCGGCTGCCGAGGAAGAAGCCCCGGCACAGGAAGAGGAACCTGCACAGGAAGCCCCGGCTGAAGAAGCTGCACCTGCACAGGACTCCGGCTCTGATGATTCCGGCTCGGGTGACAGCACCGACGTGACCCTTCCCGCACTGGGCGAAAGCGTCACCGAAGGCACCGTCACCCGCTGGCTGAAGTCCGTAGGCGACGAGGTTGCCGTGGACGAACCCCTGCTGGAGGTCTCCACCGACAAGGTCGACACCGAGATTCCGTCCCCGGTTGCAGGCAAGCTGCTCGAAATCAAGGTCAACGAGGACGAGACGGCCGAGGTCGGCTCCGTCCTGGCCGTCATCGGTTCGGGTTCCGCTGCTCCGGCCAAGGCCGAGCCCAAGGAAGCGGAACCGGTTGCAGCTGCTCCGTCGACTGAGCGCGACGAGCCTGTCGCCGAGCCGAAGAAGGAAGAAGCCCCCAAGCAGGAAGCTCCCAAGCAGGAAGCTCCCAAGCAGGAGGCTCCCAAGCAGGAGGCTCCCAAGCAGGAAGCTCCCAAGGCAGAGGAGCCCTCTTCCGAGGGAACCTACGTCACCCCGCTGGTCCGTAAGCTGGCCAACGAACACGGCGTTGACCTCTCCACGGTGAAGGGCACCGGTGTGGCAGGCCGCATCCGCAAGCAGGATGTGCTCGCCGCTGCCGAGTCCAAGAAGGCCGAGACTCCTGCAGCCCCGGCTGCAGCTGCTTCGTCCGAGAAGGCCGCACCGGCCAAGATCAGCGAGGAAAGCGCCAAGCTGCGCGGCACCACGGTCAAGGCACCGCGGATCCGCCAGACGATCGCGCGCCGCATGGTGGAGTCCCTGGACTCGTCGGCCCAGCTGACCCAGGTCCACGAAGTCGACATGACGCGCATCGCTGCCCTCCGCCAGCAGGCCAAGGCAGGCTTCAAGGAGCAGAACGGTGCGAACCTCACGTTCCTGCCGTTCATCGCCAAGGCTGTCGTCGAGGCGCTGAAGCAGCACCCGAAGCTCAACGCGTCCTACGACTCCGAGAGCCAGGAAATCACCTACCACGACGCCGAGCACCTGGCCATCGCGGTGGACACCGAAAAGGGTCTGCTGGTTCCCGTCATCAATGACGCCGGCGACCTGAACATCGCCGGCCTGGCCAAGCGCATTGCCGACGTCGGTGCGCGGACCCGCAGCGGGAAGATCGGCCCGGACGAGCTGTCCGGCGGTACCTTCACGATCACCAACATCGGCAGCGTCGGAGCCCTCTTCGACACGCCGATCATCAACCAGCCCCAGGTCGGAATCCTGGGCACGGGCGCAATCGTCAAGCGCGCGGTGGTGCGCACCGATGAGGACGGCAATGACACCATTGCCATCCGTTCGATGATGTACCTCTCCCTCACCTACGATCACCGACTGGTGGACGGCGCCGACGCCGGCCGATTCCTGCAGACGCTGCGGGCACGGCTGGAAGAAGGCAACTTCGAGGCCGATCTGGGTCTCTAGCACCAGATTCGCGGTGGGCGCCCCCTTGGGGGTGCCCACCGTCGTTTAAGGCATCTGGCCTGCAATTTTCTACTCGTTGTAGAATAGTTACCGTTTAATTGTTATCCGCTGACATAGTGTCGGTAACATCGAAGGCATGGACTTCCTTCATAGCTTCCTCGTTTTCCTCCACATCCTTGGCGCAGGACTGATCGTCGGCATCTGGGTCGCCAGGATCAAGAACCCGACCGTCATGCCCGGCCAGTTCCACGCGGCGCTGCTGCAGCTGGTCACCGGCATCCTGCTGGTCGGCATGAATGAGATGGGCGACGGCGACGTCAACCACCTGAAGGTCGGAATCAAGCTTGCAATTGCCCTGGCCATTGCCGTCATGGCGTTCATCGGCCAGCGCAAGTACAAGAAGGACCAGCCCGTCCCCGGCGCACTGGCTAACGGCGTCGGCATCCTGACTGTTGTGAACGTCGCACTCGCCACCATGTGGTAACAACTGACTAGGCCCCGCCCGGGGGTCACCGAATGCCTCCCCTCCTTTCCTGGACGGGAGGCATTCTTTTTGTATGCCGAAGTCCCACGGAGCTGGTGGTGCGGGGGTCTGGCTGGAATAGGCATGACCTGCAAGGATGGGCCGCAGCCGGGGACACCGGCCCCGGCCCACCCCCTCGAAGGAGCACTCATGGCTACTGTCCGCTCAGCCCATACCGTCTGGAACGGGGACCTCTTCCATGGAAGGGGTGAAGTCACGCTCGACTCCTCTCATCTCGGTACGTTCGATGTCACCTGGAAGGCACGCGCTGAGGAAGCCGACGGGCGTACCAGCCCGGAAGAACTGATTGCCGCGGCCCACTCCGCCTGCTTCTCCATGGCCTTCAGCAACGCGCTGGCCGAGGCCGGCAAAACCGCTGAACGCATCCACACTTCCGCCGAGGTCACCTTTGTTCCCGGAACCGGGATCACGGGCAGCCACCTTACGGTTTCCGCCGTCGTCCCCGGCCTGACAGCGGAGGAATTCACGGACATCGCAGAATCAGCCAAAACCGGCTGCCCCGTCTCGCAGGCCCTGGCGGGCATCACCATCACCATGGAGGCCTCGCTGGAAGCCTAGTCCCGCACGTCCCGCCAGCGCCGCCCGGTGCCACCCAGGCGAAAAGGACCTCTCCCGCCCGGGAGAGGTCCTTTAGGGTATTGCCGGTCAGTCGCTGCGCGTACGCTCGCTTATAAGCGAGCTTGGCAGCGAGCCAAGGGAGCGGTTTCGAGACAGCCGCAACTGCGTTCTGAAGGTGAAGACATGAACCTCACGCCCAAGGAAATCGACAAACTGTACGTGTATCAAGTGGCCGATCTGGCCCGCAAACGACGCGATCGGGGAACCAAACTCAACGTCAGCGAGGCCACTGCCCTGATCTGCGAAGCAATCCTGGAAGGGGCCAGGGACGGCCGGACCGTGGCGGAGGTGATGGAGCTCGGCAAAACCATCGTCTCTGAGAGCCAGTGCATGGACGGCGTCCGTGAGCGGCTGCCCCTGCTGCAGATCGAGGCGACCTTCGTCGACGGCAGCAAGCTTGTCTCCTGCCACGATCCCATCGGAGTGTGAGTTGACGCGGCGCCCGGAGCCGGGCGCGGCGGTGGTGCTGGTTGGAGGACACGAGAGCGGGAACGGCGCGGATCTTTCCTTCGTGCCGGACCTGATGCCCGGTGTCTTCGTCAGTCCGGCCGGCCGGCCCCTCCACAATCTGCTCACACAACTGCTCGACCGGGGCGGTGACGTTTCCGGTTCCGACCCCCAGCCGGTAGTGGTGCTTCCGATGACCTTTGGCCGCAACCCCACCCTCATTGCCGACACGGCGAAGACACTTCACTGGCTCTCAGCGGCAGGCGGCACCACAAACGCCGGGCCACAGCTGGCCCTGTCCGAGCCCTTCGGAACCCCGGACCATCTCACGGCCTGGCTGAGAACCGCAGCCACCGAAGTGCGGCGGCGGGAGGCGGCATCCGCAGTGCTGATCACCGCGGATGCCGCCAACCCCTTCGATGACGCCGATCTCTACCGCATCTCCCACCTGGTCCGCACCCATGGAGCGGGCATCCCCGTTGAGACGGCGGCGGTCAGCAGCGTGGAAGCACTTCTGGAGGCTGTTCAGCGGCTCCGGCTGCTCGGCAGCACGCACGCCTTCGTGGTTCCGGCCGGTTTCCGCCGGGCAGCAACCGTGTACTCGGACGTGGTGCCGTACGGCGAAGAAGGGTTCTCCGGTGTCGAGTTCTACGGCGCGCTGATGAGCGAAAAAGCAGTGCTCCGGGTAATCAGTGAGCGTGTCCGCGACACGCTGCACGCCCTCAGCCACGGCCGGACCGGCGTGGAAGCCGGCCTGCAGGCCGACCACGGCCACGGATACGCCCACTCGCACGCCTTTGAGGAGTCCGGCGGGCACTCCCATCCGCACAGCTCCGGGATGGCCGCCGGCCATCCGCACAGCCATCCCCGCCCCGATCGGCAGGAATTGACCGGGTCCCCACCGCACAACCACATGCAGCGCCCTGCGCGCTAGGGAAGGACACATCATGATGGGCAGCCCCACCTATGACCACAAGCAAGAGGACATTGAGATCAACGCCGGACGGCCAAGCGTCACCCTGCTGGTAAGCAACACCGGCGACCGGGCCGTGCAGGTTGGATCCCACTTCCACTTCTTCGAAACCAACAAGGCTCTCCTGTTCGAACGCGAACTCGCGTACGGCATGCACCTGGACCTGCCGGCAGGTACCGGAGTGCGTATTGAGGCCGGCGACACCCGGGAGGTGACCCTCACCGCCTATGCCGGCGGTCGGCGGGTGATCGGCTTCAACAACCTCGTCGACGGAGGCCTCGACGCCGCTGACACCAAGATCCGCGCCATGGCACGGATGAGGGAACTCGGGTTCCAGGACGGCAAGCCGACCGCCAAACCCAGCGCGAACAACCAGGGCGGTGCGGCGAAGGCCGGCTCCGCAAACGAGGGGAAGAACTGATGGCGAAAATTTCGCGTAAACAGTATACGGACCTCTTCGGTCCGACCACCGGCGACCGGGTCCGTCTGGCCGACACCAATCTGGTGATCGAGATCGAGAAGGACTTCAACGAGGGCCATTACGGCGACGAAGTTGTCTACGGCGGCGGCAAGACCGCCCGCGACGGCATGGCCGCCGACCCCCAGGCAACTTCCGCTGAAGGAGTCCTGGACCTGGTCATCACAAACGCCATCATCCTGGACCCGATTCTCGGAGTCGTTAAGGGCGACATCGGCATTCGTGACGGCAAGATCGCCGGGGTCGGCAAATCCGGGAACCCGCATACCCAGAGCGGAGTCGATCCCCGTCTTGTAGTTGGACCAGGCACCGAACTGCTGGCCGGCGAACACTTCATTGCCACCGCCGGCGGCATCGACTCCCACGTGCACTACATCTCCCCCGAGCAGGCCCTTGCGGCCTTGTCCAACGGCATCACCACGCTCTTTGGAGGCGGCACGGGGCCCACCGACGGCACCAACGGCGTCACGACCACTCCCGGTGTATGGAACCTCGGCAGGATGCTCCAGTCGATCGAGGGGATGCCCGTCAACATGGGCGTGCTCGGCAAGGGGAACGGATCGCTGCCGGATGCCCTGATCGAGCAGATCGAGGGCGGTGCGGCGGGACTGAAGGTCCACGAAGACTTCGGTGCGACACCCGCTGCGCTGAGCATGGCGCTTTCCGTGGCTGACGACTACGACATCCAGATCTCGGTGCACACCGACAGCCTCAACGAGGCCGGTTACGTGGAAAACACGCTCGACGCGATCGACGGCCGCACCATCCACACCTTCCACACCGAGGGCGCCGGCGGCGGGCACGCACCGGACATCATCAAGGTGGCCGGCCACCCCAACGTGCTGCCCTCGTCCACGAACCCGACGCTGCCCTACACTGCCAACTCGGTGGACGAGCTCCTCGACATGGTGATGGTCTGCCACCACCTCTCCCACGACATCCCCGAAGACGTTGCCTTCGCAGACTCCCGGGTACGGGCCGAGACGATCTCGGCCGAAACCGTCTTCCACGACGAAGGCATCATCTCGATGGTGTCCTCCGATTCCCAGGCTATGGGGCGGATCGGCGAGTCCTTCATGCGCACCTTCCAGATCGCCCACCACTGCAAGGACCAGCGCGGCAAGCTGCCGGAAGACAGTGCGGACAACGACAACTTCCGGGTGCTGCGCTATCTGGCCAAGATCACCATCAACCCGGCCATCACCCAGGGCGTGTCTGACTACATCGGTTCGCTGGAAGCGGGGAAGATGGCGGACATCGTCCTCTGGCCGATCCAGTCCTTTGCAGCCAAGCCCAGGCTGATCGTCAAGGGCGGGCTGATCAACTGGGCGCTGATGGGAGACCCGAACGCTTCCCTGCCCACCCCGCAGCCGGTGTTCTACCGGCCCATGTTCGGCGCGCAGGGCAAGGCACTTCAGAGCACCCGGGCAACCTTCATGTCCCAGGCCGCCATCGACAAGGGCGTGCCGGAACAACTCGGGCTGGAAAGCCAGGTCTTCCCGGTGCACCGCTGCCGCGGCATCGGCAAGGAACACATGGTCCGCAACAATGCCACGCCTGACATCACCGTGGACCCGGAGACCTACGACGTCAGGTACAACGGCACGCTGGCCTCCATACCCCCGGCACAGTCCCTCCCGCTGACCCAGCTGTTCTTCCTGGCCTAGGGGCGGCGCATGTCGGATATATCGCAGCTGCTCACGAGCCTGCAGTTCGCAGACTCTGCCTTCCCGAGCGGTTTCTACACGATGTCGCACGGGCTTGAGGGCTACAGCCAGGCGCGGCTTGTCAAGCGCGGCGACGTGCAGCCGCTGCTGGCCGGGCTGCTGCTGCACTCGGTCGGTCCGGGGGACGCAACAGCCCTCGCCGCAGCGCACCGCGCGGCGTCCGACGGCGACGTCGACCTGGTGCAGGAAATCGACCAGCTCCTCTTCGCTTCCAAACTGAACGCGGAAATGCGCAAGGCGTCCGTGCGCAGCGGGCACCAGCTGATCGATCTGGGTGCCGAGCTGATGGAGCAGCCGATCCTCGCCCGATACGCCGAACGGGTGCGCAGCCGGGCCACGCCCGGCTGCCAGCCGGTCGTGACGGCAGCGGTGTATGCAGCCGGCGGGGTCCAGACCCGGCAGGCCGTGGCATCAGATCTGTTCGCCTTCTCGGCCAGCTTCGTCGGTGCCGCGCTCCGGCTGCGGCTGACGGACCACCGGCATGCCCAGGCGGTCCTGCTGGAAACGGCCCCCGTGATAGAGCAGGCGACCGACGCCGCCCTGGAACGGGACCTGGCTGACCTCGGCGGCTGTGCGCCAATGGCGGATGTCATGTCCGCCCGGCATGAAAAAGCCGACGCACGGCTCTTCGCCAGCTAGGGCGGCAACAACCGGCGCGCACCGGGCGGATGCGCGGACACCCAGAGATGGAACGTACTTTGGAAATGAGGAAGATATGAGCGAGAACGTGTTGAGGATCGGAATCGGCGGACCCGTGGGCAGCGGCAAGACTGCGCTGACGGAGGCCCTCGTTCCCCGGCTCATCGCGGCCGGACGGACCCCCGGCGTCATCACAAACGACATCTATACGCAGGAGGACGCCCACCACGTCCGCCGGGAACTGGACGGCATACTCGATCCCGAGCGGGTGATCGGGGTGGAGACCGGTTCCTGCCCGCACACAGCAGTACGTGATGACCCGACCATGAACCTGGCTGCCGGTGCGGAGATGCTGGACCGGTTTCCCGAAATCGATACCCTCATCTACGAGTCGGGCGGAGACAACCTGACCCTCACGTTTTCACCGGCCCTGGCGGACGTGTTCGTGTTTGTGCTGGACACTGCGGAGGGTGAGAAGATGCCCCGCAAGCGGGGGCCGGGAATCACCGACAGTGACATCCTGGTGATCAATAAAATCGATATTGCACAGTACGTGCGCACCAACCTCGACGTGATGGAGAGCGATGCCCACCGGGTGCGTGATGGCAGGCCGGTAGTGCTGACGAACTCCCTCACAGGGCATGGGGTGGACGAACTCCACCAGCAAATCATGACGCAGTGGAACGGCGCCAAGACTGAGCTCATCGGATGACGGTCAACGCTGCGGATCCGCGAAGCGCTTCACCGTCACCGCTGACTTCCGTTCCCCCGCTACCAGAACCCCGGACCGGAGGGCGGTCGCCGAGCACCGGCGGTTACCGGCTTGAACCGGCGTACTACGAACCGCTCCGGGTTCCAGAGGAAGTACTGCAGCATACCGGCGCTCCAACCGGCCTGCCCGTCGGCAGTCCCGGAAAAGTGGGCATCCTGCAGCTTGGCTTCGACCGCAACCGAGGCCGCACCGAGCTGGTGCAGCATTACCAGAAGTCACCGCTGCAGATCATGAGGCCGCTGTACTTCAACCTGCTGCGCCCCGACCTGCCCTACACCTACCTCATGTCATCCGGCGGAGGCATCCTGCAGGGCGACCGGCAGCGCACCGACATGCGCTTCGGTCCGGGAACATCCGCGCACGTGACCACCCAGGCGCATACCCGCGTGTACCGCATGGACCACGGCTATGCCACTGCCGTCATGAACATCGAGGCCGGCGAGGGTTCCTACGTGGAGTATCTGCCCGACCCCGTTGTGCCCTTTGCCGATTCGCGCTTCTACCAGCAGACGTCGGTAGTGCTCGACGAGTCCGCGACTCTGCTGCTGGGTGAGACCGTGTACGCCGGCCGGCTCGCCCGCGGTGAGCGTCATGCCTACGACGTGTACGCCTCCGATCTCGAGGTGCGGCGGCCGGACGGCAGGCTGGTGGCCCTGGACCGGGTACGGCTCTGCCCCAAGGACGATACCGGGGTTGGGGAAGCGGGAGGCGTGAACGGGCTTGGCGTACTCGCCGGCCACGATGTGCTGGCGATGCTCTACGTCTTCACTCCCCTGGTTCCGGCTGCCCAGCTGGCCGAGACCGTGAACCTGGCGGTCAGCGAAAGCGGCGGCGACCTGATTTTCGGGGTCAGTACGCTGCCCGGTGACGCCGGCGTCTGGATGCGGCTGGTGGGCAACGACACCGTGGCTGTGGCGGCAGCGAACACGGCCGCGGCCGCTGCCGTACATGAGCTGCTGACCGGGAAACGGGCACCCGTGATCCGGAAAACCTAGGAAGGTTCTGACCTTGCGCAAACACTCGAACGCGCTGGCGGAAGCAGCGCCGCCGCAGCGCTCCTACCGGGCGCAGGTGACGCTCGCGTTCATTCCGGTCATCGCACTGCACATCGCGGGCTTCGGACTCTTCTTCTTCCTGGTGGAGCCGCTGCACCTGCAGCTGGGTTCCTCCGTCTTCGGGGTGGGCATCGCCGTGGTGGCATATGTGCTGGGCGTACGGCATGCGTTCGACGCCGACCACATCGCGGCCATCGACAACACCACCCGCAAGCTGGTGGACCTGCGCCGCCCGGCCGCCGGCGTCGGCCTGTTCTTCTCCCTGGGGCACTCCACCATCGTCTTCCTGATGGCTGCGCTGCTGGCGCTCGGCGTGAGCTGGGCAGTGGGACTGAGCGATGACGGCAACGGCGTACGCAGCGGCCTCGGGGTGTTTGGAACTGTTGTCTCCGGCGTCTTCCTGCTGGTGATCGGGCTCATCAACGCCGTCGCGTTCATGGGGATCCTCAAGGTCTGGCGGGCATCGCGCAACGGGGACCTCGATGAGCTCGAACTGGAGCGCCATCTGCAGGGACGCGGCATCATCAGCCGTGTCCTGCGGCCGCTCATGCGCACCATCGACCGGCCGGGAAAGATGTACTTTGTCGGGTTCCTGTTCGGGCTGGGCTTCGACACCGCCAGCGAGATTGCGCTGCTGGTGCTGGCCGGAACGGGAGCGGCAACGGGGCTGCCGTGGTATGCCATTCTCTGCCTGCCGCTCATTTTCGCCGCCGGCATGAGCCTGTTCGACACGCTGGACTCCGCGGTCATGGTGCGTGCCTACGGCTGGGCGAGCGTCAACGCGGTACGCAAGGTCTATTACAACCTCACCATCACCGGACTCTCGGTGATGATTGCTGTCATGATCGGCGGGATCGAGCTGGTCGGGCTGCTGAATGAGAAACTCGGGCTGCGCGACCCGCTCACCGGATGGGTAGCCGGCCTTGACCTGGAGAACCTGGGCTACATCATCGTGGGCACGCTCATTCTGGTCTGGCTCATCTCCACCGCCTACTGGAAGTTCGGCAGGGTGGAGGAGCGCTGGGCCGTGCCCAACGGACGGGGCAGCCCCGGTGCAGCAGCGGCGGACAGGCCCCGGGAGAACGAGCACGGGGAGGAGAGAACATGAGCAGCGCCGGTGCAGCAGCGTCACGTCCCGCCATCTCAGGCTCCGGCTGGGTGAGCGGCTGGGGCCAGGGACTGTCGCAGATCTTCTTCCAGAGCAACATCTACACGGCGCTCCTGATCCTGGCCGCCTTCGCCGTAGCCGACTGGCGCATGGCCCTGCTGGTACTGACCGGCTGTGCGGGAAACACGGTGGGAGGGCGTCTGCTCGGGGCAGAGGCCTCCTCGGTGACGTCGGGCCTGCAGGGCTTCTGCGGCGCACTCGCCGGTGCTGCAACCTTCTCTGCTGTCGGAGGTCAGTGGCAGGCATATCCGATCGCGCTTGTCGGCGGTTTGCTCTGCGCCCCCGTGACGTGGCTGGTGGTCACCCTGTTCACGAAGACACCGCTGAAAATCTATGCGCTGCCTTCCACGACGGCACCGTTCTGCATCGTGGCAACCGGGATACTGCTCAGCACCCAGGCCCTGCACGTGAGCGCGGCGCCGTCGTCCACCATTGATTCGGAGCCCCTGGCCTTTGCGCGCTCACTGCTGACGAATGTGTCCGAGGTTGTGCTGGTCAACAACGTCTGGTCCGGGGCCCTGATCCTGCTCGGACTGTTCGTTGCCAGCTGGAAAGTGGGCCTGGCCGGGCTGCTCGGCAGCGTGGTGGGCAGCCTGTGCGCACTGGCGCTCGGTGAGTCCCTCACGGAAACCGCGAACGGCCTGGCAGGCTACTCGGGCGTGCTCACCGCCATTGCACTGGCCGTGGTCTTCCTGCGCAGCAGCACACTGTCCTGGATACTCGCCGTCGTGGGAACGGCCGTCACAGCCGTGGTGACCCTGCTGATGCACGAGCTCTCCGGACCCACCTACACCTGGCCGTATATCCTCACCACGTGGGTGTTCCTGGTGATCGCCCACTACATTCCCGCTGCCAAACGGCCCTAGGCTACAGGGAAGCGCCGATCCAGAGGCCGAGCACCGCAGCGGCTACGGAGAACACCAGCATCACGACACCGCTGATGAACGATGCACCGTAGCGCCCCTGTTTGATCAGCTGCACGGTCTCATAGCTGGCCGTGCTGAAGGTGGTGTAGCCGCCCAGGAATCCGGTGCCGATCACAATGCTGAGGTCCGTCGGTACAACACGCTCCATGGTGAGCCCGGTGAGCAGGCCCAGGACAAGGGAGCCGGAGACGTTGATGATCGTCGTCGCCCACTGGAACGTCGTCTTAAGGCGGGAGCGGATGAGTCCGTCCACCAGGAACCGGACCGCCGCGCCCACCCCGCCGGCCAATGCGAGCAGAAGGAATACCCAGAAAGTCATGAGCCGGCCCTCCGTCCGGTCTGGCGTTGCCGTCCGGACGCCCGGGCGTTAACCGCGCTGGCAGCGGCGATACCGGCCCAGGTGGCGACGGCGCCCACGATCACCGTGCCGAGCGCGTAGATCACTGCTGCCCAGGGCAGGGCGTCGCGGAACAGCACGGCCGTGTCGGTAGCCAGCGAACTGTACGTGGTGAAACCGCCGCAGAATCCGGTGCCAAGCAGCAGCTTGAGGTTTTTGCCGGTAGGCCGTGAGCTGTCCAGACGGGTGACTGCCTCGTAGAGATAGCCGAGCAGGAAGGCGCCGATCACGTTGATAATCGGGATTGCGACCGGCACCTCGCCGAGATTCGGGATGACCAGGGAGAGGCCCTCGCGGCTGGCCGCACCGGCCGCACCGCCGAGGGCAACAAGCGCGATGGGCGCCCAGCGCAGGTGCGGCGGGCGGAGGCCGGGGCTCATTCCCCCGTCCGATCCTGCGCGGTGTCGGCACCGAGGGCACGGGCGGGGATCACGAGGACCGGGCGCAGCTGGCGGCGGGCAAGGTTCACGGCAACGGACCGGTTGAACAACTCCTGGATGCTGCCGCCCAGGGAGCGTTCGTGGGTGCCCACAACGATCATGGCGGCGTCGACGGTGTCGGCGAGGTGGCCGAGGGCCGCAGCGATGTCTCCGGGGATGGCCAGCGTGCGCCAGGAAACGTCCGAATCAGCGAGAATCCCGGCAAGGTCGGAGGCCAGCCGGGAGTCGAAGCCGACCTCGCGCTCGTCGGCGAAATCGGGATCTATCGGGGAGCTGTCCATGGAGCCGTCTGGAGATTCGCCGGTGCCGAAGCGGCCAGGGTTCACGTGCGCGCAAATCAGCTCGGTTCCAAACCGTTCGGCGAAGCGGGCAGCCTGCAAAACCACATGCGGCGGCTGGCCTGGAGAAACGCCGACGACGACCGGGTGCTTCTGGGGGGAATCCGGGGAAGTGCCCATCGTCTGAGATTACTCCTGCGTCGCTCCTCTATCTACGCTGCCCCACCGGCCTAAAGCTCGGTGAGCAGGATTCCTGCCGCCGCCCACGGGCCGCAGTGAAGGAACCCTCCCGGCAGGAGAATTCCTTCACTGCGGCCGGTTTCCTACTTTGCCGACTGGTCCGCTGACCCGGGAGCGTGCGCACCGGCCTGGGGCCTCGGCGGCAGCGGTGCGGGCCGGAGCGTGGGATAGCCTTCCCGGGCCGGCGGCTGGTCTGTGGGCAGTTCGGAGAGCATCTCCTTCAGGATCGCCACCCCGTGCTCCAGCTGCGGGTCCTCACCTGCCGCATACGCATGCGGCGGGTACGGGACCTCAATGTCGGGTTCGACGCCGCGGTTCTCTACCCCGAAGCCGACTCCCCCGGTGAACCAGAAGGCATAGCGCGGCTGGGTGACCGATGTACCGTCCGCCAGCTGGAACCGGCCGTCGATGCCCACGACGCCGCCCCACGTCCGGGTGCCGATAACGGGCCCAATCCCACGCAGCTTGGCTACCTGGGTGACGATGTCGCCGTCGGATCCGGCGAACTCATCCGAGAGGATGACCACCGGGCCCCGCGGGGACTGCGCCGGGTAGGTCCCGGCCTGTTCCCCGCGCGGCAGGCTCCAGGCGGTGACCTTACGGCCGATCAGTTCCGCTACCAGCTGCGAAGTGTGCCCGCCGCGGTTATGCCGGACGTCGATGATCAGGGCATCTTTAGCCGCTTCGCTGTCCAGGTCCCGGTGCAGCTGGGCCCAGCCGCTCGCGACCATGTCCGGTATGTGCAGGTAGCCGAAGCTTCCTTCGGAGGCGCTGCGGACAGCCCGCCGGTTGCCGTTCACCCAGTTCTGGTAGCGCAGCCTCTCTTCGCTGCGCAGCGGGACGACGGCGATTCGGCGGTGCTGCGGTGCCGGGTCCTCACCGCCGCGGACGATGGTCAGTTCAACGGCACGGCCGCCCGCGCCCACAAGCAGCGCCGCGGGACCCTTGTCCGCCGGTACCGGAAGTCCGTCCACGGCAGCGATCACGTCTCCGGGCCGAACGTCAGCTCCCGGAGCGCTCAGCGGGGAGATGGCCTGCGGGTCAGAGGACTCCGCGTCCAGGATCCGGGTGACTTCCCATCCTCCAGCTCCCGGCCGCAGGTCCGCGCCCAGGAAGCCCTGAGCTCCGGCACCGGCTTCGGTCACGGCCGGAGGCGTCACGTAGGCATGCGACGTGCCCAGTTCACCGTGCAGTTCCCACAGCAGGTCCACGAGGTCGTCATGCGAGCCAAGGTTCGCCACCAGCGGACGGTAGCGCCCGTGCACGGCTTCCCAGTCCAGCCCGCCCATGTCCGGGGCCCAGAAGAAGTCCCGCTGCAGCCGCCATGCTTCGTCAAAGGCCTGGCCCCACACTTTGACCGGTTCCAGCAGCACGCGGATCCGGGACAGGTCCACAGTGGTGTTCTCGGCAGAGTCCTCTTCCGTCCGGGACGCAGCGGGCACGGCCCGCAGCCGGTGCTCATGACGCAGCACCACAGTGCTGCAGTCGCCGCTGAGCTCATAATCGTCGAGCGCAGGGACCAGGACTGACACGTCCTTTTTGCCCAGGTCGAAGCGTTCAAGCCGCTTGCCCGGGTTACGGTCCGCGGAGGTGGCCCGCCCGTCGCCGGTGACGCCGTAGACGTCCTCGGCGAGCCACAGCAGGGCACCGTCGGCAGCACGGAGTTTGGAGTAGCGCCCCTGCGGGACGGGTACCGCGATGATGCGCTCGGCGAGCCGGTCAAGGTCAACGGCCGTATCAGCTGCCTGTCCCGGGCCGTGGTGGGGATCATCCGATTCCACCGGTGCCGCGGGTTCGGCCGGCTCCACCACGTGGGCGGCCGGACCGAACGGAGACGGCGTGGCCGCGGCAAGCGCCACCATGAAGGGCTTGGTGGACGTCGGGAATCCCAGGTCGAAACCGTGGGTGTCGTAGACCGGGTCGAAGCTGCGCTCCGAGAGGAAGGCGAGGAACCGGCCGTCCCTGGTGAAGGAGGGGCTGTGGTCGTGGAACCTGCCGTCCGTCACGTCCTGGATCTGCTCTGTGGTTCCAGCTGTCTTGCGGAGCCGGATCCTGGTGCGTGCACCTTCGCCGGCTACGGGCTCCGCCCATGCCAGCCAGCGGGAATCAGGGCTGAAAGCGAGGTCGTCCACCGCCCCGTGGCCGTTGTCCGCCACCAGGGAAAGCTCGGCCTCCTCAACATCAAGGAGGTAAACCTGCCCGAATTCCGTTGCCACTGCCACAAGCCGCCCGTCCGGACTGGGAAGCAGCTCAGAGGTCCGCGTGGGAGCGGGAAAGGCAATTCTGGTGAGCCCGGATTCCGCAGCGGTGTCCTGGGAGGCCAGCACTGCTTCCGAGGCGCCTGTACCCGAAGCCGCTGAAGGATCCTGCGGCTGCGTCCCCGCGTCGCTGCCCCCTGGAGCATGAACCGGCAGAGCCGCGCCCGACGCCGAAACCGGTTTGGGCAGCTCAGGCTGCTCCTGCACCGCGGCCGGTGCTGCCGGAGCTGACGAAGAAACCTCCCGCTTTTCGGTTCCCGCAGGGAGGGAGCCGAAGACGTCCTTGATGAACAGTGCTTCCTCGTTTCCCGGGTCCGCAACGAAGACGGCCCGCCCGCCGCTCAGCGGCCGGCCCAGGCGTGCACGGACGCCGGCGGTAGCTTCGATCACCCGTGACGGGCCGTCCTTGTGCGTGAGCCAGTGCAGCGTGCCGTGGCTTTCCACCACGCTGGACTTCCCGGTGGCGTCCGGGGCGGCAGCGCTGAGGTGGCGTGCCACGTTGAGCGGACGGGGACGCCGTCCGGTGCCCGCGGATCCCAGGGTGATGTCGAGGCGGACAGGCTCAGCCTCGAGGTCTGCCAGGAGCCACAGTGCCCCTGCCGATTCGAAGACGATCCGGGCGCCGTCGCTGGAAGGATGCCTGACGTAGAAGTCCTCGAAATCGGTGTGCCGGCGCAGGTCCGTGCCCGAGGGCGTGACGGAATAGATATTTCCGTGGCCCTCGTGGTCCGAGAAGAACGCGATCCTGCCCTGTATCCACATCGGGTAGGCAAGGTTTCCGTCAAGCTCGGGCACCAGGCGGGTAAACTCCCCGTTGCCGTCCGCATCGATCCAGAGTTTGCCCGCCGTGCCGCCCCGGTAGCGCTTCCAGCGGGCCGGTTCACGGCTGAGGACGGAGCCGAGGACCATGGGACGCTCGTCCCCCAGTGCCGGGCCCTCAGCGAGAGTGTCCAGCGGCCCGTAGGGCAGGCGCACCGGAGCTGAACCGTCCAGCGGCACCTCATAGGCCCAGCGGAGACGGAAATCTTCAAACTCGTGGGGGGTCGTCGCAATGATCCTCCCGGCCGAGCTGAAGCCGCGGACCCGCGTGTGGGGATTGCCCCAAAAAGTGAGCTGGCGGAAGTCGCCACCCTCCGTGTCGGCAGTGACTACTTCCGGGGCCCCTCCCTGGACAACGGTCCAGGCGATCCGGGACCCGTCAGGTGAGAACCTGGGGTTGCGGGCGGGCATCTGCAGCGAGGAAACACGCCAGGCCCGGCCACCGTCCAGCGGGGCAACCCAGACATCATCCTCGGCCACGAACGTGACCCGGTCGCCGTGAAGGTCGGGATAGCGGAGGTAGGGAGTTGAGCTCATAGAACGATCCTATCTTTGCGCTCCCCCGCCCCCGGTTTCCCCGCCAGGCAGAACGGCAGCGATCCGCCATCCGCTGTCCGTCCGCACCAGGTCCAGCACCACATCCCGGCCGGAGGCGGCACCAGGCGGGCCAGCCGGGGACCCGTCGGCCCGGACGCGCTGGAAACCCGAGCTCTCCATGGAAACAGCAACCAGCTCCCGTTCGGTCCCGGAGCCCCCTTCCCCCGCGGAGACGGCCCGCAGGACGTCCAGGCGGAGCCCGGAAAGACGTTCACCCTTCTCCTTCAGCCGCCCTACCTCGGCCGAATCCGCCTCCTCCGCCGGGGAACCGGCCAGGTTTACCCAGCCGAGCAGCGCCGGATCGCCGCGTTCAAAGGACCGGGCACGCAGCGTGGACAGGACATGCACTGCCGCCAGGGGGTCCTGGCCCTGCAGCACGGAAAGCTCATAGTCAGAAGGAACGTCCTGATCTGCCTGTCCCGGGTCGCTGGAGGCACCCGCAGAGGGGATGTGATCAGCCTCCTCTTCGGGCACGTTGGTGCCGGAGGGTGCCTCTCCGGCCGCCCCGGCAGCCGGAACATCCGTTGCCGCCGGCAGCAGGAGTTCCTTCGAGGGACCGAGCAATTCCGGCGCCAGCACCGCTACGGCTCCGCAGACAGCCGTCACCGCCACGATTCCTGTTGCTGCGCCGAGCCACAGCTTCCTGAATCGCTGCCCGGCTGCCCGGCGCACCCTTACGGACCCGGGGTGCCCGGTTTCCTGTGGCCAGGCTTTCTGCAAGCCGAACCGCGGGCGGCGCCTTCGCCGGCGCCCGGGGTGGGCGGCGTCCCGGGCAGCACGCCGGGTCTGCGTGTCCGGCTGGATGCCGGGAGGGACAGTTGCCGGCAACTGCAGCGGTTCAGCGTCAACAGCCCGGAAGACTCCGACCGAGAATTCCTCCGCAGTTGGCCGCCTTCCGGCATCCTCGTCCAGGGCTGCTTCCAAGAGGCTGCAGAGACGCGGGTTTCCTCCGCCCAGCGCGACAATCAGCGGCGGACGCAGACCCGGCTTGAGCGGCCGCCCGGTCAGCATCAACCAGCCCAGCGCTCCTAGCGAGTAAACGTCGGCCTCCGGCCCTGGTGCGGAGGAGCCGGCACCTGTGGGCAACTCCGGCGCAGAACCCGCGCTTCCCATCGGGACATCCTGCTGCCCGGGAAACATCCGGCCGGTGCCAAAGTCCGCCACCAGCGGCTTGCCGTTGGCCGTGAACAGTATGTTCCCCGGCGTGACAGCACCATGAACGGCACCATCGGCGTGCAGGCAGGCCAGGGCACGTGCCGCTGCCGTCAGCACGGTGACCACTTCACCCTCTGAAAGTGTTCCCCGGAGCGCCAGCAGCCCGGCCAGGCTGCCCCCGGCAGCGTATTCCAGCAAGAGGCCCGGCCCTTCCTCCGTGTTCAGCAGCCCATGGATGCCAAGGAGGTTCTCGTGCTGCAGCCGGGTGAGGATGGTGACCTCGCGCCTGCGTTCAAACTCTTCCGCAGGGTCCTGCCGCCGGTGCGGAACCTTGAGGGCGAAGCAGGCGCCGTCGGCCAACCGCTGCGCAAGCCAGACGGTGCTGTGGCAGCCTTCCCCGAGCAGCCGCCCGATGCGCCATCCGGAACCGGGCACGACCGGACGGCGCACGGTCTGCTCCCCCTGTCCGCCGCCGTCCGGCGCCGACCCGGCCAGCCCCGGGCTGTGCGGGTCCTCCGTAGCGTTCATGGGGACAGTTCTAGCGGGTCCGCGACGCTGCTGCAGGAGTTATCCACAGACAGGGGGTAACGTGATGTGATTCACACCGGCGGGTCTGGAGAACAGCCACTAGGCTGTCCCCTATGGATCTGCACTTTGTGCGCGCAGGGCTCGCTCCGGACTTCCTTGACTACGACGACGGGTGGGCACTCCAGCGCACTGCCCACAGCGAGGTTCGGGCAGGCAGCAGGGCAAACACCGTCTTCCTGCTGGAGCATCTTCCCGTCTATACAGCCGGCCGCCGCACCGAACCGCATGAGCGGCCTTTTGACGGTACTCCGGTGATCAACGTGGACCGGGGCGGCAAACTCACCTGGCACGGCCCCGGGCAGCTGGTCGGCTACCCGGTACTCCGCCTTCCCGATCCGGTCCTCATCGTCGACTATGTCTCCGCCCTCGAAGAAGCAATCATCGGCGTACTCTCCGACCACGGACTGGCCGGAGCACGGATCGAGGGACGCTCCGGTGTCTGGATCCGCGGTACCGGCGGGAGCCGGGACCGGAAAATCGCCGCGATCGGAATCCGGGTAGACCACGGTGTCACCATGCACGGATTCTCCCTGAACTGCAGCAACGACCTGGCGCCCTACAGCCAGATCATTGCGTGCGGCATCACCGACGCCGGGACCACCTCGATCAGCGCTGAGACCGGCAGGACCGTGACACCTGCCGACGTCGTCGGGCCGGTGGAAGCGCGGCTGCGGCAGAGCCTTGGCACATTGCATGCCTCAGCTGCCCACTCGGATCCGGAACGCCGGGCAGAGTCCGGCACTTACAACGAAGGAGTCCTGAAGTGACACTTGCCCCCGAAGGCCGCCGCCTCCTGCGGATCGAGCAGCGCAATGTGGCCGTTCCGGTGGAACGCAAGCCGGACTGGATCAGAGCCAAGGTCAACATCGGACCCGAGTACGTGCAGCTGAAGGGGCAGGTGAAGAAGGAGGGTCTGCACACCGTCTGCGAGGAAGCCGGGTGCCCCAACATCTTCGAGTGCTGGGAAGACAAGGAAGCGACGTTCCTCATTGGCGGTTCCGAATGCACCCGGCGCTGCGACTTCTGCCAGATCGATACGGGCAAGCCCTCCGCGCTGGACAGGATGGAACCACTGAAGGTGGCACGCTCAGTGCAGTCCATGGGACTGCGCTACGCCACGGTTACCGGTGTGGCCCGGGATGACCTGGAGGATGAAGGAACCTGGCTGTACGCAGAGACAATCCGCCAAATCCATGCGGTTAACCCCGGCACCGGCGTCGAAATCCTGATCCCTGATTTCTCCGGCAAACCCGAGTACATCCAGGCGATCTGCGACGCGGCGCCGGAAGTGTTCGCACACAACGTCGAGACGGTGCCCCGGCTGTTCAAACGGATCCGGCCCGCCTTCCGGTATGAGCGTTCCCTCGACGTAATTTCCCAGGGGCAGGCTCTGGGCATGGTCACCAAGTCCAACCTGATCCTGGGCATGGGCGAAACGCGGGCGGAGGTAACGGATGCCATGCGGGACCTGCGCGATGCCGGGTGCGACCTGCTCACCATTACGCAGTACCTGCGTCCCAGCGATCGCCATCTCCCGGTGGACCGCTGGGTCAAGCCGGAAGAGTTCGTCGAACTCAGCACCGAGGCGGAGGAACTGGGGTTCCTGGGCGTCATGAGCGGACCCCTGGTGCGGTCCTCCTACCGGGCCGGCAGGCTGTGGGCGGGAGCGATGCGGAAGAAGGGACGCGAAGTTCCGGCAAACCTTGCACACATCGGGGATTCCGGGACAGCCGCACAGGAAGCATCAGCGGTCCTGGCGCGCCGTTAGCTAAGCGTTTTCCACGGTGCGGGACCCGCTGCGCGAATGATCCCGGCGGGTGCTCCGGCCAGCCGTGTCACGCGGAGAAGATGCGGGGACTTCATCACGTAGAATTGACGCATTATGGCCAACAGCACTGATTCCGACGCATCCAAGGGCGCCCGCCGCGGCCTCTTCTCACGTAAGCCGAAGGCTGAAAAGAAGAACAAGCAGCCAGGCCGCATGAAACAGATCGCCGACGTCTTCAAGATGACGCGGCGCAACGATCCCATGGTGGTTTGGTGGATGGTGGGGGCCTTCCTGGGCATCATCGCCGTCGGCCTGATCATCGGTTTCCTGATCAACAACTGGGTCACGATGCTCATCATCGCGATCCCGCTGGGCCTGCTCGCCGCCGTCTTCATCCTTTCGCGCCGTGCCGAACGGGCCGCGTTCTCGCAGATTGAAGGGCAGCCCGGCGCCTCCGGCGCGGCACTGAGCGTCCTCCGCCGGGGCTGGATCCTCGAAGAGCAGCCCGTAGCCGTCAGCCCGCGCACCCAGGACGCAGTCTTCCGCGCCATCGGCCGCCCGGGCATCGTCCTGGTGACTGAAGGCCCTGCCAACCGCGTCCGTGTCCTCGTGGACGGTGAGCGCAAGAAGATGAACCGCATTGTGCCCAACGTGCCGGTCCACGTTATCCAGACCGGCCGCGGCGAGGGCCAGGTGCCCCTGCAGCAGGTAGCCAAGAAGGTCCGGAAGCTCAAGAAGTCACTGACGAAGCAGGAAGTCCAGGCAGTCAACAAGCGGCTCTCCGCCCTCGGCCAGCGCCTGCCAATCCCCAAGGGCATCGATCCTTACCGTGCGCGCCCGGACCGCAAGGCCGCACGCGGGCGCTAACCGCCGCAGCCACGCCGTTTCCGCGTACGAAAAGGGCCCCGGAGTGATCCGGGGCCCTTTTGTGCTCTTGGCGGGTGCTACCGGCCGTGTTTGACCTTCACCAGAACGGTGCTCATCGCCCGGTCGTGCAGGCCGCGCTGATCCGCATCAAAGATCAGGGCTGGAATCACCAGGCAGAGCAGCAGGGCACGGACGACGCCGGCCAGTGGCCCGGCGGCGCTCCCATCGAGTTTCTGAACCTGAAGGCTGAAGACCCGGTGGCCGATGCTGTACCCCAGCAGCCCCACCAGGACGATCTGTTCCGCGGCGAACACGAGGAGGATGGAAATTTCCGTCCCTCCGAAGAACGCGTAGGCAATGACCGAGGCCAGCGCCCAGTCAATGATGATTGCACCCAGGCGCGGGCCCACCCGCGCAATCGAGCCGGGACCCGAACGCGGGCGTCCAAGCCTCCGTCCCGGCCAGTTCTCTTCGTCGGACGGCGGCCCTTCGAGCCATGAACCAATGCTTCGTCTGTCAACCACCGTTTAAGACTACCGGGTGGGGCTGCGCGCTCCGCCCCACTGTGACGACGCCCAATTATGCCCCGGGGAGTGGTCACAGGCTAGGGTGGAGCCAGGGGCCCCGGTGCACGAAACGTTTCCGAAACATTGGTGACATGGGCGGGTAACGGGGTGCTCCTAGACTTACTGCTGTTACCGGCCGTCGCGGAACCGGCGCCGGTGCATGGACAGGTCCACCGCCCGAGGCCCTTCCACTCAAACTTGTAAAAGGAGCATAAAAACGATGTTCAAGAATGCGGACGAGGTCCTCAAGTTCATCGCTGACGAAGAAGTTAAATTCGTCGACATTCGATTCACCGACCTGCCCGGCGTGCAGCAGCACTTCAACGTGCCGGCAAAGTCCGTCGATGCCGATTTCTTCGTCAACGGCCAGCTCTTCGACGGATCCTCCATCCGCGGTTTCCAGGGCATTGCCGAGTCCGACATGCAGCTGATCCCGGACGTGACCACCGCGTTCCTGGATCCGTTCCGCATCGAGAAGACCCTCGCCCTGAACTTCTCCATCGTCAACCCGCGCACCGGTGAGCCGTACCACCGCGATCCCCGCGGCGTAGCCGAGCGCGCCGAAGCCTACCTGGCTTCCACCGGCATCGCCGACACGGCGTTCTTCGCCCCCGAAGCCGAGTTCTTCATCTTCGACAACGTCCAGTACGAATCCGCTCCGCAGGGCAGCTTCTACAAGGTCGACTCGATTGAAGCTCCCTGGAACAGCGGCCGTGAAGAAGAAGGCGGCAACCTGGGCAACAAGACTCCCTACAAGGGCGGTTACTTCCCGGTCGCTCCCGTGGACAAGCAGGCTGACCTGCGCGACGCCATCTGCGTCGAACTGGACAACGTCGGCCTCGAGGTCGAGCGCTCCCACCACGAAGTCGGCGGCGCCGGCCAGGCCGAAATCAACTACAAGTTCACCACGCTCACGCACGCTGCCGATGACTTGATGAAATTCAAGTACATCGTCAAGAACGTTGCCGATGCCTGGGGCAAGTCCGCGACGTTCATGCCGAAGCCGATCTTCAACGACAACGGCTCGGGCATGCACTGCCACCAGTCGCTGTGGAACGGCGGCGAGCCGCTCTTCTATGACGAGAAGGGCTACGCCGGCCTGTCCGACGTCGCACGCTGGTACATTGGCGGCCTGCTGAAGCACGCTTCCGCCGTCCTCGCTTTCACCAACCCGACGGTCAACTCCTACCGCCGGCTGGTCAAGGGCTTCGAAGCCCCGGTCAACATGGTTTACTCGCAGGGCAACCGCTCGGCCGGTATCCGTATTCCGATCACGGGCTCCAACCCGAAGGCCAAGCGCATCGAGTTCCGCGCTCCGGATCCCTCGTCCAACCCGTACCTGGCGTTTGCTGCGCAGCTGATGGCAGGCCTGGACGGAATCAAGAACCGGATTGAGCCGGCTGACCCGATCGACAAGGACCTCTACGAGCTCCCCGCCGAAGAGGCCAAGCACATCCAGAAGGCTCCGGGCTCCCTTGAGGAAGCCCTGGAAGCGCTGGAAGCCGACAACGAGTTCCTGCAGGCCGGCGGCGTGTTCACCCAGGACATGATCGATGCCTGGATCGAGTACAAGCGCGAGAAGGAAATCTTCCCGCTGTCCCTGCGCCCGAACCCCTACGAGTTCGAGCTCTACTACGGCGTCTAGGACGTCCCGCCGCTAAAGCGGCGATGGTCCACTGAAGGGTCCGCGCACTGCCGGGAGGCAGAGTGCGGACCCTTTTGTATTGCCCGGCTGGCGGGGGAAACATGGTTTCGGGTCAGCCTTGACCCGTCCCGGAGGCTGGGACAGTGTGGATCCATGCCTGGATTAACCGATGGACTGTGGGACAGCCTGGAAGCCAGGGTTTCTTCGGGATGGTGCCCGGGGCTCGTCGCGGGCGTGCGGATCGGCGGTGAGGTGGAGGTACACGCCGCGGGTACCTATGCACTCGATGACGTCCGTCCCATGAACCCCGCAACGCCGTTCCGGATCTCCTCCCTCAGCAAACTGGTGGGAGGCGCACTGGCCCTGTCGCTGGTTGCGGACGGGACGCTGGACCTGGACGACGACGTCTCCCGCTGGCTTCCCGACCTGGCCGAACTCCGGGTGCTGGCCACGCCTGACGCGCCGCTGGCCGTGACGGGCCCGGCGCGGGGACCGATGACGCTCCGCCACCTCCTGACCATGACCGCAGGCTTTGGAATCGATTTCGGACCGACGCCCTACGCCGCAGCTACACGCGACCTGCTGTGGGGCCCCACTCCCCCGGCCCTGGCCCCCGACGAGTACATGGCCCGGCTGGGAAGCCTTCCGCTCGCTGCGCAGCCCGGTGACCGGTGGATGTACCACGCAGGTGCCGACGTGCTCTCCGCGCTCCTGCCGAAAGTGGCCGGCATACCGCTGAGGGATCTGCTGGCGGAACGCATCACCGGCCCCCTGGGACTTGCTGGAACGGATTTCCCGACAGGGCAGGAGGAGTTTCCGGCGGCCTATGAAGCCACCGCCGGCGGTCTTCTCGAGGCTGCAGCCTACCAGGACGCGTTCGCGTCACCGCCGGTCTTCGAGTCCCTGGCCGGCGGCCTTGTCTCCACTGTTCCGGACTTCGTGGCGTTCTTGGCGGCGCTGGCCGATGATGTCCTGCTTCCGGCCGGGCTGGGTGCCCAGATGACCTCCGACCAGCTCACGGACGCCCAGCGGCCCGGATTTGCCGAACTGGCCGGGCCGGAGGAATCCTGGGGCTTTATGAGTGCGGTACAGACCGGTCCGGGGGCGAGCTGGTCCGAACCCGGCATGTGGGGCTGGGCAGGAGGTTCCGGCACCAGCGCCGCCGTCTATCCGAACGGGGACATCGGGGTGGTCTTCACCCAGCGCTTCATGGCCGGGCCGGATGAGAACTTCGACTGGTTCTGGGCGCCGTTCGGCCAGGCGCGCAGCCAAGCAGCCTTCGGCTGAAAGGCTCAACGCACGACGGCGGTGCTGCACCCAGCCGGGCACCGCACCGCCGTCGTCGTCAGCTTCGGCCTTAGAGGACCTTGGCCAGGAAGTCCTGCAGCCGGGACGACTGCGGGTTGCCGAAGAGTTCCTCCGGGGAGTTTTCCTCCACAATGAGCCCGTCAGCCATAAAGACAACCCGGTCGGCCACTTCGCGGGCAAAGCCCATTTCGTGCGTGACCACGACCATGGTCATGCCGTCCTTGGCGAGGTCGCGGATGACCTGGAGCACTTCGCCGACCATTTCGGGGTCGAGGGCCGAAGTGGCCTCGTCGAAGAGCATCACGTCCGGCTTCATGGCCAGCGCACGGGCAATGGCCACACGCTGCTTCTGGCCGCCGGAGAGCTGCGCCGGGCGGGCATCGGCCTTGTCGGCCAGCCCAACGCGGTCCAGCAGCGCCAGGGCGTTGGCACGGACCTCGGCCTTGGAACCCTTCTTCAGTTCCACCGGTGCCAGCATGATGTTCTGCAGCACGGTCATGTGCGGGAACAGGTTGAAGTGCTGGAAGACCATGCCGATGTGCTGGCGGACCTTGTTCAGGTCCACCTTCGGGTCGGTGAGGTCGAAGCCGTCGATCACGACCTTGCCGGCCGTGATGTCTTCAAGCTTGTTCAGGCAGCGCAGGAAAGTCGACTTGCCGGAGCCGGACGGGCCGATCACGCAGACCACTTCGCCCTCGGCGACGGCGACGTCCAGTCCCTTCAGGACCTCGACCGGACCGTAGGACTTGCGCAGGCCGATGGTTTGGATCTTGCTCACTTGTTGAACCTCTTATCCAGGACGTCCGCCAGCTTGGTCAGCAGCGTGATCACGATGAAGTACAGGGCTGCGACGATGATCAGCACCTCTGCGGTGCGGAAGTTCACCGCGTAGACCTGCTGTGCCTGGTAGGTCAGCTCGGCGAAGCCGATGACGGCAAGCAGCGACGTGTCCTTCAGGGTGATCACGAACTGGTTAATGAAGGACGGCGTCATGATCTTCACGGCCTGCGGAATGATGATCTTCTGCATCGTCTTGCCGTAGCCAAGGCCCAGGCTGCGCGCCGCTTCCATCTGGCCCGGATCCACGGACTGGATGCCGCCGCGCACGATCTCGGTCATGTAGGCACCGGCGTTCAGGCTCAGTGTCAGCACGCCGGCAGTGAGGACGTCGACCGGCTGGCCGATGAGCTGGGGCAGGCCGAAGTAGAAGAAGAAGGCCTGCACCAAAACAGGGGTCCCGCGGAAGATGCTCACGTAGGTGGTGGCGATGCCGCGCAGCACGATCTTGGAGCTGACCTTGAAGAAACCGAAAATCACACCGAGGATCAGCGCGAAGAACAGTGACAGCGCGGTCGCCAGCAGCGTCAGGCCCAAGCCCTTGGCGAAGGCGGGTGCGTTGTCGGTGACCAGGGACCAGAAGCTGGAGTCGGCGGCGCCGGCATCCAGGTAGCGGTCCAGGATCTCGTCGTATTCGCCGGACTCCTGCAGGTTCGCAAGGCCCGCGTTGAACGCTTCCAGGAGTTCCGGGTTGGTCTCCGCATTCACGGCAAAGCCGTAGGAGGAGCCAACTTCCTTGTCCGTGACGGTCTTCAGCCCGTTGCCTGACTTGATGCCGTAGGCAAGGACCGGGTAGTCGTCGAACACGGCGACCGAGGAACCGGCCTTGACGTCGTCGTACATCTGGGCCGACTGGGCGAAAGCGATGACGTCGAAGCCATACTCGTCCTTGATGGACTCGGCGAAGGCCTGGCCTTCCGTGCCGGTCTTGACGGCAACGCGCTTGCCTTCCAGGTCTTCGTACCCGGCCACGTCGTTGTTGTTTTCCGCCACGGCCATCTGGATGCCGGATTCGAAGTACGGGTCAGAGAAGTCGAAGACCTTTTGCCGTTCCTCGGTGATGGACATGCCGGCGATGACGCCGTCGACCTGGTTGGACTGCAGCGCCTGAAGGGCGGCGTCGAACCCGAGGGAACGGATTTCCACCGCAAAGCCCTGGTCCTCCGCAATCGCGTTCATCAGGTCGATGTCGATACCGACGAGCTCGCCGTTTTCACGGAACTCGAAGGGAGCGAAGGTGGTATCAGTACCGATGGTGTAGGTTTTGCCCGCCACGCTGTCCGGTGCCGGTGAGGTGGCCGCGAAGGCCCCGGTTGCGGGGATGCCCAGCAGCAGCGCCAGCGCTGCAAGCAGGGAGGTGAGGGGAACCGCGAGTGAGGCGGGGCTTTTCAGCGCCCGTTTGCCACTGTGCAAAGTAAACGTCTCCTAGCTAATGGTTCGCGGCGATGCGCAGCAAACGCCACCAAAAAGACTACTAGGAATGCGGGCACCCAATTTACCGCGGGGTCCGGGCTCAGGTCCCTTCGAGCCCGTAGCCGTAGAACCAGCGTTCGAAAACACCCCGCGCCCGGCGCGTGATCCGGAGGTAGTGTTCTTCCAACACGCCGCCCTGACCTGCAGGGTAACCGCACCAGCGGGCCACGGCTTCGAGTTCACGCCGCGAGGAAGGAAGCACGTCGGCGTTCCTTCCGCCGCGGATCACGTTTGCACAACGGATCCGGCTGGCCAGCAGCCAGCTCTCCCGGAGGATCTGTACGTCGGCGTCCGGCAGGAACCCGGCGTCGCTGATCGCGTCCAGCGCTGCCAGCGTCGCCGTGGTGCGCAGGGCCGGGTAGGAATGGGCATGCTGCAACTGCAGCAGCTGCACCAGCCACTCGACGTCGCTGAGGCCGCCGCGGCCCAGCTTGACGTGGCGGGAGGGATCGGCGCCCCGTGGCAGGCGTTCAGCTTCGACGCGTGCCTTGATGCGCCGGATCTCCCGGATATCTGCCTTGTCGAGGGATTCCGGATACCGGATGGGGTCAACCAGGGCCAGGAAATCCTCTCCCAGCCTGTCATCGCCTGCCATGGGCCGCGCACGGAGCAGCGCCTGTGCCTCCCAGGCCAGGGACCAGCGTTCATAGTAGCCCCGGTATGAATCGAGGGTCCGCACCAGCGGCCCCTGTCTGCCCTCGGGGCGCAGCCCGGCGTCCAGCTCCAGGACCCGTTCAGCCAGGACGGCGGGCTGGCAGGGCTGCTGCAGGAGGGATGAGATGAGCCCGACAATCCGCTCGGCCTGCTTCTGCGCCGCCTGCGGATCTGCGCCGGGAAGCGGGCGGTGCACGTACAGGACGTCGGCGTCTGAGCCGTAGCCGATCTCTCGGCCGCCCTGCCGTCCCATGGCAACCACCAGCATGTCCGTCAGCTGCTCTTCCGAGCTGTAGACCTCGTTTTCCGCGGTATGCAGCATGCCCAGCACGGCGGCGCGGTCATTGTCCGAGAGCGCCCGGCCGACTTCTTCCTGCGAGAGCAGGCCGGCACTGTCCGCCACCGCGATCCGGAGCATTTCGCGGCGACGGATCAGGCGGATCAGGCGTGCAGCCTCTCCGGACCGGGGGTGGCGGGACATTTTGGCCCGTATTTCCTGCCAGAGGGCGTCGAAGCCCAGCGGGGACAGATCCTTGTCCGTGCCCAGCCACGCGGTGGATTCGGGGGAAACTTCCAGCAGGTCGCTGATGAAGCGGGAGGAGGAGAGGATGTGGCACAGGCGCTCCCCCGCCGCGGAGGAATCGCGCAGCATGCCCAGGTACCAGTGGCTGTCTCCGAGGGACTCGCTGAGCCGGCGGAAGCCAAGCAGGCCGGCGTCGGGGTCCACACCGTCTGCCAGCCAGGCCAGCAGCACGGGAAGCAGCTGCCGCTGCAGGGCCGCCCGGCGGCTGATGCCGTTGGTCAGCGCCTCAATGTGCCGCATGGCGCCCTTGGGGTCCGCATAGCCCAGGGCAGCCAGCCTGGCCTGCGCGGCTTCCGGCGTCAGCCGGACCTCGTCCTCGGACAGGTTGGAGGCAGTGTTCAGCAGCGGACGGTAGAAGATCGATTCGTGCAGCCGGCGGACCAGCCGCTTGGTCCGCTGCCAGGTTTCCAGCAGACGCTCGGCGCTCGGCCGGATGAGGGCCAGGGAACCGGCGGAGGACTTTGACAGGGCACGCAGCGCCGGATCCGACTCCGGCATCAGGTGCGTGCGGCGCATGTGGACCATCTGGATGCGGTGTTCCAGGACACGCAGGTACCGGTACGCCGCATCCAGGTCCGCCGCATCTCCGCGGCCGATGTAGCCGCCTTCGCTGAGTGCCGCGATTGCCGACGTCGTGGTGCGGACCCGCAGGGTTTCATCGATCCGGCCGTGGACCAGCTGAAGCAGCTGGACGGTGAACTCCACGTCCCGCAGCCCGCCCTTGCCAAGTTTGATCTGCCGGGCTTCCTCATGGGCGGGGATATGGTCGGTGACCCGCCGGCGCATGGCCTGGACGGACTCCACAAACCCCTCCCGCTCGGAACTGGACCAGATCAGCGGCGCGACCGCGTCCTCGTACCGCCGGCCCAGATCCGGGTCACCGGCGATGGCGCGTGCCTTGAGCAGCGCCTGGAATTCCCAGGTGTGTGCCCAGCGCTGGTAGTAGTTCAGGTGCGACTCCAGCGTCCGGACCAGGGGTCCGTCCTTGCCCTCCGGGCGCAGGTTTGCGTCAACGTCCCACAGGCCCGGCTCCATGGCTGAGGCGTTGATGGCACGGGAAACTCCGGCGGCCATGGCAGTGCCAATGCGGTTCGCCAGCGGTTCATCCAGACCCGGCGCTTCGATGACATAGATGACGTCGACGTCGGAAATGTAGTTGAGCTCGCTGGCACCGCACTTGCCCATGCCGATGATGGCCAGACGGACGGCTGCGACGTCTGCCGGGTCAAAGGCCGCGGCAAGTTCCGCCCGGGACACTGCCAGGGCCGCTTCCAGTGCCGCCGCCGCAAGGTCTGCCAGTTCCCGGCCCACCGCGGGCATCGTATCTTCCGGCGACGCCGCGCCGAGGTCCCGGATGGCCAGGTCCAGCAGGTGGCGCCTGTACCGGGCGCGCAGGCTGACATAGGCCTGTGTGCCCGTCACCGCTGCCACCGAATTCGGGCCTGAGGCAGCTCCCACGGATTCCAGCAGCGATGCGCGCAGTATCCGGCCCGGTACCGCACCAGGTTCCGCGCGCAGCTCCGAAGCCAGC
This sequence comes from Arthrobacter sp. zg-Y916, assembly GCF_020907385.1. Taxonomy (NCBI): domain Bacteria; kingdom Bacillati; phylum Actinomycetota; class Actinomycetes; order Micrococcales; family Micrococcaceae; genus Arthrobacter; species Arthrobacter sp. zg-Y916. The sequence continues at coordinate 107,011 of NZ_JAJJOD010000002.1, read as the reverse complement.
AGGTCCGCGTTCTCCGGGTGGCGCATGACAAACTCCGCCAGCGCCTCCGAGGCGCCCAGCACCCGGAACAGCGCCTCGGCGTCGTCCGGTTCCGCATTGACCAGCTCAGCGAGCGACGGGATGCGGCTCAGGAGCCTGACCAGTGACTGCAGTGCCATGTCCGGGTTTGCCGCCCGGGCAAATCCGGCGAAGAGCCTCTCCTCGTCTATCCCCGACAGCTCGGGGGCAGCGAGGAAGCGTTCACTCTTCTCCAGGTCCGTGAACCCGGTGGCAATCATGCGTCTGGTCAGGCTCATCAGCTCACCGGCGCTTTCGCTAGAGGATGCTCAGGTTCTTCTTCAGCTCGAAGGCCGTGACCTGCTGGCGGTACTCGTTCCAGTCGGCCTGCTTGTTCCTCAGGAAATTCTCGAAGACCTGCTCGCCCAGGATGCCGGCCACCAGTTCGGATTCCTCCATCACACGGATGGCGTCGTGGAGGCTCGAAGGCAGCGGAGAGTGGCCCATGGCGCGGCGCTCGGCGGCGCTCAGCGACTCGATGTCGTCCTCAGCACCCGGGGGCAGATCGTAGCCTTCTTCGATGCCCTTCAGGCCGGCACCGAGCAGCACGGCGTAGGACAGGTACGGGTTGGCTGCGGAGTCGATGCCGCGGTACTCGATCCGGGCGGACTGTCCCTTGCCCGGCTTGTACAGCGGTACGCGCAGCAGCGCAGAACGGTTGTTGTGGCCCCAGGAGAGATAGCTCGGAGCCTCGCCGCCGCCCCACAGCCGCTTGTAGGAGTTCACGAACTGGTTGGTCACGGCGGTGAATTCCGGGGCATGGCGCAGGATGCCGGCCATGAACTGGCGGGCCGTCGTCGAAAGCTGGAACTCGGCGCCGGCCTCGAAGAACGCGTTGGAGTCGCCTTCAAAGAGCGAGAAGTGGGTGTGCATGCCGGAACCGGGGTGGTCGGAGAACGGCTTCGGCATGAAGGTTGCGTAGCAGTCCGTCATCAGTGCGACCTCTTTCACGACCGTCCGGAAGGTCATGATGTTGTCCGCGGTCTGCAGGGCATCCGCGTAGCGCAGGTCAATTTCGTTCTGGCCGGGACCGGCTTCGTGATGGCTGAACTCCACGGAGATGCCCACTGCTTCAAGCATGGACACGGCAGTACGCCGGAAGTCTTGGGCCACGCCGCCGGGAACGTGGTCGAAGTACCCGGCGCGGTCAACGGGAACGGGTTCGCCGTCAGGACCAGGCTGGTCCGACTTCAGGAGGTAGAACTCGATCTCCGGGTGGGTGTAGCAGGTGAAGCCCATGTCGGCCGCCTTGGCCAGCTGGCGCTTGAGCACGTTGCGGGGGTCCGCTGCAGACGGCTGGCCGTCAGGGGTCAGGATGTCGCAGAACATCCGGGAGGTCTGCTCCGCGTCGCCGCGCCAGGGAAGGATCTGGAAGGTGGACGGGTCCGGCTGGGCCAGCATGTCGGATTCAAAGATGCGGGCCAGGCCCTCGATCGAGGAACCGTCGAACCCGAGGCCTTCCTCGAAAGCCCCTTCAACTTCGGCAGGGGCCAGGGCCACGGACTTCATGGACCCCACAACGTCGGTAAACCAGAGCCGGACAAACCGCACATCGCGTTCTTCGATCGTGCGCAGAACGAATTCCTGCTGGCGGTTCATGCTTACCTCTTTCGCTGTGGTTCGCTGTGGCGGGTCCTGATCTGAAACCCTTCTGCCCGTCCCCTGCGGCAAGGAAGCGCCCGGACCGGGATGGGGCCGGTGGTGTGCGCGGCCTGCAAATACTCTACCCAGCCGGAACCGGTTTTTCGGTCCGCGGCCCGCGTGTGGCCGGAGATTACGTGCCGGCCGGGCTCCGCGGGGCCCGGCCGTATGCGCCAATATTTAGTAGGCTCACATCATGACCAGCGCTGAACAGCCCAAACCGTACGGTACCGACCCGGCACAGGCCCCTGCCCTGCCGAAGCGCGTGCGTACGTCCTACCTCCAGCAGCTCAAGGATTCCGGCGGCAAGTTCGCCATGCTGACCGCCTACGACCAGTACACCGCGGCGATCTTTGACGAAGCCGGCATCGAGGCCCTGCTGATCGGTGATTCCGCAGCCAACAACGTCATGGGCCATGACACGACGCTGCCCATCACGCTGGACGAAATGATCGTCTTCGCCAAGTCAGTGGCTGCCGGAGCCAAGCGCGCCCTGATCGTGTGCGACCTGCCCTTTGGTTCCTACGAGGTCTCCCCCGCCCAGGCCATTGAGTCCTCGGTCCGGCTCATGAAGGAGGCAGGGGTCCAGGCAGTCAAGATGGAGGGCGGCGCGCACTACGCCGGTCACGTCCGGGCGATGACGGCTGCCGGAATCCCCGTCATGGCCCATGTTGGCTTCACTCCCCAGAGCGAGCATGCGCTGGGAGGTTACAAGGTGCAGGGCCGCGGAGATGCCGCGCAGGCAGTTATCGACGACGCCGTCGCCCTGGCCGAAGCCGGCGCGTTCTGCGTGCTGATGGAAATGGTTCCCGCCGACGTCGCCGCCGCCGTTGACGCGGCCGTGCCGGTACCCACGATCGGCATTGGCGCCGGAAACGCGACGACCGGACAGGTGCTGGTCTGGCAGGACATGGCGGGTATGCGCGGCGGCAAGGCACCGCGCTTCGTCAAGGCTTTCGCCGACGTCCGGACTGTCCTTTCAACCGCGGCCCGCGAGTATGCCGAGGAAGTCCGCAGCGGAACGTTCCCAGGTCCGGAGCACAGCTTCTAGCCCGGAGCCCAGCTTCGAGCTCCGGCACGAAGCTCAGTCCTCGTCCTGCCGGTCCCAGGCCTCGTTGCGGGCCTGGACCTTCTGCAGCGCGCGTTCCGCTTCCTCACGGCTGGGGTAGGGTCCGATCAGCTTGGTCCAGTCGGACTGCGGGCCAACTTCGACTTCGTGGGTCTGCACGTTGAACCAGAACTCGGCCATGGGCCCTCCTCAGGGTTGTGCGTCCGCGCCGTTTAAGCGGCTGGACAGTGGACATTGCCGGCCCCATGCGTTGGCACGGAGCGCTGGCGATAAGATCGATACTATGCCCCAGAATATTGCCACTGCACCCCTTGGACGCCTGCAGCCGGGACGGGTCTCTCCCCGCCGCCCCGTGCCGGCGTCGATTCCCCGTCCCGAGTATGTAGACAGGGAGGCGCCGGCAAAGTTCACGGGCTCAGAGGTGAAGTCGGCGGAGACGATCGAGAAGATCCGCATTGCCAGCCGCATCGCGGCCCAGGCCATCGTCGAGGTCGGCAACCACATCCAGCCCGGCGTCACCACTGATGAGCTGGACGTCGTCGCGCATGAATTCCTGCTGGACCACAAGGCCTACCCGTCGACGCTTGGCTACCGGGGCTTCCCGAAGTCCGTCTGCACCTCGGTCAATGAAGTCATCTGCCACGGCATCCCCGATTCCACGGTCATCCAGGACGGCGACATCGTCAACGTCGACATCACCGCCTACATCAACGGGGTCCACGGCGACACCAACTACACCTTCCTGGCCGGCGACGTCGACGAAGAGTCCCGCCTGCTCGTGGAGCGCACGGCGGAGTCGCTGCGGCGCGCCATCAAGGCCGTCATGCCGGGCCGCGAAATCAACGTGATCGGCCGGGCCATCGAGTCCTACGCCAAGCGGTTCGGCTACGGCGTGGTCCGCGACTTCACGGGCCACGGCGTCGGCGAGGCCTTCCACACGGGCCTGATCATCCCGCACTACGACGCCGCACCGGCGTACAGCCGGCTCATCGAAACCGGAATGGTGTTTACCATTGAGCCTATGCTCACACTCGGGACCATCGAGTGGGACATGTGGGAGGACAACTGGACCGTCCTGACCAAAGACCGCAAGCGAACCGCCCAGTTCGAACACACGCTGCTTGTCACGGACAACGGCGCCGAAATCCTGACCCTGCCGTAGCGCAACGCCTAGCACTGGAGAACCATGGCCAAGAAGCAGAAGAACAAGCACGATGCCGTCATTGGCATCGACATCGGCGGCACGGGCATCAAGGGCGGCATCGTCGACCTGAACAAGGGCAAGCTCATCGGCGACCGCTTCCGGATCCCCACCCCGCAGCCTGCCACGCCTGAGGCTGTGGCCGGCGTCGTCGGGCAGATCGTTGCCGAGCTCTCTTCACGCCCCGAGGGCCCGGGAACCGAGGTCCCTGTTGGCGTGACCTTCCCGGCCATCATCCAGCACGGTGTAGCCCGTTCCGCAGCGAACGTGGACAAGAGCTGGGTGGACACCGACGTCGACGCCCTGCTCACCAAGGCGCTCAACCGGGAAGTCCAGGTGATGAACGACGCCGATGCAGCCGGCCTGGCTGAAGCCCGCTACGGCGCCGGCAAGGGGGTGGGCGGAACGGTCCTGGTCATCACCCTCGGCACCGGCATCGGATCCGCGCTGATCTCCAACGGTGCGCTGGTTCCCAACGCCGAGCTTGGCCACCTCGAGATCGACGGCGTGGACGCCGAGTCCCGCGCCTCCGCCTCCGCCCGGGAGCGGGACAACATCAGCTGGGAAGAGTACGCCCACCGCCTCCAGCGGTACTTCTCCCACGTGGAGTTCCTCTTCTCCCCCGACCTGTTCGTGATCGGCGGCGGCATCTCCAAGCGCAGCGAGGACTTCCTGCCGATGCTCGACCTGCGAACCCCCGTGGTCACCGCCAACCTGAAGAACAATGCGGGAATCGTGGGTGGGGCGCTCCAGGCTGCACTGCACTTCAACTACGTCAAGTAACCCCGTCTTGATGGCAGAAACTGCTGGTTAGGGCTTCCAAACCAGCAGTTTCTGCCATCTCGTTTTGCGAGGCGGCTACTGGGCTGTCAGAGGACGCTGCGCTCCGGCGGGCACGCTGCCGGCGCGGGCGGAATCGGCCCGCAGCGCGGCAATAGCCGTCTCGAAGTCTTCAAGCGACTCGAAGGACTGGTAGACGCTGGCGAAGCGGAGGTAGGCCACCTGGTCCAGTTTCTGCAGCGGCTGCAGGATGGCCAGCCCCACTTCATGAGCCTGGATTTCAGCGACGCCGGAGGCACGGATAGTCTCCTCAACCTCCTGCGCCAGCAGCGCCAGGTCGTCCTCGCTTACCGGCCGTCCCTGGCACGCCTTGCGGGCACCGTTGATGACCTTGCTGCGGCTAAAGGGCTCGGCCACTCCGGAACGCTTGATCACGCTGAGGCTGGTGGTTTCCACCGTGCTGAAACGGCGCCCGCATTCGGGACACTGGCGTCTGCGCCGGATGGCGGAACCGTCGTCAGCGAGGCGGCTGTCGACGACCCGCGAGTCGGCGTTCCGGCAGTACGGACAGTACATTCCTCGGTCCTTTCACGCACAAGCGGTGAGGGCTTGGCACCCCGTTGTAGGAGGTCTCCCGCGGGAGCTTACCCGGCGAACCGGATACTGACGGCATCACCGTGTGCGGGCAGGTCCTCGGCGCGTGAGAGTGCCACGACGTGTGCGCTGACCTCGGCCAGGGCATCCCGGCTGTAGTCGATGACCTGGATCGCCCGCATGAACGTCGTGACGTTCAGGCCGGACGAGAACGCAGCGGTGCCCGCGGTCGGCAGCACGTGGTTTGAACCGGAGCAGTAGTCACCCAGGCTGACCGGGCTGTAGTTGCCCACGAAAATGGCTCCGGCGCTCGTGATCCGGCCGGCCACCGCCTGTGCATCGGCGGTCTGGATTTCCAGGTGCTCTGCGCCGTAGGCGTTGCAGACCGCAATACCCTGCTCCAGTCCATCAACCAGGACGACGGCGGACTGGGCGCCGGAGAGTGCGGTGCGGACCCGCTCTGAGTGCTTGGTGGAGGCCACCTGGTCCTCCAGGGCGGCACGGACGGACCCGGCAAGCTCTTCGGAATCCGTCACGAGGACGGATGCAGCGTTGGGATCGTGCTCGGCCTGGCTGATCAGGTCCGCGGCTACCAGCCTGGGATCGGCAGACCCGTCCGCAAGCACGGCAATCTCGGTGGGGCCGGCTTCGGCGTCAATCCCGACGACGCCCTTGACCAGCCGCTTGGCCGTGGCCACGAAGACGTTGCCCGGGCCGGTGACGACATCCACCGGTTCCAGTGCGGGACCGGCGTCTCCGGCGGGAATACCGTAGGCAAACGCGGCGATCGCCTGGGCACCGCCAACGGCGTACACCTCTTCGATCCCCAGCAGTTCGGCAGCCGCAAGGATGGTGGGGTGCGGCAGGCCGCCGAATTCCTTCTGCGGCGGCGACGTCAGGGCCAGGGAAGCAACCCCGGCGGCCTGTGCCGGCACCACATTCATGACCACGGAGGACGGGTAGACGGCCAGTCCGCCCGGAACGTAGAGTCCCACCCGGTTGACCGGAACCCAGCGGTGGGTGACCTTCGCGCCGTCGGCAATATCGACTTCCACGTCGGCCGGGCGGTGCGCTTCGGCAAAGATGCGGGCACGGCGGATCGACTCTTCGAGGCCGGCCCGTACGGCCGGATCGAGTTCCTTCAGTGCCGTGCGAAGGGCCTCGCGGGGAACCAGCGGATGGGCGAGCTCAACGCCGTCAAACTTTGCCGCAAGTTCCGAGAGCGCGGCAAACCCGCGGGCGCGCACATCGCCGATGATCGCGGCGACAGCATCCGACGCGACGTCGGTTGTGGTCTCGGCACGCGGCATGACCGCTTTCAGTTCTGCGGCAGAGAGCTTCCGGCCGCGCAGGTCCAGCGTGCGGAGGGCAGGAAACAGCAGGTCAGGACGAACATCAGGAGTGGAAGAAGTCACGAATCTATTCTACCTAGGCATCGAGGCATGCGGGGCCCAGAAGCACCTTCAAGTCACCAAAGAGCGACGGCGTCGGGTTGACCCGCATGTCCACGCCCAGTTTCATGACCTCCACGGTGCGGCTGCCGTTGAGCCGGATCTGGACCTCCGAGGTTCCGGGGTGGGTGCGGAGCACATCGCGGAGCTGCGTCACCACGGTTTCGGTGGCCTTATAGGTCGCCATCGAAATAACGACTGGACCCGAATGTCCCTCGCTGAGGTCCGGGACGGTCAGCTCCTGCGCGTTCAAGGTGACGGCACCGTCGTCGCGCCGCTGCAACCGGCCGCGGACGACGACGATCAGGTCCTCAGCGAGGACAGCGGCGATCGGCCCGTAGACCTGGCCAAAGAACATGACTTCCATGGACCCGGCCAGGTCCTCGATCTCACAGCGCGCGTACGCGTTGCCGCTGTTCTTGGCGATGCGGCGCTGCAGGGATGTGATCATTCCTGCGATGGTGACGATGGAACCGTCCGCCGGACCTTCCTCGCTGACGATCGAGGTGATCGAGGAGTCGGCGTGCTGGCTGAGGATGCCTTCCAGGCCCTGAAGCGGGTGGTCGGAGACGTACAGGCCCAGCATGTCCCGTTCAAAGGACAGCTTGTCCTTCTTCTCCCACTCGGGCAGGTCCGGGATGTCGATGGAAATGGAGGCTTCCGGTTCCGCGTCCCCGATGCCGGCGAACAGGTCGAACTGGCCTACGGCTTCGTTGCGCTTGAGGACCACCACGGAATCGATGGCCTCTTCATGGATCATGGCCAGCGGACGGCGGGCATGGCCCATTGAGTCGAACGCGCCGGCCTTGATGAGGGACTCGATAGTCCGCTTGTTGCAGACCACCGCAGGGACCTTCATGAGGAAGTCCTTGAAGTTGGTGAACGCTCCCTTTTCTTCGCGGGCGCCCACCATGGCCTGGACAACGTTGGTGCCCACGTTGCGGATCGCTCCCATGCCGAAGCGGATGTCCTTGCCCACAGGGGTGAAGTTCACGGAGGATTCGTTGACGTCCGGCGGCAGCACCGTGATGCCCATCTTCCGGCACTCGTTCAGGTACATGGCCAGCTTGTCCTTGTCATCTCCGACCGAGGTCAGGAGGGCAGCCATGTATTCGGCCGGGTACTTGGCCTTGAGGTACGCGGTCCAGTACGACACCACGCCGTAGGCAGCGGAGTGCGCCTTGTTGAAGGCGTAGTCGGAGAACGGGAGCAGGATGTCCCAAAGCGCCTTGATGGCTGCTTCCGAGTAGCCGCGGTCCACCATGCCCTGGTGGAAGCCGGCGTACTGCTTGTCCAGCTCGGATTTCTTCTTTTTGCCCATGGCGCGGCGGAGGATATCTGCCTGGCCGAGGCTGAATCCTGCCACCTTCTGGGCGATGGCCATAACCTGCTCCTGATAGACAATCAGGCCGTAGGTGGTGTTCAGGATTTCCGCGAGCGGTTCCTCGAGCTCCGGGTGGATCGGGGTGATTTCCTGCTGGCCGGTCTTGCGCAGGGCGTAGTTCGTGTGCGAGTTCGCACCCATGGGCCCGGGGCGGTACAGGGCGATGACAGCGGAGATGTCTTCGAAGTTGTCCGGCCGCATGCTCTTGAGCAGTGACCGCATGGGACCGCCGTCGAGCTGGAACACACCCAGTGTGTCACCGCTGGCCAGGAGGTCGTAGGCTTCCTTCAGATCCAGCGGAAGGTCTTCCAGGACCAGGTCCTCGCCGCGGTTGTTCTTGATGTTCTCCACTGCGTCGGAGACGATCGTCAGGTTCCGCAGGCCGAGGAAGTCCATCTTGATCAGCCCCAGGCCTTCGCAGGTGGGGTAATCGAACTGCGTAATAACCTGCCCGTCCTGCTCGCGCCGCATGATCGGGATGATGTCGATCAGGGGGTCGGAGGACATGATCACGCCGGCGGCGTGGACCCCCCACTGGCGCTTCAGGCCTTCAAGCCCCAGGGCGGTGTCGAACACGCGCTGGGAATCGGGATCAGTGCGCAGCAGTTCGCGCAGTTCCTCTGCCTCGCCGTAGCGTTTGGCTTCCTTGTTGTGCACGTCGGCCAGAGACAGGCCCTTGCCCATCACGTCCGGCGGCATCGCCTTGGTCAGGCGTTCTCCGACAGAGAAGGGGTAGCCCATCACGCGGGAGGAATCCTTCAAAGCCTGCTTGGCCTTGATGGTGCCGTACGTAACGATCATGGCAACACGCTCATCACCGTACTTCTCCGTGACGTAATGGATCACCTCGGAGCGGCGCCGATCATCGAAGTCGACGTCGAAGTCGGGCATGGACACACGGTCCGGGTTGAGGAACCGCTCGAAAATCAGGCCGTGCTGCAGCGGGTCCAGGTCGGTGATCCCCATGGCGTAGGCGGCCATGGAGCCGGCGCCGGAGCCTCGTCCGGGGCCAACCCGGATGCCGTTCTTCTTCGCCCAGTTGATGAAGTCGGCCACCACCAGGAAGTATCCCGGGAAGCCCATCTGGGCGATGATGCCGACCTCATAGTCGGCACGCTTGCGCACGGCGTCCGAGATGCCGCCCGGGTAGCGCTTCTGCAGCCCCTTCTCGACTTCCTTGACGAACCAGGATTCCTCGTTTTCCCCCTCCGGGGTGGGGAACCGCGGCATGTAGTTGGCCTTGGTGTTGAACTCGACGTCACAGCGCTCGGCAATGAGCAGCGTGTTGTCGCAGGCGTCCGGGTGGTCGCGGAAGATCGAGCGCATCTCGTCAGGAGACTTGAGGTAGAACTCGTCGGCGTCGAACTTGAACCGCTTCGGATCCGCCAGGGAGGAACCGGACTGCACGCAGAGCAGCGCCGCGTGCGCGGAAGCGTCTTCGGCGTGGGTGTAGTGCAGGTCATTCGTGGCTACCAGCGGCAGGCCCAGCTCCTTGGCGAGCTTGATCAGGTCAGCCTGGATATTGCGCTCAATATCCAAGCCGTGGTCCATCAGCTCGCAGAAGAAGTTGTCCTTGCCGAAGATGTCCCGGAAATCGGACGCCGCCTGGACGGCTTCCTTGTAGAGGCCCAGCCTGAGCTTCGTCTGTACTTCCCCGGACGGGCAGCCCGTCGTGGCGATCAGGCCCTTGCCGTAGGTCTGCAGCAGGTCCCGGTCCATCCGCGGTTTGTAGAGGTAGCCCTCCAGGGAGGCCAGGGAGGACATCCGGAAGAGGTTGTGCATGCCCTCGGTAGTCTCGGCCCACATCGTCATGTGCGTGTAGGCACCGGCGCCGGAGACGTCGTTCCGGCCGCCGTCGCCCCACTTCACACGGGTCTTGTCCTGGCGCGCCGTCCCCGGAGTCAGGTAGGCCTCGACGCCGATGATCGGCTTGATCCCGGAGTTGCGTGCCTTGTTCCAGAAGTCGAAGGCCCCGAAGACGAACCCGTGGTCCGTCGTTGCCAGGGCATTCATGCCCAGTTCGTCGGCATGGCTGAAGAGGTCGGTCAGCCTGGCGGCACCGTCCAGCATCGAATACTCGGTGTGGTTGTGAAGATGGACAAACGATTTGGACGAACTAGTTGCTGAAGCCACCTAACCATTCTAGGGGCGCGCGGCGTCCGCCTAGACGTCCCCGCGTTCCAGCGCGTCGAGCGCATACTGCAGGTCCTGGGGGTAGGCCGATTCATACTCGACCCAGTTCCCGGTTCCGGGATGCGTGAAGCCCAGCTTCCGGGCATGCAGCCACTGCCTGGTCAGGCCCAGTTCCGCGGCAAGACGGGGATCGGCACCATACGTGAGGTCACCCGCGCAGGGGTGGCGCAGGGCGGAAAAGTGCACGCGGATCTGGTGTGTCCGGCCGGTTTCGAGGTGCACTTCCACCAGCGATGCGCGGCCGAAGGCCTCAAGGACCTTGTAGTGCGTGACCGAGTCCCGTCCGTCATCGATGACGGCAAAGCGCCAGTCGTGTCCGGGGTGGCGGCCGATGGGCGCGTCGATGGTTCCTTCAAGCGGATCCGGCAGCCCCTGCACCAGGGCATGGTATTCCTTCTCCACCGTGCGGTCCCGGAACGCCTGCTTCAGCACGTTGTAGGCGTGTTCGGTCTTGGCCACCACCATCACGCCGGAGGTCCCGACGTCGAGGCGGTGCACAATTCCCTGCCGCTCCCCCGCACCGGAGGTGGAGATGCGGTAGCCGGCGGCGGCGAGGCCGCCCACGACGGTGGGGCCAACCCAGCCCGGCGAGGGGTGCGCCGCAACGCCCACCGGCTTGTCGATGACGACGAAGTGCTCATCGTCACCAAGGATTTTCAGGTCATCGATGGGTTCGACGACGACGGCCAGCGGATCCGGCAGTTCCGGCACGTCGGCGGCTACGATGTCGCCGGTCCGCAGGCGGTCAGACTTGGCCACGGGTTTGCCTGCACGGGTCAGCCATCCCTCGGCACACCAGCTGGCAGCGGTGGAACGGGAAATGTCCAGCAGGGTGCCCAGCACGGCGTCGGCCCTGCCGCCGTCGTGCTCCTCGCCGATAGTGAACTTGGCGTGGATCTCAGGCATCTGCAGCGTCCTTGCTGCTGGTGGCCCGGGTGCCGTCCATATTGATTCCGCGCAGCGTCAGCAGGCACACCAGGATCACGCCCGAGACCACACAGGAGTCTGCAATGTTGAAGATGGCGAAGTTGGGGAGGGCAATAAAGTCGACGACGTGTCCCTGGCCGAACGAAGGCTCGCGGAAAAGGCGGTCGGTCAGGTTGCCCAGCGCCCCGCCCAGCACGAGCCCGAGGGCGATGGACCAGCCCAGGGAACGCAGCCGGAACATGAGGTAGATGAGGAAGCCGGAGACCACCACCATGATGATGGTGAAGACCCAGGTGTAATCCGTCCCGATGGAAAACGCCGCTCCGGGATTCCGGATGAAGTGCCAGCGCAGCACGGAGCCCAAAACGTCAGTGACCTGGCCCTCGGTCATGGTGGAGACGACCCAGATCTTCGTGAGCTGGTCCAGCACCCACGCGGCCAAGGCGCAGCAGGCCATGATCAGGGCGTAGCGGGTCAGGGCAGCTTTGGGCCGCACGGGGGGCTGGGGCTGCTCGGCAGGTGCGTTCGGAGAGTCAGTCATGATGCTTTCGTTTTCGGGACCTGGGCGGCCCGGTACAGGGCCAAAACGCCACGGGCCGGCGGCCGGGAGGTCCCGGCCACCGGCCCGTGGTTCTGTAACCAGTCTAATCCTGATTTATATCCGTCCAGACGGACAGGGGCGTTCGCTTACGCGTCAGCCGTCTCCGAAGCTACGGAACCGCGGGAATCGAGGTCGCGCAGCTGGCCTTCGATGTAGGCCTTCAGACGGGTGCGGTAGTCACGCTCGAAGCCGCGCAGCTGCTCCACCTTGCGCTCCAGGAGTGCCTTCTGCTGTTCCAGGGAGCTGAGGATCTTGCGGCTCTTCTCCTGTGCCTCAGTGACGAGTCCGCTGGCTTCGATCTGAGCCTCGGCGATGATCTTGTCGCGCTGCTCAACGCCTGCGCTGACATAGTCGTCGTGCATCTTCTGGGCCATTGCCAGAATGCCTGCGGCGGACTCAGCCGGATTGGCTGCGGAAGAGGGTGCCTCCTGGGCACGCGGAGCCTCAACCTTCGGGGCCTCGACCTTCGGCTCCGGCTTGGGCTCGGGCTTCTTCTCTTCCTTGACCGGCTGGGAAACCTGTTCGGTCTTCGAAGCTGCGGACACCGGTGCAGGGACCTGGTTGCCTGCGGGGGCACCTGCCACTGCTTCGGCGAGCTGCCGGCGCAGGTCTTCGTTCTCGGCATTCAGGCGGCGGAGTTCCACGACGATTTCGTCGAGGAAGTCATCCACCTCATCCTGGTCGTAGCCTTCACGGAACTTAGTCGGCTGGAACCGCTTGTTGACAACATCTTCTGGCGTCAGAGCCATCTGGTCACCTCATACTGGTTATCAGACTCCACCTGCTGTCTGGCAGGTGAGCCTAGTTACAGAACTCGAACATAAAATCAGGGATCAAATCAATATAATTTTCACATTATATCTTTTGCGTTCCCGTTACGAACCGGAACTCCGGGCCGCAGGTACTACGTGCCGGCGGCAGCCACGATCTGCATGGCAATGCCTACGACGATGAAAAGCACCAGGAACGCAAGGTCCAGGGAAACCCCGCCCAGACGCAGCGGAGGGATAATCCGCCGCAGGGCCCGAACGGGTGGGTCAGTGGCACCGTAGACGGCCGTGGCCAGAACAAGGGCAGGCCCCTTGGGACGCCACTGACGGGCGAACATCTGGACCGCGTCGTACACGATGCGCAGTATCAGTGCCAGCTGGAAAAGCATCAGCACCAGATACAACAGGGCAAAAATAATACTCACGCGTGTTTTCGTTTCCGCCGTAGGTTCAGGACTGCCCGCACGGTCCCCGGGACAGGGACGGCGGTTAGCTCTGGTTGAAGAAGGTGGACTGGGACTCGCTGACCTTCTTGTCGTCTCCCAGCACCTCGACGTAGGACGGCGAGAGCAGGAAGACCTTGTTGGTCACCCTTTCGATCGTACCGCGCAAACCGAAGACGAGTCCCGCCGAGAAGTCCACGAGGCGCTTCGCATCGGACTCTCCCATGTCAGTGACGTTCATGATCACCGGGATTCCATCACGGAAGCTCTCGCCGATGATCTTGGCGTCATTGTAGGAACGGGGATGGACGGTAGTGATCTGCCGCAAGCCTGCCACGTCTTCCTTTGCCGATGAGGGGGCGCGCTTGATGGGTGTTACCGGAGCGCGGTATTCCTCTACCGCGGTGGAACGGGCCGGCTGCGACTGGGCGGCCGGCTCACGGTCGCTCCGATCGTTCTCCGGCGCGTACTCTTCGTCCCTGGCAGAGCTCTCGCGCACGGGCTTCTGCTCGTCCTCGTACAGCTCATCGCCATCGGCGAGCCCAAGGTAGATCATCGTCCTGCGCATTGCGCCAGCCATGGTTGCTCCTTCAGTCCTTCAGCGTCCCGCGTTATCCAGTGTTGGCATTGAGTTGCCCCTGCCAGTGTCGCCGGTTCCGCATGCTGGAACCTGCCATGTTTGACGCTACCCCACGGCGGGGCGGGGACCGAGAACATCTGAACCAATCCGCAGGTGTGTCGCGCCGTGCTGCACAGCGGCTTCAAGGTCCTGGCTCATGCCCGCAGAGATTGCGTTGGCGCCGGGATAGCGTGAGACCAGCACACGGGACAGCTCCTGCAGGCGGCCAAAGGCAGCCCCGGGGTCTTCTCCCAGCGGTGCGACTGCCATGACCCCGGCCAGGCGCAGTTCAGGGTGCTGCGAGACTGCATCTGCCAGGGCAGTCAGGTCCGCCGGCTTTGCCCCTCCCCTGCCCGGTGCCGCGTCTGCTGCAGGGCGGAGATCGAGCTGCACGAAACACTCCAGCGGGCCGCGTCCCGGCACCCCGGCTTCCGCCCGGCGCAGGTTTTCCCCGGCCATTGCCTTGGCCAGCGCCGAAACAAGTCCGGGACGGTCCACGGAATGCACCGCGTGGGCATACTTGGCCACGGACTTGGCCTTGTTTGTCTGCAGCTGCCCGATGAAATGCCAGTTCAGCCCGGCACACGCACAATCGGCTGCCTTGGCCTCCGCTTCCTGCGCCTTGTTCTCCCCGACGTCCCGGACCCCAAGGTTCCAGAGGGCCTCAACGTCAGAGGCGGGGAAGTACTTGGTGACCACAATCAACTGCGGAGCCGGCCGGCCGGCCGATGCGGCGGCGTCGGAAATCCGGGTTTTCACGGCGGCGAGCCGCTGCGCCAGCTCGAGCGCCCGGTCGGGAGATGTACTGCTCATGACTTCCTTGTGTTGCGTAAAAGGGATTTACCAGATGACGCCGGCAAAGCGGCCGGTGGGAGCATCCCTGCGGTGGGAGAAGAGATCCTTCTCCTCCATGGTGCATCCGGGCACCCGTTCGGTGTCCACCGACAGGGTTGCCAGCTGCGCTGCGGCGGCCGCCGGAAGGTCCAGGGCCGGGGTTCCCCAGCTGGTACGGGAGACCGCGCCGGGGAGGTGGACTGCCTCGTCCAGCATGGAGGCGGGAACTTCGTAGCACCTGCCGCACACGCCGGGGCCAATCCAGGCCGAGATATCAGCAGCTCCGGCATCCCGCAGGGCGTGGACCGTGTTGAGGAGGATCCCGTCCAGCAGGCCGCGGCGCCCTGCGTGTGCAGCGGCCGTGACCAGCTTCCCGCCGGGGGCAGTGCCGGCAAAAAGCACGGGCAGGCAGTCGGCAACCATTACGGCCAGGGGCGTGGACCCGTCCGTGCTCAGCAGCGCATCGGCGGTGGGGACGCCAGCCGGCGCCGCAGGATCCGGAACGCTGGCCACGATCGCGGAATGCACCTGCTCCATGAACCGCAGCCCGCCCGGCCGGACACCCATGTGTTCCTCCAGGGCCCGCCGCCGGCCCAGGACCACCCCCGGATCGTCGCCAACGTGAAGCGCGAGGTTGCCTGCCGCTGTGTCAGTGAAAGCTACCCGCAGCCCGCCTGGGCCGCGCCCTTCCCACCAAAACACCGTTCAGCCAACCCCGCGCCGGTACTGCTTGGGTCTTACTTCAGGAAATCCGGAACATCCAGGTCATCCTGGCGTCCGGCACTGAGGTCGGGCTCCACGACGGCAGGAAGGTCGATGTCGAACCCTGCGTCCGCAGGAACGTCGGAGGCCTGCGGGCGCTGGGCCCAGGCCGAGTTTCCGACACCGGCAGCAACTGCAGCGGCGGGGGCGGAAGGCTGTTCGGCCGGCTTTGCCGAGACCGGCTGTGACGTGACGTCCACCTGGTCGAACCCTGCTGCAATCACCGTGACGCGTGCCTCGTCACCCAGGGCGTCATCAATGACGGCACCGAAGATGATGTTGGCTTCGGGGTGTGCCACTTCCTGTACAAGGCGGGCAGCCTCGTTGATCTCGAACAGTCCCAGGTCCGAACCGCCCTGAATGGACAGCAGGACGCCGTGGGCGCCGTCGATCGAGGCCTCAAGCAGCGGAGAGGCGATAGCCAGTTCCGCTGCCTTGACGGCACGGTCCTCGCCGCGGGCGGAGCCGATGCCCATGAGGGCCGAGCCGGCACCCTGCATGACGGACTTCACGTCAGCGAAGTCGAGGTTGATCAGGCCCGGGGTGGTGATCAGGTCGGTGATGCCCTGTACGCCTGAGAGCAGCACCTGGTCAGCGGAACGGAAGGCGTCCAGCATGGAGACGTTGCGGTCGCTGATGGAGAGCAGCCGGTCGTTCGGGATGACGATCAGGGTGTCGACTTCGTCCCGGAGGGTGTCGATGCCCGATTCGGCCTGGTTCGACCGCCGGCGGCCTTCGAAGGTGAACGGACGGGTGACGACGCCGATGGTCAAGGCGCCGAGGGAGCGTGCAATGCGGGCTACCACGGGCGCGCCGCCGGTGCCTGTACCGCCGCCCTCGCCTGCGGTTACGAAGACCATGTCCGCCCCGCGGAGCACCTCTTCGATTTCCTCGGCGTGGTCCTCTGCAGCCTTGCGGCCAACCTCGGGATCAGCACCGGCACCGAGGCCGCGGGTCAGTTCCCGTCCGACGTCAAGCTTCACGTCGGCGTCGCTCATCAGGAGCGCCTGGGCGTCCGTATTGATGGCGATGAACTCGACTCCGCGGAGTCCAACGTCGATCATTCGGTTGACGGCATTCACGCCGCCGCCGCCGATGCCGACGACCTTGATGACGGCCAAGTAATTCTGCGGTGCTGCCACGTCCTGTGTCCCTTGTTCGAAATCTGTGCAACTGATTTATGCGGCCGGGACTTCCCCCGGCCAAACCTTCAACCGAACAACCTTAACCCTCGAGTTGAGGGTTATAGTTATGTCAAGTAATGCTCTACTCCCGACGCTATGGGGCGGCGGTAGCTTCCGCAATTACCGCCCCGCGCGTGTCGGTGAGAATCTTGCTGTGAATTGTCCGTGAGCTTCATCGTGTGACCGGACGGTTGGGCGTACTGACGTCGAACACCGTTACCGGCGGATCCGCGGGAGGCATCAGCAGCAGGGCTTCCAGCGCCCTGGCCTTGGCCACACTGGCCTCGGCGCTCCCCCAGAACACGGTCTGGCCGTTGGCCAGCTTAAGCTCAACCGAATCAACGGTTTCCGCCGACGCGTGGTCAAGCAGTGCCAGTACGTTGGCGGGAAGGGCCGCAAGCACTGCGGCCACAGTGGGAAAGACTTCGCTGTTCACGGCCTCGGTGCCGCCGTCGATCAGGGGCAGGGCCACGGCTCCGCGCTCCCCTACGGCAGCCAGCTGCCGGCCGGATTCGTCAATGAGCAGGAACTCGCGCCCATTCTGCAGGACGGCAACAGGTGTCCGTTCCCTGATGGTCACTACCAGGTCCGACGGCGGCACCGCCGCGACCTCCACGCTTTCCACCTCGGGACGGTCTGCAAGGAGCTCTGCCGCATCGGCGTCGGAAATCAGGGTCAGCGGCTGGCCCATGAGGGGTGAAAGCGCACTTTGGGCTTCTTCGGAGCTGAGCAGCGAGTTTCCCTGCACCTGGAGGTTCTTCAGCGCCAGGGCCGGGGAGAAGAACAGCACGGCAAACAGTGCTGCCAGCAGGACGACGGCGGTTCCGGCTCCAGCGAGCACATAGCGCCGCCTGCGCCGGGCAGGGGGCTCAGGAAACGCGAGAATGCTTGCATCCGCGTCCGGGGTCTTTTCGGCGGAGATGCTGCCGGCGGCAGAAGAACCGCCAGGGGTCGCGCTGCCCGCTGCGCGGTCCTGCGTTCTGTCCGGCGTTCCAGGGGCCTCCCGGGTCGCCGTGATCACGGGATCGCCGGTACGGACCCCGGCAGGCCACGTCTCCGGACGCAGCTCGTGGACCTGCGCCCCTTCGGCGGGAAGCACCTGCACCTTGGCGGAATTCGCCGCGGATGTCCCTGCCGGCTTGGCCGCCTTCGTTGGGAAGGAGTCTTCGGCTGCAGGATTCGCGGCACCGGATGACCCTGAAGAAGCCTCAGCAGCGCCGACGCCGCCGGCTGACCCGGCCACGGACCGGCGTGTCCGGCCGGCCGCGGGGGCCGGTTGCCGCGGCTTCCTACCTGGCATCCGGACCGCTCTCCGGGCCGCCGGCGGCAGCGCCCGATCCTGCCGAAGCCAGGGCCTCGACGATGACGGGACCGTACTGGGTGACGTCACCGGCACCAACGGTGAGAATGATGTCGCCTTCCGCGGCGCGGGCGGCGATGCTCCGGACAGCGGCCAGGGCGTCCGGGGCCGCCGTTCCGGGAACGCGGAGCCTCTCGGTGATCAGTTCGCTGGTCACACCGGGAATGGGGTCTTCCCGTGCCGGATAGATGTCCAGGACGGTGACGGAATCCGCCTGGTCCAGGGCGGAGGCAAACTCGGCCGCGAAGTTCCTGGTGCGGCTGAACAGATGCGGCTGGAAGAGCACGTGGACCGCATGGCCCCCCGCCACGGCACGTGCTGCCTGCAGGGCGGCGGCCACCTCGGTCGGATGGTGGGCGTAATCGTCAAAGACCCGGACGCCGCGCGCGGAACCCTTGGCTTCAAAACGGCGGGCAGCACCGGAGAACGTTGCCAGGCCCTGCACGGCACTCTCCGGCGGGACACCCAGTTCCACCGCAACAGCGAAGGCAGCCGCGGCGTTCAGAATGTTGTGCCGTCCGGGCACCTGCAGCCGGAGGACCTGTTCATGGTCGCGGTAGTCATGGCGGAAATGCAGCACGCTGGTGGTGCTCCGGCCGTCCGCGTGCGTGTCTGAAATTCGGACATCGGCATCCGCTGCGTAACCGTAGGTGCGTGCCCGCGCCGGTGAGCTGCGCTGCAGCAGGTCCCTCGCGCCCTGGTCGTCGGCGCAGGCCACCAGCAGCCCGTCGTCCGGGAGCAGGCCCACAAAGCTGTCGAAGCTGGCAAAGACAGCCTCGGCCGTGCCGTAGTGGTCCAGGTGGTCGGCTTCGACGTTGGTAACCACACTGATCCGCGGCGAGTAGTTCAGGAAGGACCCGTCCGACTCGTCAGCCTCCGCAACGAAGACGCGCCCGGAGCCGGCCTCGGCGTTGACGCCCAGCGCAGCGACGTCCCCGCCGATCGCGAAGGACGGATCCAGGCCCGCCTCGCGCAGGGCCACGGTAATCATCGCCGTCGTCGTAGTCTTGCCGTGCGTTCCCGCCACCGCCACGAGGTCCTGCCCGCCCATCGCCGCGGCCAGGGCCACGGAACGGTGGATGATCCTCAGGCCGGCGGATTCCGCGGCCGCGAGTTCGGGGTTGTCGGGGCGGATCGCCGTGGAGATGACCACCGTGTCCACGTCCTGCACGTTGGCGGCGCCGTGGCCCACGGAGACCCTGGCACCCAGGGCTTCGAGTGCGCGGAGCCCGGCGGAGTCGCGGGCATCGGAGCCGGAGACCCGGACACCCCGTCCAATCATCACCCTCGCAACCGCCGACATGCCGGCGCCGCCGAGTCCAATGAAGTGGACCCTGCCAAGGGCCGTGAGTTCCGTGCTCATGCTTCTTTCCGTTCCGCTGCCTCAAGGATCATGGCTGCCATTTGTGCGTCTGCGTCCCGGATTCCCCGGGCCGCAGACGCTTCAGCCATCCGCTGCAGGGCTGTGGCGTCCTGCAGCAGCGGAACAACGTTTTCGGTAATCCATTCGGGGGTGAAGAGGGAATCCCGCACCAGCAGCGCTCCCCCGGCCTGGACCAGGCCCGCAGCGTTGAGTGCCTGTTCGCCGTTGCCGTGCGGCAGCGGCACCAGCACGGCGGGAAGTCTCACGGCCGCAATCTCGCTGACCGTCCCGGCACCGGAACGCGCCAGCAGCAGGTCCGCCGCCGCATACGCCTGTTCCATCCCGTCCACGTACTCCACCTGGCGGTAGAGCGGTGCGGTCAGCGCTTTGCCTTCGGCGTCTGCTGCGGCTTTGCCCCTGCCGGTCACGTGCAGGGTCTGGATACCGGCAGCGGCGAGGACAGGCAGCGCCGCTGTCACAGCGGCATTGATGCTGGCGGCACCGGAAGAGCCTCCCGTAACGACGAGGGTAGGCAGGTCCTGTTCCAGGCCCAGGGCCGCACGGGCGGAGGACCGGGATGCCGCCCGGTCCAGCTGGGAGATTTCCCGGCGCATCGGCATGCCGACCCAGCGGGCTCCGGGGAGCTTGGTCTCTTCGAAGGCAACGCCCACTACTGCGGCATTCCGGGCGCCGACACGGTTCGCCAGGCCGGGCCGTGCGTTCGCTTCATGCACAACGATCGGCACCTTGCGTTTCCGGGCGGCGAGGTACACCGGTGTGGAGACGTATCCGCCAACGCCCACAACGACGTCGGCCCCCGCCTCGTCCAGGATGTCGCCCGCCTGCCGTACGGCGCGTGCCAGCCGTGCCGGAAGCCTCGCAAGGTCACCGCTGGGCCTGCGCGGCATGGGTACCCGGTCGATCACCGCGAGATCATAGCCGGCAGCCGGCACCAGGCGTGTTTCCATGCCGGCGGAGGTTCCCACGACTTTGATGCGGGCACCGGGACGCTCGCGTCGAACGGCGTCGGCGATCGCCAGCAGCGGGCTGATGTGCCCGGCCGTGCCGCCTCCGGCGAGGACTGCGGAAAGTGGGGACTGCGTCATGTAGCTGCGGGTTCCCTTTCAGGGATGGTGCGGGCAAAGGACAAGAGGACGCCGACGGCGGCCAGGGTGAACGTCAGCGAGGATCCGCCGTAGGAAATGAAGGGCAGCGGCACCCCGATCACCGGAAGCAGGCCGGTGACCATGGCGATGTTTACGGCAGCCTGGCCAATGATCCACACCAGGATGCAGCCGCAGACTATTCGGATGAACGGCTGGGTATGGCGCATGGTGACGCGCACCGTGGCCACTGCAAGGATACCGAAAAGAACGAGCACCACCAGCGTGCCGAGCAGCCCGAACTCCTCGCCGATGATGGCGAAAATGAAGTCGTTGTGCGCCTCGGGAATCCAGTTCCATTTCTGCCGGCTCTGGCCGATCCCCAGCCCCAGCCACCCGCCGGAAGCCAGTGCATACATTCCGGCGTTGGCCTGGTCGCAGAGCCCGCCGGAGCAGTCCAGCTGCAGCCAGGCGCTGATGCGGCTGGTGCGGTTGCCGCTGAACGCGGACATTACGGCTGCCAGCACGCCGGCGGCGGCTCCTAGCAGGAACAGGATCTTCAGGCGGACGCCCGCAAAGAAAAGGGCCGCCAGCATGATCAGGCCCATGATGATCACGGTACCGAGGTCATGCCCCAGCAAGACCAGTCCGATCAGGATTCCGGCTCCGGGCACTGCCGGGACCAGCGCATGGATGGGCTTGGCAATCAGGCCCTTCTTGCGGGCAAGAACCATCGCCAGCCACATGGCCATGGCCAGCTTGGCGGCTTCCGAGGGCTGTCCGGTCACCGGACCGAACGTCAGCCAGTTCTTGTTGCCGTTCACTTCCTCGCCGATGACCAGCACCAGCACCAGCAGGAAAACTGCCAGGATGAGCGCCGGCCATGCCATGACGCGGTAAAAACGCGGTCCGAACTTTGAGAACAGGACCATGGCGAAGACACCGAGGGCTGCGAAGCCCAGCTGCTTGACGAACAGGTCGAAGGTGTTTGCGACGTTCGCTCCGGACCCTGCCGCATTCGCTATGGCTTCGACGGAAGAGGCGGAGAGGACCATCATGAGTCCAATGACGGTGAGTCCCAGGGTCGAACCGAGGATCATGTAGTAGCTGGATCCGGTCGCCTGGGAACCGCTGCCCTCCAGCAGGACCATGAAGGCTTCCCAGCGCTCCCGCAGCTTCAGGCCGCCCGGGGAGGACTTCCCTGGCTTCTGCCGCGCAGGCACCGCTTTCGGTGCCGCCTGCCCCCCGGTGCGCGCTCCAGGCGTCCTGGCCGGGGTTCTCTGGGCGCCTGCTCCTGCCGGACGCTTCCGCGCTGCCGGCTTTCGCGCCTTGCCCGTGGGCGTGGTCACCATCTACGGCTCCTCGGTGGTCTGCGCCTGCCCTTCCACGTATCCGCGGACAGCTTCAATAAATGCCTCGCCCCGGTGGGCGTAGGAGCGGAACTGGTCCATTGACGCCGACGCCGGCGCCATCAGGACCGTGTCCCCGGGCTCCGCCGCAGCAGCCGCAGCCGTGACGGCTTGCACCATGACCGCTTCGCCCGTGGACGGGATTTCCCCTCCAGTGTCCGCCGCCGCTGCCTCGATTACCGGGACATCCGGGGCGTGTCGGGTCAATGCGCCGCGCAGCTCGCTGGAATCGGTTCCGATCAGCACGACGGCGCGCAGGCGCGGCGCGTGGGCCTGCACCAGATCGTCATAAGTGACGCCCTTGGACAGCCCGCCTGCGATCCAGACCACGGACGGAAAGGCAGCCAGCGAAGCCGCTGCCGCGTGCGGATTGGTCGCCTTGGAATCGTTGACCCAGAGGATGTCGTTCAGCTTGGCTACGGGTTCGATCCGGTGGCCGCCCGGAGCATAGTTGCGCAGACCGTCACGCACTGCGACGGGCTCCACGCCGAATGCGCGCACCAGTGCCGCTGCCGCGAGGGCGTTGGCGGCCAGATGCCGCGGTGCGCGGTCACCCAGGTCATCAAGGGAGGCCAGCTCTGCAGCGGAGTCGCGGCGCTGTTCAATGAAGGCGCGGTCCACGAGCAGGCCTTCCACGATGCCGAGCATGCTGATGGCCGGCATGCCGGTGGTGAAGCCAATGGCCCGGCAGCCTTCCACCACGTCCGCTTCCTCGACCATGTGTTCGGTCTCGGCCTGTTCGGCGTTGTAGATGCAGGCTACCTGCGTGTTTTCGTAGACTTTGGCCTTGGCAGCCCGATACCCGTCGTAGCCGCCGTGCCAGTCCACATGGTCCTCGGCGATGTTCAGGCACACGCTGGCAAGGGGTGACATTGTGTGGGTCCAGTGCAGCTGGAAGCTGGAGAGTTCGACGGCGATGACGTCCCAGCCCTGCGGATCACGGATCGCATCCAGGATCGGGGTCCCGACGTTGCCGGCGGCAACTGCACGGAGACCGGCAGCCAGGAGCATGCTTTCGGTCATCGACACCGTGGTCGTTTTCCCGTTGGTCCCGGTGATCGCCAGCCAGGGTGCGGTGGGCCTGCCTTCGCGGATCCGGACCCGCCAGGCCAGTTCGACGTCACCCCAGACGGGGATGCCCGCAGCCGCGGCCTGCGCCAGGACCGGATGCTCCGGGCTGAAGCCCGGTGAAGTCACCACGAGTTCGGGCTGCTCGCCGTCAACCAGGGGCAGCGCGGCAGCCGCATCGGCTCCCAGGAGGACGGAGGCGGCCCCGACGATTCTCAGGGTGTCGGCCTTGGCGCGGGTCTCTTCCGAATCCTGGCCGTCCACCACTACTACCCGGGCACCGAGTTCGATGAGGGTATCGGCAGCGGAAAACCCGGACAGTCCGATTCCGGTGACGACGACCCGCAGGCCGCGCCAGTCCGAGTCCCACGTGGTCAGGGACGCCAGCCGCGGGGTGTCGGTGTAGGCATCGCTCATTGTCCGGCCACCCAATCGGCGTAGAAGAGTCCGAGGGCAAGGGCGACGCACAGCCCGCCGATGATCCAGAAGCGGACCACCACGGTCACCTCTGCCCAGCCCTTGAGTTCGAAGTGGTGCTGGAGCGGTGCCATCTTGAACACCCGTTTGCCGCCGCTCAACTTGAAGTATCCCACCTGGATGATGACCGAGGCGGAGATGATGACGAACAGGCCGGCGAGGATCACCAGAAGCAGTTCGGTCCGGGAGAGGATGGCGAACGCTGCGATGGCGCCGCCCAGGGCCAGGGATCCGGTGTCGCCCATGAAGATCTTCGCCGGAGAGGTGTTCCACCAGAGGAACCCGATGAGGGCTCCCGCCAGGGCGCCGGCCAGGAGCGCCAGGTCCAGCGGGTCACGGACCTCATAACAGACACCGCTGTCGGCCGCGGCGCCAAAGCAGCTCTGGTTGGACTGCCAGATGCCGATCAGGAAATAGGCACCGAATACCAGCACCGAGGCACCGGCGGCGAGCCCGTCCAGGCCATCGGCCAGGTTCACGCCGTTCGTGGCACCGGTGATGATCACGCTGGACCAGAGGATGAAGAGAACCGCGCCAATGATGGTTCCGGCGAATGCCAGGTCGATCGCAGTGTCGCGGACAAAGGAAATGTTCGTCGACGCCGGGGTTAGGCCGCGCTCATCGGGGAACTGCAGTGCCAGGACTGCGAAGACCACGCCCACCAGTCCCTGCAGCGTGATCTTGGCTTTTGCGTTCAGGCCCAGGGAGCGCTGCCGGGAAATCTTGGTGTAGTCGTCAATGAAGCCGACCAGGCCCATTCCCACCATCAGGAACAGCACCAGCAGGCCGGACGCCGATGGGCCGAAGCCGGTGGGGTTGATGGCATTGCTGATGAGATGGGTGATGAAGTAGGAGGCCACAACGGAAGCGACGATTACCGCCCCGCCCATGGTGGGCGTACCGCGCTTGGTGTGGTGCGACGTCGGGCCATCATCACGGACGAACTGTCCGTAGCCCTTGCGGACCAGGAAACGGATGAACAGCGGGGTTCCGGCAAAAGCCAGGACCAGCCCCAGGGAAGACCCGATCAGGAGGGAAATCACTTGCTCTCACCCCGCGTTGCGTTCTCGGCGGACAGCTCCGTGGCGGCAGCAGTTTCGAGTGGGGTTTTCAAGGCAATCCGATCTCCGAGGAACCGCAGTCCGGCTCCGTTGGAAGACTTAAAGAGGACGACGTCGCCGGGTTGGAGCGACGCTTCAAGAATGGCCTGCGCTTCGTCGGGAGTCTGGACGAACTGCGATTCGTCGCCCCACGACCCCTCCATGACGGCGCCGGTGTGCAGGGCACGGGCGCCGGTTCCGACGACGATCAGTTTGGAGATGTTCAGGCGGACGGCGTAGCGGCCGATCGCGTCGTGTTCGGTCACCGAGTCGGCCCCGAGTTCGAGCATTTCGCCGAGTACAGCCCAGGTGCGGTGCCCCTGGCCCAGTTCGGCCAGCGTGCGCAGTGCGGCACGCATGGACTCAGGGTTGGCGTTGTAGGCGTCGTTGATCACTGTGACGCCGTCGGGCCGGTCGGTGCGTTCCATCCGCCAGCGGCTGGCAGCCTTTTGCCCGGAGAGGCCGGCGGCGATGTCCGCCGGCGCGATCCCGGCGGCAAAAGCAGCGCCGGCAGCGGCAAGCAGGTTCGCCGTGTGGTGGGCACCGATCAGGCCTGATTCCACCCGGTGTTCCTCCCCGTTCGGGAACCGCAGGGTGAAGACCGGGCGGCCCTGGGAATCGGTTTCTGCGTCAACCGCACGCAGCTCCCTGTGGTTACCGGGGAGCTGGTCGGTGGAAGAGGTGAAGAGCAGGACGTCGGCTGTGGTGCGCTTGTCCATGGCGGCAACGCGGATGTCGTCGCCGTTGAGCACGACTGTCCCGCCGGGAGGAACGGCCTCAGCAAGTTCGCCCTTGGCACGGGCGATGTTCTCCACCCCGCCGAACTCGCCGGCGTGGGCGCTGCCCACGCAGAGCACGACGCCTATGTCCGGGCGGACCATATCCGCCAGGTAGGTGATGTGCCCGACGCCGGTGGCACCCATCTCCACTACGAGGTAGCGGGTGCCGTACCCGGCCGAAAAAATCGTCAGCGGCACGCCGACTTCGCCGTTGTACGAGCCCACCGGAGCCACGGTCTCGCCGTGTGCGCGCAGCAGGCCGGCGAGCAGGTCCTTCGTGGTGGTCTTGCCGGCCGAGCCGGTGATGCCAATGACCGTGAGCGGTCCGTCGGCACGCAGCCGGCGGACGATTTCCGCGGCAAGGGCGCCCATGGCGAGCACTGCGTCGGGTACCACGACGGCGGGATGGACTGTGCCGTCGCCGTCAGTTACCGGACGTTCCGTCAGCGCCAGCGTGGCACCGGATTCGAACGCCCGGCCCACAAAACGGTGTCCGTCGGAGAATTCTCCGGGTTTGGCAATGAACAGCGATCCGGCTGTCACCTCGCGGGAGTCGGTCGTGGCTGATGTCACTGTGATGGAAGGGTCGGCCGCTGCGGCCCCCACCAGCTCACCGCCCGTGATTGCCGCTATTTCGGCTGCATTAAGTTCAATCATGACGAATTAGGACTCTACCCCGTCCCCGGAAAGCACCGTGAATCCGGCAGTTTCCAGTGCAGTGCGCAGTTCCACCCTGTCATCCAGGGCCAGGTTCACTCCCTTGACTTCCTGCCAGACCTCGTGTCCGCGGCCGGCCACCAGCACGGTGTCTTCCGGGCGGGCAAGCTCTACGGCGCGGGCAATGGCGGCGGCACGCGGCGCAACCTCAAGGACTTCGCACCCTCCCTGGCCAGTCTCCGCTGCGCCGCGCGCACCCCGCAGGACATCGGCCCGAATCGCGGCTTCATCCTCGTCGTGGGGGTCGTCGTCCGTGACAATCACCACGTCGGCCAGGCGGGCGGCTATGGCTCCCATCAGGGGGCGCTTGGTCTGGTCGCGTTCACCGGTGGCACCAAAGACCACGATCACGCGGCCCTGGGGGCGCCGCACGGATTCCAGCGTGCGGGTGAGCGCGTCAGGGTTGTGGGCAAAGTCCACAATGGCCGCCGGTGCCTCGCTGATGAGCTGCATGCGCCCGGGAACCTCAACGGTGAACGGATCATGCTCGTCCAGCACGCGCTGCATCGTTTCGGCCGGGATTCCCGTTTGGAGGACCATGGTCAGCGCCAGCGCGGCGTTGGAGACGTTGAAGGCACCGGGCAATCCGGTGCGGACCCGCAGCGGATTGCCCTCCGCCGGCACGAGCTCGAAGGCATGTCCCAGCCCCTCGCGGGTTATCCCGCGGACCTGCCAGTCGGCGCTGCCTGCCTCTCCGGTAGTCAGCAGGGTCACCCCGCGCTCCCCCGCAGCGGCCGCCATTTGGCGGCCCCAGCCGTCGTCGACAGTGACCACGGCGCGCCTGCACCGGTCAGCATGGAAGAGAGCGGCTTTGGCGTCGAAGTAGTCCTCCATGGACCCGTGAAGGTCCAGGTGGTCCTGGGTGAGGTTGGTAAAGCCGGCGACGTCGAAGACCACGCCGTCCACCCTGCGGTAGGAAATGGCATGGGAGGAGACCTCCATGGCGGCGGCATCCAGCTTCCGCTCACGCATCAGGGCCAGCAGGCCATGGACCTGCGGGGACTCCGGCGTGGTCAGGACGCTGGGGATGGCTTCGCCTCCGGCCAGGATCTCGATGGTTCCGATCAGGCCGGTTCTCTGGCCGAGTGCCTGGAGCAGTGAGTTGATGAAGTACGTAGTGGTGGTCTTGCCGTTGGTTCCCGTGACGCCGAAGAGCACCGGCGCGGATCCGTCCCGGGGCTGGCTGTTGAACACCGCCGCGGACAACGGGCCGACCAGCCGCCGGATATCTTCAGCCACAAAGACCGGCACCCCGGACTTGCCCAGCTGGGAGAGCCCGGCGGGGTCCGTCAGGACGGCAGCGGCGCCGGCAACGGCCGCCTTCGAGGCGAAAGCCGCACCGTGGTGGCGGGCACCGGGCAAGGCGAGGTAGAGGTCCCCCGGGGCAATCTCGCGGGAATTGATGCTGATCCCGGTGACCCTGGTGCCCCAGGCCTCAGTGCCCGTTCCGGGCGCAGCCGTGATGGCCGGCGCACCCGGGGGAAGCGCTGCCGCGGCATCGCCCAGGGTGACCGGACTGACCCGCTCAGGGCGCATGCCGTTTCCGGCGCGCTGAATTTTGCTTTGTGGCACTGCACTGCTCCAGCTTTTAGTACTCGATGGGGTAGATATCCGGCTCCCCGGTGGAGGGAGCGACGTTGTTGGTTGTCAGGACCTGTTCCATGACCTTCTGGAAAGTCTTGCCGGGTTCAATGTAGAAAAGGTCGCCCTTGGGCCGCTGCAGGGTTACCACCGCGACGTACTTCGGGTCATCCATTGGTGCAATTCCAGCATAGGAGACCGTGTAGCCGTCGTAACCTCCGTTGGGCCCGGGGGCCTCTGCCGTTCCGGTCTTGGCACCCACCCGGTACTTCTCCAGCGCACCGGAGGCACCGGAGCCTTCCACCGTGACGGTTTCCAGCATGCGCTGGACCTCGGCGGCAGTCTTCTCGGAGACCACCCGGGTTCCGGAGCCGCGTTCCACGGGATGCTCCACGCCTTCGGCGTCTATCCGCGAATCCACCAGCCGCGGCGGCAGCCGGACGCCGTCGTTGGCGATGGTCTGGTACACCATTGCCGTGTGCAGTGCTGTCTGGGTCAGGCCCTGCCCAAACAGGACGGTGTACTGCTGGCGGGTGTCCCAGTTCTCCGGCTTGGGCAGCAGGCCCGGTGTCTCGCCGTTGAGCCCGGTATTCAGTGCGGTGCCGATCCCGAACTTGCGAAGCCAGTCGTAGCGCTGCTGCGGTGTGAGCTGCTGCCCGACCATGACGGTTCCGGTGTTCATGGACTTCGCCAGAATGCCGGACGCAGTCATCTGCACCGTTCCGTGGTCGAAGGCATCTTTGAAGGTCTGTCCGTCGATCGTGTACGTGGAGTCAATCTTGAACTGCGAGGTGGGGGTGATGAGGCCCTCTTCGATGGCTGCTGCCATGGTGATGACCTTGGTCGTGGAACCCGGTTCGAAGAAGTCCGTGACGGAACGGGCCTTGCGGGACTCGGCCTCCGTGGCGCCCGGGTTGTTCGGATCGACGGTGGTGGATTCGGCCATGGCGATCACGTTGCCGGTCTCTACTTCCACCACGACGACGTTGCCCCAGTCCGCGTTGTAGTCCCGGACCTGGGCAGCAATGGCCTGCTGGGAGAACCACTGCAGGTCCTGGTCAATGGTGAGCTTGATCGACTCACCGTCCTGAACGGGTTCGTCCTCATGGGTCGCATACGGAATCCGGATGCCGTCGCCGCCGATTTCGTAGGTCTTGCTTCCGGCTTTGCCTGCCAGAATCCCGTCCTGGGTGAGTTCCAGGCCCTCCTGGGGACCTTCCGTGCCGAGGAAGCCGACGATTGAACCTGCGACGGCACCGGAGGGGTAGGTCCTCAGGGTGGTCCGGTCCGCGTAGACACCGGGGAACTTGACGGCAAGCACTTTGTCCCGCACTTCGGGGGTTACGGTCTTGGCAACGAAGTTGAATCCCTTCTCACCCAGGATCGAACCCCGCAGGGTGGCGGCGTCCTGGCCCAGGATGGCGGAGAGTTCACGGAAAGCTTCGTCGAAGGTGACGTCCTCCCAATCCCCTTCAGGAGTCCGGCGCTGGTACTCCTCCTCGTCGTAGGCAAGGGAAAGCCGCTGGTCCACCACTATGTCGAAACGTTCGACGCTGCGTGCCAGGTAATTGCCGTTCGCGTCAAGGATTCCGCCGCGAAGGGCCGGAACCCCGACTGTTACCAGCCGGTTGGCGACAGCGGCGTCGGCCATACCCCCGGGATCCAGGCCCTGGACCTGGAAGAGGCGGACGCCGAGGACCATGAGCAGAGCCAGCGCAATGATCATGCCGGCGCGGAGCCGCCGGCTGACGAGGGACACCCTGTGGTCCTCCGGGGCCGGAGTCTGTGCTTTTGCCACAACGTTTCCTCGTAGGTGGTAAGTGGGCTACTGGCCGCTTCTCTGGCTTGGCGCCGGTATGGTGCCGCCGTTTAGGTCTTCTTCCGCAGGCGCCGGAGCCGGGACCGCTTCCTCGGCGGACTCAGCTGCAGCAGGGGTGTTATCTGCCTTCTCCTCGGCCGCCCGGACATTCTTCTCCGGTTCAGCCGCAGCAGGCTGGGCCGGTGTCACCGGCTGGGTCAGCACCTGCGGCAGACCCAGAAGCGACTCGGGCCTGGCGCCGTCCTTGGCCGGTTCAGGGCTTCCGTCCACTGCCAGCGTCTGCAGGTCGATAGTACCGAACGAGGGTGAAACAACCATGCCGAGGTCGGACGCGGCAGCCGCCAGCACCTGGGGTGCCATGTGGTTCTCGACCTGCTGGGTCAGTGCCTCGTTCTTCTGCGCCAGCTCGGTGCGCTGGTTCTGCAGCTGCACCAGCTGGTACTGGCCGCTGGAGACGGAGATGTTCAGCACCAGCACGGCTGCCAGACCCACGACCAGCGCGGCAAAGCACAGGGCTGCTACCGGAACCCGGCGTCGGCGGGCTGCGGCCGGCACCAGTGCCAGCGGAGTACGGCGGCGCGGAGCGGGGGCTTCCGGCTGCGGAGCTTCCCACTGGACCTTCCGTGCCAGGTTGCCCTGGACCGCCTGCAGCGGCATGGCCGGACGCCGCCGGCCTGTGCGTTCGGTCATGACCGTGCCCCATCCATGGTTGCGCGAATCCGTTCAACAGCCCGCAGCTTGGCCGAAGCCGCCCGCGGGTTCTCTGCAATTTCCTGCTCCGTGGGAACCTCTGTCCCCTTGGTCAGCCGCTTCAGCTGGGCTTTGTGCTCCTCAAGCTCCACGGGGAATCCCTTGGGAGCTGAGGACCGTGAGCCGGCTGCGAAAATGTCTTTGACAATGCGGTCCTCCAGCGAGTGGTAGGACATCACGACGATGCGCCCGCCAACACCCAGGACGGACAACGCAGAAGGAATGGCGCGTTCAAGGACGTCCAGTTCCTCGTTGACCTCGATGCGCAGCGCCTGGAAGGTGCGCTTGGCAGGATGCCCCCCGGTGCGCGCTGCCGCAGCGGGGACGACGGAGCGGATCGCCTCGACCAGTTCGCCGGTCGTGGTGAAAGGCTGCTTTGCCCGTGCTGCAACGATGGCGGACGCGATGCGGCCCGCGAACTTTTCCTCGCCCCAGCGGCGGATGATCGAGACCAGTTCCGCTTCGCCATAGGTATTGACGATTTCCGCAGCGGTGCGGCCGCGGCTGGTGTCCATCCGCATGTCCAGCGGCGCGTCATATGAATAGGCAAATCCGCGGTCACGCTCGTCAAGCTGCATGGAAGACACGCCGAGGTCGAACAGTGCCCCGTCGATTGAAGCGAAGCCAAGGTCCTCGACAACGTCGGCGATTTCGTCATAGACCGCGTGGACCAGGTCAGTGCGGTCCTGGTAGGCGGCAAGGCGCTCCCCTGCCAGCGCAAGGGCCTGCTGGTCGCGGTCAATGCCGATGACATGGAGCTTGGGGAAGCGCTCCAGCATGGACTCGGTGTGTCCACCCATGCCCAAGGTGGCATCAACGACGACGGCGGTGCGGCCCGCGGCTTCCGCCGCTTCGATAGCGGGAGCCAGGAGGTTGATGCAGCGGTCACGCAGGACCGGGATATGCCGGTCTTCTGTGGGTCGTTCTTCAGTCATGTGGTCTCTCCTTCCGCTGCTGGCAGGATGCGGCGGGTTCTTGGACCAGATCCCCATCCGCGCCTCACGTTGTCAGCCTGGCTCCGGGGAAGGTGAGCCAGGAGGACTCCGCGGGGCGGCTGGAGATCTCGTTCAAGATCCCGCCGGCTTCCCGGTCTGGGTCTTCCTTGGTGGTGCTGTACTTATTTTCCTGCTGTGCAACGGTCAGAGGAATCCGGGAAACGCGTCTTCATCCGTCTCCGAGAATGCGTTTTCCTTCTCCTCCAGGTACTCCTGCCATGCTGCGGCGTCCCAGATCTCGGCCCGGGTGCCAGCGCCAATGACGGCGAGTTCACGACCGAGCCCGGCATACGAGCGCAGGGCCGGCGGAATGGTGACCCGTCCCTGCTTGTCCGGAACTTCGTCTGAGGCTCCAGACAGGAAAACGCGAATGTAGTCACGGGCCTGGCGTGAAGACAGGGGTGCCTGCCTCATCTGCTCGTGGACCTTTTCGAACTCTTTCTGGCTGAAGACGTAGATACAGCGTTCCTGGCCCCGCGTCAGAACCAGCCCGTCGGCCAGCTCGTCACGGAACTTGGCGGGAAGGATGAGCCTGCCCTTCTCGTCCAGGCGCGGTGAATGAGTTCCGAGGAACACCAGCCACCACCTGTCCGATTCGGGAGATTGTCCCCTCCTGCACTGCCCCTACCCTCTTACGCCCCCCACTTTACTCCACTTCCCTCCACAGTCAACGCAATTCGATAACGTTTTTGGGCGCGTCGCACCCCGGGTTCCCAGCACTGCCGAGGGATGCCGGGCGGGGAGACCCGGTGGAGGGAAACGGCGGCCGCCGGACCCTGGACACAAAAAAAGACCCGCCTCAGCGGGTCTTTTCCGGTTCTTGGGGAACCTCGGGGAGGAAAGTGGGGCCCCTAGGGCTGGTCCCGCTTGCGCTCGTCCCATTTGTTCTCGAGATTGCTCATGAACCCGCGCGGAGCAGCTTCACGTTCTTTTCTTCCTGTGGGAACCGGCGACGACTCGGCCTTTTTGCCCTTGGTGGTCGCGTAGTACATGCCGGCACCCATGACGACGAATCCGAGGATGCCGACCAGGATGTTGAACGGACTCTGCAGTGATATCCCCAGGATCAGTACTGCTATTCCCGCGACTGCCACGAGCGCGCCCAGCACGATGCGCCGGGTCGACACTCCACGGCCGCCCGATGACGCCATGGAGTTGGCGAATTTCGGGTCTTCGGCGTGTAATTGCTGCTCCAGCTGGTCAAGCAAGCGCTGCTCGTGTTCTGAGAGTGCCATTACTGTCTCCTTGGGATCCAAATGTGCCCTGTAAACCTAGCAACGAACCCGGCGTGGTGGTGGTTCCCGCGGAGGTTTCGACGCTGATCTGCACTTAGGACAAGGATAGATTGCATTCGGGCCGGGGGAAAGCCGCGCCTACGCATGCTTGTCCCCGGTACGCCTGGTCTCCTGGTTCTCCGGCCGCAGCAGCCGCGCAGGCATGATCCCGCCGTTTCCAAAGCGCCGGTTGATCCGGTCCAGTGCGTCTTCCGCGGAGCGCCAGTTGTCGTCCCTGCCATCCAGGGTCAGTTGCTGCGCCGCGCCTTCCGCAGACTCCAGGTGCTCAGCCCTCAGCCCCACCAGGCGGACGCTCATGGGACGCCGGCCCAGTCCGGCAAGCAGACCCCGGACCGCCTCGTAGAGCAGCTGTGCACTGTCGACAGGTTCGGCAAGCGTGCGGGTGCGGGTGAGCGTGGAGAAATCCGCGTAGCGCAGCTTCAGCGACACGGAACGGCACTGCAGGCCTGCGCTGCGCATCCGGGCGGCGGTGCGGTGCGCCAGCCTGAGGAGTTCGGTTTCCAGGGCCTCGTCGTCGTCGACGTCGGTCGCGAATGTCTCCTCAGCGCCAATGCTCTTCTCTACGCGGACGGGTGTCACGGCGCGCGGGTCGCGCCCCCAGGACAGCTCATGGACGTGCAGGCCCGTTGCACCCAGGAGACGCTGGAGGACTGCCGGGGGCGTGTTCGCGACGTCGGCCACGGTCGAAATGCCCACCCGGGCCAGTGCTTCCCGGGTCTTGGTGCCGACGCCCCACAGCGCTGACACGTCGAGGGCATGCAGGAAGGAAATGGTCCCGTCCTTGGGAACCAGCAGCAGCCCGTCCGGCTTGGAACGCGTGGAGGCTATCTTGGCAACGAACTTTGTCGAGGCGATCCCTACGCTTGCCGTGATGCCAAGTTCCGTGCGGACCCGCGTCCTGATGAGTTCGCCGATCGTACGCGGCGGTCCAAGACGCCGCATGGAACCGGCTATGTCCAGGAACGCCTCGTCCACACTGAGGGGTTCGACCAGCGGTGTGATGGATTCGAAGATCTCCATCAGCCGCGCGGAGACGCGGCGGTAGACGTCCTGGTGCGGCTCGAGGACCTGCGCCTGGGGACACAGGCGGCGGGCCGTGGCCATGGGCATGGCAGAGCGCACCCCGTACCGCCGGGCCTCATAGGAAGCTGAGAGCACGACCGACCGTCCGCCGAGACCGCCGACTATGACCGGAACACCAACAAGGTCCGGGCGCCGGAGCAGTTCGACGGAGACGTAGAAGGCATCCATGTCCACGTGCATGATGGTGCAGTCGCGGTGTGCCTGAACTGCTTCCGGCTCTGTTCCCACGTCTTCATCGTAGACACCACCGGGGCCTCCTTGCCGGTCACCTAGACTGGAAACAGGCCCTGACCCTTCGTCGATGCGGATTCTCATGAAGAAACTCCTTGCCCTCGCCTGCAGTGCTGCCGTTTTGGCGGCTGTCGCCGGATGCGGTTCCGGAGACGGAACATCGCCGGGATCCACTCCGTCGGCTACACAGAGCTCCAGCTCTGCCTCCTCCCCCGCTGCGCCGGCCACGACGGCGTCACCCGCCGCCGCACCATCCGAGACTCCGGCCATCGCGGAAGGCTTCCCCGAAGCCCTTCTTCCGCTCTATGCAGGCTCCGAAGCCACGGCGTCGAGCTTTGCCGAAGACAGCGAGCTGCTGACTGCCTCGCTCACAGCGACGTCGACGGCTGCCCCGGAGGAAATTATCTCCTTCTATGTTGCCCACTTCGAGGCGAAGGGATTCACCGCACTCGAAGGCGAGTCCGTGGACTCAACCCCCACCAAGGACCTGGCCCGTACCACTGGAGAAGAAACCGAAACCGTCAACGTGTCGGTCGTGACGCGCGACGGTGAATCCGTCTACACCGTCGGGGCCAATGTGCTTCCCGCGACCGCAGAGTAGGACAGCATCATGAGCCAGGCACCCGTGAACGCAGCATCGGATGCGGACCCGGCGGCCCGGGAACAGGCAAGCTACCGGGCACGCCTCTCCTCCGACCTGGAGGATTTCCTGGGCCGGCAGCGGGAGGTCCTGCTGGAGGTCTCGGAAGAATCCGTTCCCCTGCTCAGTGCGGTCCATGCCCTGGCCCAGGGCGGCAAGCGGCTCCGGGCACTCCTGAACTACTGGGGCTGGCGGGGCGCCGGAGGCGAAGCGCACGGGCTTGCCCCGGTTCGCGCCGGAGTCGCCCTGGAGCTTTTCCAGAGCGCCGCGCTGATCCATGACGACATCATTGACCGCTCGGATACCCGCCGCGGGGCACCGAGCGTCCACCGCCACTTCAGCAACCGGCATGCGGAGGCCGCCTGGTTCCTGGACGGGACGCACTTCGGTTCCTCGGCAGCAATCCTCGCCGGGGACCTTTGCCTGTCCCTGAGCGAGGAGGCTTTCACCTCGGTGGGCGCGCGTGCCGGTTACGATACGCGGGCCCGGGCGGTATTCAACCGCATGCGTACCGAGGTCATGGCGGGACAGTACCTGGACATCCTGGAAGAAGTGGTGGGTCCCGGGCATGAGCCCGAGCGCGCCGTGGTGCGGGCCCGGAATATCCTGCGCTACAAGTCGGCGAAATACAGCATCGAACACCCGCTGGCCATCGGAGGAGCACTGGCAGGAGCATCCGAGGAGCTCCTGGCCTCCTATTCGGAGTTCTCGCTTCCCCTGGGGGAAGCCTTCCAGCTGCGCGACGACGTGCTGGGGGTATTCGGGGACCCGGCACTTACCGGGAAGCCTGCAGGCGATGACCTGCGCGAAGGCAAGCGCACCGTGCTGATCGCCTATGCGCTCAGCTCGGGTTCTGCGGCTGCCCGGCAGGAGATCACGGCCGCGCTGGGACGGCCCGACCTGGACGACGACGCAGTGGCCTCACTCCGCGGGGTTATTGCGGACAGCGGTGCGCTGGCCACCACGGAGGCGCTGATCGCCGAGCATACCGAGCAGGCCTTCAATACACTGGCCAAACTGGCAGTGGATGAAACGACCCGCTCGGCGCTGGGCTCCCTGGCGCATGCAGCCGTCACCAGGACGGCCTAGGAAGAGCTTCCTACCAGGCCAGTGCCTGGGCGCGGCGCCGAATCTCGGTCTTGCGCCCTTCCTTCAACGCATCCACGGGCCGGCCCGGCAGGGTCTCATCCGCTGTAAAGAGCCAGCGGATCATTTCCTCATCGGTAAACCCGGCGTCAGTCAGCACCGAGATTGTCCCCTTGAGGCTGTCGAGGATCGCGCCGTCGTTAATAAACGCGGCAGGCACGCTGCGTATCTTCCGCTCCCCGAGCCTCACGGCCAGGAGCGCACGTTCTTCCAGCAGGCTGTGCACCTTGCTGATTGATAGATCCAATTGTTCAGCCACATCGGGCAGGGTCAGCCAGTCGGAAACCAGTTCCTCGAGTTCATTCACGTTCCCAAGGTTGCCACGTATTACACGGACCAAGCCAGTCGGCACTGCCAGCAGGGGCCCCGGCAGCCCCTAAGTCGCTACTTGGTATTGCAGAATGCACATTCTCGTGTAAATTCTCATTAGTCACACTATTCACATGTGTAACACTCGTATCTCTACTTGTTTTTTGTCACACGGATTGCGGTAGAGGCCGCAACGCTTACAGATGAGGAAACAACACGTTATGACCGTGCAGCCCAAACCGCGGGTGCGTTCCGCCTCCGCGGGCATGCCCCGCAAACTGAGCGTCGCTGTCACTACGGCAGCGATTCCTGCCGTCATGATGTCTTCCCTCGCCCTTGCCGAGCCGGCAGAAGCAGCGCCCCAGGCTCCGGCTAAGGCGCTGTTCCCCCAGATGCCGCTGCAGGCCAAGAAGAACTTCCCTGCGGGAGGGTCCATTCCCGCAGCCCAGCTGGCCGCTCAGGTCCCCGCCACCGTTGCAGCCGAGTCTGCGGTTCCGGAGAAGCACCGGATCGTGCCCGGCGACACGGTCAGCTCGATTGCCGCCCGCTACGGGCTGGATATGAATGAACTCCTGCGCATCAACAACCTTCAGCTGAGCTCGATCATCTACGCCGGCAAGGAACTGGTCCTCACCGGATCCGCGAAGGCTCCGGAAGCCCCTGCGGCACCTTCCGCAGCACCTGCGCCGGCCACCGGCACCTATACCGTGGTTCCGGGCGACACACTCAGCGCCATTGCCGCAAAGCACGGCGTCTCCCTGGCATCGGTGCTGGAGCAGAACAACCTGGGCATGTCCTCGATCATTCACCCGGGACAGAAGATCTCCGTCGGTTCGGGATCGGATGCCCCGGTCACCACGGCCTCGAGCGCTCCCGCGCCCGCTGCACCGGCACCCGCAGCGCCGGCCGCTGCCCCTGAGGCGGCCGGAAGCTACACCGTCGTCCCCGGCGACACCCTCGGAGCCATTGCAGCCAAGCATGGCGTGTCGCTGAAGTCAGTACTTGAGGCAAACAACCTGAGCATGACCTCCGTTATCCGGCCCGGCCAGAGCATTGCCCTGGGTTCCGGATCCGGCGTCACCACCCTGGCCACCCCCGCCGCACCCGCAGCGCCCGCCGCACCGGCCGAGGCTCCGACCGACCTGGTGCCAAGCACCTTCCTGCACTACACCTACCCGCAGCACGTTGTGGCCAACGCCAACCTCAACAAGCAGGCACTGAACGGGATGAATGTTCCTTCCCGTGCCCAGATGCAGCAGCTGGTTGCCGAGACCGCCGCTTCCATGGGCGTGGATCCGGCACTGGCCCAGGCATTCGCCCTGCAGGAGTCCGGGTTCGACCAGCGTGCCGTCTCCCCCGCCAACGCCATCGGAACCATGCAGGTCATCCCCTCCTCCGGCGAGTGGGCTTCGGACCTTGTGGGCCGCCAGCTGAACCTGCTGGACCCGCAGGACAACGTCACGGCCGGCGTCG
This sequence comes from Arthrobacter sp. zg-Y916, assembly GCF_020907385.1. NCBI lineage: Bacteria > Bacillati > Actinomycetota > Actinomycetes > Micrococcales > Micrococcaceae > Arthrobacter > Arthrobacter sp. zg-Y916. Next base: position 69,803 of record NZ_JAJJOD010000002.1, on the reverse strand, counting down.
CCATCATCCGTGCACTGGTCCGCACCAGCCCGAGCCTTGAGGTCGCGATTGCCTCCTACTACCAGGGCCAGTACTCGGTAACGACCCAGGGCATGTACCCCGATACGGAGCGTTACGTAGCCTCCGTGCTGGCGCACCGGGCCACTTTCTAGGCTCCACCACACCAGCGGGCAGGAGGCGGATCGGGTGTCGATCCGCCTCCTGCCCGCTTCCGCTTATAGGATCAAAGGGTGCATGAGCCCGTGAATGACCCACTTCTGGAGACCTTGGTAGATGGCCGCTACCAGGTGCGCTCCCGCATTGCCCGCGGCGGCATGTCCACGGTCTACCTCGCCACTGACACACGCCTGGACCGGGACGTGGCGCTGAAGGTCCTCTATCCCCACCTCGCGGCCGACCGCGGATTCCTGGACAGGTTCGAGCGGGAAGCGAAGTCTGCGGCCAGGCTCTCCCACCCCCATGTCGTTGGCGTACTGGACCAGGGCATTGAGGGTTCGCTTGCCTATCTGGTCATGGAATATGTCCCGGGCCGGACACTGCGTGATGTGCTGAACGAGCGCACTGTCCTCACGCCGCGGCTGGCGCTGGCCATGATGGACGCGGTGGTCGACGGATTGGCTGCAGCGCACGAAGCTGGTTTGGTGCACCGCGACGTCAAGCCCGAAAACGTGCTGCTGGCGGGCAGCGGAGCGATCAAGATCGCCGACTTCGGCCTGGCCCGGGCCGTCACCACCAGCACGAATACCGGAACCTTGGTCGGCACTGTGGCCTACCTGGCGCCGGAGCTCGTCACCGGGGCCGGGGCGGACGCCCGCAGCGACATCTACTCGGCCGGCATCATGCTGTACGAAATGCTTACCGGCGTGCAGCCCTTCACCGGTGAGGTCCCCATCCAAGTGGCCTTTGCCCATGTCCACTCGACGGTGCCGGCTCCGTCTGCCCTCTGCCCCGGCCTTGCCCAGGACCTCGACGAACTGGTCCAGTGGTGCACGGCCCAGGATCCGGAAGAACGTCCGGTGGACGGCAGTGCCCTGCTGGGGGAACTGCGGCATATCCGCACCTCCCTCACCGACGAACAACTCGACTTCCACGCGCCCGGGACCACGGCGCCGCAGCTGCCCGGACAGACCGATGCCACCACCGTGATCCGTCCGCCGTCCGGCGCTACGGAGGTTCTCCGCCGCACCGAAGCCGTGGGACGGACCGAACCCAACGCCACTGAAATACTCCAGCGCGCCGACAACGCCACGACGGTCCTTTCCACAGCGGGGCACCAGGAACAGGACCAGGACGCCGGCTATGACGACGAGGGAGACGAGGACTATGTTTCGCCCCGGGCGGGGCGGCGGCAGGCGCGCAGGGACTTCAAGGCGCGCCAGAAACAGTCCAGCAGGGATGCCCAGCGCCCCGAGGTTTCGCTTCGCTCAGGACGTCCGCGCAGGCGCGGAGTACTGCTGGCACTGCTGCTGACGCTGCTGATTGCCGCCGCTGCCTTCGCCGGCTGGTTCTTCGGGGCGGGGCCCGGAGCCCTGGTAGCCGTCCCCGATGTTTCCAACACGTCGGTGGAGGCCGCCGGCGCACGCCTCGGGGAAGAAGGACTGAGGTACACCACGGACGAGGTGTATGACGAGGTGGTGGCCGCCGGACTGGCAATCGGCACCGAACCCGGTGCCGCTGAGGAGATCCGCCGGTTTCAGCCGGTGACACTGCTCGTTTCCCGCGGCCCGGAGCTCTTTGCCGTACCGAACGTCATCCAGCGGACCCAGGAAGACGCCGGGGAGCAGCTCACGGATGCCGGGCTCGCCGTCGGAACCGTCACCGAGGAATTCAGCGAGGACATCCCGGCAGGGCAAGTTCTTGCCCAGGTTCCGGCCGCCGATGCGGAGCTTCGCCGCGGAACCCCTGTGGACCTCACGGTCTCGAAGGGTCCGGCGCCTGTCGAGGTTCCAGCGGTGGCAGGACTTTCCCAGGACGAGGCAGTCAAGCGCATCGAAGCCGCCGGCCTGGAAGCCGCCGTCGAGCCGGAGCGGGTCAACAGCCGTGACATCGCCAAAGGCTCCGTGGCCGTCCAGTCCCCTGAGGGCGGACTGCTGGAGCGCGGCGGGACGGTCACGCTGACCATCTCGGACGGGCCGCGGATGGTCCAGGTCCCCAGCTACGTGGGGAAACAGGCAGACACCGCACGCAAGGAGCTGGAAGACCTCGGCTTCGAAGTGCAGGTCAACGAAATCCTGGGCGGGTTCTTTGGAACCGTCCGCGCGCAGGATCCGTCCGGCGGGACCGCGCCCGAAGGCGCGGTCATCACCTTGACGGTCGTCTAGCTCTTTTCAGCCAGCGCACCCGCGACCAGGAAAGCCATCTCCAGGGACTGCATGTGGTTCAGCCGCGGGTCGCAGACCGACTCGTAGCCTTCCACGAAGGCCTCCTGGTCCACGGGGTCGGCACCGCCCAGGCACTCGGCGACGTCGTCGCCGGTCATTTCCACGTGCAGGCCGCCGGGGAAGGTGCCCAGGGAGTTGTGCACCTCAAAGAATCCGCGAACCTCGTCCATGACATCGTCGAAATTGCGCGTCTTGTACCCGTTGGGAGACGTCACCGTGTTTCCGTGCATTGGATCCGTGACCCACAGGACCTGGGCACCGGAGGCCGTGACTTTTTCCACCAGGTTCGGCAGCTTCGTGCGGATGTTCTGCGCACCCATCCGGGTGATGAAAGTCAGGCGTCCGGGTTCCCGGTTGGGGTCCAGCTTCTCGATCAGCGCCAGGGCATCTTCCGGGGTGGTGTTCGGGCCGAGCTTCACGCCGATGGGGTTGCGGACGCGGGACAGGAAATCAACGTGGGCGGAATCGAGGTTCCGCGTCCGCTCACCGATCCAGAGGAAATGCGCGGAGGTGTCGTAGGGATACCCGGTGCGGGAGTCGATCCGGGTCAGCGCGCGCTCGTAGTCCAGGAGAAGGGCTTCGTGGCTCGCAAAGAACTCCACCCGTTTCAGCGCCTCGAAGTCCGCGCCGCAGACGTCCATGAAACGCACTGCCCGGTCAATGTCCCGGGCCAGGGATTCATAGCGTGAATGGGCGGGGTTGGCAGTGAAGCCGCGGTTCCAGTGATGCACCAGGCGCAGGTCTGCAAAACCACCCTGCGTGAAGGCGCGGATCAGGTTTAGCGTGGAAGCGGAGGTGTGGTAGGCCCGGACCATGCGTGCCGGGTCGTGCCGCCGCGACTCGGGAGTGAATTCGAAGCCGTTGACCATGTCCCCGCGGTAGGCCGGAAGAGTCACGCCGTTGCGGGTTTCCTCGTTCGAGGAGCGGGGCTTCGCAAACTGTCCGGCCATGCGGCCCATTTTGATCACGGGCAGCGAGGCACCGTAGGTGAGCACCACGGACATCTGCAGGATGGTGCGCACGCGGGCGCTGATCTTGTCGGCAGTGGCGGCTTCGAACGTCTCGGCGCAGTCCCCGCCCTGGAGCAGGAAGGCTTTGCCCTGGGCGGCCTGTGCCAGCCGGTCACGGAGAATGTCCACTTCGCCGGCAAAAACGAGCGGCGGAACCATCGACAGTTCCGCGACGGCGGCCTCATAACCGGGATCGTCATGCCAGACCGGTTGCTGGGAGACAGGAAGGTCCCGCCAGTCATCGAGTCCAGGGTAGACGGCTGCACCGGAAGATGGCGGGAAACTGGGATCGAGTTCAGCACGTTTTTGGCTCACGATTAAAGCCTACGTCCAGCCGGACCAACCCGGCGATCCAATGCGTCCTGTTACGTACTTCACACCGGCCGCCGGCCCGCCCGACACTAGGCGCTGTGCGGAGTCTCCTGCTGTCCGTCAGCGTCAGTCGCTGAACCGGCCCGGTCCTGGCCTGCGGCCGGTTCCTTGGGCGCGGCCGTTCCCGGGGCGCCGATCACCGTGATTTCGCCCGGTTCCTTATGGCCGCCGCGTCGGCCGGCGGAAGGTCCGACGCCGGGCTCGGGCGACTCGGATTGAGGGAGCCGGACCGCAGCACTGCGGTTCTCCGCTGCCTTGGACATCTTGCGCGCCGCGGACATCTTGTCCTTTACGGTGCTGGCATATACGTCTACGTATTCCTGTCCGGAAAGACGCATCAGTTCATACATGATCTCGTCAGTAACCGAGCGCTGTACGAAGCGGTCGTTTTCCAGTCCGGCGTAACGCGAAAAGTCCAGCGGCTCACCGACGATGATTCCGATACGCCGGATGTTGGGGATGCGCCGTCCGATGGGCTGGACCTTGTCCGTCCCGATCATGGCTACCGGAATCACCGGAACACCGGTCTGGAGCGCCATCTTGGCCACGCCGGTCTTGCCGCGGTACAGCCGTCCGTCAGGGCTGCGTGTCCCCTCGGGATAGATGCCCAGCAGGTTCCCTGATTCCAGGACCTTGACGCCCGCCCGCAGCGCTGCTTCAGAAGCCGCCCCGCCGGAACGGTCGATCGGCAGCTGGTTGGTCAAGCGGAAGAAAGCGGCCGTGAGCTTGCCTTTGAGGCCGCGTCCGGTGAAGTACTCCGACTTGGCCAGGAAGCTGACGGGCCGGGGAACCGCCAGCGGGAGGAAGATCGAATCGGAAAACGAGAGGTGGTTGCTCACGAGGATCGCCGGCCCTGTGGTCGGCACGTTATCCATGCCTTTGACCCACGGCCGGAACAGAAGATTCACCACCGGTCCGATGAAAATCGTCTTCATCACCCAATAGAACACGCGGCCAGCTCTCCCGTCGGACAAACAATGCGGGGAACCTGTTTGGCTCCCCTAGGTACTACTCTATGCGCCCCGGCGGCAGGGCAAAGTTTCTGCCGCGGCACGGACGGAGACTTTGTTTCCCTCGGGGTGGAAAATCGGCGGCTAAATGCAACTATTGACTCATGACTTTCTCCGCGCCTCCGGCTCCCTTTTCGAGCCCCGGCAGTGGGCCGAACGCCTCCACCGGCGTACTGCTCAGCCATGGCTTCACCGGGTCGACCATGAGCCTTCTGGGCTGGGCCCGGTACCTCGCGGACGCCGGCTATGCGGTCAGCCTCCCTTTGCTTCCCGGCCACGGGACGACCTGGCAGGATCTGGCACGCACGCCCTGGGAGCACTGGTACCGGGGTTATGAAGATGCGTACACCGAACTCGCCGGCCGTACCGAGAGGGTTTTTGCGGCCGGCCTCTCAATGGGCGGAACCCTGGCTCTGCGGTTGGCAGCGAAGCAGCCGGTTGCCGGTGTCGCCGTCGTAAACCCCGGACTCACCGTGGCGGACCCGCGGGCCCGCTATGCGCACCTGCTCAAGTACGTTTTGCCCTCAGTTCCCGCGATTGGGAACAACATCAAGCTCCAGGGACAGGACGAAGGCGCGTACTCACGCACGCCTGTAGGCGCCGTCGCCGAAGTGCTGAAGCTCTTCAAGGACACCACGGACCTCCTGCCCCTTCTCAGCGCCCCGGTCATCGCTTTCCGCTCTGCCGTTGACCCGGTGGTCCCCGAGTCGAGCATGGATGTGCTCCGGCGGTTGTGTCGCGAGCTGGAAGTTGTCCCCCTCCCCAACAGCTACCATGTGGCGACCATGGACCACGACGCGCCGCTGATCTTTGCCCGTTCCCACGAATTCATCCAGCGGTTGAGTGCAGGTACGCCGGCATGAGCGACCGCGAACCGGACCGCAATGATTCCACCGACGAGGCCACGTGGCTGGATCTGGTGGCACGCCTCCAGGAGACTCCCGACGCCGACCCGCGGGGTGACGGCGACGGGGCACCCGGCCGGGAAACTGGAAAGCCTGCTGCGGGACCGGCTCCGGCGTCTCCGGAGGACAGCGGCGCTGCGGACCCCCGGACGCCTGCCGAACGCACCCGGGCAATATTCGAGAACCAGCCGCTGCACAGGACCCAGCCCCCGGAACCAGGCCCGCGCGACTACTCGCCGGCCGACGACGAGTCCGACGGCCGCTTCATCCCCGAGGAGCCGCCTCCCCTGGGCAGCGGTGAACCGCTGGTCATCCTGGCCTGGCTTGGCGCCGCAGGCGGGCCGCTGATGCTTCTGCTCTTCGCCATGTTCTGGCGGAGCGCCCCGCTGCCGGTAGTCCTGGGAATCGTCACCATCTTCATCGCCTCCTCCGGCTATCTCCTGTTCCGCCTGCCGCAGAACCGGGATGAGGACGACGACGGCGCTGCCGTATAACCGCGGCAGGGAACCTCAGTGCCGGGCAGCAACCCGGGACAGGTCAGCGGCGCCGATCATGCCGGCGGCAGGGCCCAGGGCCGCCTGCTCGATTCTCGCTTCGGGACGGAACCCCCTGCCCGTCAGGTTGCGTGAATACGCTCGGCGGGCGGGTTCCAGCAGCAGTTCACCGGCGGAACTGAGACCGCCGCCGATAACAAACATTCCGGGGTCCAGGGCTGCCGCCAGGTTGGCCAGGCCGAGTCCGAGCCACTCGCCCACCTCACCGACAAGCTCGATGGCGGTCCGGTCACCCTCCAGCGCCAGGTGTGTCACGACTGCACCGGTGATATCGGGAATCCGGCCTTCGACGCTCCGCAGCAGTTCCTGGGCTACCGGAGAATTTGCGGCAGCGAGTTCCCGGGCCTCCCGGCCCAGCGCGTTCCCGGAAGCGTACTGCTCCCAGCAGCCCCGGTTGCCGCATTCGCACCGCTGGCCCTGCGGCATGATGATCTGGTGGCCGAACTCCCCCGCCACCCCAAAGCGGCCGCGTTCCAGCCTCCCGTCCATGATCATGGCGCCGCCGATTCCGGTACCGAGCGTGATGCAGACCAGCCGGCTCTCGCCCACCCCGGCACCAAAGCGCCACTCGGCCCAGGCCGCGCCGTCGGCGTCATTGGCCAGATACACCCGCCGCTTCAGCAGCCGCTCCAGGTTCTGCTGCAGCGGTTCGTTGCGCCAGGCCAGATGCGGACTGAAGAGGACAGTGCTGCCGGCCAGGTCCATCCAGCCGGCCGCGCCGATGCCCACCGACCACACGTGCTTGTCGCGGGAGAGTTCATGGACGAGTTCGACAATGACCTGTTCGACCTCACGCGGGTCCTGCCCCGGAGTGGAACGGCGGACCTCAGCCAGCACCCGGCCGCTTGAGTCAACCAGTCCGGCAGCGACTTTTGTTCCGCCGATGTCGATCCCGATCGCCAGTCCGCGCCGCCGCATGGGACTGGAGAGCCGGACCGTCCGGCGTGGCCGGAACGGGTCCGCAGGGCGCCGGGGCCACCGTGCTGCGGGGGAAGGGGGGACGGGGGCTGGATTAAGGGGAGACATCAAAAACCTATTCTAGGCAAAGCGCAACCCTCTGCGGGCCAACCGTTATCCTTTCGCAAGTTACCCTCCAGTACGAAAATGTGATCCAGGTTATAGGGTAGGGATCACATCCCGCCGTCCGAACAGATATCGAAGGAGCTATCGTGCGCGAATACAGCGTTCCCGTCCTGGTGGAATCACCGCCTGAGACGAACACTACGGATCTGCTGCTGGAACAGGCAGCCAAGCCGTCCAATCCCGCTCTTTTCGCCGTGCGCTCAACCGGTGACACCTGGCAGAACATCACCGCGACGGAGTTCCTTGCCGATGTCTCCAAGATTGCCAAAGGGCTGATTGCTTCCGGCATCGGCGCCGGCGACCGCGTGGGCATCATGGCCCGCACCCGCTACGAGTGGACCCTGGTCGACTTCGCCATCTGGTTTGCCGGAGCCGTTTCCGTCCCGGTCTACGAAACGTCGTCCCCCGCGCAGGTCGCCTGGATCCTCGGCGACTCGGAGGCAGCCGGCGTGGTCGTGGAAGCTGCCCGCCATGAGAACATCGTGCGCCAGGCTGCTGCCGACGAAGATCTCTCCGGCGTCAAGCATGTGTGGCAGATGGACGGCGGCGGCCTCGACACGCTCCGGGAAGCCGGTAAGGACGTCTCCGACGAGGAACTTGAAGCCCGGCGTTCCGCGGCCAACCTCGAAGACACCGCCACGATCATCTACACCTCCGGAACCACGGGCAAGCCCAAGGGCTGCGAACTCACGCACAGCAACTTCGTTGAGCTCTCCCGGAACTCCACCATGGCCCTTCCCGAGGTCGCCAAAGAAGGCGCCCAGACCATCATGTTCCTGCCGCTGGCTCACGTCTTCGCCCGGTTCATCTCGGTGCTGGCAGTGGCCGCCGGCTCCACCGTCGCACACACGGCGGACGTCAAGAACCTGCTCCCGGATCTGCAGAGCTACAAGCCGACCTTCCTGCTGGTAGTTCCGCGCGTCTTCGAAAAGGTCTACAACTCATCCATGCTGAAGGCCGAAGACGGCGGCAAGGGCAAGATCTTCCATGCCGGAGCCAAGACCGCCATTGAGTGGTCTAAGGCTGCGGAAACGGGCAAGATTCCGCTCGGACTGAAGCTGCGGCATGCCCTCTTCGACAAGCTGCTCTACACCAAGATCCGCACCGCCATGGGCGGACGGGTGAAGTACGCCATCTCCGGCGGAGCACCCCTGGGAGACCGGCTTGGCCACTTCTTCCACGGCATCGGCGTAGTGGTGCTGGAAGGCTACGGCCTGACCGAGACCACTGCCCCCATCAGCGTCAACACCCCGAAACTGATCAAGATCGGCACCGTTGGCGCACCGCTTCCGGGCAACTCGGTCAAGATTGCGGACGACGGCGAAATCCTCACCAAGGGCGTCTCCGTCATGAAGGGCTACTTCAAGCGGCCGGACCTCACGGAGGACAACTTCATAGACGGCTGGTTCCGCACCGGTGACATCGGCCAGCTCGATTCCGACGGGTACCTGAGGATCACGGGCCGCAAGAAGGAAATCATCGTGACCGCCGGCGGCAAGAACGTTGTACCCGCCATGCTCGAAGACTCGATCCGCGCGGACGCCATCGTTTCCCAGTGCGTTGTTGTCGGTGACCAGCGTCCGTTCATCTCCGCCCTGATCACCATCGATGAGGAAGCCCTTCCGGGCTGGCTGGAACGGCACGGCATGCCGGCCGGCACGAGCGTGGCTGAAGCAGCCCAGTCCCAGAAACTGCAGGACGAGCTGCAGGCCCTGGTGGACCGGGCCAACAAGGCCGTTTCACAGGCCGAGGCAATCAAGGTGTTCCGCGTGGTGACCACCGACTTCACCGAAGCCAGCGGACACCTCACTCCCTCCTTGAAGATCAAGCGGGCCCAGGTCCTCAAGGACTACTCGGACGTCGTCGAGGACATCTATTCAGGCCAGCGCGTCTAGCAGCACACGGTTAAACCACAAACGGGAGCCCGGCCAGGTGCCGGGCTCCCGTTTGTATGCTCCTGGACTCTGCGCGCTACGCCCGGAGAGTCGTGTCCTGCGGGTCGGTGCCCAGAGACAGCAGGGCATTTTCGACTACCTCAGTCAGGGCCGGATGGATCCAGTACTGTCCGCGGGCCATGGTGTACGCGTCCAGGTCGAAGGCCATGGCCTGGACCAGGGGCTGGAGCAGCATGGAAGCTTCATGTCCCATGATGTGGGCCCCCAGCAACCGGCCGGAAGTGCGGTCCGCCAGCAGCTTCACGAATCCCGTGACGTCTTCCATGGCCCAGCCGTACGCCGTCGAACCGTATTCCTGGACTGCCATCACCAGGTCCATCCCGTGCTCCAGGGCGTACGCCCTGGCCTGCGCTTCAGTGAGGCCCACCGAGGCGATCTGGGGATGGCTGAAGACTGCTGCGGGGACAAAGCGGTGCGAGGCTGCCTGCAGGTCATCGGGGTGCAGCAGGTTGTGCGTCACCGTGCGGGCCTCAAGGTTGGCGACGTGTTTGAGCTGGTGCTCACTGCTGACATCACCGAGCGCCCAGATGCCGGGCACCGGCTCGCCCTGGCTCAGGACCCGCTGGTACTCATCCACGGCGAGGCGGCGGTCCGGCTCCAGGTCAAAGCCTGCAGCTGCCGTGTCCAGGCGGTCGGTATTGGGGACGCGTCCGGTGGCCACCAGGATCAGGTCGACGTCGAGCGCTGAAGCGCCCGCGGGTCCGGACAGCATGGCCCGCACGGAACCGTCGGGGTTTTCCACCAGGGACTGGACTGTGGTGTTCAGCCGGAGATCCCACTGGCCGGCGGCAGCCTCGGTGAAACGCTCCGAAACGGTTTCGTCCTGGGCCCGCAGCAGGGCCCCGGAGCGGACGGCCATGGTCACGCGGGAGCCGAACGCAGAAAAGACGAAGCCAAACTCGGCCGCGATGTAGCCGCCGCCCAGGATGAGGACCCGTTCGGGCAGTTCTTCGACGCGCATCACGGTGTCGGAGGTATGTACCTGTGGCAGGTCAATCCCGGGGATATCCGGAAGGACGGGGCGGGATCCGGCGGCGATGACGATCTGGTCGGCTGTGATTTCGGCTCCGGACGCTGTCTCCAGGCGGTGCGGTCCCGTAAACCGGACGAACTCGCTGTACAGGGTGACGTTCTCCAGCTCCTCGTCCCGGTAGCGTTTCCCGCCCTCGGAGATCGAGTCGATCCGGCCGAAAATCCGGTCCCGGATCTCGCGCCAGCGGACGCCTTCGAGCCGCGAATCGACGCCGAGCCGGGCCGCTTCTGAGGCCTGGGCTGCCAGCTGCGCCGGATACACAAACATTTTCGTGGGAATGCAACCCACATTGAGGCACGTGCCTCCAAAGGTCCCGCCGTCAATGACGGCTACCTTCCGGTCGTCCCATTCGGGAGTGATGACAGAGTTGCCGGAGCCGGAGCCGATGATGGCGAGGTCGTAATGAGTCACCCCTCCAGTCTATCGGCGCCGGCCCCGGCCTCCTCCGCGGCCGGACGCTAGCTGGGTTCGATCACCACCAGCAGGTCCCCGCCGTCAACCTGCTGGACGGCGCTGACCGCCAGCCGCTTCACCTTCCCGGTGACCGGGGCAGTGATGGAGGCTTCCATCTTCATCGCTTCAATCGTGGCAACGGTCTCCCCGGCCGCTACGTCAGCGCCTTCTTCAACGGTCACCGTCACTGCGCCGGCGAAGGGTGCCGCCACCTCTCCCGGCTTCGAGGGATCGGCCCGCTCTGCCACCTTCGTGTCCGTGGTGACGTTCCGGTCACGCACCATGACCGGACGCATCTGACCGTTCAAGGTCGCCATGACCGTGCGCATGCCCTTGTCATCCGGTTCCGACACGGCTTCGAGCGTTGCGATCAGCCGTACGCCCTTCTCCAGCTCGACGACGTGCTCCACTCCGGGGCGAAGGCCGTACAGGTAGTCCCGGGTATCCAGCACCGAGAGGTCCCCGAAGGTCTCCCGCGTAGTGGCGAATTCGCGGGCAGGACCCGCAAAGAGCAGACGGTTGAGGGTGGCCCGGCGCGTCGCGGAGTCACCGGCCAGTCCCTGCTCATCTACCTCGGTGAGCTCCACGTGGCGGGGCTTGGGCTTGCGGCCCTGCAGCGCCTTGGTGCGGAAGGGTTCCGGCCAGCCTCCGGGCGGATCGCCCAGTTCCCCGCTCAGGAAGCCGATCACCGAATCCGGGATGTCGTAGTTCTGCGGATTCTCCTCGAAGTCTTCGGGAGAGACGTTCCCGCCCACCAGCTGCAGGGCCAGGTCCCCGACCACCTTGGACGAGGGAGTCACCTTGACCAGGCGTCCCAGGATCCGGTCAGCGGCCGTGTACATGTCCTCGATCGCTTCAAACCGCTGGCCCAGGCCGAGCGCAATTGCCTGCTGGCGGAGGTTCGACAGCTGTCCGCCGGGGATTTCGTGGCTGTAGACACGCCCCGTAGGACCGGCCAGTCCGGATTCGAACGGTGCGTAAACCCGCCGGACCGCTTCCCAGTACGGCTCCAGGGAGCTGACCGCCTTCAGGCTGAGGCCGGTGTCCCGCTCGGTGTGGGCCAGGGCTGCGACAAGCGACGACGCCGAGGGCTGGCTGGTGGTGCCGGCAAGCGTGGCACTGGCGACGTCCACGGCATCGACTCCGGCTTCGGCGGCTGCCAGGAGCGTGGCCAGCTGGCCGCCTGCGGTGTCATGGGTGTGCAGGTGGACGGGCAGGTCGAAGCGTTCCCGCAGTGCGGCAACCAGCTTGGCGGCGGCCGCCGGACGCAGCAGGCCGGCCATGTCCTTGATTGCCAGGATGTGGGCACCGGCGTCGACCATCTTCTGGGCCAGACCCAGGTAATAGTCCAGGGTGTAGAGCTTTTCCTCCGGATCCATCATGTCCGCGGTGTAGCAGAGGGCGACCTCGGCGACGGCGGTTCCGGTCCGGCGCACGGCCGCAATGGCGGGCGCCATCTGCTCCACGTCATTCAGCGCGTCGAAGATACGGAAAATGTCGACGCCGGCGGCAGCGGCTTCCTCGACGAAGGCATCGGTGACTTCCGTGGGATAAGGCGTATAGCCCACCGTGTTCCGGCCGCGGAGCAGCATCTGGATGCAGATGTTCGGGAGGGCCTGGCGCAGCGCGTCCAGCCGCTCCCAGGGGTCTTCGCCCAGGAAGCGGAGCGCAACGTCGTAGGTAGCTCCGCCCCAGGCTTCCACGGACAGCAGTTCCGGCGTCAGGGCAGCCACGGCGGGTGCCGCACCCACCAGGTCACGGGTGCGTACCCGCGTGGCGAGGAGGGACTGGTGCGCGTCGCGGAAGGTTGTGTCCGTCACCGCGAGGGCCTGCTGGGCACGCAGTTCCGCGGCGAACCGCTCGGGGCCCAGCTCCTGCAGCCGCTGCCGTGAGCCCGGCTTAGGCTCGGGCAGGTCCTGCGGAAGCTTCTCCCGGGGATCGATCTGCGCGTCGGGCTCTCCATGCGGCTTGTGCACGGTGACGTCGGCGAGCCAGTTCAGCAGCTTGGTGCCGCGGTCAGCGGGTCCGCGGGCGTTCAGCAGTTCGGGCCGTTCCTCGATGAAGGATGTCGCGACATCCCCGGCCACAAAGTCCGGATCTTCCAGGACAGCCTGCAGGAAGGAAATGTTGCTCGAAACCCCGCGGATCCGGAACTCGGCCAGCGCCCGGCGGGCACGGTTCACCGCTGCGGGGTAGGTCCTCCCCCGGCAGGTGAGCTTGACCAGCATCGAATCAAAGTGCGGGCTGATGTCCGCACCCGCGTACACGGTGCCGCCGTCCAGCCGGACACCGGCGCCGCCGGCGGAACGGTAGGCGCTGATCTTGCCGACGTCGGGCCGGAAGCCGTTAGCCGGATCCTCGGTGGTAATACGGCACTGCAGGGCCGCGCCGCGGATCCGCAGTTCGTCCTGGGCCAGGCCAAGATCCGCCAGGGTCTCCCCCGCCGCAATGCGCATCTGGGACTGCACCAGGTCGACGTCGGTGATTTCCTCGGTGACGGTGTGCTCCACCTGGATGCGGGGGTTCATTTCGATGAACACGTGCTGTCCGGCGCGTTCCCCGACAGTGTCCACCAGGAACTCGACGGTGCCGGCGTTGACGTACTTCAGCGCCTTCGCGAACTTCACGGCGTCCCGGTAGAGTGCCTGCCGGATCTCTTCGTCGAGGTTCGGAGCAGGAGCGATCTCAATGACTTTCTGGTGACGGCGCTGGAGGGAGCAGTCCCGTTCGAAGAGATGGATGATGTTGCCTTCGCCGTCGGCAAGGATCTGCACCTCGATGTGACGCGGGCGCAGCACCGCCTGCTCCAGGAAGACCGTGGGGTCGCCGAAGGCCGTGTCAGCCTCCCGCATGGCGGCGTTCAGTGCTTCAGGCAGGTCGCTGGCGGTGTCCACCCGGCGCATGCCGCGTCCGCCGCCGCCGGCCACGGCTTTGACGAAGATGGGGAAGCCGATCTCCTCGGCCTCGGCGAGGAGCTCCTCCGGGTCGGAGCTGGGGGCAGTGGAGCGCAGGACCGGAATCCCCGCCTCCCGCGCGGCGTTCAGGGCGTGCACCTTGTGGCCGGCGAGCTCCAGAATGTCCGCATCCGGACCGATGAAGGTGATGCCCGCAGCCTTGGCTGCACGTGCCAGCTGGGGGTTCTCCGACAGGAAACCGTATCCGGGATAGATGGCGTCGCAGCCGGCTTCCCGGGCAACCCGGATGATTTCGTCTACGTCGAGGTAGGCACGGACGGGATGTCCTTCGCTGCCGATCAGGTACGCCTCGTCCGCCTTTTGGCGGTGGATTGAGTTACGGTCCTCATGCGGAAATACCGCCACCGTCTTCGCGCCGAGCTCATAGGCCGCCCGGAAGGCGCGAATGGCGATTTCGCCGCGGTTGGCAACCAGAATCTTCGAGAACATTGCACTCCTGCATCGTTGCGAGTGGACGGAACCAGTGACCGCATCAACCTTCAGTGTCTGAGCGGGCACCAAAAACAGCAAGCTGACGTAATGGACGTCACATCGAGCATAATTCAGTGCCGGACGCAGATGTGCAAACCGTGCCTGCCCGGCTTGCCCGCACACGTCACATAGAATGAGTACGGTTCCCTGGCACGGACCCGGCGCCCGTGATCCCTCGACACGTTAGGTATTGGTTCAACAAGTGCAAGTAGTGAGCATCAGCAGCCTGAAAGGCGGCGTCGGCAAGACCTCCGTGACCTTGGGACTGGCTTCAGCCGCACTGGCCGCCGGCATCCCTACCCTGGTGGTTGACCTTGATCCGCACGCGGATGCCACGACCGGCCTCGCGGTATCGGCCGGAGACAAGCTTGGCATCGGCGACATGCTGCGCAATGCGCGCCGGGCGGACCTCGCAGCGAACGTGGTTCCCAGCGGATGGGTGGAAACAGCCAGGAAGCGCAATCAGGGTTCGAAACGGGCCCCCGTCCTGGATGTGGCAATGGGTTCGGCCTATTCCGGTATCTACGACCGGCCCGATCTCGGCAAGCGGGACCTCAAGAGGCTCTCCACCCTTCTCGGCAAGGTCAACGGCTACGGGCTGGTCCTCATCGACTGCCCTCCGTCACTCAACGGGCTGACCCGCATCGCGTGGACGGCGTCAAACCGCGTCCTGCTCGTTGCCGAACCCGGACTCTTCTCCGTGGCCGGCACCGAACGCACCATGCGGGCCCTGGACCTTTTCCGCCGCGAGTTCGCCCCCAACCTGGCTCCTGCCGGAATCGTGGCGAACCGGGTGCGCCCCACCTCGAACGAGCACACTTTCCGGCTGGCGGAAATGAAGCAGATGTTCGGCGGCCTGCTGCTGGAACCGAACATTGCTGAACACGCCAACTGGCAGCAGATCCAGGGCGCGGCACACTCTGTCCACCACTGGCCCGGCGAATCGGCCAAGCAGGCAGCCTCGACTTTTGACGCCTTGCTCAAGAACCTTGTCCAAACCGGCAGCGTCCGCAACCGCGTGATGCGCCGGCCGGCCAGCTGACACTTCCCCAGCCGGGCACCAGCACGCAAAAGAGGCCGCTTCCTGACGGAGGCGGCCTCTTTGGTGTTCTTGGGGACTAGCTGATTTTGCGCGTTGCGCGCCTGCGGCTGAGTTCGTCTTCCGGGAAGGAATGCTCATCGGCATGCTCGCTGGGCAGCTGGGCCAGGCTTCCTTCGACTTCCCGCCACACGCGGCCGACGGCGATGCCAAACACGCCCTGCCCGCCCTGGACCAGGTCGATTACTTCATCAGCCGACGTGCACTCGTAGACGCTGGCGCCGTCGCTCATCAGGGTGATCTGGGCGAGGTCTTCAACGCCCCGCTCCCGCAGGTGTTCAACAGCGGTGCGGATCTGCTGCAGTGATACTCCCGTGTCCAGCAGGCGCTTGACCACCTTCAGGACCAGGATGTCGCGGAAGCTGTAAAGCCTCTGCGTGCCGGAACCTGAAGCACCGCGGACTGCCGGTTCAACCAGGCCCGTCCGAGCCCAGTAGTCCAGCTGGCGGTAGGTGATTCCGGCGGCCTTGCAGGCCGTGGGACCACGATAGCCTGCGTCTTCGTCCAGCACCGGGAGGTCCTCGGTAAACAGCAGTCCCTGGGCACTGGCCGGCAGCGTCTTTCCGGGTGCAACGGCGCGGTGTTCGCCGGCATCGCCTTTCAGACTCACTGTTCCTCCTCGTAATGGTTCCCGCAATATCGGCAGCCGCCGCAGGCCACCGGACGAAGACCGGCCCTGTTACCGGACCTGGCCGCACTAGCCTGTTCTCACTAGTGTGTCTGTGGTACCCCACTGGCGCAATGGGAACTCTATGCCTTTGACGTTAGATCCGAGCACGTCCAAGGTCAAAGATGCCGCCTGTTTTTTTGAGTGCGTGTCGGCGCCTCAGCGCTCGAAATCCTCGGGTTCGACGTCGGCAAGGAACTCCCGGAACTGCCGCAGCTCCTGCTCTGCGGTCTCCTGGTCTTCTTCGTCGGCGTCAGCGTCGGACTCCGTGATCCGCACGCCGGCTTCGTCGAGCACGGTGTCTGCGCAGAAGATCGGGCAGGGAACCCGCAGCGCCACGGCAATCGCATCCGAGGCACGGGAACTGACCCGGGTCCCGTCTTCAAATACCAGTTCCGCGTGGAAAACGGTGTCCTCCACGGTCACGAGCCGGACTTCCGTGACCCGGTGGTTCAAGGCCTTGATCACGCTGACCATCAGGTCATGCGTCATGGGCCGGGGCGGAACAATTCCCTGCTGCACGAAGGCGATGGCGCTGGCTTCGGGAGCTCCAATCCAGATAGGCAGGTGCCGGTCCCCCTCGAGCTCCTTGAGGAGTACCAGGGGCTGGTTGGACGGCAGTTCGATCCGTACGCCGACTACTTCGACTTCCTGCATGGGCTTTAGCTCTCCATCCGGGCTATCTGCCCGTTGACCAGGGCACTGTGCAGATTCAGGCAGAGGTCGCTGATCTCCCGTGCCGTCTCGGCGGCCCGCGCCTTCGAGGCGACGTCCCGGCGTGAGGCTACCGGCGCGATGACCCGCTCCACCAGTCCCAGTTCACGGTCTGCAGCAGCACGGAACGGCCTCAGGTGCCGGGGTTCGATCCCGTGGGCTTCCAGCTGGCTGCAGGCCTTGGCGACCTTCAGGGCGTGTTCATCATACTGCTGGTCCGAAGCACTGATAAGACCAAAACTCATGAGGCTGCGGACCAGCTCCGCAGAGGCGCCGGACTCGGCCACCAGTTCATCGAAGGACAGCACCCGGGGCCGGGTCCTGGCTGCCAGTTCTTCCGCCAGCTGCTCGGACACTGCACGGGGTGCCACACTGAGTCCGCCGGGGAGCGACTCAGGACGCTCTCCCCTGTCGATCGCGTCAAGGTAGTCCTTGATGACTTTGAGGGGAAGGTACTGGTCGCGCTGCAGGGCCAGCACGAACCGCAGGCGCTCAACATCCTGGGCGGAGTACTTGCGGTACCCGGCGGACGTGCGCTGGGGTGCCACCAGCCCCTTTTCCTCGAGGAAACGGATCTTGGAAGCGCTGATCCCGGGGAACTCGCTGCTGAGGTCAGCGAGGACCTGGCCGATGTTGAGAACGCGCGGACGCACGCGCTCCGCGGCTGAGCCGAGGGCGCGCCGGGCGGACTCTGGTCCTGGCATCCGATTCTGCCTTTAGGCCGTGCCGGCAGCCGGGCGTGCAGCGTAGAAGGTGAGGCGGAACTTGCCGATCTGGACTTCGTTCCCCGTGCGCAGCAGCAGCTGGTCCACCCGGTCGTTGTTGACGTACGTGCCGTTGAGGCTCATCGAGTCAACGACCCGGAAGCCGTCGGCAGTCCGGCGGAACTCAACGTGCTTCCGGGAGACAGTCACGTCGTCCAGGAAAACGTCCGCATTGGGGTGCCTCCCGGCCGTGGTGACGTCCTGGTCCAGCAGGAAGCGCGCGCCGGCGTTGGGGCCGGAGTGGGCGATCAACAGGGCGGATCCGGAAGGAAGGGCTGCCACGGCTGCCCTCTCATCGGCGCTGAGCTTCGGCTCTACCGAGGTGGCGTCCGAGGCCGGCGGAAGACTGATCGAAGTCGTGTCCTCCGCAGTGAAGCCACGCTGATCCGATTTTTCGGCGTTGTAGTCCTCGCCCGCCATACTGTTTCCTCCCCAAAAAGAACCGGCCATGCTGCCATTGCGGCGGCTGGCCATGTGTACACTCGCTTACCGTTCGTGCCTTACCGGCTGTCTTAGCCTACCTGCTGCGGGGCGTCTGCGGCACAGGGAATTCAGGACTCTCTTCCGTGCATGGTCTCCCACCTGGTCTGGGACGTGCGTTCGCGTGCTGACGTGCGCCTTTATTACCGCACCTTGTCATTGCCACCGGAAGAGCAGGGCTGAGACGCTGCTGCCAAGGAGTGCGGTCAGCGCCAGGCTTCCGACTGCGGCCGGAGCCACGGCGGTGCCTGCCCAGGCCGCAGACAGCGCTTGAACTGACGCACCGAACGGCAGCACGCTGCCAATGGCTTCCAGCGGTCCGGTCAGGGCGCTGAACCCGCCGAACATTCCGCCGAGGGCACCGAGAATGAAGAACACCACTAAACCGATCGCCGTGGCGGAGTTCGGTGTGGGCGCCACGGACGCGATCATCAGGCCCACTGAGTACAAGGCGGCAACAGATAAGGCGAAGACGGCGAGGGCCGTTCCCGGATTCGCCGGCAGCGCTGCACCGAAAAAGGTCATGGCCACGATTAGGGCCATGACGATCCCAAGCAGCGCCTGGAGCACACCGACGATTCCCTGGGCCGCCAGCACCATGGCCGGGGATGCCGGCGTTACTGAGAGCCGGCGAAGGATGCCGGAGCGGCGGTAATAAGCGAGGAAACCGGGCATGTTGATCATCCCGATTGTCGCGGTGACGATCGTGATCACCAGGGGCAGCACGAAGACCTCCAGGGCGGTCCGCCCGTTCTCCACAACCACGCCGGCGGCGGCTCCCGCACTCGCCACCAGGATCAGCAGCGGCAGCAGGATTGGAACGATCAATCCGCTGGTGTCTCGTCCCACCATCTTTGCTTCACAGCCGATCAGGGTCAGCCAGGACCGCATCCCGGGGCCGCGGACGCCAGTCAGTGAACTCAGCGCACTCATCATCTCTCCTCTTCTTCCCCAACGGTTTTGCCTGTCAGGGCCAGGAAAGCCTCTTCGAGATTCCCTGCTCCCGCCGCTTCAGCGACTCCGGCTGGTGTGCCCTCCGCGACGATCCGTCCGGCGTCGAGCATTGCCACGCGGTCGCACAGTGCCTCTGCCTCCTGCATTGCGTGGGTCACCAGCAGGACGGCGGCGCCTTCGCCGCGCAGTTGCTCCACCGTGGACCACATGCGCCGCCGCGCCATGGGATCAAGTCCGGTGGTGAGTTCGTCGAGGATCACTGCCCTGGGCCGGCCAACCAGTGCCAGGGCAATGGAGAGCCGTTGCTGCTGCCCGCCCGAGAGGGACTCGAACCTGGCTTTTTCGTGCCCGTCCAGCCCCACCAGGGCCAGCAGTTCCGGGACCGGCCGCGGCTGGGGATAAAAGCTGCGGTAAAGGTTGATGAGCTCACCTACGGTCAGGGCGTGGTGCAGACAGCTTTCCTGCAGCTGGACACCGAGTATCCTGCGAACCATCGCCCGGTCGGCACGCGGTTCCAGCCCAAGGACACGGACGCTGCCGCGGTCGGGCCTGCGCACGCCGGAGATCATCTCAACCGTGGTGGTTTTTCCGGCACCGTTGGCCCCCAGCAGGCCCAGTACCTCTCCCTGGCCGATCTGCAGGCTCACTCCGTCCACGACCGTCCTGCCGCGGTAGCTCTTGGCGAGGTTCACGGCGCTGACCGCCGGTTGCGAAGTATCCATGCCTAGAGGCTAGGCAGCGCTGCCCCGGCCGCGCAGGTGCCAAACGTCGGGTCCAGCGGGCATGACTTTTGGCACCTTGCCGCTTAGGTCCGCCAACCCTAGGGTGAGGAACATGCGTCGGCTTGGGCCCCAGGATTACTCGGGAATCGTCACCTTTGCGGTGGCGGCTGCTGTTGGCCTTCCCGTGGCGGTAGGTGCCGCCGAGACCCTGATCCCCCGTATCTGGTGGATCGCCGTGTTTATCCTTTTCCTGTGCTGCCTGCTTGCAGCCGGCGTTGTGTACGTCGGTTCAAGGCCGGGGCACGCCGCCCTCGCGGGTGCGGTCGCTGCGAGCTGGGTGGCGGTGCTGACGGCTCCCGGAGTGGGACTGCTGCCCGTGATCCTGGTTGTTACGGTCGCGGTCAGCGCTTACGCCGCTCCGATATGGGCCGGGCTGGTGCTTACCGGGCTCAACACCGCCGTGCTGGCCGTCAGTCTGGGCGCTCCCGGCAGCCAGCCCCCGGGACTGCCGGCCATTCTTGCGTTTTATCTGCTGATACAGCTGGCCTCACACCTCAGTTCCGCATCGATCATCGCCGGGGAACGGATGCGCCGGGAACTAGCCGAGACCAACGTCGCCCTGCGTGCCTCGCAGCTTCTGCTGGCGCAGTCAGTCAGGACCGCCGAGCGGCTCCGGATTTCCCGCGAGCTGCACGACCTGATCGGCCATCAGCTCACCGTCCTGACCTTGGAGCTGGAAACCGCGCAGCACACCGAGGGCGCCGGGGCGCGTCCGCATGTGAAACGGGCGAACCGGGTGGCCCGCGAGCTCCTTTCCGATGTACGAACCACTGTGGGAGAGCTGCGTACGGAAACGGCAGATCTGCACGCCATGCTCGCTGAAGTTGTGCAGGACCTTCCCGGCCTCACAGTGCAGGTGGAGGTAGAACCGGGACTCCACCCGGATGAGGAGCAGGCTGCTGCCCTTCTCCGGGCGGTGCAGGAAATCGCCACCAACACCCTGCGGCACTCCGGTGCCAGCACCCTCGGGGTGAAGGTTTCCCGCGACGGCGCAGACATAGTCCTGGAAGCCGTGGACAACGGGCGCGGAGGAATGCCGCAGCCCGGCAACGGCCTGCGTGGCCTGCGCGAACGCTTTGAGGCCCTCGGCGGCAGTATTGGGCTGGACGGCAGCTGCGGGTTCCGGCTCACAGCCAGGGTTCCGGCCTCATGACCCGCGTGGTGCTGGTGGATGACCAGGTGCTGGTCCGCCATGGCATCCGGAGCCTGCTGGAGCTGGCGGGCGTCGCCGTCGTTGGCGAGGCGGGTGACGGACGCGCGGCAGTCGAGGTGATTGCCGCCGCCATCCCGGACGTTGCACTGCTTGACCTGCGGATGCCGGGCTATGACGGACTGTGGGCGCTGCGGGAACTGGCCGCTGCGGACATCCGCGTCCCTGTGCTGGTCCTGACCACGTTCGACGATGACAACCTGCTGCTTGAAGCGCTGGCAGCCGGCGCCCGCGGATACCTGCTCAAGGACGTCACACTGGAGCAGCTGACCCGGGCCGTGTCCACCCTGGCCTGCGGCGGAACGCTGATCGCGCCGTCGATCACTGACCGGCTGCTGCGCGCGGTACGTTCCGGCCGGCTGCCGGTGGAACCGGGAACCGGTCCGGTTGAAGAACTGAGCCCGCGGGAGCTGGATGTGCTGCGTCTTGTCGCCGGAGGATTCAGCAACCGGGAAATCGCTGCCGCTCTCTTCCTGGCAGAGGGAACGGTGAAGAACCACATCTCCGCACTGCTGCTGAAGCTCGGCGCCCGTGACCGGACAAACGCTGTGCTGCGGGCCCTGCACGGCGGCATCCTCGATTAGGCTGCGGGTCCGCCCGGGATGGAACAGACGGCGAGCGCCCGGGTCAGTGCCGTTTCTGTAGCTGTGTTCCCCTCCTGTGCCGTAGCATCCCGGCGTACACCGCCTGGCTAAGGAACATCATGCGCAGCAGCACTCCCGCCCGCCCGCACCGCCGTGCCCTCGTTACCGGTGCTGCCACGGGCATTGGACTGGCCGTCTGCCAGGCGCTCTCCCGGCAGGAGTGGCATGTGCTGGCAACCGCCCTGCCAGGACAGGACAGCTCAGCCCTCCACGACCTGCAGGGCGTTGAAGTCGTCGAGGCAGACCTCAGGTGGAATTCGTCCCTGCAGGCGCTCGTGGACCGGGTTCGGAGGGAACCTGTCCTTGATGCGTTCATCAGCAGCGCCGGAATCGCCATTCCCGGCCCGCTGGAGGCAATCCCTGCAGAAGCGCTGCGGGAACAGTTCGAGGTGAACACATTCGCGCCGGTGCTGCTGGCCAGGGCGATACTGCCCCTGCTGCGTAAGTCCAGGGGCAGCCTGGTCTTCGTCGGCGCCGGCCAGGGACGGGTCGCGCTGCCTTTTGGCGGCCCTTACGCGGCCAGCAAGGCCGCGCTCGCTGCGTTGACCGATGCCCTGCGCGCTGAGACGGCGGGCAGCGGCATAACGGTGACCCTGTTTGAGCCCGGCGCCGTCCGCACCGGCATCCTCACGGACAGCAGCGCGCGTGCCCTGGCCCAGCTCGAGGGCATGCCGGAAGCAATGGCGGACCTGTACCGGGGCGCACTGCTTGCCGTTCTCCGGCGCTCCGGTCAGGCATTCCGGCAAGCACTTCCGGTGGAAGATGTTGCCCGCCTCATCACTCGAACCCTCGATTCTCCGCATCCGCCGCCGCGCCGGCTCGTTGGCAGGGACGCCCTGCTGCTCGCCGCAGTCGCCGACCTCCCCGCCAGGTGGCGGGCGCGCCTGGTCCGCCGCCTTATGCGCGAACGCAAGGCGTGACCCCCTCAGTCGCTCTGAGGCGACACGGATGTCGACACACGCACCACTCCCCGCCGGGAGGCAGCAGCCTACGGTTTCGGGCATGGACCCTTCACCCAGCTCCCTGCCCGAATCCCGCCGGACCCGCCGGACCGCGCTGCGGCGGGTCCTGATCGCCGCGATACTGGCCCTCTTTGCCGTCTCCGGGTGTGTCCCTGCCACTGAGCCCATGGAACAGACCACGTTCCCCTTCGACCGCCGGCTGCCCATTCCGCCCCTCGCGGATTCCCAGGTGGTCGACGGCACGCGGGTGTTCCAGCTAGATGCTCAGGAAGGGTCCAGTGAACTCGTCCCCGGCCTCCAGACCCCCACGTGGGGGTTCAACGGTGATGTGCTGGGACCGACGCTGCGCGCCGAGGAAGGCGAGCAGGTCGCCGTCGAGGTCCGGAACTCGCTCTCCGAACCAACCACCGTGCACTGGCATGGCATGCATCTTCCCGCAGCCATGGACGGCGGTCCGCATCAACCCGTTGCTCCCGGCAGCTCGTGGCGTCCGGAATGGCAAATCGACCAGCAGGCTGCAACACTCTGGTACCACCCGCATCCGCACGGCCAGACGGAGAAGCATGTCTACCGGGGGCTGGCCGGAATGTTCATCCTCGACGATGCGCGGTCCCGTCAGCTGGACCTGCCTAAGGACTACGGAGAGGACGATATTCCCGTCATTGTCCAGGACAAGCGGTTCGACAGCGGGGGCGGACTGGTTCAGGATTCCCAGGGCAACGAGCTGGGACTGCTTGGAGATACGGTCCTGGCCAACGGCGTCGCCGGAGCGGTACAGGAGGTGGGCACTGAACTCGTGCGCCTGCGGCTGCTGAACGGTTCGACCGCCCGCACCTATGACTTCGGTTTCGACGATGACCGGCGCTTCGACCAGATCGCCACCGACGGCGGATTGCTGGCTGAGCCGCTCCAAACCACCCGTGTGCGTCTCTCCCCCGGCGAGCGCGCCGAGATCGTCGTTCCGATGGTCCCGGGTGAGCAGACCATGCTGACGTCCTTCCCGCCCGACCTCGGCGATGTCCTGGTGCCCTCCGCTTTCGGTGCCCGTGACCGGTTCGATGTCCTGCTTCTGCGCGCTGCCGACCAGCTGCAGACCTCCCCTCCGCTGCCCGTGCGCCTGAGCGACGGCGCCGCGGGGCCGGTTGCATCCGAGGCCTCCGTCACCCGCAGCTTTGAGGTCCAGGACCGGCAGATCAACGGACGCAGCATGGACATGAACCGGATCGACGCCGCCCCCGAACTCGGCAGCACGGAGATCTGGGAGGTGACCAACACCCATGGCGTACCGCACAACTGGCACGTGCACGACGTCCAGTTCCAGGTACTGGACATTGACGGCGCTGCCCCTCCACCGGAGCTCCGTGGACGCAAGGACACCGTGTATCTGGAACCGAACCGCACCTACCGGCTGATCATGCGGTTCGAGGACTATGCCGATCCGGACTCCCCCTACATGTTCCACTGCCATCTGCTGCTCCACGAGGACCAGGGCCTGATGGGACAGTTTGTGGTCACCGGCCCGGGACAGGGCGGTAGCGGACAGGGCGGAGACGGGCACGGGCAGGGAGCGGCTCCGGACGACGACGGCGGCGGGCACCCGGAATCCGAGGTCCCGGACACAGGGCACCAGCACTGACTCCCGGGCAGCCCGGGAACCACCAAGCGGTTCAGTTCCGGCGGCCTGCGATCTGCTCCAGGTGATGGAACATCACTGCGGACAGGCGGGCGGCAGTGGCACTGGCCGGACGCATGGCCGCATGGAGTGCCAGCCCATCGATGAGGGCAAACAAACGTTCTGATTCGAGCTGCAGCTGAGCCTCGCTGCCGCCGGGAAGAAGTGCTGAGACCCACCGGGCACACGCTTCTCGGAGACGGTCGTAGGCCTCGTCGCGCAGTGACCCAAGCGGAGGGTCCACCATCGCGCGGGCCATAAAGGCCACCCAGACCTCATTTTCTGCCCGTCGTTCGTCATCGAGGGGCAAGAGCTCCGCGAGCACCAGCTTTGCCGCCGCCAGCGGATCGTTCGGGCGCTGGACAGCTGCAGCCCTGCGTTCAACCTGCTCCATCACATTGCGCATGGCAAAGATCAGCAGCTCCGACTGAGTGCCGAAGTAGTGCCGAAGAGATCCGGTGGAGAGGCCTGCCTCCCGCGCCACTTCCCGGACTGAGGCGCGCTCGATGCCGTCGCGCCGGATGACCCGCCAAGCCGCTCGGGCCAGCTCCAGACGACGTTGATCCCGATCGACCACCTTGGGCATGGATCTTTTATAGCACAGCCGTGTTAGCCTATGGCATATATCACGAGCGTGCTAAATCCTCACCTGTTGGAGGAGCGATGAATCACGGCACTGAAGAGAATTCCCCGCGCACGAACGCCGAAGCTGCTGAGCCCCTGCGCGTCGAGACGCCCGGAACGGCACCTCCCAGGAGAAGGCAACCCCACCGCCTGCTGCGGTCCCGGTGGTTGTGGGCAGCGGCCGCAGGCTGGGCCGCATCCAACCTGTGGGTTGTCCTTGCCTCCCCCTCCCGGCTGCCGTTCGACTGGCCAGCGCGTGCCGGCCAGTCAAGCCTCGAGATCCTGGCCGAGGTCAACATTGCACTGGCACAGATCCTGCTGCTTATGGGAGTGGTGTACCTGCTGACGCGCCACCGGCCCGACCCTCACCTGGCGGCCCGGGCACCTGAACGCAGGCAGGCCCTGCGGGAGACCCTTGGCCTGTTCAGCTATGGGCTCCTTGGCATGGTGGGCGGCTACGTCCTGGCCCAGGCCTTCGGCTGGCATCCTTTCGGCCTCCACCTCGCCGGAACCATATTCGGAACACATGACCAGCTGGCTCCCGGCGAGGTGCTGACCTGGGCTGGCTACAACCTGGTGGTTTACGCCGTCATTCCCCTGCTGTATTTCAGGCGCCGCTACTCTGCCACCGCCTTGGGATTGAAGTCGACAGCGCCGCGGAACGATCTGCTGGTGATCCTCGTGGTGCTGGGGCTGGAGACCTGTTTCCAGATCGTTTACCTGCAACCAGCCAGCCTCGGTTTGCCGCTGAATCAGCTCCTGCCCGGCGCTGCCCTGACCTTCTTCCTCTATATGGCCGGCGCCGTGCTCCCTGCGATGGTTTTCATCTACGCGATCCTGCTGCCCCGGATCCTGCGCCTCACCGGTTCGGCCGTTGCCACAGTACTGCTGGGTGGGCTGACCTACGCCGGACTACACTTCTGGGACGCATGGGCAGTCTTCACGTCCCCTGAATCCACCGTCCTGTCGGTCATTTTCCTCATCTTCACATACCTGGGTCCGGGAATGCTCAAGAGTTTCCTGACACTGAGGACGGGCAATGCCTGGGTCCATGTCTGGGCGTACCACGCCTTTGCCCCTCACACCCTGATCGATACGCCGCACATCGTCGAGGTGTTCCGGCTGAAGTAAGCCGGCAAGTGTCGGGAGCCCCGGATACCTGGCACCGGAACTGATTCCCCGGGCGGCACTGGTGGCACGGCCGCGAACGGGGAAAAGTTAAGGACAGAGGGGCTTTGACCCTGATCCCGGTGAACAAAGGGGCCTGCGGTGGCTGAAAACACCCCGACGGTGCTGGAGCAGGCGATGCCGGACTGGAAACACCGCGAGGTGCACCAGATCCGGATTCCCGCCACGGATGCCAATGTGATGGACGTGGTGGAACAGCTGACCTGGAACAGGGTGCCTGTGTTCCGCGGCATCCTGCGAATGGCCGGGCTGGGCACCCGGCGCTACCCCGCAGACGGGCGCGTGCTCACCGCGCTGCTCTCCGGACCGTACACGGTCCTGTACCGTTCCCCGGCCGAGCTGGTTATTGGCGGCGTTGTGAGCCTGCGCCAGCGGGAGATTCCGGCACTGGGGGACGACGCCGTTTCAGGTTTCCGCTCGCTTCGCGGACCCGGTCTGGTCAAGGCTGCCATCAACTTCTCGGTGGACGGGCAGACCCTTAGCACCGAGACCCGGGTGCTGCCCCTGGGCCGCCGGGCACGCCTGCTGTTCCAGCTGTACTGGCTGGTGATCCGGGCCGGCAGCGGGATCATCCGCCGGTCCTGGCTGCGTGGTGTGCGCGCCGAGATCAAGGCAGGGGCTTAGTCTCCCGGTCCGGTCAGACCCACTGCACGAGCTGGATGATCAGGCCGTTCGGATCCCGGTACTGGGCATAGCGTTCGCCCCACGGCTCGGTCTCCGGCGGGGTAACGACGTCGGCGCCGGCAGCAGCCAGATGCGCGTGGCGCTCATCCAGGTCCCCGACTACCAGCACCAGCAGGAGGCCGTCCCCGGCACGTCCTGCGATCTCTGCAGGTTTGAAGGTCGGGAGACCGGTGCGCAGGAAGACGATGTTCGGCCCGCCGTCGGGATGTTTCAGGGAAATGAACCCCTCGTCCTGCATTTCGGGACGGAAACCGAAGTGCTCCGTAAGGAAGCCAGCTGAGGCTCCCGGGTCGGGAACGTTGAGGGAGATCCCAAACGCGAGTATGCCGTCATCCACTGTTAGCTCTCCTTTCGCCTCCCGGCAGCCGCTGGCAGCTGTCCGGCCATTCAGTTCACGTCGGCCAGCTTCACCAGGCTCGGCAGGCTCGGCGGACCGAACCAGGTTTCCAGAGCTTCGACCAGGTCTGCCTGACTCCCGGCGGAGGTCCCGCCGTCGTCGGGTTCGCCCTCCAGCCAGGCGATGTGCCCGTCCGGACGCAGCAGCAGCGAGGGTGTCTGCGGATCGGAGCCGGGTTCAATGAACTGGTCCACCCGGTCTTCCCAGCCTTCAAGCAGCAGCTCTCCGGTCCGGTCCAGGAGGACTCCGCGCCCGGTATGCATCCGCGCATAGAGTGTTCCCTGCCCCAGCCGGACATCCCGCTGCCGGCGCCCAAGCAGGTCGGGGCCGGGTCCGAAGTCGTACCGGATGTCCAAGGACGTGATCTTGCCGATCAGGCGCCGGTTCACGGCATCTAACTCCATCAGCTCCGTGAGCAGCTTCCGCACGGCCTGCGGTCCCGGTTCCGTCGAAGCCAGTTCGGACTGGGCACGGGCGGTGTTCAGGACGTCGGCTGCCACCGGATGCCTTTCGGTGAAGTACGTGTCCAGGAGTTTTTCCGGCGCCCATCCGTTCACGGCTGCGGCAAGTTTCCAGCCCAGGTTCAGGGCGTCCTGAAGGCCAAGGTTCAGTCCCTGGCCGCCGAAGGGCGGGTGGACGTGCGCGGCGTCGCCGGCCAGGAACACCCTGCCGGCCCGGTAGGCGTCAGCCAGCCGCGTTGCATCACCGAACCGGGAGATCCAGCGGGGTGAATGTGCACCAAAATCCGTGCCGGCGTAGGTATTCAGCTGCCGTTTCAGTTCCCGAAGGTCAGGCGGAACGGTGCGGTCTTCAGCCACGCCGTCCGCGGGAACCACCACTCGGAAGACACCGCCTTCCACGGGTCCTGCACCGAAGTCACGGTGGGTCTCACGAACCCGCGCTGACACGGCGGCCACCTCTTCCGGTGCCGCCGTGAGGTCCACCTCGGCCAGCAGGAATTCCCTCCTGCTTGGTTCCCCCGGGAACCCGATCCCCGCCAGGGACCGAACGGTGCTGCGGCCCCCGTCACATCCCACCAGATAGCGCCCGCGGACCTCACTCCCGTCTGCCAGAGTGACCAGGACGCCGGCGTCGTCCTGCATGAGGCCGGTAAGTTCATGTCCCCGGCGGATGTCAACGCCAAGTTCGAGGGCTCGGCGGGTCAGCACGGCCTCGGTCTCGGTCTGCGGGATCCCCAGCACGTACGGATGTGTCGTGTCCAGGTCCGGCGCCGTGCGGAGAATGCCTGCAAAGAACCCGTCGAGCGGATGCCGCGTGCCGGCAGCAGCGAAGTGCTCGCCCAGTCCGCGCTGGTCCATGATCTCGATGCTGCGTGAGTGCAGGCCCAGGGCGCGGACAATGCTGGTCGGCTCCGGGGCCCTGTCCAGGACCAGCACATCCACGCCGTGCAGGCGCAGTTCGCTGGCCAGGAAAATCCCGGTTGGCCCGGCTCCGGCAACGATGACTT
Source organism: Arthrobacter sp. zg-Y916 (assembly GCF_020907385.1). Lineage (NCBI taxonomy): Bacteria > Bacillati > Actinomycetota > Actinomycetes > Micrococcales > Micrococcaceae > Arthrobacter > Arthrobacter sp. zg-Y916. The sequence continues at coordinate 41,292 of NZ_JAJJOD010000002.1, read as the reverse complement.
CGGGCACGGATCTCCCCTCGCAAATTGCTGGCAGCTGTGTTCTCGATGAAGCGTACGTCCGCGTCGGCGAAATGTTGAGGGCAGCGGTTCAGCGTTGAAGTTCCAGGCGCAAAATCCGGTCATCCTCCGCTCCCGGATTTCCCCGCCCGTCCGTGTTGCCCGTCAGGACCCAGAGACTGCCGTCCGGCGCAGATACTGCATCGCGAAGCCGGCCCTGGCCCGCCAAATGTTCGACGGCGCTGCCCGGGTCTTCCAGCGGCACTTCCCGGAGCCGCTCTCCGCGCAGGTTCGCGATGAACAGTGAGTTCCCCACCACTGCGATGCCACTGGGACTGGCGGCACCGGGCTCCCACTGCTGCACGGGATCGATGAATCCGTCCCGGCCCGCCGTCCCCTCCGCTTCGGGCCATCCGTAGTTGCCGCCAGGTTCAATAACGTTTAGTTCATCCCAGGTGTCCTGGCCGAATTCACTCGCATACATGGTTCCGTCCGCGTCCCAGGCGATGCCCTGCGGGTTCCGGTGCCCGTAGCTGTATACCGGAGACCCGGGGAACGGGTTGTCAGCGGGAACGGCGCCGTCGGGCATCAGCCGCAGGATCTTGCCGGAGAGCGACCCGGTGTCCTGGGCGCTCTCCCGGTTTCCGGCGTCGCCGGTCGTCGCGTACAACATGCCGTCCGGTCCGAAGGCAAGGCGGCCCCCGTTGTGGACGGGACCTGCCGGGATGCCCGCGAGCATGGTCTGCGGCTCACCCAGTGCCAGGGACCCCGGCGCGCCGCTGAGTTCACGGCGTTCGATCCGGTTCTCCCGGCCGGCGGTGAGGTAGCTGTAGAGGTAGCCGTCCTGCACGGCGATGCCGAGCAGGCCGCCTTCTCCCCTGCCCTGCGCGTCGATCACTCCGACCCCGCGCTGGTTCCCTGTACCGTCCAGTTCCAGGATCCGTCCGGAATCCCGTTCGCTGACCAGTGCGGTGTCTCCGTGGAACGCCACGGACCACGGCGCCTGGAGACCGGTGGTCAGCGTCTCCGGTTCGGAAAGACCGGCCGTGGGGACCGTGGGCGCGACCTGGCTGGGCTGGTCAGCGCCAATGCCGCTGCAGCCGGAAAGCACCAGTACGACGGCGGCAGCCAGCGCGGTCTTCCGTGTCCGGGACAGCGGGGAACCCATGACAGCTCCTAGGTTGGTATCTGCCAGCGAAGGTACCAGTTCTGCCCGGAAGCCGCCTTAGGCACCAAGGACACCCGGCATGTACGGCCTTGCCGGGGGACTCACCCTAATCCGGGCTCATGCCGCCGGTCAGGTTCAGCACCGTGCCGTTCATACTGGCCGCCCCTCCGGCGGCAAGGAAGACCGCGGCCCGTGCCACGTCGCAGAGTGTGGGAAGAGTGCCGCTGGTGGTGAGGGATTCAAGGAACCGGGTGAACTCCTCCAGCTCCATGGGCAGGTCTGGAGTGGCGCCGATGGTCTCGCGAATCCGGTGCGGACGCAGGCATACGGTCCGGACACCGGCTGCACCGGTTTCCGCCGCGAGCGTTCGCGTCAGGCCCTCTACCGCGGCGCAGGCGGCGGAGAACCCGCCAACTCCGGCAAGGGCAAGCCGCGCCGGTGACGCCGAAAGCATCAGGATGGTTCCGCTGCCCTGGGGCACCATGTACCGGGCCGCGGACCGTGCGGTGAGGAACTGGGTGCGCAGCCATCCGGCGGCGGGAGCCACGACGTCGTCAGCGTCCATCTCCAGCAGCGGGATGCCCTGGACCCGCGGAATCTCAACGGCATTCAGCAGAACATCGATCCGCCCGGCGAGGTCCGCCACCGCGCTGGTGTGGGCATCCACCTCCACAGGACTGTAGGCATCCACACCGCCGCTGACGTGCACTTCGGCTCCCAGTGCCCGAACCTTTTCGGCCGTGGCATGCACTGATGGTTCACGGTGGCCGGCGAGGTAGAGTTTCGCACCCTGCCGGGCGAATTCCTGTGCCACGGCCCCGCCAATCGCTCCCCCGGCACCGTGGATGATCACGTTCAGCGTTTCTGCGGGCATCCTGGGCTCCTGTTGGTGCAAGGAGGAAACCGGCCGGAGAACTCCTGCCGGTGGGGAAACGCTAGCAGTGCGCCATCCCCGCCGTCAGCTGGATCGGCGCGTGCAGCCCTGCCTGGAACCCAAGGCCATTTTGTCCCACCCCTGTTTCCGGTCCGGCAGCTGCGGCACAGTGGAAGAACATCCCGGACTCAACAGGAAGCAGGTGGTACCCGTGGAGGTTCTCTTCCTGCACGGAGCAGGCGGGTGGAGAGATGATCAGCCGATCGCCGGGGAACTCCCTGGAGTCCGATGGGAGAGGAAACAGTCATAGTGGGCCACTCCTTTGGTTCTTCCATGGCGCTGCTGCGACTTGCCGCTTCTGCCCCGGAACCGCTGCCCCGGGGGATGGTGCTGCTGGCTACGCCGTTCTGGGGGCAGGAGGGCTGGCAGGCCGAGTATGCGCTGCCCGCGGACTTCACGCTGCCCCCTGGCCTGCCGGTATTCCTGCACCACTGCCGCGACGACGGCACGGTTCCCTTCGAGCACCTGGCCAGTTACGAGAGGCTGCTGCCCGCTGCAGTGATCCGCCGCCACAAGACCGGCGGGCACCAGTTCGAGGAACGGATGGACGCGGTAGCCGGGGATGTGGCGGCCCTGGGCTCCTAGACCCCGACGACGAACCGAAGCGCACTCCAGATGAGGACCGTTGAGATGGTGGTCCAGAGAAGAATCGCCACGCCTTGCCACAGCAGAACCCACCGGCGGGAGGTACCGCCGGCCACAAGGATCGACGCGGTGAACTGGGTGGGGATGGCCAGCGGACCCAGGATGCTTGCTCCGGGAACACCGAAGCGGACAAGCCACCGCTTGAAGCGGATGCGTCCCTTTGACTCCGGTTGGGCAGGACGGGCCGCGACGAGTGTCGCTGCACTGCCGCCTGCCGCGACCGCTTCCGCCGCCCGGGCATCGACGCGGTTGGTAACGGCGGTCCGCGCGCCGGAGGTAAGCATCACCACGAGCAGGACGCTGACAAAGTTGCCGATAGCAGCCGCGGCGGCCGCAAGGACGGGATTCAGTCCGCCGACGATGCCGATCAACACGCCGGCTTCATTTTCGAGGAAGGGGATGGTCGCTGCGAGCATCAGAATAAAGGGTTGAAGGAACTCAGGCACCTGGCCTAGAAGCTCCTGAAAGTTGTGGACGAGTTCCTGGATGGGTTTCATCTGTCCTGTTCCTAGTCTTCCCGCCGAGGGCCTGTCCCTCGGGTTGGAGACAGTAGAAACCCTGTTCCGGGAACATAGTGTCCGATGGTTCGAACCAGGGCCGCCTATCCGGGGCGGACACGGTTCGAAAGGCCGGACATGCAAGTGAAACCAGGCAGCGCCCCCGCGCTGCAGCCTTTCCGGTGGTGGCAGGCGTTCTCCCGTTCGTTGTTCCACCTTCGGCTCATGGACCAGGCGGAGACGTGGTCTGTCGATGTGCGGCACGGAGGCGATGAAGAGGGCGAGGTGTACGTGAACCTCTACCGCGACGGCCTGCAGATGGCCCGCGTCAAGCCTCCGGCCAGTTTTCCCCTCCCGGGAGGGACCATCCGCGTGGCTGTGAGCATGTACGGCGTGAGGCAGGCCGACTACCTAGCCCATGACGGCACCGTGCAGCAGCTCACCCCTGATATGTCCTCGGCGGAGGGGTGGCGTGCGCATCTGGACCAAACGCGGCCTGCTCTGAGCCGGCTCCTTGGGCGGGCGTCCGCGACAGTGCTCCTCGTAAGCCTTGTCCTCGGGGTGCCGCAGCTTCTGGAGTCGGTCACATCGATCCCGCCGGTCGCGGAAAGCATCGGCACGTTTGCCAGCCCGTTCTTACTGCCAGCGTGGGCTAACACATCGCTCTTCCTGGCGGGCGTGGCCGCCAGCACCGAGCGGGCACTGAGGCTGCGCTATAACTGGCTGCTGGACGGAGGCCTCCTTAGCGACGGCGGTTAGCTGGTACGGGCACCAGGCCCTTCGGCGCGCTGATCCTGCACCTCGATGTGCTCCTGCGCAGCGCTGTGATCCTGCACGCTGGCGAGCAGTTCGCCGGCCATCACGTTCGCGCGGAAGAGTACGTCCAGCTGTGCTTCGTTGTAGAGCTCGGTCAGGGCATCCCCGAACGCCTCGGTGCTGATTTGGGTTCCCCTGGGCAGGTGGGCGGCAGGATCACTCAGCCATGGATACGCGGCGAGGTGCTTCACAATGATCGCCGCCACCCTCCGGGCCAGTTCCTCGCGGGTCTGCTCATCGGCGTCCGGGGGCAGGTTGTCGATGTCCGGACCGGTGTCATCGGTCTCGTCTGCAGTCATTTCCCGAATGTCCGCCAGCGCGTCTTCATCGTAGAGCTGGCTCATGATGTGGACGATTGAGCGGTCATTCTCCGACAGGCGGGAGGCGACGGCTTCGAAGCCTGCAGGCACGTCCGCCGGCGCCTGGTGCTGGAGGATCGCGGCAATGTGCGCGCGTGCTTCCTGCAGGGACTCGATGCGCAGCTGGAGCTCGGCGTCTACGTCCCGCAGCACATCGGGGGTGCCTCCCCCTCCCGAGCTGACTTCGCGCATTTGTGAGAGCGGAATGCCCAGGACGGCGAGCCGCCGGATACGCAGCAGGCTCACCAGATGCCGCACCTCGTACTGCTTGTAGCCGTTGTAGCGGCGGTCAGGTTCCGCGAGGAGGCCCAGCCGGTGGTAGTGGCGGACGGTGTTCACCGTCGTACCCGCCAGGTCAGCCAGTTCACGCGTGCTCCACGGCATCTCAAAGCTCCTTTCCGCCCCCAGGGATTCCCCCAAAGGAGAGTCTACGGAGCCGCTGCGGTACCCGGTTGTCCTCCCGGACCGCCTCGGAGGACGTGTTTAGCATCCGCGATGACGGGGACCAGGATGCCGTCGCCGCGGTCAGGATCCGGAATGGTCAATTCCGGATCCACAAAATAGACGCCGCGGCCCTCCAGCGTGAGCCTTCTGGCGAGTTCCAAGAGCATACGCCGTGCCACGTCGTCGAGCGAGGAAACCAGGGCAAAGTCCAGTACCACCCTGCTCTCGCCGATGTCACCTTCCACGAACTCGCGGATATGAGTCGTCCCCGGCCAGGGCACCCAACACTTCCGTCAGGTAGTCGTGCACGACTGAACGCTTTACCGCCCACCCTCCTTCAAGAACGTTCGTGAACCGCAGGTCACGAACCGGCCCTGGTGACTGCGGCGAAGTCTGCGGGTCTCGGCAGGCGGAACATCCCGCCGCCGGCCCGGAACTCGTCTCCGTGTTTCTTCAAATGGCGCCCGAACAACGGGCACACGGGCACAAGGGTGAGATTCCGGCGGGTGATATCCATGAGCACCTCGCCAAGGAGCAGCCCGGCCAGGCCGCGTCCTGCGAACTGTTCATCCACCTCGGTATGGAAAACGATGCGTTCATCCTCCGGCCCGGGAGGATCGATGAAGTCGGCTCTTCCCGCATGTACTCCGTCCACGGACACAATGTAGGCCCCCAAAAGCCCCGCTGGTGCGACGGTGACGGTTACTGATGCTCCGGTGCTGTCAGTGAGTTCCTGCGTCATGGGACTGTCCTTTGCTGCGGGCTGCTGCTGTTTGCGGGCCGGGAAAACCGGTTCCAGAACACAGCACGCGGTAGCTATTCGGAATGTAGTTGACATATGAATCATCGCGGATATGATTCACATGTCAACTACTTAGGAGTTTCTGATGAAGGCGGCCAAGCCTCGGCACCTGCCCACAAGCGTGGAATTCGCTGTCTGGAGGGCGCATATCGAATCCTTCGAGACCGCCCGCTCCCGTATCGAGTCCAGACTGCGCCGGGACTCCCAGCTTTCCGACGGCGATTACCGGGTCTTGCTCGCCCTCAGCGAGGCAGAGGGGAAGGCTATGCGTTCGTCGCGGCTCGCCGCCCATCTGGAGTGGGAGCGCAGCCGGCTCTCCGGCCAGCTGGGCCGAATGGAGAAACGAGGCCTGCTGCGCCGTGAACCGAGCCCGGAGGATGCGCGCGGCTCACTCGTCGTTCTTACCGACGAGGGTGCCCGCGCCTTTCGGGGCAGCACCCTCCCCCACCTCGCTGCCATCAAAGAGATCTTTATCGACGCGTTTACGCCGGAGCAGCTGGCCAATTTGGAGGACGCTGCTGCGGCACTGCGCACCCATTTAGGAATGCCGGCACGCTGACGGCTGCCGAAGCCCGGCAGCCCTACGAAGGGAATGAAGCCATGCATCCAGGCATTTACGCAGTGATACTCATAGCCCAGGAGGCCCCGGGATGCATACCGCTTCGCAGCAGCACGGCACCGATACGCGGGACCACCCGGTCCGCCGGGCCGGCGTCGTTGTCATCGGTGCCGGCCAGGCAGGACTTTCAGCCGGCTACCACCTGAGCCGGCGCGGTTTCACAAGCGCCCTGGCCGGCGGCGATGCCGAGAGAAGCTTCGTGATGCTCGACGCCGGGACGGCACCCGGCGGAGCCTGGCTGCACCGCTGGGAATCCCTCACCATGGCCACCGTCAACGGCATCTTCGACCTCCCGGGGTTCCGGCAGAGCCCTCCTGACCCCGGCACACCGGCCCGCATCGCCGTGCCTGCCTACTTCGCAGCGTTCGAGGAACACATGCAGCTTCCGATCCTGCGCCCCGTGCAAGTGCTTTCCGTATCCCCCGCGGATGATGATCCCGACGGTGAACTGCTCATAGAGTCCGACGCCGGGACGTGGACCGCGCGGGCGGTCATCAACGCCACCGGAACCTGGGACAACCCCACCCTGCCCGACTACCCGGGACGGGAGAGCTTTGCCGGACGCCAGCTCCACACCCGGGACTACGCCTCGTTGAAGGAGTTTGCCGGAAAACGCGTCGCCGTCGCCGGAGGCGGGATTTCCGCCATTCAGCAGCTGGAGGAGATTTCCCGGGTGGCCGAGGTCTTCTGGTACACCCGGCGGGAACCGGTTTTCCGCGACGAGCCGTTCACTCCGGACGTCGGGAAGGACGTGGTAGCCCGGGTGGCTGCCGATGTGCAGGCCGGCAACCCCACCGGCAGCGTGGTCTCCTACACGGGACTGCTGTGGACACCCTATGCCCTGGCGGCGAAGGAGCGCGGAGCGCTGCAGCGGAGGCCGATGTTCACGGCCATCGAGCCGGACGGTATCCGGGAGGCCGACGGATCGCTGACCCGCGTCGATGCGATCCTGTGGGCCACCGGGTTCAAGGCTTCGCTGAGCCATCTTGACCCGCTCCGGCTGCGCAACGAACGCGACGGGATCGAGGTCCATGGCACGGTGGCCGCTGCTGATCCGCGGGTTCACCTGATCGGATTCGGGCCCTCGCAGTCGACAGTTGGCGCGAACCGTGCCGGGAGGGAGGCTGTCCGGACCCTGACCTCAAGCCTGCTGCCCGCCTGACCCCGGCGCTTAGAGGAAGCTAGTGTTAGTGCACTGATTCACGGGCAGTGGCTGGCTGGGGTTCATGAGTGGGTGTCGTATCGGCAGCGCAGCGGTGTGGTGGCGGATGCCGGACGTCCACATCGAAGCTGGCCCGGCTGCCGTTTGTGAGGACAACCGGCAGCGAGAGGAGTTTCTGCCCGGCGGGCTAAGCCGACACCCTGTTCCCCGAACAGGGTCAACCCGGCACAGGTCAGGCGAGTCCGCCGTTGGGATAGATGACCTGCCCGTTGATCCAGCGGGAGGGCCCGGCAAGGAAGGCCGCAACTTCCGCGATGTCCTCCGGAGTACCGAGCCGTTCAAGCGGAGCGAGCTGGGCCAGGCGGTCGATGGCCTCCTGGTCCTTTCCGTTCAGAAACAGCGGAGTAGCTGTTGGGCCGGGCGCTATCGCATTCACGGTGATGTCACGGCCGCGGAGTTCCCGTGCCAGGACGGGGGTGAGCGCCTCAACGGCGGCTTTGCTGGCGGCGTAGGGCGCGTAGGTTGGGTGTTGCATCCGGGTCTGGCTGGTTGAGACGTTCACCAGCGCCCCGCCGCTCCGCAGCCGCTGCGCAGCGAGCTGGGACACCACGAAGCTTCCGCGGATGTTGGTGCGGTGCATCCGGTCCAGCTCATCCAAATCCAGGTCCACGACCGTCGAAAGGACCATAACGCCGGCGGTGTTAATAACGACGTCGATGCCCCCGAAGGCAGCCTCCACCTCGTCAAAGAGCCGGACCATGGCCGCTTCGTCGGCGACGTCGCCGCTGACGGCAATCGCCTGCCCACCGGTGCCGGTGATTTCGCGGACGACTTCAGCGGCTTTGTCGGCGTTTCCCATATAGTGAACGGCCACGGAGAATCCGTCCGCGGACAGACGCCGGGCGATGGCTCGGCCTATACCCCCCGATCCGCCGGTTACAAGTGCTGCCCGTGGTTGGGAATCCGAAGTGGTGCTGCCTTCAGCCATGCCGTACTCCTGTCGGGCCCATGAACGATAAGTACATCATTCACTAAATGGACGGTGTATCCACTAATTCCCCCGCCAACAGCCACTGCGCATCCATCAGACGCAAAAAGCTCCGGCGGACATACTGTCCGCCGGAGCTTTGTCTGTCGGGTTGACAGGATTTGAACCTGCGACCCCTTGACCCCCAGTCAAGTGCGCTACCAAGCTGCGCCACAACCCGTTCCGCTGATCCGTTGAGCCGGTTTGTTTCCGGCCGAACCAACTCAAATACTCTACAGCATCGTCAGCGTTTTTCCCGCATCGGCGGCGACCCCGGGGTTCACAGTGGCCCCGGGGCTGCCGGCCGTGCTGGAAGAGCTAGCGCTTGCTGGTCTTGCCGCGCTTCTCGCGGACGCGCATGGAGACCTCGATCGGCGTGCCTTCGAAACCGAAGGTCTCCCGCAGCCGCCGGGTGATGAAGCGGCGGTAGCCCGGATCCAGGAACCCGGTGGTGAAGAGGACGAACTTCGGCGGACGCGAGGAGGCCTGCGTACCGAAGAGGATGCGGGGCTGCTTGCCGCCGCGCACCGGGTGCGGGTGCGCGGCCACGAGCTCGCCCAGGAACGCATTGAGCTTGCCGGTGGGAATGCGCTTGTCCCAGTTCTCCAGGGCCAGGTCAAGGGCCGGAACCAGCTTGTCCTTGTGCCAGCCGGTCTTGGCGGAGATGTTGACGCTGGGCGCCCACTCAACGTGGGCCAGGTCCCGCTCGATTTCGATCTGCAGGTAGCGGCGGCGTTCGTCGTCGAGCAGGTCCCACTTGTTGAATGCCAGGACCAGTGCACGGCCGGAGTCGATCGCCAGCTGCAGGATGCGCACATCCTGCTCGGAGAGGACCTCGTCTACGGCCAGGAGCACGACGGCGACCTCGGCCTTCTCGAGTGCGGCCTGTGTGCGGAGGGACGCGTAGAAGTCGGCGCCCTGGGCCATGTGCTGGCGGCGGCGGATGCCTGCGGTGTCAACGAAGCGCCAAGTGCGCCCGCCGAGTTCGATCAGTTCGTCAACGGGGTCGCGGGTGGTGCCGGCGGTGTCGTCAACGACCACACGCTCGCTGCCAACCAGCTTGTTCAGCAGCGAGGACTTGCCCACGTTCGGACGGCCGATCAGCGCGATGCGGCGCGGTCCGCCGCTGGACTCCAGTCCACCGTAGGCGGAGTACTCGGGCAGCACGTCAAGGACGGCGTCGAGCATGTCACCGGTGCCGCGGCCGTGCAGGGCCGAGACGGGGTACGGCTCACCGAAGCCCAGGCCCCACAGGGTGGAAGCATCGGCTTCGTTCTGGATGTCATCAACCTTGTTGGCAACGACGATGACCGGCTTGCCCTTGCTGCGCAGCATGCGCACCACGGCTTCGTCCGTCGCGGTGATGCCCACGGTCGCGTCGACCACCAGCATCACGGCGTCAGCGACGTCGACGGCAATTTCTGCCTGGTCGGCAACGCGGGCGTGGATACCGCGGGCATCGTGCTCCCAGCCGCCGGTGTCCACGAGTGTGAAGTTCACGCCGTTCCAGGTGGCCGGGTAGGACACGCGGTCACGGGTGACGCCGGGGGTGTCTTCCACCACGGCTTCGCGGCGGCCAAGGATACGGTTCACCAGGGTGGACTTGCCGACGTTGGGACGGCCGACGATCGCAACGACCGGGTCAAGCAGGACCGGAGCATCTTCGTCGAACTCATCGAAGCCGCCTGAGAGCAGTGCGGCGTCTTCCTCGTCGAGCTCATAGTCGGACAGCCCGGCGCGCAGGGTTTCGGCGCGCAGGTTGGCTTCGTCGTCGTCAAGGGCGGCAAGGCGCTCGTCGATCTGGTCCTCGCCTGCCGGGATGTACTCTTCGCCGTCAAAGGTCGGGTTGGCGTTCATAAACTATTGCTTTCTTTCCGTTGAGCCCGTCAGCGCAGGTGCGCCCGGCCGTCTCCGGACGTTCAGCCCGGGTAAGTTTTTTGGGGGCCGGACACGGAATTATTCCGTGCCGCCACCAGTCCATTGAAACACGGCAAGGCGCCGGGACCCCATTGGGACCCCGGCGCAGCACGTGCAGCCCGTGGTTAGTGCGTACTGGCGAAAACCACGTCCAGGACCGCCTGGACCGTTTCTTCGAAGTCCAGGTCGGAGGAATCGACCGTCACCACGCCGTCGGCCGCCTGCTGGAAATTGACCACGGTGGAATCCTTCACGTCGCGCGTCAGGACCTGTTCGCGCAGCGCCGCGGCGCTCTGCGAGCCGCCCAGCTGCACACCGCGCCGGCGCAGGCGTGCCTCCTCGGACGCGGTAAGCAGGATCCGGACTTCGGCAGTGGGAGCCACCACCGTGGTGATGTCCCGTCCTTCGGCTACGATCCGCAGTCCGGAGTCCTTGATCAGCTGCTGCTGGCGGCGCACCAGCTCGGCCCGGGCACCAAGGGTGGTGGCCACGGCGGAGACGTTGGAGGAAACCTCCGGTTCACGGATCGCCTGGGTGACGTCCTCTCCCCCAACGAGCACCCATTCTGCGTCCGGTGACGTGCTCAGCTCAATGTCCGCATTGCGGGTGGCGGCTTCCACGGCCACGGCGTCGGTCAGGTCGATGCCGGCCCGCATGCAGGCGATGGTGACTGCCCGGTACATGGCGCCGGTGTCCAGGTAGTTGGCACGCAGCCGGCGCGCAACTTCCCGGCTGATGCTGGACTTGCCCGAGCCCGAAGGTCCGTCGATCGCCACCACCAGCGGCTTGCCCAGCCGGAACTGTGCCGGGTTCTGCTGTGCGTTCACTCCACTACCTTCCAGCCGCGGGCGGTCAGTGCGCTGACCAGCCCGTGCATCTTGCTCGGAAGAACCGAGATTTCGGCCCGTCCCACCTCGCGGCCGGAGGCATGCTCCAGGCGCAGGTCTTCCAGGTTGACGCCGATCTCCCCGATTTCGGTGAGCAGGCGCGCGATCTGGCCGGGTGTGTCATCCACCAGCACGGTGAAGCTGACGAAGGACTGCGGCGGGGTGCCGTGCTTGCCCGGAATCCGCGCCTGACCGGTATTGCCTTCGGAGATCAGCTGCGCCATGTCCAGGCGCGCGCCGTCGGCCGTCGGGTTTTCCAGCGTGTTGATGAGCCGGTTCAGGTCCTCGCGGACGCCGTGCAGGATGTTCACCAGACGCGGCGCGTTGCCGCTGAGGATCTGCACCCAGAGCTTGGGGTCGCTCGCGGCGATCCGGGTTACGTCACGCAGCCCGTTGCCCGCCAGCGCGAGGGCTGCCGGCGGAGTCTCCTGCAGGCGGCTGGCCACCAGTGAGGACATCACCTGCGGCAGATGGGAAATCAACGCTACGGACTGGTCGTGGTCCTCCGCGCTCATCCGGGACACCACGGCACCGAGGTCGATAGCGAGGGCTTCGGCCACCTTCACTGCGTCCGGGGAGCTGTGCTCCCCCGCGCAGATGACCCACGGCATCGACATAAAAAGATCACCCAGCGCTGCCACCGGACCGGACTTCTCCCGCCCGGCCATCGGGTGCGTACCCACGTAGCGGGACAGGTCGGCGCCGGATTCCTGCAGGTCGGCAAGCACAGCGGCCTTGACGCTGGCAATGTCCACTACGACGGCGGAGGGCCAGTCTTCCAGGGCCTGCGCCACCAGGGAGGCGGTAACGTCCGGCGGCGCGGCAACGACCACGAGCTGGGGAGCGAATCCCGCCTCGGCTTCGGCAAGCCGGCGGCCGGCACCGATGTCCCGTGCCACTGCTTCGGTGGAGGGAGAGATGTCCGAAAGTGCGACGTCGATGCCCCGGGCCCGCAGGCCCAGCCCGATGCTGGCACCAAGCAGCCCGGTGCCGATCACCAGGACCGGTCCGGACAGGTGTGTACCCCCGTTGGCCAGTACCGTCACGGGCTACAGCCCTACGGAAGCCAGCAGGTGGCCCACTTCGTGGCGGCCGAGGACGCGGATGCTGCCCTGGCGCTGGTCGTTGAGGCGGATCGGTCCCATCTGGGTGCGCACCAGGCGCTCCACCGGGTGGCCGACGGCGTCGAACATCCGGCGGACAATGCGGTTGCGGCCGGAGTGCAGGACAACCTCGACCAGGATGTGTCCGGGCGTGGAGTCCACCAGGCGGAAGGAATCGACCTTGGCGAAGCCGTCCTCGAGTTCGAGGCCTTCGCGCATCTGTGCGCCGACGCCGTGGGCCATGGGACCGCGGACCTGGACCAGGTAGGTCTTGGGAACCTCGTAGGAGGGGTGCGTGAGGCGGTTGGCCAGCTCACCGTCGTTGGTCAGCAGCAGCAGGCCCTCGGTGTTGTTGTCCAGGCGCCCAACATGGAACAGCCGCTCGTGCTTGTTCGTGCTCTTGAGGTAATCGCTGATGCAGGGACGGCCTTCGGGGTCCTCCATGGTGGAGATCACGCCGCGGGGCTTGTTGAAGACGTAGTACTTCTGGGTGTCATCCAGCTGCAGGCTCATGCCGTCCACGTGAATGGACACAGTCTTGGGATCGACGCGGACACCGAGCTCCGTGACGACCTCGCCGTCGACCTCTACCCGGCCTTCCTGGATCATTTCCTCGCACACCCGGCGGGACGCCACGCCGGCGCTGGCCATGACCTTCTGCAGGCGGATTCCCTCGGGATCGTGGTGGTCGGAGACTACGGGCTTGCCCGGACGGCGGGTGTGCGTCCGCTTGGTGACCGGGCCCAGGTTGTTGCCGAAACGCTCGTTGCGGAAAGCACGCTCGGAACCGCCCTTGCCCTTCGGGGCGCCGGTCTTGGGGCCGCCGGGCTTGAAACCGCCCGACTTCGGGGCGCCGGACTTGTAGCCGCCCGCCTTCGGGGCGCCGGATTTGGGTGCGCCGGAGGAAGAGGACTTGGGACCCCCCGTGCGTCCGCCGGCCGGCTTGGAGCCCTTGCCGAAGCCGCGGCCGCCTTCGGCGCCGCCTCCGCGCGGGGTGTTGCGGCCTGATCCGGAACGGGGTGCCTGTGTCATTGAGAAGTCCTTCGGGTGTAGCGGTTAATAAGTAGTTTCTTCAAATTCTGCGAGGTTTTCCAGCCCGGGCAGGTGGGGAGCAATCTGCGGCAGCTCCTCCAAGCTGCCGAGCCCCAGCTTTTCCAGGAAGTACGGAGTCGTGCTGTAGAGCAGCGAACCGGTTTCGGGTTCCGTTCCGGATTCCGCGACAAGCCCGCGCTGCAGCAGCGTGCGGACCACGGAATCGACATTGACTCCACGGATGGCAGAGACCCTGCTCCGCGACACCGGCTGGCGGTAGGCAATTACCGCCAGAGTCTCCAGCGCCGCCTGAGAAAGCCGGGCACTTTGTCCCTCGAGTACAAACTGCCCAACGACGTCGGCGAAGGCGGGACGGGAGTAGATGCGCCAGCCGCCTGCAACTTCCCGGAGCTCGAATCCACGCGGTTGCGGTGCAGACGGGCCAACGGGTCCGTCCCCAGTATAGCCGTCATACTCCTGGCGCAGATCGGCAAGCGTTTGTTCGGCTTCGGCCGGCTCCACTCCAAGCGCTTCGGCCAGCTCCGCGGCCGTGATGGGTTCGTTGATCACCATCAGCACCGCCTCGGCCGCGGCCTTGACCCCGCCGGGACGGGACGCCAGGGTGCCGCTTGCCGGGACTGCGTCCTCAGGGGTGAGCCGCTGCATGGGTCTCCTCGTCGTATTCTTCGGTCAGATCCTCTGCCGACCAGCCGGCTGCTGTGCCGTCGCCGTCGCCGGCGCCGGTCCAGGCGACCCGCAGCTCTCCCAGCGGTTCGGGCTGGTCGAAGGCCAGCACGCCGTCTCGGAACATTTCAAGCAGTGCCAGGAACCGGGCAACTGTTTCCAGCGCAGTGGCATCGGCGGTGAGCTCACTGAACGTGAGCGGACTGCGCTCCTGCAGCCGGCCGCTGATGATCCGGGCCTGTTCCCGGACGCTCACCCGAGGTGCGTGGAGGTGGGCAAGCCCCACTTCCGTCGGAGGACCCGGCTTGGGTTCCAGCGCCTTGACCGCCAGGGCGGCGAATTCCTCCGGGCTGCTGCGCCAGGCCAGCTCCGGCAGCATGGCTGCCAGATGCGGTTCAAGCGCTGTGTCACGGGGAAAACGCAGGCCTTCCTCGGCCAGGCGGGTGCCCATCAGGGAAGCCATCTGCTTGAAGGCGCGGTACTGCAGCAGGCGGGCGAAGAGCAAGTCCCGTGCTTCGAGCAGGGCGATGTCCTCGTCGTCCTCCACGTCTCCGGCCGGGAGCAGCTTTGCGGCCTTCAGGTCCAGCAGGGTGGCGGCAATGACCAGGAACTCGCTGGCTTCATCCAGTGCCCATCCCTGTCCGGACTCCGAGAGGGCGCGTATGTAGGCAATGAATTCATCCGTGACCGTGGCCAGGGCAATCTCGGTGATGTCCAGTTCGTGCTTGGAGATCAGGCCCAGCAGGACGTCGAAGGGTCCGCGGAAGTTCTCCAGCCGGACCTGGAATCCACCGGCCGCTGCCTCCGGCTCCCCCGCGTCGCCCGGACCTGCGTCCGCCGCCAGGCTAGGGAGCGCCGCCGCGGGCAATCAGTTCCTTGGCGAGACGGCGGTAGGATTCGGCACCGGCGTGGTTGCCGGCGTAGGAGGTGATCGGCTCGGCGGCGACGGTGGCGTCGGCGAACTTAATCGTGCGCTTGATGACGGTCTCGAAAACCTTGTCGCCGAAGGCCTCGACCAGGCGGCCGATGACCTCCCGGCTGTGGAGGGTCCGCGCGTCGTACATCGTAGCCAGGACGCCGTCGACCTGCAGGCCCGGGTTGAGGCGGTCCTGGACCTTCTCGATGGTTTCCACCAGGAGTGCGACGGCGCGAAGGGCGAAGAACTCGCAGATCAGCGGAATGATGACGCCGTGGGCTGCGGTAAGCGCGTTGACGGTCAGCAGGCCCAGGGAGGGCTGGCAGTCGATGAGAATGACGTCGTAGTCATCCGAGACCCGTCGCAGGGCGCGTTCGAGCACCTGTTCGCGGGCTACCTCGTTTACCAGTTGGACCTCGGCAGCGGAGAGGTCGATGTTGGCGGGCAGCAGGTCGATGTTCTCGACGTGCGTTTCCTGGATCGCGTCGCGGATGTCGACCTTGCGGTCCATCAGGACGTTGTAAACGGTGACGTCAAGCTCGTGCGGGTTGGTTCCCAGGCCTGCGGACAATGCGCCCTGCGGGTCGAAGTCGACCAGCAGGACCTTGCGGCCGGCTTCGGCGAGTGCGGCACCCAGATTGATGGTCGAGGTCGTTTTGCCGACGCCGCCCTTCTGGTTGACCATCGCGATGATGCGGGCGGGCCCGTGGGATGTCAGGACCGGAGGTTCGGGGAATTCCGTCAGCGGACGGCCCGTGGGGCCCATGGCTTCATCGGCCGCGCCCTGCGTTGCGTCCTGCAGAGTTGTGGAACCCTGTTCGCTGCTCACGTATAAATCCACGCTTCCGTATCTAGCTGTCCTGCTGTCTTGTCCAAGGTTACAACTGTGCAACTGCTATCCCGCGAATCGGCGCCCTGTAGCCCAGCGAGCCTTGACGCTCAACCTTAACTCGAACCTTGGGTGCATGACGCCGAAAACGGCCCGTTTGGTGTAAAACGGACCGTTCTGGGTGTTTTTTGCACTCCCGGCATTGTCGGTTTTGTAGACGAGGAATGAGGTTCCGTTTCCACTGCGGTAAATCAGGTTCTCCTCGTCCATGACCAGCGGCGGGTCCAGCGTCTACGCCAACGAACCGATCTACTTTGGGCTCGTTGCCTCGGCCGTGGTCTACGTCGTCGTCTCGCTCCTGACCCCGCGCACGGATGCTGCCGTCATGTCGGCGTGGGAGGAGCGCCTGGCCGGCCGGGAACGCGACGAAGCCGCTGCGGCGTCGCCGTCTTCCGCTTAACCGCACTGCCGCCCGGCGGCACACACACGAAAGGGCGCTCCCGCAGCATGCGGGAGCGCCCTTTCCGGCTGGCGGAGCAGCCTGGTGAAACTAGCTGCGGCCCGCGGCCGTGGACGGAACGGAGCTTTCCACCTCGCGGGAGACCTCGGTGGGTTCCGGCTCACCGGAACCGGCATCGACGTTCATGCTCGCTTCGTCGAAGGGCAGTTCCTTGTCCAGGACGCGGCGGACCTGCTCCTTGTCGATCTCCTTGGTCCAGGTTCCGATCAGCACGGTGGCCACGGCGTTGCCGGTGAAGTTGGTCAGTGCACGGGCCTCAGACATGAACCTGTCGATGCCCACGATCAGGCCAACGCCTTCGATCAGGTCCGGGCGGTGGGACTGCAGGCCGCCGGCCAGCGTCGCGAGGCCTGCACCGGTAACACCCGCAGCACCCTTGGAAGCAATGATCATGAAGACCAGCAGGGAGATCTGCTCGCCGAGTTCCAGCGGCTTGCCCATGGCGGAGGCGACGAACAGGGCTGCCATCGTCAGGTAGATGGCCGTGCCGTCAAGGTTGAAGGAATAGCCGGTGGGAACGGTGACGCCGACCACGGGCTTGGACACACCCAGGTGCTCCATCTTCGCGATGAGCCGCGGCAGGGCCACCTCGGAGGACGAGGTGGAGAAGATCAGCAGGTATTCGCGTCCCAGGTAACGCATGAGCTTGAAGATATTGAAGCCGGTCACGATCTTCATCAGGCCGCCCAGGATCACTGCGATGAACAGCACACAGGTCAGGTAGAAGGCAATCATCAAGGTCGCCATGCTCACGATGGCCTGCACGCCCGTTTCGCCGACGACGGCGGCAATCGCTCCGAAGGCGCCGATCGGAGCCAGCCACATGATCATCATCAGGATGCGGAAGACCAGCACCTGGACGTACCCGATGGCCTTGAGGATCGGAGCTCCGCCCTTGCCCATCTTCTGCAGCGCAAAGCCAACGAGCAGTGCCACGAAGAGGGTCTGCAGGATCGATTCCCCGGTCAGCGAGGCCAGGAGGGTCGTGGGAATGATCCCGAGCAGGAAGCCGACGGTGCCGCCGTCCTCCTCTGCAGCGGCAGGTGCGGCCGCACCGCTGGCTTCAAGGTCCAGCCCTTCGCCGGGGTGGATGAAGTTGCCGACTACCAGGCCGATCGCCAGGGCGAAGGTGGACATGATGATGAAGTAGCCCAGGGCCAGACCGCCCACCTTGCCCACGGTGGCCGCCTTGGCGATGGAGCCGATGCCCAGCACGATGGTGCAGAAAATCACCGGGGCGATCATCATCTTGATCAGCCCAATGAAGGCCGTGCCGAGCGGCTTCATGGACTTGCCGAGTTCGGGCGCTGCAAGGCCAATGACTGCGCCAAGTACCACGGCAGCGATCACGGCTATGTAGAGGACGTGGGTCTTGTCCTTCTTCTTGGCTTTAACCGGGGGCTGTTCGCCGCCGGGTATCGTGGCAGAGGCCATCGCATGCTCCTAGCTTCTTTGATAGACGTGCCCCGGCGGCGATAGACGCGGACGGAACCGGAAGTATTCCGCAGCTATCGTCGCCGCCCGCTGTGATGGCAGTCACTGTTGTGGTCATACTGTTCACGGCCATGCTGCCGCTGGACACGTGTGGCTGCTTCCGGTGGCTTCCGCGACGTACCCCAGCGAAGGAGACCCTTGCGCAAATGGAGCCTGGCCAGCAGGCTGCTCACCGGGCAGCTGGCCTTCATCCTGTGCCTGTCTGCCGGCCTGTCCTGGGCGCTCTACCTCCAAGCGGAGCAGCACAGCTATGAGGAAACCGCGGACCGCATGATGTCCGTGGCCGAGACCATCGCTGCGGACCCGTTTGTGCTGGAGTCCGTCAAGACTCCGGATCCCAGCGCCTTGCTGCAGCCCTATGCCGCCGAAGTCATGGCAACGGCGCACATCGATTTCCTGACCATCATGGCGCCGGACCGTACCCGGTTCACCCACCGCTCGGAGTCAGAGATCGGCAAGGCCTATCTCGGCTCCGTGGACCAGGCGCTGGCGGGCTCGTCCTTCACGGAAGTTTTCACCGGCACCCTTGGGCCGTCGGTGCGCGCGATTGTGCCGGTCACGGACGACGGCGGCGAGGTCCGGGCCCTGGTTGCTGCCGGATTGACTGTGGACAGGGTGGCGATTGCCAGGGACGCCGAACTGCCGGCTGTGTTCATCATTTCCATCGCGGCGCTGGCCTGGGGAACCCTGGCATCGTTCCTGCTCAGCCGCTATCTCCGGCGGACCACGCAGGACCGCCGGCCCGACGAGCTCGCGGATCTGTTCGCCTTCCACGATGCGGCACTGCATTCGGTCCGCGAAGGGCTGCTGCTCATCAACAACGACGGCGAGCTGGTGCTCTACAACGACCAGGCCGCGGAACTCCTGGGGCTAACGCCGGGGACCGGCAGTCCCGTCGATCCCAGGGACCTCGGCCTGCCGGCGACCCTCGCCGAACTGCTGCACGGCGGCCGCACCGCCGTCGATGAGTTCCATTTCACCCCCGACCGCATCCTGGTGGTTAACCAGTCCCCTGCCCTGGCCCCGGCCGGGCCAGCGCGGGGCCGTCCCGGCAGGCAGGGCAGGCGACCGGCTGAGCGGAGGCTGGGAACCGTCACCACTGTGCGTGACCACACGGAAGTGGAAGCGCTGACCGGAGAGCTGCAGTCCATGCGCACGCTGACGGATGCGCTGCAGGCCCAGGCCCATGAGCACGCCAACCGTCTGCACACCATCGTGTCGCTGATCGAGCTCGACCGCCCTGCGGAGGCACTTGAGTTCGCCACCCGCGACCTGGTGCAGTCCCAGCAGTTGGCGGACGACGTCGTTGCCGCCGTTGGCGAACCCGCCCTGGCCGCCCTGCTGGCCGGCAAAAAAGCGCAGGCCCGGGAGCGCGGAATCGCCTTGGTGCTGACCGTGGAGGAGGTGCCCGGGGACGGTTCCGGACCTGCCCTGCTGGACTCCGGTGAGCTGGTGACCATTGTGGGCAACCTGGTGGACAACGCCTTTGACGCGGTCCAGGGCCTGCCGGATCCCGAGGTCACGGTCCGTTTGGGCGTGGTGGAGAGCGCCGGCTCGCGCGGGTTCGAGCTCACCGTCCGGGACAGCGGACCGGGGATTCCCGCCGAGTCGAGGTCCCGTATCTTCGAGCAGGGATTCAGTACCAAGGATCCTGTGCAGGCTGCGGGGGCCGGGCGCGGTTTCGGCCTGGCCCTGGTAAACCAGGCGGTCCTGCGCCTTGGCGGGACGCTCGAAGTCGGCTCGCACCATGCCGGCGGGGCCCGCTTCACGGTTAGGTTGCCGCTTCCGGAAGGAGCGCGGCCATGACCCAGGGTTCCGATATCGCTGTCCTCGTGGTGGAGGACGAGTCCGTGGTGGCTGAGGCTCACGCGGAGTATGTGCGGCGCACCGAGGGATTCGCCCTGGCCGGCACCGCCCACACGGCCGCGCAAGCCATGGGGTTCCTCACCGGTCCGCGCGCCGGTGTGGACTTGGTCCTGCTCGATATGAACCTTCCGGACCTGCACGGGCTGGACCTGCTGCGCCGAATCCGGGGAGCCGGGATTCCTGCCGACGTTATTGCCATTACTGCCGTCCGCGACCTGGCCGTGGTGCGCGGGGCGATGTCCGCCGGGATTGTCCAGTACCTGATTAAGCCGTTCACGTATTCCGCTTTTGCCGCCAAGCTCGCCTCCTACCGCGAATACCACGCGAACCTTTCTGGCCAGGGTTCCTCTGCCACGCAGTCGGAAGTTGACCGCGCCCTCGCCGCACTGCGTCCGGCCGTTCCGGCGGCGCTGCCGAAGGGGCTGTCGCCGGAGACGCTGCGGACGGTGTCCGAGCTGCTGAAGGACGCGTCGAACCCGATGTCCGCCTCTGAAGTTTCTGCAGCACTGAAAATGTCGCGGATCACGGTCCGGCGCTACCTTGAGCACCTGACTGCCCAGCGGGCAGTCGTCCGTTCCCCGCGCTACGGTTCCCCCGGCCGGCCGGAACTCGAATACGCCTGGCGCCGCTGAGCTCCTCCGGGATCAGGTGCCGGGACGGAGCAACGGCATCAGGTCATCGAGCACCGAGCGGTCCTCGATGGTGGAGGGAACGATGAAATCGTCGCCGTCGGCAATCTGGCGCATGGTCTTGCGCAGGATCTTCCCGGAACGGGTCTTGGGCAGTGCTTCCACCACCCTTACGTCGCGGAAGTCCGCCACTGGACCGATCTGTTTCCGGACCAGGTCCGCGAGCGCTGACTGGACCTCTTCTTCCGTCGCCGTTGATCCGGCCTTGAGCACTACGTACCCGCAGGGGCGCTGGCCCTTCAGGCTGTCCCGCACACCGATGACAGCACACTCTGCCACGTCCGGGTGCTTGGCCACGGCCTGCTCAATTGCCCCGGTGGACAGGCGGTGCCCTGCCACGTTGATGACGTCGTCTGTCCTCCCCATGACAAAGACGTAGCCGTCCTCATCCACATATCCCGAATCCCCCGTCGCATAGCTGCCCTCGAAGGCTTCAAGGTAGGAGGCACGGTAGCGGTCGTCGCTCCCCCACAGCGTCGCGAGGGTTCCCGGCGGGAGAGGCAGGTCCAGCACAATGTTGCCTTCAGAGCCCGTCGCCACTTCGGCACCGGTCCCGTCCACAATGCGTACCCGGAATCCGGGCACCGGGAACGTTGGCGACCCTGCCTTGATCGGCTGCGGGTCAAGGCCCATGGGATTGGCACAAATCGCCCAGCCGGTTTCTGTCTGCCACCAGTGGTCCACCACTGGAATCTGCAGGGACTCCGACGCCCAGCGGAAGGTCTCCGGATCCAGCCGCTCACCCGCGGCGAAGAGGGTCCGCAGCTTGGAGATGTCATACCCGGCCAGCAGCGCAGCCTCCGGATCCGCGCGCCGGATCGCACGCAGCGCCGTGGGTGCCGTGAAGAGAACCTCCACACTGTGTTCTGCAGCTACCCGCCAGAACGCGCCCGCGTCGGGAGTTCCCACCGGCTTGCCTTCATACAGCACTGTCGCCGCGCCTGCGATCAGGGGTCCGTAGACGATGTAGGAGTGCCCGACCACCCAGCCGACGTCGGACGCCGTCCACATCACCTGGCCAGGGGCAATGTCGTAGATGTTGCGCATGGACCAGGCGAGCGCGACAGCGTGGGACCCGTTGTCCCGGACCACACCTTTGGGCGACCCCGTGGTTCCTGACGTGTAGAGGATGTACAGCGGGTCGGTCGCGGCTACGCTGACCGGCCCCTGGGGTTCGGCCGTCTCCGCCAGCTTTGCCCAGTCTGCCCACACTGTTCCGCCGGCGCCGTCGTATTCCTCTGCCGTGTGGCCAAAACCGTCCCGTGAGGCAACGACGACGGAACGCACCCGGTGCGCCGCGGTTTCCAGGGCCTCGGCCACTGCAGGCAGGTATTCAACCCGGCGCTTGGGCTCCAGTCCCCCGCTGGCAGTGACGACGACGTCGGGCCGGGCGTCATCGATGCGCGCGGCCAGTTCTGCGGCGGCAAACCCGCCGAACACCACGGAATGCACGGCGCCCAGCCGGGCGGTTGCCAGCATCGCGATGACCGCTTCGGGAACCATGGGCAGGTAAATCACTACCCGGTCCCCGGCACGGATCCCCTGGCCGTGCAGCACGCCGGCGAACATCTCCACCTCGGCCAGAAGTTCGCTGAAGCTGTAGGTCCGCTGGGTGTCCAGCATGGCGGAATCGTAGATGAGGGCCGCATCGTCGCCGCGGCCGGCCAAAACATGCCGGTCCAGGGCGTTGAAGCTGGTGTTCAGCTGTCCGTCCGGGAACCACCGGTAAAGCGGTGCACCCTGATCGTCCAGGGCCTGCCGGGGCACAACATCCCAGTCGATGAGGCCTGCGGCGTCCAGCCAGAATTTCTCCGGGTCCTCGACGCTTTCGGCATAGGTCTTCGCATAACCGTTAGTTCCCATGAATCCTCCTTGATCCGCAGGTTGGCGCGCCGCGGCCGGCGTCGTTCCCGCCATCCTAGGGGACACACGTCAGGCTGAAAAGAGTCTCCGTGTATACACACCACCTCTGGCCGTGAGCCAATCTCGTGGCCTAGTTCACTATCAGACCTTCTGTGTATACACTGAACCCAAACAGACCACTCTGCGGGAAGGGCACTCATGCGGGCCAGCGACAGGGCCTACGCCATGCTGCGGGAAGACATCGTCGAATGGCGGCTTCCGCCGGGAACGGTGCTGGGCGAGGTGGAACAGTCCCAGCGCCTCGGCATCTCCCGCACGCCGCTGCGTGAAGCCCTTGCCCGGCTCACCGCAGACGGGCTGGCAGCACCGCACAACGGGCGCGGCGTCGTCGTCACCCCTATTTCGGCGGACACCGTCGAATCGCTCTTCGAACTGCGTCAGGCCCTTGAATGCCAGGCCGCTTCCCTGGCCGCGGTCCGCTGCAATCCCGACGTGTTCCGAGCCCTGCGTGCCGACTTCGAGGCCGCGGCGGCCCGGCTGGATGCCGACCCGGACGAGGACCCGGCCCGGCGCGGCTACTACGCCCTGGTCGCCCGGCTCGATGCAGCGATCGATGAGGCCGCGGCTAACCCCTACCTCACCCAGGCCCTGGGCAACGTCCGCCTGCACCTGGCGCGTGTCCGCCGCCTCGCCAAGGACAACCCCGGCAGGCTCAGGGACACGGCAGCCGAGCACGCCACCATCGCCGGGGCAATTGCCGCAGCAGACCCTGCCCTTGCCGCAGCGGCTACCCGAATCCACCTGCACAAGAGCCTTGAACACTTCACCGCCGTCCACCACCCCTGAAAGGACCCATCAGTGAAATCCCATAACGTCCGCGTTTACCGCAGCGAGGAAAACCTCCCCCGCGAAGACCAGCTGGCCTGGAAGATCGCCGCCGTCGCAGCTGACCCCGTAGCCGTCACCGATGACGTCACGGACATGGTCATCAACCGCATTATCGACAATGCCTCCGTGGCCGTCGCTTCGCTGACCCGCGGTCCGATCGTCGCAGCCCGCGCCCAGGCGCTCTCCTTTGCACCGTCCTCCGGCGGATCCGGGGCAGCCGTCTTCGGTGTGGAGGAGAAGACCTCCCCCGAATGGGCTGCCTGGGCCAACGGCGTGGCCGTTCGTGAACTGGACTACCACGACACCTTCCTCGCCGCGGAATACTCCCACCCGGGCGACAACATTCCCCCGATCCTCGCGGCGGCGCAGCACACCGGCGCCTCAGGCGCGGACCTGCTGCGCGGGATCGCCACCGGTTACGAGATCCAGGTCGACCTGGCCAAGGCCATCTGCCTGCACAAGCACAAGATCGACCATGTGGCGCACCTCGGCCCGTCCGCCGCCGCCGGCATCGGCACCCTACTGGGCCTGGACACCGAGACGATCTTCCAGGCAGTGGGCCAGGCGCTGCACACCACCACTGCCACCCGTCAGTCGCGCAAGGGCGAAATCTCCACGTGGAAGGCACACGCCCCGGCGTTCGCCGGCAAGATGGCTGTCGAAGCCGTCGACCGGGCAATGCGGGGACAGACCTCCCCCACTCCGATCTACGAAGGCGAAGACGGTGTCATTGCCTGGCTGCTGGACGGGCCCGACGCCGCCTATACAGTGCCGCTGCCCGCACCGGGAGAGGCAAAGCGCGCCATCCTGGACACGTACACGAAGGAACACTCCGCCGAGTACCAGGCACAGGCGTGGATCGACCTGGCGCGCAAGATCCACCGTGAGCACCCGGAAACCGCAGATCCGGCCAACGTTGCGGCCGTGCTGATCTCCACCTCGCACCACACGCACTACGTGATCGGTTCCGGCGCCAACGATCCGCAGAAGTACGATCCCGCGGCCTCCCGCGAAACCCTGGACCACTCCATTCCGTACATCTTCACGGTCGCCCTGCAGGACGGCGCCTGGCACCACGTGGATTCCTACTCTCCCGAACGTGCCGGCCGCCCGGACACCGTAGCGCTCTGGCACAAGGTGACCACTGTGGAAGACCCGGAATGGACCCGCCGCTACCACTCGGTGGACATCGCCGAGAAGGCGTTCGGCGGACGGGTGGACATCACCCTCACCGACGGAACCGTGATCACCGACGAGATCGCCGTGGCCGATGCCCATCCCCTCGGTGCCCGTCCGTTCGTTCGCGCCGACTACATCAACAAGTTCCGCACGCTCGCCGCCGGACTGGTCTCCGAGGAGGAAATGGACCGCTTCATCACGGCTTCCGAACGCCTGCCCGAACTCGCCGCCGGTGAGCTCGGCCAGCTCAACATCACTGCCGCCGCCGGGATCATCGATCCCGCCGCCGCGCCGAAGGGACTGTTCTAAATGCTGTACTCCTCCACCACTCCCGAACAGAAGCGCATCGCGATGCGCGAAGGCCTGGCCTCCGGTATCCTGCAGCAGTATCCGGGTGCCTTCAACCCGCTCTCGGCCCGGCTGATTGAGGAAAAAGGATTCGACGGCGTCTATATCTCCGGCGCGGTCCTCGCCAACGACCTTGGCCTGCCGGACATTGGGCTGACCACGCTCACCGAGGTGGCGACCCGTGCCGGCCAGATCGCACGGATGACCGACCTCCCGGCAATTGTCGACGCCGACACCGGCTTCGGCGAGCCGATGAACGTGGCCCGCACCATCCAGGAACTCGAGAACGCCGGCCTGGCCGGCTGCCACATCGAGGACCAGTTCAACCCCAAGCGCTGCGGGCACCTGGATGGGAAGAACGTCGTCGACCTGGACACAGCCACCAAACGGATCCGCGCTGCCGCTGACGCCCGCCGGGATCCCAACTTCCTGATCATGGCGCGGACCGATATCCGCGCCGTCGACGGACTGCAAGCAGCCCAGGACCGGGCCCGGGCGCTCGTGGAAGCCGGCGCCGACGCAATTTTTCCCGAGGCCATGAAGACGGTGGAGGAATTCGCCGCCATCCGCGCCGTCGTCGACGTCCCGATCCTGGCGAACATGACCGAATTCGGCAAGAGCGAGCTGTTTACCTATGACCAGCTCGCCGCCGCCGGCGTCAACATGGTCATTTACCCGGTAACCCTGCTGCGCAGCGCGATGGGCGCAGCAGAGCGCACGTTGGAGGCCATCAAGGCCGACGGCACGCAGCAGGCAGCGGTTCCCAGCATGCTCACACGTGCACGCCTGTACGATCTGGTGGATTATGAGGCGTACAACCGCTTCGACACTTCGGTATTCAACTTCCAGGTCCCCGGTACAACCGGCACCGCGGCGCCGGCCTGACCCGGCTTCCGTTCCAGTTCCACCACGCAAGAAGAAGGCACACGCACCACCAGAACAGCGCACCATGACGAAGGAGTCCCAGACATGACCGACACAAACATCCACAAGGGCCTGGCCGGAGTGATGGTGGACACCACCCGCATCTCCAAGGTAAATCCCGACACCAACTCGCTGCTGTACCGCGGCTATCCGGTGCAGGAGCTGGCCGCCAAGTGTTCGTTCGAGGAAGTGGCCTACCTGCTCTGGAACGGTGAGCTGCCCACGGATGAGCAGCTGGCCGAGTTCGTGGAGGGTGAGCGGTCCCAGCGGGCGCTGACCCCGGAGCTGAAGGCAGTCATCGACGCCCTGCCGGTGACCTGCCATCCGATGGATGTCTGCCGCACGGCTGTGTCGGTCCTGGGCGCCCAGCATCCGCAGGCAGACGACTCCTCCGTCCTGGCCAACATGCAGAAATCGGTCAGCCTGTTTGCCGCCATGCCTGCCGTCGTCGCCTATGACCAGCGCCGGCGGCGCGGCGAGGACCTGGTGGAACCCCGGGATGATCTGGACTACTCCTCGAACTTCCTCTGGATGACGTTCGGTGAGGAAGCCGCCCCCGAGGTGGTGGAGGCGTTCAACGTGTCGATGATCCTGTACGCGGAGCACTCCTTCAATGCCTCCACGTTCACCGGCCGTGTCATCACGTCCACGCTCTCGGACCTGCATTCGGCCGTGACCGGAGCAGTCGGCGCGCTGAAGGGGCCGCTGCACGGCGGCGCCAACGAGGCGGTGATGCACACGTTCGAGGAGATCACCACCAGCGCCGGCGAGGGCGACGTCGCCGAGCACGCGGCAGGCTGGCTGGATGCCGCGCTGGCGGATAAGAAGAAGATCATGGGCTTCGGCCACCGCGTGTACAAGAACGGCGACTCGCGGGTGCCCACCATGAAGGCCTCCCTGGACAAGATGGTCAAGCACTATGACCGTGCCGACCTGGGCGAGCTGTACACGGCGCTGGAATCGGCCATGGGTGAGCGTAAGAACATCCTGCCGAACTTGGACTACCCGGCTGGGCCCGTGTACCACCTGATGGGCTTTGACACCCCCACGTTCACTCCGCTGTTCGTGGCTGCCCGGATCACCGGCTGGACCGCGCACATCATGGAGCAGCTGGAGGCCAACTCTCTGATCCGTCCCCTCAGCGCCTACGACGGCCCCGAGGAGCGGCACCTGGCCTAGCCGGGGGGCACCCGAGCATACGAAGGCCCGCCGCAGGGGAATCTGCGGCGGGCCTTCTGCTGTTCGGATCAGGAGTGTTTCGGCTCAGTTTCGCCGGCGGGCGAGGGAGGCGGAGCGGTGTCTGCGAAGTTTTTGGCGGAGACATCCTGCTGCGCCAGGCGGCGCAGCGCCAGGAGCAGCGGCTCGGTGAGGATGGTTCCCAGCACCACATACCGCATGGCTTCCGAGGAGCTCCCCAGCGGCACCTGCTCCAGTTCCCGGACGGCAAGCTCCCGCATGGCTGAGGCATACATTTCCGGGAACCCGGGCGGCGGCACAAACCCCGCCGCCTCCAGACCGGCCAGTGCCTCTTCGAGCCGGTACCGGGAGAGATGGTCGGCCGGATCAATGTTCCAGCCCAGCGAGGCAAGCATCGCGTCTGCCCTCGGGTGCTCCGTCATTGACTGTCCGGCCCTCGCACGCACGCCGGTGTCCAGCGCGTGGTGTGCCGCGCCGAGAAGCCCATGCGTGGACCCCGGTGGCTGGTCCAGCTGTTTCAACACCTCGCCGGCAGCCGCAATGGACAGCCCTCCGGGCCCCAGGAGGGCGCGGATAAGCCGCAGGCGGGACAGATGGTCCGCGCCGTACTCTGCCTGCCGAGGAGCTGTTTGCCGGCCTTCCGGAAGCAGGCCGCTCCGCAGGTAGAACTTGATGGTGGCCACCGGAACCCCGGACTCTGCCGCCAGCTCTGAAATTCGCATGGAGAACCCCCTTGTGCTGGATAGTGTAGCTCTCTAGTGTGGATAGCATCACTATCCAGTTAGCGAAATCAGGTGCCGTTATGGCTCGCGTTCTCAGCCACCGCTCAACCCACCAGCACACTGGCCCCCTTGTGGTATTCCTGATTGGCATGCGCATCAACCGCCCGTGGCGCCCGGACCTCTGGTTCCCGGTCTTTGCCGCCATGCCGCGGATGCTCAAGGAGCTGTCTTCCAACCCCGGCTCCGGCCTGCTGGGTTACCGGATGACCGTCGGATCCGGTGGTCCGCTGGTGGTGCAGTACTGGAAGACTGCCGAAGAGCTCTATGCCTACGCCAGCCAGACGAATGCAGAACACCGGCCGGCCTGGGCAGCCTTTAACCGCCGGGCCCGGAAGGCGCCGGGAGCCGTCGGTATCTGGCATGAGACCTTTCCGGTGGACCGTGCCGAATCAATGTACGTCGGCATGCCTGTATCCGGCTTGGCCAAGGCGACCGCAAGCCTGCCCGCACCAGACGGCAGCCGGGCAGCGGACCGGCTGGCCGCGGCGGGACACTAGCCGCCGCGAGCCTTCCGCCGCTCGGACCGCGCATCCGTCAGGGCACGCAGCCGTCAGGGCACGCAGCCGTCAGGGCGAGGAGAAGACCACGCTGCCCACACACTCGTTGTCTTCCGCGAGCGTCACGGCCGCGGCGAAGTACTCCCCGGAAAGAACCTTCGGCATCCAGTACGCGGAGTCTTCCCACATAGCCGCATACGGAACGGCATCCACCGGGTACCAGGCAGGTTCGATCTCCGCTGACGGCGCCGGCGCCCCGGACCAGGTCCAGGACCGGTAGACCACAGTGGACATGTCCCATTCCGGTCGTGAGGGAAACATGAACTCGATGGAACCGGCGGGTTCCAGGTCCCCTTCGGCAACGCTGACGCCGGACTCTTCGAAGACTTCCCGCACGGCCGCCTGTTCTGGGCTCTCCCCTGGCTCCACATGGCCGCCAAGCGTCACGATCCGGCCAATACCGAATCCGGTTTTCTTAAGCCCCAGCAAGACCTCGGGTCCGCCCTGACCTGTCTCGCGGAAGAGGAAACAGAGGACAACGGGGGAAGCACGCGGTGGACGGGGCATGCTCCCAATCTACTGCGAAGCCACCGCGACGCACGTTCCTGCGGGCAACACGGAGATCTCGCCGCGCCTGGCGGGGATCATCGGTGACCGGAGGATCGTGCCGCCGTCGGGGGTATTCATCAAGGCGAAGAAGGCACGGGTGCCGAACTGCAGCCGGAATTCGCCCGGGGGTACGTCCACGTGGAAGTCCGGGATGTCCCCCCCCCCCCCCCGCTGCTCAGGACGGGCACATAGCGCGGGGCGGGTGCAGCGGGGTCGATGGTCCACCCGCACGCCGTGGTGGCGGGCCATGTCAGCGAGTGCCACGAACAACCCGGCCCGGGGCACCATGCGTGAACTGAGACCGTCCTCCCTGCGGAATGCCATGGGAATGGTGCCGAGAATCCGCCCCCTTTTCCGTTGACAAAGCTCATTGCGTCGACCGGATAGCCGATCCCCTTGGTGGCTTGAGCAGTGCCGGCTAAGTCTGGCGCAGGTCAGCTGCTGCCCGAACCGGATACTGCGGACGGGCTGCGTCTACAGCGCCCGCGGGTGGGCTGCGGCGTAGACCTCGCGCAGTGTGTCGGCGGTGACCAGGGTGTACACCTGGGTGGTCGTTACGGATGCATGGCCGAGCAGTTCCTGGACCACCCTGACATCTGCGCCGCCTTCGATCAGGTGCGTGGCGAAAGAGTGGCGCAGGGTGTGCGGAGAAACATCCCGGTCAATCTTGGCGCGTTCCGCAGCGGTCTTGAGAATGGTCCAGGCACTCTGCCGGCTCAGCCTGCCGCCGCGGGCGTTCAGGAACAAGGCAGGTGTTCCCTTCCCCTTGGCGGCAGCTCCGGGACGGCCGCGCACAAGGTAGTCATCCAGCGCCCGGGCAGCATAGGAGCCCAGCGGGACGAGGCGCTCCTTCGACCCCTTGCCGAAGAGGCGGACGACGTCCGGCCCGTTGGCCGGGATACGTTCCAGCGACAGGTCATCGATGTCCAGGCCCACCGCTTCGCTGATGCGCGCCCCGGTGGAATAGAGGAACTCCAGCAGTGCCCGGTCGCGCAGTCCAGTGGGTGTGTCCAGCGGCACGGCTTCGAGGATCCGGGTTACTTCGTCCACGCTGATGGCCTTGGGCAGGCGCTTACCTGCCATCGGCGGGTGGACATCGGCTGCCGGATCGGTGGTGGTGATCCCTTCAAGTGCCCAGAACTTATGCAGGCCGCGTACCGCCACAATCGTCCGCGCCGCCGAACGCATGCTCAGCGCCGAGGCGCCGTCGGATCCTTCTGCGATGGAACGGGCGAACGCCGTGACGTCATGCCGGGTGATGGCGGCCGGATCGGCGCGGTCATTGGACGCAAGGAACCGGGCATACCGCACCAGGTCCCGACGGTAGGCGTCCACCGTGTTCTGGGCGAGCCCGCGTTCCACAGCCATGTGCTGGAGGTACGCGCCAATGGCACGTCCGACGGCGGTGGCCCGGAGGTCGTCGGCGGATCTCTGTGAGCTGCGGGCAGCGCGCGGTGCCTGCGGTGCAGCAGCAGTGGACTCCCCCGGACCAGCCGATACAGCGTCCTCGGAGGTGGCTGCGGCTGCCAGTCCGGACCGGTCGAGGACCAGGGTGGGGTTCAGCTGGGACTGGAGATCAAGCTCAATGGTGTCGTTGATCGAGGGCACAGGGAGGTCAGAGGCCCGGGAGCCTGCGGCCGGTCCTTGAGCGGAGGTGCTGCCGCCTGCGGCGGGGAAGGCGGGTATCACCCATGCCCCTAGCGGACGGATCCGTTGGGCCAGGTGTGGTGTTCGGTGTGATGCTCCGGCCACGGAGCATCTGCAGGACGCAGGTTCGCGTAGCCCGAGTTCCGGGCTGCAGCAGCCGCCAGCACGGCAGCGGCCGCCGAGGGGCTGTGCATTCGGCCCTCAAGGACCGCAGTGACGGCGTCGTCGAGGTCAACCCACATCATTTTGATCTCTGCTTCCTCATGGAAGCGCTCATGCCGCTCGTCAGCCGGCACATCATGCAGGCCACGGGCAAGGTAGATCCGCAGCTCTTCGCGGGATGATCCGGGTGAGAGGAAGAGGTCGGCCAGGACGTTCCAGTCCTCAGCCACCAGGTCTGCTTCCTCAGCCAGTTCGCGGACGGCTCCGGCAAGATAGTCCTCGCCCTCCACGTCCAGGAGGCCGGCGGGGATTTCCCAGAGCGTCATGCGGACCGGGTGCCGGTACTGGTTGATCAAAAGTACCTGGCCGGCGTCGTTCATGGCCAGGATGGCCACGGCACCGGGGTGCCGGATGTAGTCGCGGACCAGGGGTTCGCCGTCGTCAGCCAGGGTGAACTTCTCGCTCACCACGTCCCAGATGGGACCGCTGTAGACCACTGAGGAATCCAGCAGCCGTCGCGGACTCTGCTCGTCGGCAAACCCCTGGTTCTCGCTCATGCCTTACGCGTCCGCGCCCTGGTGGGCCAGTGCGGCCTTGATCAGGCCGGCAAAGAGCGGGTGCGGCCGGGTGGGCCGCGAGCTCAGTTCCGGGTGCGCCTGGGTGGAGACGTAGTACGGGTGCACGTCCTCGGGCAGTTCGACATATTCGACGAGCTGCCCGTCGGGCGAGGTGCCGGAGAAGACCAGACCGGCCTCGGCAATCTGGTCCCGGTACTGGTTGTTGACCTCGTAGCGGTGGCGGTGGCGTTCGGCGACGGCGGTCTTGCCGTACGTCTTGGCCACAACCGAACCTTCGTCCAGCTTCGCGTCCCAGAGACCCAGGCGCATGGTGCCGCCCATGTCGCCCTGGCCTGCAACGATTTCCTTCTGCTCGGCCATGGTCGCGATGACCGGGTACTTCGTGTCGGGTTCGAACTCGCTGGAGGATGCGCCTTCGAGGCCGACGACGTTGCGCGCGTACTCGATGACCATGCTCTGCAGGCCAAGGCACAGACCCAGGGTCGGCAGCTTGTTCTCGCGGGCAAACTTCAGTGCACCGAGCTTGCCTTCGAGGCCGCGGATACCGAAGCCGCCCGGGACACAGATGGCGTCCACGCCGGCCAGGGCCTTGCGGGCGCCTTCTTCGGTGGCGCAGTCATCGGAGGGGACCCAGCGGATCTTGACCTTGGTGCTGTTGGCGAAGCCGCCGGCGCGCAGGGCCTCGGTCACGGAGAGGTAGGCGTCGGGCAGGTCGATGTACTTGCCGACCAGTGCCACCTCGACGTGGTGCTTCGGGTTGTGCACGGCTTCAAGCAGGCGGTCCCACTTGGTCCAGTTGACGTCCTTGAACTTCAGTCCCAGGTGCTGGACGATGTACGCGTCCAGGTTCTGGGAGTGCAGTGTCTTGGGAATGTCATAGATGCTCGGAGCATCGGGGCAGCCGATCACGGCGTCGACGTCGACGTCGCACATGCGGCCGATCTTGTTGCGCATGGCGTCAGGGACCGGGCGGTCCGAGCGGATGACGATTGCGTCCGGCTGGATGCCGATGGAGCGCAGGGCCGCCACCGAGTGCTGGGTCGGCTTGGTCTTCAGTTCCTGCGACGGGCCGATGTACGGGACCAGTGAGACGTGCAGGAAGAAGACGTTGTTCCGGCCGATGTCCTGGCGGACCTGGCGGGCGGCTTCAAGGAACGGCTGGGACTCGATGTCGCCCACGGTGCCGCCGATTTCGGTGATGATGACGTCGGGGGTCTTCTTCGCCTCGGAGGGCAGGCGCATCCGGCGCTTGATCTCATCGGTGATGTGGGGAATGACCTGGACGGTGTCACCGAGGTACTCGCCGCGGCGTTCCTTGGCGATGACGGTGGAGTACACCTGGCCCGTGGTCACGTTGGCGGACCCGTCGAGGCTCTCATCGAGGAAGCGCTCGTAGTGTCCGATGTCGAGGTCGGTCTCAGCGCCGTCGTCGGTCACGAAGACTTCACCGTGCTGGAAGGGGTTCATTGTGCCCGGATCCACATTGAGATAGGGATCGAGCTTCTGCATCGTCACGGAGAGGCCGCGTGCCCGAAGCAGGTGACCGAGGCTGGAGGCCGTCAGTCCCTTACCAAGGGACGACGCCACGCCTCCGGTAACGAAGATGTGTTTGGTCGTAGAAGACG
This sequence comes from Arthrobacter sp. zg-Y916, assembly GCF_020907385.1. Taxonomy (NCBI): domain Bacteria; kingdom Bacillati; phylum Actinomycetota; class Actinomycetes; order Micrococcales; family Micrococcaceae; genus Arthrobacter; species Arthrobacter sp. zg-Y916. The sequence goes on along the minus strand of NZ_JAJJOD010000002.1, from coordinate 8,586 downwards.
ACTTGGGAAACCTGGAATTTGATCGCTGCACCACGGAATTCGAGCCTATCACCTTTTGTTGGTCTGGGTAGTTTCCCCACTGGGAACGGCTGCCGTCGCCAGTAGTTCCTCGGCGTGGGCACGGGCCGACTCCGAGTCCTCGTGGCCTGCGAGCATCCGGGCCAGTTCCCTGATCCGGGCTTCGCGGTCCAGCACGACGACGTCGCTGGCAGTGACGCCCGACCCGTCATCTGCGGAGGAAGAGGTTTTAATCACGCGGATGTGATGGCCTGCGAAGGCCGCCACCTGCGGGAGATGGGTCACCACGATGACCTGCACGTGGCGGGCGAGCATCGCCAGCCGCCGGCCGATTTCGATGGCTGCCTTGCCACCGACGCCGGCGTCCACCTCGTCAAAGACGAAGGTCGGAACCGGATCCACTTCGGCAAGCACTACCTCGATGGCGAGCATCACGCGGGAAAGCTCACCGCCGGAGGCGCCCTTGCCCAGCGGCCGCGCCGGTGCTCCGGGATGCGGAGCCAGCAGGAACTCGATCGCGTCCGCGCCCTGGGGGCCCAGGGCCGCGCTGGGATCCACGGTGATGACCAGGCGGGCGTCAGGCATGGCCAGCGCAGTGAGTTCGTCGCTGACGCGTCCTGAGAGTTCGACTGCGGCATCCGTGCGCAGCTTGGTCAGTCCCGCGGCCTGCTCCCAGAGACGTGCCTGGAGCTCGGTCAGTTCGGCTTCAAGGGATTCGATCCGGCTGCCGTCGTCTCCGAGCTCCGCCAGGCGGGCCCTGCCGGTTTCCGCCCATTCCAGGACTTCGTCGACCGAGGGGGCGTATTTGCGCACCAGAACAGCCAGTTCCGCGCGGCGGGCTTCAACCTCCGCCAGCCGGCCGGGGCCCTCGCCGTCCAGGGACGCACTGTAGCTGGACAGCTCAGCCGCAATGTCGGCCAGGATGTAGCCGACTTCCGCGAGCCGCTGGCCGGCCTGCGCCAGGGCCGGATCGTGCTCGCCTGCCAGTTCCAGCTGGCGCTTGGCAGCATCCACCAGCGACGTGGCATCCGATCCGTCGGCGAAGTCACCCGCGACAAGCGCCTGGTGCGCTCCCACGGACGCCGAACGCAGTTCCTCAATGTTGCCCAGGCGCATGGCCTCGGCCTTCAGCGTCTCGTCTTCTGCCGGTTCGGGGGCGACGGCGTCGATCTCTTCCAGCGACGCGGCGAGGTACTCGGCCTCACGGAGGCGTTCCCGTGCGGTCTCGCGCAGTTCCGAGAGCTCCGATTCGGCAGCCCGCCAGCGGTTGTAGCCGGTACGGTACTCTTCCAGCGCGGCGGCCAGGGACTCCCCCGCATACTTGTCCAGCGCTTCCCGCTGTGCTGATGAACTTTTGAGCCGCAGCTGGTCAGTCTGCCCGTGGACGGCCACAAGATGGTTGCCCACCTCGGACAGGACGCCCACGGGTGTCGCGCGGCCGCCCAGGTGGGCGCGGCTGCGTCCATCAGCGTTGACGGTACGGGCAACGATGAGTTCGACGCCGCCGTCAAACTCTTCCAGTTCGGCTCCCGCCTCCGCGGAACGCTCCGCCGCCGGACTCTGCGGAGGCAGCCGGACGACGGCTTCGGCCAGCGCCGATTTGGCGCCTGTACGGACGGCTCCTGCATCCGAGCGGGCACCGAGCAGCAGCCCCAGGGCAGTGATCACCATGGTTTTGCCGGCACCGGTTTCACCTGTCACCACAGTGAAGCCCGGGCCCAGGGTCAGCGTTGCGTCGGTGATGACGCCGAGGTCCCGGATGCGTATTTCTTCGATCACGGGAGGATACCTCCGTTCGCAGCCTGCTCTGGAGGCTGGTTCGCCGGTCCCCGCCAACCCTGGGTGGGGAGCTGGAACTTGTTGACCAGGCGCTCCGAGAAAGGCGTGTCGTGCGTGCGGGCCAGCCGGACCGGAACGTTGGAGCGTGTCACCTCCACGCGGGAGCCCGGCGGCAGGTCGATGCTGCGGTGCCCGTCGCACCAGAGGATACCGTTGGCGGCATTCCGGGACAGGATCTCCACCGCCAGGATGGAGTCCGGAGCGACGACGAGTGGCCGGGAGAACACGGCGTGGGCGCTGATGGGCGTAATCAGCAGTGCTTCGACGCCTGGCCACACGACGGGCCCTCCAGCGGAGAACGCGTAGGCAGTCGATCCCGTCGGGGTCGCCATGACCACGCCGTCGCAGCCGAAGGAGGAAATGGGACGTGCATCGACTTCCATGACCACTTCCAGCATGCGCTGCCGGTCTGCCTTTTCCACCGCGGCCTCGTTGAGCGCCCAGGTGTGTGCCAGCAGCGTGCTGTCCAGCCAGACCTTGACGTCGATGGTCAGCCGCTCTTCGACGGTATAGTCCCGGTCCACGACCCAGCCGACGGTTTTGTCCAGGTCTTCACGTTCGCTTTCGGCCAGGAAGCCGACGTGGCCCAGATTGACCCCCAGCAGCGGCACTTCCGTGTCCCGTACCAGTTCCGCTGCGCGCAGGATGGTCCCGTCTCCCCCAAGCACCATGCCCAGATCGACTTCGGTGAGCTGGACGTCTTCATCCAGGATTTCAGTCGGCGCAGTGAGCTGGCCATACTCAGCCTGGATATCTTCGAGGTCTTTGCGGCGCATCACGGGAACCAGGCCTGCGGCATGGAGCTGGGTGCAGACTTCCTGGGCCGCAGCCATCGCGGCACTGCGGCCGGTGTGCGCGATCACCAGTATTCGTCTGCTCATGTTGTCTCTGTGTCCTCTTCTGCCCCTGTGAAGGAAGCCGTGTGTAGCCGTCCGTCAGTCTTCTACGCCACCCGGTGCGTCCGCAAACGCAGCGGGCGCATCGAATAGCCGGTTGACCAGAGCCGTTGCCGCCGCCGAGCGTTCCCCGGCGTCCGGGATGGTCCCTGCGGGAACGCGCATCCACATAAAGAATTCCACATTCCCGTTCTGGCCGGGCAATGGACTGCGGGCGATTCCGGATATTTCCAGACCGGCGGCCACTGCCGCGTCAGTGACGCGGTCCACGGCCAGACGGTGCCTGGCGGGATCGGTGACGACGCCGGTGCGGTTCAGCAGCTCCCGTCCGACCTCGAACTGGGGTTTGACCATCAGCAGCAGGCTTCCGCCGGGCGCGGTGGCTGCGGCGAGGGGGACGATGACCATGGAGAGCGAGATGAAGCTGAGGTCGGCGACCGTCAGGTTCACCTGCCCGCCAATGTCCCCGGGGGTGAAATAGCGCACGTTCATACCCTCAAAGACGCGCACGCGGGGATCTGACCGGAGGGAATCAACCAACTGGCCGTGACCGACATCGACGGCGGCGACCTCACGGGCGCCTGCCCGCAGCAGCACATCCGTGAACCCGCCTGTCGAGGCACCGGCGTCCAGGCAGCGCAGTCCGGCAGGATTGACGGCCGGAAAGGCCGCCAGTGCACCGGCGAGCTTGTGGCCGGCACGGCTGACATAGTCCGGGCCGCCGTCGTCCGTCACCTGAAGCGGATCCTCCGGCTGGATTGGCGTTGAAGCCTTGGTGAGCACGCTTCCGGCGCGCAGGACGCGTCCTCCGGCGATGAGCTTTCCAGCATGGGTACGGGAGCGGGCCAGCCCCCGGGTTACCAGCTCCTGGTCCAGCCGGGCCACAGCTAGCCTGCTTCCAAAGAGGCAGGCCTGGTGGGCAGGCCCGGCTTCATGGACTGCGGGATGCCGGGAACGGGGCTTGTGCTCCCGGGCAGTCCGGCGGCGTCGTCGCTCAGCGCGGCCAGCAGACCGTCATGGAGGGTGCTGTACAGGGCGGCGTGCTCTGAAACAGGCATGTCTGCCACCTTGCCGAGCGCAGCGAGAACGGCATCGACGCCGGGGTCCCCTGTCTGCGGAACCGCAGGGTTGTCTCCGTTGATTTCTTCCACGCTCAAACCCTAGCTTCCGGCACCGACAACCCAGCGGACTTCGGGGGAAGCGGCTGCCGTGACTTCGGGGTTGGCGTCCCACCACGCCGCGCAGGCGGCGCGCCATCCGTCCAGGTCTCCCTCGGGAGCCGTGATCTCCACCGTCCCGCCGGAAACAGTTGCCAGCGCGGTACCGCAGCCGAAACCTCCGTCGGTGCGCTGCACGCTCGGGTACGGCTCATAGAGCGCACCAAGGTTGGGAATGAGGAAGTCCGGACGTTCAGCGGTGCGTGCCGCGAGGGCCGTGGCAGGGCTGTCCACGCCGGTCAGTACCAGTGCCGTCGCATAGCCGGCGTTGGTGCCGCCCAGGATGTCTGTGTCCAGCCGGTCGCCCACCACCAGGGGGCGCTCGACGCCCAGGTGCCGTGCCGCCGTCGTGAACAGGGGCGCTTCGGGCTTACCGGCGACTACCGGAGCCCGACCCGTCGCCGCAGCGACAGCTGCGACGAGAGTGCCGTTTCCGGGAGCGATCCCGCGGGCCTGCGGAATCGAAAGATCGGTGTTCGTAGCCACCCAGACGGCTCCTGCCGCGACGGCGAAGGCCGCTTCGGCAAGATCCTTCCAGCCCAGTCCGGGGTCGAATCCCTGGATCACGGCCGCCGGCTGGTCCTCAGCTGAGGGAACCGGCTCCAGCCCTTGGGCCCGGACCTGGTCGGTCAGCGTCTGGCTGCCAGTCACCAGGACGCGGCTGCCTGCCGGGACGAGTCCCGCCAGAAGTTCCGCGCCGGCCTGCGCGGAACCGAAGACATTCCCGGCCGTTGCCGGAGCGCCCAGCTCCCGCAGGTGCTCAGCCACCGTGGCCGATGACCTGGATGCGTTGTTGGTGATGTACGCCAGCTGCACCCCGGCCGCCTCAAGCCCCTGGAGGGCTTCCGGCGCGCCGGGGATGGCATGCGGACCTGCGTAGACAACGCCGTCGAGGTCAGCGAAGACCGCGTCGAAGCTGCCGACGAGCGGCTTAGTCATTGCGCTCCGCGGCGGCTTCCTCCGCTGTGTCTGACTCGGATGCTTCGGATGCTTCGCCGTCGGCATCTTCGGAATCCGGCTCGGCTTCCTCGGCACCCAGCAGTGCTTCGCGTTCGTCGCTGGGCAGGGCATCGTCATCGGACTCGCCGTCAAGGTCCAGCTCTGCCGAGGCTGCCTCGGGTGCCTGGGCGTAGTTGGCGCTGCGGTCCTCTGCTGCGGCCTGGCCGGCGTTGTCTGCGCTGGCGTCGTTGTCCCGGCGGAAGCGCGGCTTTGCCGGAGCTTCGTCGTCTTCACCGAGGTCCATGATTTCCGGTTCAGCGAAGTCTCCAACGCCAAGCGCGCTTTCGGCGACGACGGCCTGCCGGCGCCAGGTCTCAGCTTCCTTGCCGCGGCCGGCCAGCTCAAGGGCATCGGCGTAGGCACGGAAGAGGCGCGGGCTGTAGGAGAAGGCACGGTTCTTGTCGAGCTGCGGGATCTCGAGGGCGGACACGGCGGCGTCGAACTGGTCCATGTCCATCCGGGCACCTGAGGCCACAATCGCGACGTCGACCTTCACAGCGTTGTCGAGCTCGGCAACCTCTTCGGAACGCAGCAGGTCCAGTGCCCGGTCCGGACGGCCCAGACCGCGTTCGCAGTCGGCCATCATGGCCAGGTACTCGTTGGAGCCGCTGATCCGCCGGTGCGTGCGGAACTCGCGCAGTGCGTCGCCGAACTCGCCGGCGGCGTACGCCGTCAGGGCTACGGCTTCACGGACAGCTGCCATGCGTCCGCCGCGGCGGCTGGCTGCGAGGGCGTGCTGGAAAGCCAGCTCGGGGTCTGCATCGATCAGGCGGCCAGCCATGACCAGGTGCTTGGAGACCCATTCGCCGTTGACTTCTTCGAGGTTACGCAGCTGGGCGCGGGTAACCTTGTCCAGCTCCTGGCCTGTGACGTCATCGTCGATCTCCGGAGACCGCTCACGGTCTGCGCGGTTGGCGCTGCGCAGGTCGCGCGCATTGTGCTTGCGTTCCGTGACCGGTGCGTCATCGCCGGTGCGGCGCTGCGGCCTGTCATCCTTGCGGAACGGCCGGTCCGACGACGGACGGCGTTCGGAATCCTTCCGGAACGGCTTGCGCTCTCCGTCGCGGGACGGACGATCACCAAACGGCTTACGGTCTCCCCGGTCACTGCTGAACGGCTTACGATCACCATCACGGGACGGACGATCACCAAACGGCTTACGCTCACCACGCTCGCCACCAAAGGAACGACGCTCTCCGTCGCGAGCGGGACGATCACCAAACGGCTTACGCTCATCGCGACCACCGCTGAACGGCCGACGGTCCCCCTCGCGAGCCGGACGATCACCAAACGGCTTACGCTCACCCCGCTCGCCACCGAAGGAACGACGCTCACCGTCGCGAGCGGGACGATCACCAAACGGCTTACGCTCATCGCGACCACCACTGAACGGCCGACGATCCCCCTCACGCGCCGGACGATCACCAAACGGCTTACGGTCGCCACGATCGCTATTGAACGGCTTACGCTCACCGTCGCGGGCGGGACGATCACCAAACGGCTTACGGTCATCGCGACCACCACTGAACGGCCGACGATCCCCCTCACGCGCCGGACGATCACCAAACGGCTTACGGTCGCCACGATCGGCAAACGGCTTACGGTCGCCGCCTTCCTTGCTGAAGGGCTTACGCTCGCCATCACGAGCAGGACGGCCGGCGGAAGCCTGGCGGTCTGAATAGGACTTGCGCTGCGGGGGTTTGCGATCGTTAGCCTTGGGGCGTCCCTGGCTGTCTCGCTCTTCCCGGTTGTTCTGCTCGGACATGCTGAGTTCCTCTCGTCGTGAGCCGACCAACGGAATGTATGCAGTCGCTCGTCACTATGTATGTGTAGATAGGCGCAGGATCCACCTGCGAAAGTCGTGGGGACCTATAGGGTCCTCCTCAATTCTAGGGCAGCACGGAGAAGCTCCCGTCCGCCAGGCACCACCCAACGGGACGAGCGGGGTGAATCTTGCCACTATGGGCGGCGATCAAGGTCCTCCAACCATCGAGATGCCGTCGAGTCCTGGCATTAGAAGGACATCATGAGCGGCCATCCCTTATCGGCGCGAAACTCACACCTTCGACGTGCTCGCACATGTGGATGTTTCGCCTCCATTCAAACTGCTGCGGATACTCAAGAACACGGATTGCCGCGAATCCAGAGCGAGACCTCCGCCCTGCCGGAGGGCACCGCACGGGAACGGCGCAGATGCGGTGCGCCCCTTGGGAAGCTGTCCGCCAAGCACGGCGGTTTGGCTGGCACCGAGCGTCTCGGATGGTGGTGTACGCCATAAACGGCAGGTCATGCGACCTGACCGGTTTTGCTGCGTTTTGGGCTGATTCGTTTGCTGGGGGAATTTGCTGCACGGCGCCGTATCCGGATTTTCCCAAAACGACCGGTTTGTCCCGCAACGCAGTGAAACCATGCCACAGGGTGCAGCGAAATCCCCGAGCGCAGTGTTTCCGGACCCAAAGTGCAGTGTTTCCCCAAAGTGCAGCGTTTTGCCGGGACGCAGTGACTTTGCCCACAGTGCAGTGCCTGTACCCCCGGGAGGCAGCGTTTACCCTGGGGGCAGCCCCTGCAAGATGCTCAGAGCCTGAGCCACGCACGCCGCGGCACAACGGCACAATGCGGGGTGCTTCGGGCGGGAGTGGTGCTGCGGTGGTGTCCGGAGACCGGGTTTCCCGGCCGCAGTTGCTGGCTGTGTATCGCCACGAGGTCACTCCGACCACGGGAGTTACGGGGAATTGGAACCTGTCGAGCACCCTGAGGGGGCCTGCATGTAATGCCCGCCCCGGCCCGTGCCGGTGATTTTGCGCACTCGCCGCACCGCCCCATTCCGGTGCAGCCTCCAGCCCCGGCCGCGAGGTCATCGGGGCAACACCGGGAACTGTCCAACACGCCTCGCGGCTCCCGCCATGCCGCGTGATTTGCGCACCGATGATATTGCGCACCGGTCACGTCCGGCGGCTCATTCGGCCCGGCGGCACAGCCTCCAGCCGTCAGCCAGCGCTCCGGCACCCCGGAACCCGGCCCTCCGGCCAGGCCGGCACGCCCGGTAGCCGGCGACCCCGGGTTTGGGCGGGTTCAATCCGGTCGGGTTAAACAGGTCGGGCCCCGCACCAGGTGCGGGGCCCGTAGCCCGGAACCCCCAGGGGGGGTTCTAATGGTTGTCCGGCGGTGACCTACTCTCCCACACCCTCCCAGGTGCAGTACCATCGGCGCTGCGGGTCTTAGCTTCCGGGTTCGGAATGGGACCGGGCGTTTCCCCCGCGCAATGACCGCCGTAACCCTACCAACCCGGCACACACCCACCCGGACCGAGTCCGGTGGTATGGCGGGTAAATCAGTGGATTACACGATAACCGTGTATTCAATTAGTTCCTGCAACCAGAACAACCCTGGCGGGTTGTTGGCTGGGAACCACATAGTGGACGCAAGCAGCATGATCACAACACCCTGTACGTTGGGAAACCGTTTGAAGTCGTGTTTCCCCAGGTGTTGTTGTGGTGTAAGTTATCGGCCTATTAGTACCGGTCAGCTTCACGGGTCTTTAGTCCCCGCTTCCACATCCGGCCTATCAACCCAGTGGTCTGGCTGGGGGCCTCTCACACACAAGGTGTATGGAAATC